>JAHDDO010000024.1:9962-63956 GCA_020629315.1 Saprospiraceae bacterium | reverse complement strand
AGCACAAAGACTAATTGTTGTTGTTGATTTTACATAAGGTTATTTAAATAATCTACAAAGGCCTGCTTCATGCAGGCCTTTTTTGCTTCCTAGATGAGCGCTGTATTTCAGACCTAATTATGACTTGCAAAATCGGGTAGTGTAGATAGATCCATCGGTACTTCTTGCTTTCACAAAGTAGGTCCCAGGACTTAGCCTGGCTATATCCAGTAATGCAGCACCAGGATCCATCTTTTGGTAGATCCAAAGCTGGCCATTGGAATGATAAACAGTGATTTCTGTCAAGGCCAAGCTAGCTGGTAACTGAATACTCTGTGAGGCAGGATTTGGGTAAACCTTCCAATCCGAATGTATAGGAATTTCGTGAACAGTGCTTCGTAAATCTACGAGTAAGGATGAAGTCTCATTTCTATTGAACGCATAGTTTCCTCCAGCTAGTCCGACGATTGCATTTTGAAAAGAAATAGCATAAACAGAGTAATCGGAATAATACATTTCTAGGCTTTCACTTGGCAATATTTCTTCTTCAATATACCAATCTAGATGAGTAATATGTGAATTTAATAATGACGAGAAAACATCTGCATTTGTAATGATTTCATCTCCTTCATTTTTTATGGAAAGGGTAATATCATGAATCTTTTGCGTGACGTAATGTGTGTCTTCAGGGGTTTCAATAATGTCTATGGTATCGATACCTATTTCCTCAACTATGAAAGATTGTAAGGAAATACTTACGCCTTCGTATTCTGGTGGATCTGAAATGTCAATATTTCTAATAAAAATATTCCGTGTATGATAGTCAGAGAAGGATTCAGGTGTATTTTTTGAAGCATTGTAATACGTACCAAATAATAGAAATTTTTCATCAGTAAGTTTTAGCGGTCCAATGATATTCTCTTTGTCATGATCCAAATTGGTAAGCACTTCATAGTTGTTGTCATTATCAATTCGTATTAACTCATTTTCTCCTTGTAAACCACTTACTATTAGCACTTCGTTGTCTATGATTTGAACTTGACTAAATGAAAAGATATCATCGGGTATTGACCAAGATTGAAGTAGATTTTCAAAAGCACTGTCATACTTCAAAATGACATTGGGCAACATAAGGAAATTGAAGTCTGCTTGATAGTGGTGATCCTTGAGTGGTGATGTCAGAGATAGAACTTCAGTAGTTTCTGTGCCATTAAATGCTACTATGTTGTAATTATTATCGATGGCTTCATAAATAAAAATATCACCAGCAGCATTATTGAAAATCTTTTCATACCCTGTGCCCAAAGGCTGCTGATCAAGTATACTTCCATCTTTAATGGAAATGAGCAAGCTTTCCCCATCCACATTAGCAATAGACCAGTAGTTTCCATTTTTGTCTATTGCCATATCGGATATGTAGGAGTATAATTCCCAATCAAAAAAATATTCATTTACTTCAAACTGATTACCAAATTGAGCTATCTCAATATACCCGCTTCCCCAAATATCCCAATCCCATAAGCTGTGGAGTACTATATAGTTGGTATCATTAATACTGTGAAAATATTCGGATACGGATTGATAATATGGATGGCTGTAAATGACCTCCATACTTTGATCAAAGCCTGCTTTTTTTACGAATGTATTACCAAATTCTCCAAATATATTGTGACTAACATAAAGGACACCATCCTCTAAAACCGTATGGGCTCCTAAGGATGCAAATTTATGTTCATGATCAAGGAATTCATAATTGTCAGGAATTTGGCAATAGCTAGAAATGGACATTGGAAGACAAACTAAAAGCAATAGTATTACCCTGAAAATCATAGGAAGTGTTTACTATGAATGTAAGTAAAAGTGCTGAAATACAATGTCCGAAAAAAGGGATACAGTTATTCTATTTGCTATCGCTGGATATTTTGCAAACTCTGCCAATGATCTAGATAATATTCTAACAATTTAGGCGCATCTAACCTATTAACATCCATATTTTCAACACGAATATCTTTTGGGAAATAGAAAATCTGATTAAAGGACGCATCTTCCAGATAGCTGTAATTAATCTCGGGCCTAAGGTGTTTTGTTAAGCCTTCCTGTTTCTTTGCCATCACAAAACCCCAATTGCCAAATGAAGGAACGGTGATGCGGTATGGATGTGTGTATGGAAATCCAGCATGTTTGATGGTTTCATTAATGCACCAAAATGCGTTTTTAGTTAGATCTGGGCTAGTAGCTTGAGTCGCCATAACCCCCTCATCTGTGAGGTGATCATACATCATCCTAAAAAATACTGAGCTATATAATCTAGCCAAACTTTCATTGGTTGGATCGGGAAGATCAGCTATAATAGCATCATACCTAGTTACACTCGTGGCTAAAAACTGAAATGCATCATTATGAATAACGGATACTTTAGGGTTATCCAAGGCTTCTGCATTCAATTGACTAAGCAATGGCATATCTCTACTGATGCGACTTACGGCAGGGTCTAATTCGACTATAGTTAGTGTATTTAATTCAGGGTATTTTAAAACCTCCCGAGCGGCTAAACCTTCGCCACCGCCTAAAATCAATACATCTTTTACATTTTCTAATTGCGATAAAGGAACATGGACTAAGGCTTCGTGATATCGATATTCGTCACGCGACGAAAACTGGATCGCCCCATTTAGATATAGCCTAAATTCATCTGGATGTTGAGTAACGGTTAGATTTTGGTATGGACTATTTTCTGTATGAATGACGGGGTAACGGAAAATAGAATCATTCCAGAAAGCCATAAAACTTTTGGCAGCAAAAAGCATGATGATAATAAGGCTTACGCTTATACTTGTAGCCAAATAGATCAGCTTTTTAAATCGTCCTTTCTGCTTTAATTCATCTTCCAATAAATGGATAGACAGTATACCCATAGCGATATTAATCAAGCCAAAAAGTAAGGAAGACTTGTACAAGCCTACAAATGGAACCAGGAAAAAAGGAAATACCAATGTAGCCAATAGAGCACCCATATAATCAAAGGTCAATATAGTACTAATGTTATCTTTCAAAGAATAACTACCTTCCATGATCCTTGTTAATAAGGGGATCTCAAAGCCAGTAAGCGCGCCAATTAAAGACGTTAGAAATAGAACAAAGAACTGATAACCTGAAGCATCAGTCATGGAATAGTATACATAGCAGAGAGGTACCGATATTGCTCCAATAAATCCAAGCAACAATTCTAATACAATAAAGCTGCTTACCAATTTTTTATCAATGGCTCTGGATAAAAAAGACCCTAAACCCATACTGGCTAAATAGATACCGATAATTAAGGAAAATTGGCGAATACTATCGCCCATTAAATAGGAGGAAATCGTACTTATGAGTAATTCATATACTATAGAGCACAGACCCACCACGAATGTGATAAATATTAATATTAATTTGGCTTTCCTTGTATTTTTAATCATCTTCAAAGAAATAATAAATCTATGGAAAATAATCAGACCGCTAACCAAGGCGGAGGTTTCAACTTTCGATGGCTAATATATGGCGCTCTTGGCCTTTACATCCTTTTTAACTTTTTTGGAAGTAGAGGTGGAGGAGATGACTATATAGAAGAAACGCTCGAAGACCCTACTCAAGGGATCATTTGTCACATTGAGGAACAAAAACAAGATCTCTTCAGAATCACTGACGAAGAAATTATTGATGTGAAAGAAGATTCAAGAATTTATGCTACCTACTTAGATGGTAGTATGGACACATTTACCTTAGAGGAAGTACGATTGATAGAAGCAAACAATCCAAGAGCCTCTGCATTACGGGCTATTGCTATGGGTGGTATGCTAGGCTACATGATGGGCAGGCCTATGGGATCTGGATTGACCAGAAACTCATATGCTAATCAATCGGCTTATGATAAGTCTAGTAGCTCGGGTCGAAGCCAACTACGAAGCACATCGCGAAAAACAACCGTCCGTAAGCCAAACCCGAGTTCGAAAACGGGATTTGGATCTAGTAGATCATCAAGATCATATGGCGGATAGGCAAATCGATCTGGATCGTATTCCAGAAAATATAATTTCCCAGAGGGGCTACGATTACTTATTAGAAGATGAGTACGTAGTTCCTGAGGGAATTATACTTACCCAAGAGGAAGTTAACGAATTCGAAAAAGCGGGGCATACACTGTATGAACTCTTCAAAGGAGAGTTACGTGAAATGGTCCATACCCGGAATTTTGATTTTTTGAACCTACCTCCTAAAATGGTAGACCTGATCATCCATTCTTTCCAAGGGGATCATAAACATTTAGTAGGTCGCTTTGATTTTGCTGGGGGCATTGAAGGATTACCACTTAAGGTACTAGAATTTAATGCGGATACACCTACCATGATGCCGGAATCTAGTTTTGTGCAAGATGCCTTTTTTGATATTTATACCGATGCTAGATCCCAATACAATTCATTAGAAGAAGATATCAAGGTGTTTTTCAATCATTTATTGATTGCCCAATCAGACAAAGAACCTACCTTAATCACAACATCATTAGGCTATCCAGAGGATCGCAAACATGCTGAATTTATTATGGAGTGTGCCGTCAGTCAAGGCTTTGCCGTAGCCTATGCAGATTTAGCTGAGATAGAATTTGCACCTGGTGAAGGTATTTTTATCCAGGCTGATGATGGGGGAAGTGTCCAAGCTGATTATTTATATAAAATGATCCCTTGGGAATTTATCTGTTTTGAAGAGCCAGAGCTCCTTGATATCCTGCATAATTTGATAATGAATGATCTGGTGCATGTATTTAATCCACCGTATACCCTTGTATTTCAATCCAAGGTTTTCTTGCATCACATATCTCAAAAATATAGTTCTCCGTATTTCTTACAATCCTCAAGAGACCCTTCTTCGTTCCGAGGTCGATCATATGTAGAGAAAGTAAGCTTTGGTCGATTGGGAGAAAATATTAAAATATTTAATGAAATAGGTCAAGTCATAGAACAAACACCGGGTGATTTTGGTCATTTCGAGAAAGTGTATCAAGAGTTTACTCAACTGTATAAGGATCAATTTGATGAATACTACCAATTAGGATTATTTCTGGTAGATGATCATGGTTCCTGTATGTCGTTCAGACGGGCGGATAAACTTATCATAGATGATGATGCCGAATTTATTCCCCATTTCATATCCTAAACATATATGAGTCATTTAGGGACCCATTACATTCTGGAATTGTATGGATGTACGACAGCATTGTGTGATGATATTGCAGCATTGGAAAAAATGATGCTACACGCCATAGAATTAGCTGGAGCCACGGTGATCAATGTCTTTTTTCATCAATTCTCACCCTATGGTGTTTCAGGGACCATAGTTATTGCAGAGAGCCATTTTAATATTCATACATGGCCCGAACACAATTTTATGGCTATAGATCTCTTTACATGCGGTAATGATCTAACACCTGAAGCGGCCCGAGATTACTTAATTCAAGCTAGCGGCGCTACTCGTTCAAGTTATGAAATTGTTCTTCGAGGCACAGAACATAAGGTTTAGGGCTAATACCTTGTACGTATTGCCTATTTATCCAGTATTGTATAAGACAAAATTTCTACTTTGTATAAAATAATTAGGGCAGAGAACAGTTTTACCAATAGCTTTGTATAAACGTTTGAAAATGAGGACACTTGGACTATTGATTTGCCTTATTATTAGTTTTTCTGCATTTGGGCAGAAAAGGATAATGATGGAAAAGTTTACCAATAAATATTGTGGTGCTTGTCCTGATGCTAGTATCCTTATTCAAAATATGGTAGAAGAACATCCTGAAGTTATCTGGGTAGCTCACCATAAGCCCGTCACTTTTACGGATAACCCATTGACTAATGAGCAATCTATTGTGTTATATAATGATCTTAATCTAAATGGGGTACCCCAAGGAATGGTAGATAGAAAATTATATGGCAGCAATCCAAGTATTGTAATGTCCCGGAGTCAATGGGAACAGCGAGTAAATACTCAATTGGAAGAAGAGCCCGTTTTTGACATTTCAATAGAAGAAGTGGGCTATGATCCAGAAACCAGAAATCTTTCCTTTAGGGTTGATGTAACGGCTTTAGAAACACCCCCTGAAGGTCCATTTAGAATTTCGGCTATTATGGTCGAAGATTCCGTTTGGGGACAGGAACAACATAGCTATTTTAATGATGTACCTGGCCATCCATTGGAAGGTCAAGGAGACATTATCTGGGCGTACCCGCATCGAAATGTAGCCAGAACCATTTTTGATGATCCATGGGGAACGGCTGATGTAATTCCGGATGAACCGGTTGTTGGGCAACTATATTCAAAGACGTATTCTTATGTGGTTCCTGAGGATTTTAGAGCTAGACGATTAAACATCGTAGCTTCTATATCCCAGCATCACGAATTGGCTATGGATGGTCAACAAACATTCAATGCAGATAGGGTATACCTGCGCGAAATTGGGGTTGCTTTTACAGATGTAGAAGAATCATCCATATTTGATGATATGCGTCTATCTCCAAACCCTACGGCAGACGTGTTACGCCTTTCATTTCCAGTTATTCCTGACTATGTCCGTATAATGAATGCGGAAGGAAAGCAATTTTTGGAGCAAGTCCCTTATGAAAAGGATATATCTATTGATGTCAACATGTATAATGATGGGTCCTACTTTTTGATTGTTGGACTAAAGGGAAAAAATTATGGCAGACAATTTATTATTGCGCGGTAAAAAACATTCAAGCATAATTTAAAGCATTTCTTGCACAATGTATTTTTGATTACTTTTTAAGTAATTTAATCGTTCTATGGCAAAGGATAATATAGTTGCTGAAATAGATAGCAGTAACAGAATGTCTGTTTTTCAAAATCCACCTCCATTTAACTGGTTTGGTTTAGTGCAAGCTAAAATTTTTGTGTTTGAGCGAAATCCTAAAAGAATCAGTTTGCGTAATGATCTCATATTTCCAGAAGAAAGAATCTTAGGCATAGTTATAAAAGAACAAGCATTTAATGACTTCGGGAATAAATATGATCTTTGTATAAAAGCACCAGGCTATTTTTACTCCATGTTTACCGATGTAGATTATGACTGCGGCTTTCATATAGCGCAATTAATCCGCATACACATGGATATTCCTTACATAAAGCAGGAACGATCATTATTGTCTGAAGTATTTAATGCACTTGACGATTAGATTATACTACAAACATTGACAAAAAATTATTTTTGCTATTCGAATGGTACGTACCCAAAATATAAGACATAGTTACGAACAAGGATTGGATATCCAATTCCCTGATCTAGATATAGCTAAAGGAGAGGCTCTGCTGATCTTAGGTGAGTCAGGAGCAGGGAAGACGACCTTATTGCATGTACTAGGTGGTTTGCTTAAACCTACTGAAGGAAAGGTGAATATCAACAGTACTTCGATTTATGACCAGTCCAATGCTCATTTGGATAGGTTTAGGGGTGATCACATTGGGATGGTATTCCAACAAGCGCACTTCATACCAGCCATAAAAGCGGTAGAGAATATTGAACTGGCAATGAAAATTGGAAGTGGTAAAATTGACAATGACTTTATTCAAGATCTTTTTGATCGTTTAAATATCTCTCACAGAAAAGATGCCTATCCATCACAGCTCAGTCAAGGTGAGCGACAACGATTAGCCATCGCTAGGGCGTGTGTAAATAAACCACATTTGATACTGGCGGATGAGCTAACGTCTGCTTTAGATGATACCAATTGTGCAGCGGTTATTTCTTTGCTTAAAGATCAATCTGCTGCACTGGGTAACTCATTAATTATAGTTACCCATGATCAACGCTTAAAAGATCATTTCGAAAATTCGATCACTCTTAAAAGCTGGCGTTCATGAATTGGATTCGATTAGCTTGGCGAAATATTATTCATCAACCATTGACCTTACTGCTCAATGTATTGCTTTTTGCCTTAAGTATAGGTTTGATGTATTTTCTTTTGATGTTGAATGATCAGCTTAAAACGAAGTTTGATAACAATTTGGCTGATGTAGATTTGGTTATTGGTGCTAAAGGCTCAGGCCTTCAGATGATACTATGTTCTATGTATCATGTAGATGCACCTACAGGCAATATACCTATGAGTGATGCAAAACCTTTTTTGAATCCGCAACATCCGCTGATTAAATCAAGTTTGCCTTTATCATTAGGTGATAATTATAAAGGGTATCGAATCGTTGGTACTGAACATGGCATCGTTGACTTTTATAAGGCCTCGATGGCAGAAGGGCGATTATGGAATTACAGTTTAGAAGCCGTTATAGGATCAAGTGTGGCAGATAAATTGGGATTAGGTATTGGGGACCGATTTTTCTCTTCGCACGGTTTGGAGGAAGCAGATGATCTAGCCCATGATCACGCAGCTATCAAGGTGGTTGGAATTTTGAAGCCTTCGGGAAGTGTTTTGGACCAATTGATTGTTACGGATACACGAACCGTTTGGGATGTTCATGACCATAGTGCAGAGGGACATGATCATGAAGGGCACGACCATGACGATCACGACCACGCACACCATGATCACGAAGGGCACGACCATGACGATCACGACCACGCACACGATGATCACGAAGGGCACGACCATGGCGATCACGACCACGCACACGATGATCACGAAGGGCACGACCATGGCGATCACGACCACGCACATCATGATCACGAAGGGCACGACCATGGCGATCACGACCACGCACATCATGATCATGATAGTCATGCAGCTAAAGCGTTGACTAGAGGGGAACTTTTGGCAGAGGAAGATAAAGAGATCACTAGTATGCTTATTCGCTACAAGAATAAAACAGACTTCAGGACATTAAGCTTGGCAAGAAATATTAATGCTAATACCAATTTGCTTGCAGCAGCACCGCCCATAGTTTTGAATATGTTGTATGATAGAATGGGATTAGGAACGAAAGCACTTCAATTGTTAGCACTACTCATTGCTTTAGTATCGGCTATAAGTATTTTCATTTCTTTATTTAATTCTTTAAGAGCAAGGAAATATGAGCTAGCACTTCTTCGAGTAAATGGTGCCAGACCATTGGGGCTTTTTGGTTTGATAAGTTTTGAAGGAGTACTTCTAGCTTTTATAGGTTTTGTTGCTGGCATTATCTTAGCCTACGTCGTATTCTTCTTTGCTGCGGGTTCATTATCCGAGCGTTATCATTATAATTTTGATCCGTTCCAATGGCATCCATCCATTTTGTGGATAGGTCTAGGTGCATTGGCGATTGGTTTCATAGCTGCCTTATTGCCTGCCATAAAAGCCTATAGAATGGATATTCATCACACGCTGAGTAAGTAATATTTAATTAAACTTTAATAGTTGTTTGGGAAGGCTATTTGTAGATATTGCGTTTACTTTGTAAGCGGATTATATAAACCCGTGTTACGCATTAAATAGTACATAGAATGAGAGGCCTTATACATATTCTTTTCTTATCGTTTTTCATTAGCACGACGGGTCATTTGTCTGCCCAAACAGAAAATACTTGGAAGACGTTATCAAAAATTACCTATAAAAAGCAAATGGACGAGATCTTAGGGTTTAAGATTGATGTTCCTGTCTTTAGTGAACCTATCAAAGCATTAGAAGGGAAAGAAGTAAGCCTAAAAGGTTACATCATTCCTGTAGAAGGGTATAAATCACATACTGAATTTATCTTTTCAGCCTATCCGTACAATATGTGTTTTTTTTGTGGTGGTGCTGGGCCTGAAACAGTCATGGAGGTTAAGGCAACTGAACCTGTAAAGTACGTAGCTGATCAAATCACACTCAAAGGTCGATTAGTATTAAATCCAGATGATATAAATAGACTCATGTATATCCTCGAGGATGCTTCCTTGGTTAAATAATCAAACCCAGAATGTAATAAAACATTACCTTCCCGCTTAAAATGGGGGCATGAAATCATTGATCCTAGTTCATCTTATTTTAGGGCTTTATATTTTGCTTTACTTACTGTTAACGCGCTCCTTGCGTCGTATAACCATGACGGACCGTTTTAGAAAATTGTTATCCATCCTAATGACTATTGGCCTTATTACAAGTATTTTGATGTACTTGGGATATATGTTTTTGGACGTAATACTGCCCTTGACAGTAGTTGAATAAAAGTGCTATTCTTCCATTTAGTTAGTCTCCGGGTTACTTTTTTCAGTCCATTCCATGAAACCTTGAAATTGCATTGACCAAAGCGATTTTTCTCCTTCTTCCGTGTGTATATTATACGAATGATCACACTCTAGGCATACTTCGAATGTCAAATTATCCTTCCTTTTCTCTAAAAACGAAATAGGAAGTAGATAGGCTGTTTCGATGGGAGTACTTTGATCCTTAAATGCGAAAAGTGCATAGATAGGAATAGATAATTGGTTCAAATACTCTAGCGGCGCTTTTTCATAACTTGACCAGCGCTTATTTGTAAATCCAAAGTGGTCTATCTCTGTCGAATTAGCTTGATCGATAACGGAAGCATACCATCCTAAGATTCCCATAATATTTTCGTGTGCTTCTTTGTCTGAGATATTTCCCTGTATCGATTCAATCCGGTTAAATAATGAAAATTCATAGAAATTATGAAGGACATTTCCTGACCAGAAACCTAGGTGTGTTATGCTTTTATTTTTAGCAGCTAAGGCAGCTCCAATAACAGCACCTTCAGAATGCCCATAGACAATAATATCTTCTGGCTTAGCCATGTGATTTTCTTTAATATGCTCTATAGATGCATCTAATTGCCTTACTCTATATTCTAAGTGATTTTTTTCATAATACTCCTGGGGGATTTGAATATCCGTATCACTATATAATCCGGCCATACCTGGCTTTGGAATAATCGCAAAAGTATAGGAAGAGTCGAGCATCAAATAATCATCTACAAACCATCGGTAATAGGATATCTGACTATCTTTTTCAGCGTATGAAAAAATGGGGTTCGCATCTGTGCCTTGAATGAATAATACTAGTTTCCGTACTTTTTTGTCTACATCCTTTAGGTAATACGTAATAGTATCCTGCTTTGCTATGACCTGCTCTTCTATAAAACCAAATCGCTCTAAGGCATCAGCTATATTTGGTTTGGCTGTTGATTGACTATAACACAAGTGGAAGCTGAATAGAAATAGGGATACAACTATAATTTTCATTGGTTTGTCTTTCCAATGATACGGTTGCCAAAGAAAAATGTTACAATAGAATAGCTAAATTCTTGTGCATTCAGAATGTAATGAGATACGCAAAACTACTCGCTGTCGCCTATTGAAAGAATCTTAATTTCCACTCGTTGGTTTTTTGCTCGTCCCGAAGCTGTTTTATTGCTGGCTATCGGGCTACGTTTCCCATATCCTTTAAAAGAAATTCGATCAGGAGGCACACCTTGTCTTACTAAATAAGTAGCTACAGTCTTTGCTCTTGCTGTAGATAAACGATCGCAATATTCATGGGAAGGGGTTCCGTTCGTATGCCCACCGACCTCAATGTTTACTTCTGTATTTTCTAATAAGAAACTTGAAATTTCATCCAAAACAGTATACGAGTCTTCAGAAATGGAACTGGTATCCGCTTCAAAAAACAACTTCTTGACATTTATTATTTGACCTTTCTTAAGTGTCTTTGCATCTAGCTCTGTGAGAATTTTTGGTTCGGCTTTTTTAGTTGCCGTCTGTATTTCTGCTGATGGTGGTGGAGGAGGTATTTCCTTCACTTCTGGCGTGACTTCAGCTATAATTTCTGGTTCTTGCTTTTTTGCAGGCGGTTCAATGTTATCCTTTTTCTTCACTTTATTTTTAGGATCTAACGGACTTTCATAGGCTTTAAGATCGTTCAGATCTTGGTTAAATACCTCCACAATCGCCATTTCATCATCACATGGAATAGGGAATAAATGACTGGCATTATCTATGAGAATGTGTCCGGTATATGGATCGTCCATTTCTGGTCTGAAAAAGGCTTCAAGTGTGATATACTTATGGGATTTTTTAGGAGTAATAGTAAAAATATACTCTTGCCAATTGTGATTGTTCACTGGGACAGAAGAGGCTAGCAGCTCACTATTTGCTCGTGTATCTCCTAAAGTACTGTAACAAGGCGTTTGAGAACCCCATACTCGTAATACTACAGGTTCTTTAAAATTATGTTTTGTCGTATCCACATCAAATACTCGGCCTCGCTGACTTACAGCACTCCAATAATCAGGGGAAATGGCCATATCTATAGAAAAAGCATAACAAGTACCTTCTTCAATGTCGTCACCTAATTCCTGAGTGATAAACTCATACGTACCTGAAGGACGTACCACTAAACCTACATAGGTATCTCCATTAGAGGCTGGAATCGTATTTTCCCAAAATTTATTTGGGTGTACATCAGGAGGGGATTCACCTCTGAAATAATAAGGACCACAATCGGTCCAATGGTCAAGCGCAAAAACATCTTGACCTCTCCTAGCAATACCTTCGAAGGATTTATTTTTAATTTTTACGACCTGGCTATAGGCATCTGTACCAAAGATGATCAGAAAAAAGGCCGTTAGTAATCTTGTTGATATTTTCATAAAACGTAGTGAACAAGCTCTATAACTAAATGTACAAAGGAAAAGTATAGTTCAATGAGATTTTAGATTTTGTATAACACATCGTAGACGAATGAAAGATTTCATAATAGAAACCGACCAAAAATAACATTGGACCGAAAAAAAACTATTTCTGTGTTATATGAGGAAACTTATCAGCTATCAGATTTAACTTAAGACCATGTTCTAAATATGCTTTCAGGCCATCTAAAACAGTAGTAAAGCCGCCTGTGCTATCCTTTATGGCATTAGTCAAATCGTCACCCTCTTGAGTAAAGCCATATTGTTCGATAATTACATAGGTTTTGTGCTCGTCTAAACTAGTAAATTTGAAATCAACAAACGTTTTGGATTCTCCCCATTCTATAGATATCTTTTCATTCTCAATGATATCTTTTACTAAGACTTCTGTACTCACCCCATACATTTCCCATTCCCAAGTAACCGTTTGTCCCTTAACCAGTAAACCACTTGAGGCAGTAAACCAAAACTGTGTTGTGATGGATGGATCAATAAAAGCCGTAAAGACCTCAGAAACAGGTTTACGAATCATCATCTGGCAGACTACTGATTGATTAGAATTACCGCTCATTGCTAAATTAAATAGGGGATTTAATTACTTAAACGCATTTAATCCAGTTACGTCATAACCGGTGATCAAAAGATGGATGTCATGCGTTCCTTCATAAGTCAATACCGTTTCCAAGTTCATCATATGTCTCATGATAGGGTATTCGTTAGTGATACCCATACCTCCATGAATTTGTCTAGCTTCCCTAGCAATTTCTAGTGCCATATGGACATTGTTCCGTTTTGCCATTGAAATTTGGGCTGGTGAAGCCTTACCATCATTGGCTAGCGTTCCTAAACGCCAAGCTAACAATTGTGCTTTTGTGATTTCGGTAATCATTTCAGCTAGTTTCTTTTGCGTTAACTGAAATTGACCAATGGGCTTGCCAAACTGTTCTCGTTCCATCGAATAACGAAGGGCTGAGTCATAACAATCTAAGGCTGCTCCTATGGCACCCCATGCAATACCGTATCTTGCTTTAGACAGACATCCTAGGGGTCCCTTTAGGCCCATTACATTAGGAAGCACATTTTCTTTAGGCACTTTTACATCTTCAAAAACCAATTCACCCGTTATGGATGCTCTTAATGACCACTTTCCGTGAATCTCAGGAGCAGAAAAGCCCTCCATTCCTTTTTCTACCACTAAGCCAATAATCTTACCTTCTTCGTTTTTTGCCCAAACAACCGCAATATCTGCAATAGGTGAATTGGTGATCCACATTTTTGCACCATTCAAAAGGTAGTAATCCCCTTTGTCTACCACATTTGTTGTCATACCACTTGGATTCGATCCATGATCCGGTTCGGTAAGACCAAAACATCCTATATACTCACCAGAAGCTAATTTTGGAAGATATTTCATTCGTTGCTCCTCGTTCCCATATTTATAGATAGGATACATAACTAAAGAACCTTGTACTGAGGCCATACTTCGCAGGCCAGAATCACATCGTTCCAATTCTTGCATGATGATACCATAGGCGATCTCATCCATGCCTCCACCGCCATATTTTGCCGGAAGACTAGGTCCAAAAGCGCCAATTTCAGCTAGGCCCTTAAACAAGTGAACGGGGCATTTAGCTTGTTCAGCACAAGACTCGATTATAGGAGATACTTCTCGTTTTACCCAATCTCTAACCGCATCTCTAGCTAATAGATGATCTTCAGAAAGTAGTTCATCTATATTATAGTAATCATGATGCTGATATTTATCCGTTTTGTCTGATCTTACTATAGTCGAATCCATAACTTGCATGTGCTTAATCTTTTATGCCACAAAGGTAAGCAAGGTAAAATTATCAATGCAAATACTTTGAAGGAATAACTAAGTTTGTAAGACAAACATCTAAAATGGAAATAACAACAATAAGTCTATTAGATATGTATTTCTTTGCTCATCACGGATTCTATGAAGAAGAAAGGAAAGGTGGGAATGAGTTTTTTCTTGATGTTGAAATACGAATCCAAAAAGCAGAGAATTATAAGGATGACATTGATAAAACCATAAATTATGAAACCATATATTCAATCTGCAAAGAAGAAATGAATAATACTAAGCAGTTATTGGAAACGGTGGTTGAATTAATATTGGAACGAATCCAAAAACAATGGCCTGAGGCTTTAGGAGCGAAAGTTGAGATACGCAAATTAGCTCCCCAGTTAGGGGGAAAAGTCAAATATTCGGCCGTAAAAATGGAATTTTAATAGGGTTTTAACACCCTTTTACGCATGTAAACGTCTAAAAAGAACATTTATATAAAAACGCAACGTATGAGATATCTTTTCTTTTTCTGTATGATCCTTGGTATTAGTTCATGTGACCCTAAGGATATTAATAAAGCACTTGAAATTTTAAGTGATGCCAGCCAATCGTACAATGTCGGCGACGGACTTAAAGAAGCTCTTTCTTTAGGAGTAGAAGAGAGTGTAAATAAGCTTTCAAAAACAAATGGTTTCAAGAACTCGGTGTACAAAATTTTATTACCCGAAGAAACAGCGACCTTAGTTCAAAAGCTTCGAGTAATACCTGGTTTTGAGAAATTTGAAAATGTGGCTATTGATAAAATCAATCAAGCGGCTGAAGATGCAGCAAAAAAGGCAGGGCCTATTTTTACCAGAGCCATCACACAGATGACATTTGATGATGCCACTCGAATCTTAATGGGTGAAAATAATGAGGCTACTAATTATTTACACAGGAAGACCTATAACCAGTTAACAGCACAATTTTCTCCAGTAATAGAAACATCACTGAATAAATTTGGAGCCATTGACTATTACGCAGATGCAGTGAATTATTACAACAAAAGTATTGCTTCTCTTTTAGGTCTTAAAAAACTAAATCCTAGCATAGTGGATCATGTGACTTCTAAAGCCTTAGAAGGTCTATTCGACTTGATTGAAAAGAAAGAATTTAAAATCCGTACGGATATAAATCAAAGAACCTCTGAATTACTAAGACAAGTATTTGCTAAGCAGGATAATTAAGAATAAAATGGGTATTGAAAAGGCGCTCCTAAGAGCGCCTTTTTTTATTGTTTAATTATAGTAGATAATTCAGGTACTTCTGGATGTCTTATCATAACGTAATACACACCAGCAGGTTTGTAAACTAAGGATATCATCCCTTTATATTTATGGTCATACCTTACAAGAGTCCCTTTTTGGAGTCGCTGACCTTTTTCGTTAAGCAAGATATAATCGACGAATAATTCGGTAGACGAAACTCCCTCTATAGTAAGTGTAACGATATCTTTTGTTGGATTCGGACTGAATGTAAAAGAAGGCTTATTCCATGTATCATCGCTAGAGCTCACCCCAGGAAGATCTACGTTCTCTTCATATTCGCAAGCTATACCATCTACAACTACACCAACGTAATTAGCAGATTCCAGGTTTGTAAATAATGGGTCGTCTTGAAAACTAGCCCCTCCGTCAATACTGAATGTCAAAGGCGGAAAACCACCTGAAGTTTCAAATAAAATACTACCATTGCCATTGTTAGTATCTGGCGTGACAATAAGCTCCGATGATAACATACAATTTGGCTCGCTATTGCAAAAACTATTAATTTCTACATCTCCAAAGTTTACATTTTGTAAGGTAGCCAAGACATTTTCTTCGGCGTCCTTAATAATATAGTTTCCAGCGGGGTCAGGGGCAGAGCTTAAACCATCACCATAACTATCAAATATTCTCATTGTAAAACAAGCATCTGGTGGAACACAGATTTCATGGATATACCATTGATAAGGTTCGGTATAAAAATTAGAAGAACCATAAACAGTACCGCTTGTATCTGTGATGGACCAGCTAGTTTCTTCAGGGAATCGATCCGTCAGTATTTCTACAAATAGAGAGGTCCATTCAGTATTAACAGACAGAGTCGCTGTCACTTCATTATTTTCTTGGTTTTGATCCAGAATAGGATCATTTTGGTCCAACCTTGCTGTAATAGTATTTTCATCATTGAGAAGGCCGTCAATATTGACTGAAATAGTATCTCTTTCCAATCTTTCAAGATTACCTGTCCACATGACAGAGGTATTAAATTCTTCATTCAGGTTTATTTCAATGGGCACTTCTTGTAAGGGTGCAGTACCGGTATTACTTACAATAATCGCCACTTCCGTAGAGGTCCCACAAACATCGCCTACAGGAACAAGGATACCTTGAAGGCCAGGATCATTTACTGGAATATGCTCTACATTATATTGGAATATATTATTGTTTTGATTTTGATCTTGATCAGCGTAAACCGTAATTGCGATTTGGTGGGTTTTGATTTCTGAGAGGTCTACCCGTTCCGAAAAACTATAATGAACGGATTCCCCTGGTTCAATATTCATAATGACGTCTTCTATTACCTCCTCTTCTCCGTTTAATGAATATGCAATACTGAACGATGATATGGGCTCTGATCCATAATTTTTAATGGTAGTAGTAACTATTTCATTGCCTAACTCAATAGCATCTATCGGCGAGGAAACAGCTATCGGGGAGAGATCAAAACTATCAATATCAAGCTGGAAGGCTACTATTCTAGTTTTGATATTGTGTTCTAAACCAGCATACTCAGCTGTAAACCAAAAGGTGTTTTCATTAGTAGGATCTACGGTCATGTGGGCATAGTCCCCAAAGCGCGAAAAGAACGGCAAAGAACTACCTCCGTCTACAACGGTTACCTCTGGCACTGTCATTATACCTAATGGATCAGAAGCTAGTCTTCCCGTATATCTTAAACCAGCTGCAACTTCGTTATTCGCAACGGCATAAGCCATAGCTATATTCCCTTTTCCATCTATCGAAATCGTCGGTATGAACCTATGTAAGCCATCATCTGGTCCAAAGGTGCCTTCCTGATAAATATCCCAGTCAGTTTCTTCAGTTTTTCTGAATTCCATCCATCGAATGCCAGAAATATTTTCTCCATCCGTTATATCAACTATAAAAGCACAGACAAAGCTTTGATGGGTGCCAAAATTCCTGTAATGAGGTTGATACATTATAATTTCTGGGAAGCCACTCAAACCAACCTCACCATCCGGTTGTGGGATACAAGCAAACCCAATGCCTGTAGTTGCACAGGGGTAACCATCAAAGGGCGTTGTGATAACTATTTGCTCATTAACTATGGTCTTTCCTGGGTCTTCCCAATCCACATCTACTTCGTAGATCGCGATACCATCTTCGTCTACTATTCCCCAACTAGAATCTTTTTGAATAATAAAGATAGGACCTTGGTTTGGAGGGGGTGGATTAGCTCCCGACCAATCGACAGGAGTCGCAATATATGGACCTGGAGAACTTATAGATCCTTCAATTTCGATGCGTTGCATATCTATGCTTTCTTCGCCAGCAAGTAATTGTGCACGATTAAAAAAATAGAAATGTTGAAACCCTCCTCCAAGTTCATTGGTAGTTAAAGCATATGAATTTGGCCACACAGACCACTTTGGATAATCAGGAAAGTTTGGAGCACCAAAGGCATAGATGGACCATCCTCCAAAAGGGTCTGCATTATCAGACATAGCAAATAGTATGATATTAGGTGCAGCAAATTCAGTAATTATCCATCTATTCATTTCCTGATCATAGATACAGATAGGGTCACCAAATGAACTATGGCCAACCTCCTGCCAAAGTAGATTAGCTTTAAATGAGTCAATAGCGACCCCATTTTTCTCGAATATGGCAATAGTAGTAACATTTACTACTTGCACATAATGATCTAAGCCAATTTCGCCTGAGGGATCATTTGGGGATTGGTGCCAAGTGTTTCCCTCTACATTCACTATTGGCATATTGCTACTTCTGACATTTTGTGTATCGAAACCAAATTGTCTAAGTGGATCAGGACCTTGATGTTCTAGATTTGGAACTGTCACTTTGGACACAGACCGGCCCCCTAGATTTTGGTTGATAGCTTTGCTTCGCTTTACTTTATTTCGACGTAAACTAGGTTTAACTTTACTCTTGTCTAGATCTTGCAGAGAAGTGATGTACCCTAACTTTACCATCGAACTTGTCTGAATGCTATGATCTATCCGTGTTTGGCCGTGTAAAGGGATAGAACATAAGTAAAGTAAAAAGCACAGACTGAATACTAAGATGTTGTTCATAATGTTTGATTTAGGTCGTATAATGATATATATAAAGTAAACCGAAATCAATGTAGAGTAGCTGTATCAAAATAGAAAAGTGTCATAAATGACGGTAAAAAGTAGTATCCTCATTTAAATTGTCACACGCCAAGATAAAAAAGGCGCTCCTAAGAGCGCCTTTTATTATCATTGTTTGATGACGGTGTATATTTTAGATATTCTTGGATGGTCAAAGGCCAAAAAGTAATTGGCATTGGGTTCGGCCATTATGGATAGCATACCCACATATGATTTATCATATCTAACCAAATTATCCCTTCGAATAATCTGTCCTTGCGCATTTAACACTTTATAATCTAGGAATAAACCATCATCGGCTAAACCATCGACTTTAATATTCAATAAGCCATTAGTTGGATTAGGTGCAATACTGATGTTTACAGTGGAAGTAGTATTGGAGGTACTAACTTCTATTGGTACGTTTACTATTACTTCTAGGATACAACCCAAATTATCCATAACGACTACTGGGTAATCACCTGTTTCTAATCCAGTAAATAAATTATCTGGTGAAAAATTATTCCCTCCATCGATGCTATATGAGAAGGGTGAAAAACCACTTGTTACTTCAATTAAAATGGATCCGTCATTCCCAACACTAGTTTCTGGTGAAGCCGTAAAATCCGCTTGCACATCACACTCTACTTCACCGAGACAGAAGAAATTTGATTCTTCATCACCAAAATCAATTTCCATAAGTTGAGCGAGTAGAATACCATTTTCATCAGTAATGGTATAATTCCCATCATCAGAAAAGAATGAATTTACACCATCCCCGTACGAGTCAAATATGGTCATAGTTAAGCAAGCATCTGGAGATACACAAACCTCTGTAATGAAGTGTTCATTGATAATATCATAAGGACCTCCACTGGCAACAAGTGCGCCCGTTGCATCATCGACTAGCTCCCACGTTGTTTCTTCAGGAAAACCGTCTGTGAATACATCAACAATGATGGAGACGGATTCTAGTAAACTTTCGATGTTAATAACACCCGTGTTGTCATCCGCTACTTCGTCCATAGCTCCATTAGGTGAAGAAATCAAAACACTCAACTCATTGGAACCGTCTTCTAAGCCTGTCACCGGAATAGTAACAGTGCTTGTTTCCCCAAAGCTTAGATTACCTGTCCAATTATCTGTAGCTAACAGACTACCATTTAATGAAACCTCAATAATGGCAGAGCTTAGCGGTACATCCGAGTTGTTTTGGAATTCGATATCGATCATGGTTTCAGAACCACAAATAATACCATCAGCACCATTTATAGAAACCAAGGATACGTCTCGGGTCGGAAGTTTTGTTACAGTATATAATATGACATCATTATTTGGATTTTCATCAGTCTCTAAAATGGTCCGAATAGTAAAATCATATGGACCAATGGCCGACATATCTACCGGCTGGGTAAAGCTATAAACGAAAGTGTTCTCAGGCATTATAGTAGCATCCACTGCTTCCGTTACAGCTGGATTGCCATTTACTTCGTAAGCAATAGAAAAATCACTGACCGGTTCCAAACCATTATTCTTAATTTCTACAACCAGTGTTTCCATCCCTAAACTAGAACTGCTAACAGGTGATTGCACTTGAGACGGCCCTATATCAAAAGTATCTTTACCCATTTCAAAAGCGACTACTCGAGTTCTTACATTGCCATTTGTGCCTGCATATTCGGTAGTGAACCAGAAGGTAGCATCATTAGTCGGGTCTACAGACATATGAGCATAATCACCAAATCGCCCACCTGTTACAATAGATCCGCCGCCATCTACAGCCGTAACTTCAGGCAGCGTCATTACACCTAAAGGGTCAGATGCAAATCGGCCAGTATAGCGGACACCAGCTGCGACATCTTCACTGGACACAGAATAGGCCAAACCTATATTACCACTGCCATCCATACAGATAGTTGACATATATCTATCTAAGCCATCTTCAGGGCCAAAGGTACCTTCTTGGTATACAGTCCATTCGCTTCCAGAAGAGCGACGCAATTCTACCCATCTAACGCCTGCTAAATTTTCACCGTCCGTCACATCCGTAACAAAACTAAGTACCATCGCTTCATAGGCTGAAAAATTGCGGTAATGAATCTGATGCATTATAACCTCAGGAATAGCATCTAAACCATTGGCACCATTGGGTTGTGGTACACAGGCAAATCCAGGTCCGTTGATGGAACACGGATATGAATCATAAGGACTCGTAGGTACAAAAGCCTCCGAAACACTGGTATTATTAGGGTTATCCCAATCAATATCTACTTCAAAAATGGTCAAACCATCTTCTGCTACCTCACCCCAACTTGAGTCATTTAATTTCATGAAATAGGGGCCAGCTCCTTCAGGAGGTCTGTTTAAACCCGTCCAATCCACGGGCGTAGAAACAATAAATCCTTGTTCAGACCCTGTAGTGCCATCGACAGATAATCGCTGCATATCTACTTGATCCGCCCCCGCTAAGGCCTGCTCTTTATTTATAAGATATAAGTGATGTACACCCGGCCCTTGTTCATTTGTGGTCACAGTATACGCATCTGTCCAAACCGCCCATTTTGGGTAATCAGGAAAACTAGGTGTGCCGAAATTATATGCCGTCCAGGAGCCTAAAGGATCACTGGAATCTGAAATAGCAAACAACATCTGATTCCCAAATGGAAACTCAGTCATAATCCATCGATCGACTTCTTGATCATACATTACAATAGGGTCTCCAGCTGAGGAAAAACCAATAGAGCCCCAAAAAACATTAGCATTAAATACATCCAATAATTCACCTTCTTTATCATAAACGGCAATTCTAGTCACATTGACAGCTTGCACATAATGGTCTTTTCCAATGTCCCCAGATGGATCATTAGGCGAACTATTACTTGTAATTCCTTCTCGGTTTACTAATGGTATTTCGCCATTAAAACGCAAGGTAGAGCTAGGGATAGATCGTTGACGAATTTTATCAGGACCTTGATGCTCTAACTCAGGTAGGATTACATTGGACCCATCTCTACCGGCAAAATTTTGATCGATCATTCGATGCTGTTTACGCTTCTTTTTAGATTTTGTCATATCCTTTTCGGCACGGTTCAATGTCGCTATAGGAGGAATATGACCTATCTTTTGCATATAACTAGCCTGTACGTCTACTTGAGGCGCTGTCTGTGAAAATCCCACAAATGGGATCATTACAAACAAGACCACAACTAAACGAAGTACATCTTTGATTCTATCCTTGATCATAGTTTGGTTTTTATTTATTGCTAATATTTATTTTTCCTTTTTTTCCAGAGGTTCCACTGCTTACTTTCACGTCTTTTGAGGCTTCTAATAATGAAGCATCAAGTACAGATTCATATCGTGATAATGTAGCTAATAGCTCTTTGTAGCCTATACTATTGGACAAATAGCTCAGTTGCCATTGGTTTTGCGACTTGCTAGTGCGTCCTTCCGCTTTTAGACCGTATTCCTTCAGATCATTTTCTAATTGTCCGGGCGTAACATTGGGCTGCAATAAAACTAAAAGAAACGATCTATCCTCGTCTGTAGATGGATCTTCAGTGGTGGTTTTGCTTGATTTACAGGCTGAAAAAATAAGCAAGGAACATACTAAAAGCATGGCTAATCGCATCATTGTTGTGGCTTTGTTACTGTAAGGTATTAAATCAAAAAATAATCCTAGGATGAATTATCGCTTACATTTCCATTCCCGACATTTTTGCAAGCAAATAGAATCCAATAGGTATTAGATTATTATAAGCATGAACGATTATGCTGCTTCCCACATTAGACTTCATGCGGACAAATCCAAGGTAAAGTCCAAGGATCAATTGGGGTAAAACAAGTACAGGCCAGGTATACCAAGGCGTCTGCGAAAGATCGAAATTAAAGGCATGAAAACCAGCAAAAATGAAGGTTAAACCATAGAATACAAAGCCAACATTATTCTTGAAGAGACCCATAGGCCATCTAAAAATAAGTTCTTCGATAAGAGGTGCTGCAAATACGGCAAGCAAGAACATTTGAAATAAGGAACCATCTTCTAGCATATTCGTCAAAGAATGGTCGATTTGGTCCAATGGAACAATCAGCTGCATTAGACCCATAGCCACGATTTCTGCACAAAAAACTAAGATAAACCCCATCATTACTTGATTCATAAAAGGGACACTCAAAGCTTCTTTTTGATCATAATACCTAGGTCGCTTAAGAAAATCAATAAATTCAACGAGTATGTTATGTTTCTTATCCATTAGGCCCATTAAGATATAGCAAAAATATATATTTGTTTTCCGGTCTAAAACCAATCACCTCTATGCAAGAAGTTGCTTTTCCATATCTATCCGAACTTAATGACGTGCAGCGTCAAGCCGTCGAACATTTAGAAGGTCCTGTTATGGTAATTGCGGGTCCAGGTTCGGGGAAAACGCGTGTGCTAACCTATCGAATAGCGCACTTAATAAAAAACGGTGTCGCACCGTGGAATATTCTGACCTTAACCTTTACCAATAAGGCGGCTCGTGAGATGAAGGAACGAATAGAACGAGTAGTGGGTCATCAAGCGAATCGAATATGGGCGGGCACCTTTCACTCTATATTTGCTAGAATATTAAGGGTAGAAGCACATCATATTGGGTATCCTAATGACTTTACGATCTACGATACTGATGATAGCAAAAGCTTGATTAAGGAGATTATTAAAGGAATGGGTTTGGACCCTAAAGTCTATAATAATGGTGCAATCCGTTCTCGTATTTCTGGAGCTAAATCCAATCTCATAACTCCGAAAGTATATGCAGAGAATGAAGATCTGCTGAGTATGGATCGAATGAATCGTCGACCGATGACATTCAAGATCTATGAAAAGTATGTAGCTCGATGCAAGCGGGCTGGAGCCATGGATTTTGATGACCTCTTGTTACAAATGTTTCGGCTACTTTACGAAAATCCGAATGATGTCCGGACGAAGTATCAAATGCAGTTTCGTTACGTATTAGTCGATGAGTTTCAGGATACAAACTTTCTTCAATTCGAAATCATCAAGCTATTAACAGAGTATGAAGGGAGCCCGCAAAACATTTGTATAGTAGGTGACGATGCCCAAAGTATCTATTCATTCAGAGGCGCTACTATCGAAAACATCCTCCAATTTGAGAATAGCTATTTGAATGTGGCCACGTACAAACTAGAGCAAAATTATCGATCCACAGATGCTATTGTAGAAGCGGCTAACCACTTGATCAAATACAATAAAAAGCAGATCCAAAAGAAGATTTGGACGGATAAAATAGATGGGCGAAAAATCAAGCTCATCAAAGCAATGACGGATAGCGAAGAGGGAAGGCGAGTGGCCGATGGTATTTTGGAGCAAAAGAACCGACATCATCTGACCAATAAAGAAATAGCCATCCTGTATCGAACCAATGCCCAGTCCAGGGTTTTTGAGGAATGGCTCCGAAAGTATAATGTCCCTTATAGGATTTATGGCGGTACCTCCTTTTACCAACGAAAGGAAATAAAGGATGTGCTTGCTTACATGCGATTGACAGTTAATCCCAAAGATGATGAAGCCTTAAAGCGAATTATTAATTATCCTCGTCGAGGCATTGGGAAAACAACAGTGGATGGTTTGATTCAGATCGCAGATGATAATGATTGCAGTATTTGGGATTGTCTAACCACTATTCAGTTTAATGGGCGTACGAAGCAAAAATTGCACGCTTTTGTTAATTTGATAATGGCCATGCAAAATCAAGCAAAAAAGGAAAATGCCTATGATGCTGGATTTTATATTGCTAGACATTCCGGTATCATTGACCATTTAAAAGCGGATAACTCAATTGAAGGGCGTAGTCGATTAGAGAATGTTACCGCACTTTTAGATGCCATTAAAGAGTTTGTAGAAGATGATGAGCTAGAAGAAAATGAAGTAGCGCCGACTGATAAATCGATGGCTACCTTCTTACAGACGATTTCCTTGATGACGGATCAAGATCAGGATCAAGATACAGTGGATACGGTAACTTTAATGTCTGTGCACGCGGCTAAAGGACTGGAATATAAATCTGTTTTTGTAGTGGGTATGGAAGAGAATTTGTTTCCTTCATTTATGTCACTTTCTGCCCCAGATCAAATAGATGAAGAACGAAGGTTATTTTATGTAGCAATTACCCGAGCGGAAGAATACCTAACATTGAGTTATGCTAATTCACGGTATCAGTTTGGAAATATGCGTTTTAACGACCCATCTCGTTTTTTAGAAGAGTTACCAGAAAGCTATTTAGATAACACAGTGCTTAGCAAAGCAAAATCAGGTTTGGGTAAACCTAAAGTTCTAGGGAATTTTAGTCGGAATGTAAAACCAAAAGCGCCGGTTATTGATATCGATCCGGCAAGCTTTGCCCCGACACCGATGAATAAGATTAAAGTGGGAGATCAGGTACTTCATATGAAGTTTGGCAAAGGCGAAGTACTCAGTATTGATGAACGCTATGTTGCCTCTATTCGTTTCCATCAGCTAGGTACCGCTGGAGAAAAACGGATCATGTTGCAATATGCCAAATTGCAGGTCTTGGAACCATAAAAAAAACCCATGCGTTCAGCATGGGTTTTTTTTATTCCTCTTGAGTCTCTCTTAGAAATTATAAGAAGCACGCACTTTTACATACCTTCCATTAAATCCAAATTGAGACACTCTCCATGGATATTGTAACCTATATCCAAATGGATCCAATGTTCCATCAATCCGGTCAGGATATACATCCAAAAGATTGTTTATCGTAAATCCAATACCAAAAGTCTCAGAAATATTATACGTAAATAATAAATCCGTTATCACCTTGCCAGCAAACTCCTGTTCAGAAACTGGGGAATTCACGGCACCAAACCATGTATTGTTTAAAGAGATGTCCATCTTGTAAACATCAAAATTCAAGCCCAACATGATTTTTTCTCTAGGCCGAGCACTGGTCAATAAATTAGCAGGTAAATCACCAAAAATGGAAACATCACCAAACGCTTCTGGCGCTTGTACATCACCATCTAATTCTGTATTGTTGAAGTTAGCAGCTAATACCAGACCCATATCTCCGGCTGTTCCTAATGAAACTACATCGTCAGCATTTAATACTACATCGACGCCACTGGTACGTGTATCTACCGCGTTGATAAAGAACTTAAATGCCTCTACATTAGCGTCTGCCAAAGCATCACCTAAAGCTGTTCCCTCAAAGTTAGCAGCACCGATCTGATCTGAAAATAAGACTCTGTCCTTAACTTGGATATTATAGTAATCCGCTGATAAGGATACATTATCCATTAACTTATAGGTAAGACCAGCTGTGAAATTCAATGAGGTCTCCGCGGTCAATTGAGGTACACCTAATACATTTCTTGTAATATCATCAACATTGCTAAACGTACCTTCTTGGATCAAGCCCGAAGCACCTGCTGTCGTTTGAATATTACTTAGATATATCTGATGTAAAGACGGTGCTCTAAAACCCGTACTCACTGATGCACGAATGGCACCTCGCTTATCACCAATCAAATATCGAGTGTTCGCTTTCCAAGAAAAATTACTTCCGAAATCCGAATAGTTCTCAAAACGCACCGCGCCACCTAATAGGAATGCTTCTGTAACATCAAAGTCGGCACTAGCATAAACACCTACATTCGTTCGATCTTCTTCTACTGCATTATCCGGCGTTAATCCTGGGAATGAGTCCGTTCCAGGCGCTGGATTGTATGACGCTTCCTCACCGGCTCTAGTTTCGAAAAATTCATTTCTAAATTCAGTACCAAAAGCTACGGTCACTTTATTGAAGGTCTTGTTTATATCTAAGTTCACTAATGCATTTTCGAATGAATAACCGCCTGGATTAAAGCTCGTAGGACTATTCTCTGCTAATGTTCTGTTTAGTGAATTGTTTACCGTATAATCTATATTGTTGCCACCATAGGTGAAACTAAGGTCAGAATCCCAACCGTTAAAGTTGTACTTGTTTCCTAGCGTAAAGGTGATATCAGAAATATCCGATTCAAAGGTTGGCTGATACCCTACATATTCGTCGTTTTCATTGATCAATCCCCAGTCAGTATCTCTCCAATACCAAACTCTATAAAAGGCAAATGACTTTCCGGTCCGTCCAGTATAGCCCCAGTTTCCGTAGAGTTTTCCTTTCCCATCATTATATCCAGTGCCAAAATTTAGCATACCCGCAAAGCGCGAAATTTCAGGTTGACCATAGGTCATCCCTAAGTCTGGGTGCTCAGCAAAATACGCATCAATATCTGGATCATCACCTAAGGCAATGCCGAATAAAGGATCACCTTCTGTATCGGCAAACTCACCGGCTCTATCCGTAATATCTTGATACGAATATTCCGCTGTTAGATTGATAAACCCGTTCTTTCCAATCTTAAAACCTTTGTTTACATCTACACCATACGTAAGGCCGTCACCTGCCGTAGTAATACCACCTTGTACATTCACCTCTCCATCGGTACGCTCTTTCAATATAATATTTACCACACCTGCAATAGCATCAGAGCCGTATTGAGCCGCCGCCCCATCTCTAAGTATCTCGATCCGCTCAATAGCAGCTGCGGGAATCGATTTCATATCGGTACCGACCTCTCCACGTCCAGGCGTATCATTAAGATACACTTGTGC
Organism: Saprospiraceae bacterium; assembly: GCA_020629315.1. Taxonomy (GTDB): domain Bacteria; phylum Bacteroidota; class Bacteroidia; order Chitinophagales; family Saprospiraceae; genus JAHDDO01. The sequence goes on along the minus strand of JAHDDO010000024.1, from coordinate 36,431 downwards.
ACTTTGATTTTTACGTTTGCCATTGACAAGAACCAATGTCCTTGATGGCCCTAGATTACGTAATTCCGAAGGGTCAATATGTGCGGTGGCATCTGAGATAGCCATATTTTGACTATTATATGAAGGCACTTTGTAATTAATGATCTGGTCCAATGATGTTTGACCACTCTTACGAAGTTCCGCCGCATTGATATTATCTATCGGTACAGCACTTTCTAATACTGTTCTAGGTTTTCCTCTAGTACCCGTAACCACAACTTCATCCAGGATACTCCCTTCTGTCATAACTACTGATACTTCGGTACCTTCTGGTATAAATACAACACTCGTATAACCTGTATACGAAATAATCAAGGTAGGCGTCATACTTTGCGTGGCTAAAGTAAAACTACCATCCACATCTGTAACAGTACCATTATAGGTACCTTCTTCGATAACACTCGCTCCGATCAGCGGATTGCCGTCGGTGTCTTTGACTACACCGCTTATCTGAGCACTAAGGGAAATAGCACAAATGCATAGAAGTAATGTAAAAAGCTTTTTCATATTGTAAATTTTGATTGTAACTAAACTAATGAAAATAAAGTTTGAAAAGTCATATATGTTAAAAATTATACCCTTAGTAAAAATTCCTAGTTTCTAAATACAAAGTACGAGGGACTAGCGTATGCACTTTTAGATGGCTTCTGACAAAATAGTACACACATCTTTTGCCAGGCAAATTCCCTTTTTTATCTTGACGGTGAGAAATATGTGTTTTTATGAAAAAGTATATCTACCTAAGCCTTTTTGTAATTGTCGGTCCAATGTCCTTACTGGCGCAGGGAGTCACGATTTACAAGGGCAAAAAATCTAAGACCATACAGAGTTCCGACTATGTTGAAGTGCTGAAAAGTTCAGAACGTAATCCTGAAACAGAGGAATGTAATGCGTGCATTTTTTACAGTGGATATATAAAAGGAAAGAGTGACAAATACCTCGAGGTAGAGGTGCATAAAAAAGTATCAAATATTGATGAAGAACAGTTTTTTAGCCGGACAGAGTTGAATTTTAAAGAAGTTAAACCCATAGAGAAAATTCCGCTACATGATATTTACTATGTAAAAAATTTAAAAACGCCAAAGTTTGAAAAACGACAATTTGGCTTAGGTTTTTTCTTTTCAATAGTAACATTGAATGGAATCGGAACAGCTATCCACGCTATTTTCTTGAGAGAAAGTAGTAAGCCCTTATTAGCTTCAGGTGCTATTCAATTTTTAGTTGGGATTTTTGGAGTCTTTGCTACCTCAATAAATAAGAGATACATGTTTCGTTTCCATGATAATCCTTGGTCATTTACACCGGACTAATGGCTAGCTTAAATTTCTGCGCATCCGCTAGGATGTTTTCCAATGTAATTCGATTTTCCTCAAACTGACTATCGGTCCATTCTAGCAATCGATGCATTTCGCGTAAGATATGATCTTGATGATCAATGACCGTTTGAATATCAAAATACAAACGGCTAGTTCGTCGATTTACATAATCATCTACGCACACTATGGACTCTTTTTCACTGCAATGCTCTAGTTCGGCGGTAAGTAAGTTCTCTATCGGATGTCCATCCAGAGATATCGCTCGTTCTATGATCCTATCCGCAGATTTGCCAAAGGTATCGCACAATTGGTAGACCTGTCTGCGATTCAGTTGGGCTTTATTTTTCTTTAATTCGAACATAGTTTCTCTGAACTCTTGGTAGTCTTCATAGCTATCGATATGTTCTTCATGAATCGGGAAATACCGGGTTTCGCAAGCACCCATCCGCAATTGAGGATCACGTTTGCGCACTAAATCAACAATTCGTTTGGCCATCTTTCGAAAGCCTGTCAATTTACCTCCGGCAATCGATATGAGCCCAGAGTCTGCTATAAAAATTTCATCTTTTCGTGAAATTTCTGTTGGCCCCTTAGAAGCTTCATGTACCAGTGGCCGTAATCCTGCCCAATGTGAAATTATATCACTATAACCAAGAGGTTCTATGTCAAAGATTCGATTAGCAGCTTCAAGTACATAATCGGCATCTTCTTGATTGGTGCTGACTTGATCCAAAGAGCCTGTGTAATTAGTATCCGTAGTACCTATGTATGTAGCAGACCACCGGGGTATAGCAAATAACATTCTTCCTTCGAAGTCATCAAAATACACAGCACTCCGGATAGGTAATTTTTCATGAGGCACGACAAGATGAACGCCCTTTGTTAGGTGTAGTTTTTTGCCTTCCAAAGAGCCATCTTTTTCCCGAATGCCATCGACCCATGGACCTGCAGCCGAAACGATATTCCGACCATAGAACGAATATGTTTTACTATGTATGGTGTCCATGGCTGAAATGCCATTGACCTGCCCATCCTCATACAGCAAACCTGTACACTCTACATAATTAAATGCCTCTGCACCATGGCGTTGTGCCGCTTTGATTAACTCCATCGTTAGACGGGCATCGTCTGTTCTATATTCAGAATATTGAATGGAAGATTGTAAAGCTTCTGAACGCAATAAGGGTTCTATTTCAAGGGTTTCTCTGCGATCATAACTTTGCTTTCGATCTTTCTTCTTAACCGAAGCCAAACGATCATACACACTGATTGCTATGGATGCGGACCAGTGATTAAATTCACCATCTGGAAATATGGGAAGTAGCATCTTTTCTGGATGAACCAAATGTGGGATGTTATTGTGTGCAATAGCACGCTCCACACCCGTCTCTCGAACCAATCCAAACTCCAATTGCTTTAAATATCGAAGGCCACCATGGATAAGCTTAGTAGACTTGCTACTGGTGCCAGACCCAAAATCCTTTTTCTCTACGAGTAATACACTGACGCCGCGCAAAATAGCATCTAATGCAATACCCGCACCTGTAATACCACCCCCGATAATGATTAAATCAAAATTGGATTGCTCGAGACTGGCAAGCGTTTTGTTTCGAATAGATAAGGACATGTCTTGGATTTGTCTATAAATATCTAACATAGTAATATTAGATATGTTCGAGATGATATTCCTGTTATTTATTTTTAAATTGGGTCATGCCTCAAATAACAGCGGAAAATAAAGCTGATATTCAGGATGTACTGCGATCGCTTATCTATTTTGACCTCTTCAATCATCCATTGAAAATGGAAGAGATCCAGCGATTTATGCAGCAATCCTGCTCTAAAGAACGCCTGCAAGAATTGCTTAATGCTGGCATGCAAACGAATGCCTTATCATCTCATAATAGATACTTCGGTTTTGGAAATGTCGCTGCGAACGTAAAGCATAGGCATGAAAAAGAAACTAAAGCGGCAGACATTGAAGGACTAGCTAAGAAGAATGCAAAGATCATTGCAGCCATGCCTTTCACCGAATGCGTATGTATCTCAGGTTCGTTATCAAAAGGTGTCATGGAAGAAGGGGGTGATATCGATTATTTCATTATTGCTAAGCCTAATCGTATTTGGATTGCAAAGATGTTTTTAAAAGCCTATAAATGGGCCTTCTTAGGCAATAAGAAAGACTTTTTCTGTATCAATTATATTATCAGTTCGGATAACTTAGAGATTAAGGAAAAGAATCTATTTACGGCTACCGAAATCGAAACCCTGCTGGTAATGAATAATGAAGCGCTCTTTACCCAATTCCTAAAAGCCAATCAATGGTATGGGGAGGTACTTCCAAATAAAACGGGCATTGACCAGAAAAAACTATATAGTGACAATCCCATTAAAAAATATGGATGGGCTAGATGGATTGAAAAGAGGCTCAATAATAATCTTGGTGATCGATTGGATGAGCATTTTAGATTGATGGCTGAACAACGTAATGCAAAGAAGTACAAAAAGGACATTGATTCAAAGGCATACGATCTTATGTATAGAAGTCATGTAGGGGAAGCTAAAGTCCATCCTCCAAATAGCCAGGGCAAGATTTTGGACTTATATAATGAGGCATGTAAAACCTTAGGTTTGGATGAAGAGCGATAAGACTATATTACTGACCAATACATATTTCTACCCATTGGATAAAAAGCAATGGGAGACAGCTCAGCCATATCCACCATTAGGTACTCTATGGGCGACCAGTACTTTGCGTGAAGCAGGATATGCTGTTTCATTTCTAGATAATTGCTTGGAAACAACCACCTATAATTTTAGCGAGGCATTAGAAACTTATAGCCCTGATATCGTAATCATATACGATGATGGCTTTAATTATCTGACTAAAATGTGCTTGACAGTTATGCGAGACGCTTGTTTCGAGATGATTGAAGCCGCGAAAGAAAAGAATTGTCAGATCATTGTTTCCAGTTCAGATTCTACAGATCATTATGGTCAATATTTAGAAAAAGGCGCGGATGTTATTCTTTTAGGGGAAGGAGAAGAAACCTTGAAGGAACTCATACCTGCATTGCGAACCGAAGTATCGAAAGATAATATCCTGGGGATTGCTTATAAAGATGCTTTGGGTATAGTCAAGCGAAATGAACGACGACCGGTCATTAAAGAATTGGATAGTATAGCATTACCTGCTTGGGACCTAGTGGACATTGAACCCTATCGAAAAATCTGGTTAGACCGACACGGGTATTTTACTTTAAATATTGCAACTACTCGAGGTTGCCCTTATAAATGTAACTGGTGTGCCAAGCCCATTTATGGAAATAGATATAATTCTCGAACGCCAGAACAAGTAATCGAAGAGATTGAATGGGTACAGTCCTTATTCGGCGTGCACTACTTTTGGATGTGTGATGACATCTTTGGTCTCAAACCTAATTGGGTACAACAATTTCTAGCGCTTAAAAAGGAAAGAAAGCTATCCTTTAGATACAAGATCCAATCCCGAGCCGATTTAATGCTAAAGGATAACAATTTAGATGCCTTAGCGGATAGCGGTGCTGATATCATTTGGTTAGGTGCAGAAAGCGGATCGCAAGCTATTTTGGATGCTATGGATAAAGGAACTACCATCGAGCAAATTTATACAGCGACGCGAAATCTGAAAGCGCGTGATGTTCGAGTAGCCTTCTTTCTTCAATTTGGATATCCAGGGGAGGGCTTTGATGATATTATGAAAACCATGAAAATGGTCTTGGATCTCATGCCCGATGAGATTGGTATTTCTGTATCCTATCCTTTGCCGGGCACTACGTTCTATGAAAATGTAAAACATGAGTTAAGTCAAAAAGCAAATTGGAGTGATTCTGATGATCTCGACCTCATGTTTAGTAACACCTATCCTCCTATCTTTTATAAGACCTTACATCGATATGTACACAGTCGATATAACATCAGAAAAGGTCGTAATGCCATGTATAATATATTGCGAGGGCGCTTAAAAGGGAGCGGCCGCAAGCTATTAAAAATGGGGTATCACTTGCCCTTAACGCTGCATCGACGGTGGTTACTGCACAAATACGCTAAGCAAGGTAAGGTTTGATTTAAGAAAAGAAAGCACAAAAAAAATGCTACATTTGGAGGTCACATTATAGCAATAGTCATACACTCTTGTGAGTAGTAATACACTAAATAATCAACAGACACTTGATACGATTCGATCGGGTAAAGAAGGCAGGGATAAAATCCTAGTTTCTTTATATCGTGATGAAAAGCTAAAGCGAAGTATCGTCGGCATGATCATCAAAAATGGTGGTGATGAAGAATCCGCTATGCAGGTTTTCAATAATGCCTTGATACAATTTGTCAAGACTGTGATTAAAAAACAAGAGATGACTATTGACACTTCCATACACCAATACATAATCGGGATAGCCCGTTTCCTATGGTATAAGGAGATCGCGGATAAAAAGAAGCATCGATCAGAGGAGTTGCAATCCTACCATGAAGGTACGGATGATATCCAGCCAGAGTCTTTGGTTATTTTCCAAGAAAAGAAACATTTATTAACAGCCTTACTGGATAAGTTAGGCAGGAATTGTAAAGAAGTTTTGATGTATTGGGCCAATGGGTATCGGATGAAGGCGATTGCCGAGATGATGGGATACCAAAGCGAGGGTATGGCAAAGAAAAAGAAATATCAATGTATGAAGGAACTCCTGAAATATGTTGAGAATAATCCAAGCATTAAATCTGCTCTACGATGATCGATTTTTACGAATATATCGATGATTATATGGAAGGGGTATTAGATGCTGAAATGCGGCAGGCTTTTGAAGAAGCTATGAAGCAAGATACAAGTCTACGTACAGCGGTAGACAACTATCCCGAGGCTAAAAAACTAGCTGAAGGCTTATTGGAATTGGACTTAATGGAAACTTTAGAAAACGCTAGGACTTCAGAATCTACTGCTAAGGTAGTTACCATGGATACAAGTCAACCTAAACCAAGATCAAGTCGCACTCGTCCATGGATGGTAGCAGCGTCTATTGCGGCTTTATTGACTATAGCGTATATCGGTTTTCAAGATGCTAGCGGCTCATCTGATTTTGACCAGATTTGGCGTACAGAATACGTAAAACCATTGGACCCGAACGCTACAAAAACTACGGAACAGCCAGCTAGTCCTTTTAACGCAGGCAAATACTTTTTTGCACTAAATGATTTTGAAGAAGCGGAGAAATGGTTTACTGAGGCATTGAATATTGGATCAAATCCAAGTGAAATTTCTGAGATTCAATATTGGTTAGGCCACAGCTATATGAACCAGAAAAAATGGGATCAAGCAAAAACTGCTCTCCAAAAATCAAATCACCCCGAAGCGGCCAGGAATCTAGCCTTAATAGACAAATTACGATAGTTAGGTAGTCATAGAAGCCGATTTGCAATATTTATTCACGTAAATGATGAGTACCGGCAGCTAGGCATTCAGCTCACTTTAGTCAAATGATAGCGTTGAGTTTGGCATTACTTTAGAATTAAAGGTAGATAAGTATTATCTTATAAGCGAGCCAATGATAGAAAAGGCATTGGTAATAAGATTAGTATATACATGTACTTCATATGGGCTTATTCGACAAAATATTTGGAACAAATAAAAACAAAGGGACAGGTAAACAAGGGCCGTCCAAAAAGCAGAATCTATTCATTACCAACTCAGCTGATTTTGGCCTTGGGGAAATCGAGTTAGGCATATCAGGCAAGGTGCGTGTAGATGGTTTGCTTGCTATTGCTGCCATGGAAAAAGCAGCGAAAGCGCAAGGAAAAGCTTTTACGTTTAGTGTTATGCATACTACCTTGTTAGAGGAAGGCGCCTTAACGGTACCTGTAGTTTGTACTATTGGTGAAGATAAATACTCACTCTACTTTATTTATCAAGAAGAGGAATTGTTGAAGTATAAAGATTTAGTGAAGCATGTAGGCCGCACCGCATATCCTAATCTTATCCACTTCAGCTCCATTCCCATTTATGACGGGTATGAACCCAAAGCTATCATTGAACCCTTTCAATTAGCTGATCTTAGGTATGATAAAGATGATAAAGTGGCGGGCAAATTTGCCATGTGGTGGAGCACAGAGAAAGATCCTTTGTTTAGTACCTCCGAAACCTACAAGTATCTGTCAAAATTAAATGAAGTGATTAAAGGGTATGAAACGTATATGGTTGGATATGTCCTTCGTCAAACTCGTATAAATAGTGGTGCCGAATTGAAGAGAACGGCCTTGCCCGATGAGCACGCTACCTTTATTATCCAAGCGCCAGAAGAAAAAAAGGTACTCATGGATATCTCTAAAGAAAAAGGCATCCGATTTTTATTCAATGTGGATGATACTACGGTAGAATATAGAGACCGATTTATCAGAGGGGCTGTTGTCGATTTAGTGGCTAATATCATTCCGTTAAGGCAGAATGATTTTCCGACTGATGAACCCACCGACCCTAATAGTTATGATTGGTTCAATTTTATGTCAAAGGTGGTAAAGCAAAAAGAAGAAGAGGAAAATATGATAGGCCACCAAATTGGCTTACTAGAATTTAATGCACAAATGAACTAAAAGTCCATCTGTGCATCGTCACTCTTATTGCCAAGTATTTATTCGTCCCAACTCCTCATCAGATATTTTTTTCTTTGAAAAGGCACGGGTACCCAATTTGCCAAAATTCCATTGAAAAACGATCTTGGCAAAGTGCCAATCGCCTTCTGAAAGATAGGTGCCTTCCATATTGTTGAAGGCAGCAATGCCTGTAAATTTCCAGCGATCCAAAATATCATTAGCCCATAGCCTGACGGTCAACTGATCGTGAAAGAAATTTTTACTTAGTGATACATTAATAAATGACATTGGATTATCAATATAGATGCCATCCACTCTTGCGGAAGTATACCTTGCATAAGCTGCCCCTTGCATGGCCCAAGGCAGTTTAAAAAATTGGTTTATTTGGAAGTAAAATCCTGCTTTTTGATTGGCCAGAATATCGCTAATATCTTTGGTTTGATGGTTATCGAAAAATCCACCCAAAATAAAGTTTGCACTATAGCCTTTGTATGTAAAAGGTCTCGATACCTGTGCCGAGTATAATTCCGTAAATAGCAGATTTTCTTTTACAAAAGAGATGCTGTTTGGATTGGATGGATCTAGAGATCTGAAGATCTGATTGACTTTGTTTTTTATATACACATAGCTCAAGTCAAAAGACCACGAATCAAAACTGAGTCCTACAGCAATATTATGTCCATATTCAGGTACCAAATTGGGATTGCCGCTTAGTGATACGAGTGAATCTACATACAAGACATACGGATTTAGATCTTGAAAAAGAGGTCTATTAATTCGGTAATTATAGGATAGTTGGAGTGCGTATTTTTCGGCTAGTAGGGTAGATATGGACACACTTGGAAAGGCCTTAGTATACCTTCTATTTAGATTATTATTGGTGTTTAACTTATCAGAATTAGCCATGCTTGTCGTATGTTCTACACGTAGACCAGCGTGCATATCGATGCTAGCGATTGACCCTTCTAATTGTCCATAGGCGGCTAGGATATTTTCTTGATAATCAAAGGCGTTACTAAAATCCTCGAGAGGTTCTAAGGTATTCTCATCTATAATATCAGATAGACGTACAGAACTTTCATTTTGGATGGTAGCATTTTTAATGCCGGATGTAATGTTCCAGTTTTCATTCAGTTTCCTAGTATAATCGGCTTGTGCCGTATAAATTTTAATTTTATTTTCATTCGTACTCGCTCTGTAAATACGCTCTGACATCGAATTTGATTCGAAATCCTGATCACTGGTTTCATTTCTGTTAAATCCAAAATCTGCGTATTGAGCACTGATTTGTAAAGTTTGAGAACCAGTAGCACTTTCAAAATTATAATGGCCGGTAAGTGTGTTACTTTTTTGAGCTGTGCTTCCTAATACAAGCGTGGATATGTCAAAATTTGCTACGCCATTCCCAATAGTACTAAACCTGTAATTGTCGCCTCTCTTTTCCGCCGTACCATATGTGCCCACATAATGTATACCCATAGTATGCTGTTTGTTAGGACTGAATGAACTGCGAAAAGCATAATTATGCCCTACCCATTTATTGTCCAAGATGTAATGGTTATGTGTGTAAAAGTTATCCTCGTTAGCTAGAAAGGTTCTTTCTTGAATAAACTGATTACCTATGGTTTGAGGTCGAATACCATAGTCTCCTTGGAACATCCATTTTGAAAGCTTGAGATACGCATTACTTTGAAAGAAAGATCTAAAATGTTTGCCATGCCCTATCTCCTGAGTGAGCCCAAGCTTATAACCCTCAATATTTTTGTTTCGTGTTTTGATATGAATGACAGCGTTACCTGATGCATCATACATGGCAGACGGATTTTCAATGATCTCTATACTTGCAATATCCGTCGACGGCAAACTAGACAAGATTGTGTTTGATGCTACCTGTTGGCCATCCAAATAAATGAGGGCATTCCCTTTACCTAAGACTTGGATTTGACCATTCCTGTCCACAATTAATTTTGGTGCATTTTGGATAGCATCCAGGGCTGTTCCGGCATGTTGTAAAGGTGTGTTTGCTACATTTACCTTTAAGTTTGGGCCCACTTTTTCTACTAACTTTTGATTAGCTGTTATAGTTACGGTCTCCCAGGCTTTGGGTGTCAGATATATTGTATCTATTTGGCTTGCAGATAGGACATTGTTTAAGGCTAGGGAGTATGCTTCATAACCTAATGCACTGATTTCTAAAATCGCTACGTCTTGATTAGTATAACTTACATCAATCTTACCATCATAAAAGACGTCTCCAAATATCAGCGAACTATCCTTAACACTCCGTATTATAATATTTCCTAGTTCGATGACTTCTTGATCTGTACTTAAAACATTTGCCTTGATTTGGTTTATTTGTTGGGCCAATGTCCATGTCGGGAGTATAACCATAAGTATGAAAACTAAGTGACCCATGTGAAGATGTGTTCTAATCATATCCATTTCTTTATGACAAATTTCGAAATAGAATTAATTAAAATACTTTTTATAATAAAGCATATATCAAATAATGACTTATATTAGAAAGCTATTATTGATATATTATTAATATTAAAAAATGGATGAATTTAATTGGGGTATTTTAGCAGCCTTGCAAGAGGATTCTAGAATGTCCTTGAAGGAAATTGCAAATTGTGTGTCTTTGTCTTCTCCGGCGGTAGCCGAACGCATAGAAAAATTAAAAGAAAAAGGGATTATAGATCGCTTTGGTATCTCATTGAATATGGAATCCTTAGGTTATGATCTTGGCGTCTATATTTCTATTAAAGTACGCTTTGGGATGGCTGAGGAGTTTAAGGATTATATCAAGACGGTGCCAGAAGTAATGGAATGTCATGTGCTTACTGGAAAAGATTGCATGTTGATCAAAGCGTATGTACGAAATACAAAACATTTAGAGCGACTCAATGTAGCACTAGGAAAATATGGAGAGTTGACCACATCTTTGATACTGTCTTCGATTGTGGAACATAAAGTGGTTGGGGAAGAGTTTTAACAAAAGGACCCCGAAGGGTCTTTTTGTTACTTTTCTTTCTTATTCAGTTGATTACCTTCTTTTTTCAACTTTTCTTCCAGTTCTTTTTTGAGCTTCTCTTTTTCTAGATCTTTTATTTGCTCTAAAGGATTTTTTTCTGCTTGTGGCACTTTGGATGTCTCCTCCTCTTTAATTGGATCTTTGTCATCAATTTTGCCTGGTTTTTCAGTCTCCTCTTCTTTAATTGGTTTTTCGTCATCTAGATCTTGTGAACTAGAAATTGGACTAGGCTTTCCCATACCACTCTTAAATTCTCTGATCAATAATTGCAGATCATTCTTATCATCCCAAGGGTCATCGGCCTGAAAATTAGGCACTCTATTTTTAATCGTGTTAATTATATTTCTCCGTCGAAGTCTTAGCAATTGTTGATATTGGTTATCGACATATTGTCCCTTTGTCATTGACATCCTACTTTTGCTATAGACGTTTTGGTACCTCCTGGCAAAAGCTTCTTTTATTTCTTTGACCTTGAGATTATATTCGGGGTTAATATCATCTCCAACAATGTATTCTCTAAGCTCCTTATTCATTAATTGCTTTTCCGAAACATTTGTCAAATGAATGCTATTAAAGTCAAAGACTCTAGCAAACTCCAAATCACAAGCACAAGGATTTCTAGGAATAGGAACCAACCAATCCTCTTCTAAATCTTGAATAGGTAGTGAAATGTTTGGGTTAATAGTATTTAGTTGATTTGTTTCTAAAGCATATTCACAAGCAATGTAATGTTCTGAAAATATGTTGAAGGTTTTATATTCAAAGTTTGAAGTATCTGGCTCGACACAATAAGGTTCATTAATATGACTTCTTTCGTCATAAAACTTATGTAAAAACTCATGAGCAAAAATATTTAGGTTTCGTAACTCTTCAAATTTTTGATATACAGCCGTATAGTGTCTTTCAGAATTGGGATTGAGAAGCCCCATTTCAAAAGCTATTGGATCACCTCCTTGGTTTGCCCATCTTTTTTCTGGATCGATAATGATGTGATGGTTCACTGTTCGATCAAAAATATTACTTGCTATCCATTCATTTAAAGAAGCACTACCCATTGCTGGTGGTGGTGTATCCGGGTACTTATATTCATGAGTTTTTGTGATCTGAATATTATATGGAATAAAATAGAGATCAAAGTGGATATTTATGTCATTAACCAAATTTTGTAAACTTCTTAGATAATCGGCAGAATTGGTATCTGTATCAGCGAATGAAAATGAAAAGTTCAAGGTTGTTTGTTCGCGGACACTATTATTAAAAAAGGATTGCTCATTACTTATTGAGCCCGCAAAAGGGATCAAAAAATATTCGCTTCCAAATCGTTGTCGATCCCATGAAAGCTTTCCATCTTGAGTTGTAGTCACTAAGGTGTCAAAAGTAGAGGCATCATTATCTTTCCAAATAAGATAGGATTCTCTTTCATTTCTTGACCAATCTGAATAGCTTATATTTCCAAACAACCATATTAGAAAAGCAACTACTGAAGCAATAACGGCTAATCCAATACCAATCCAAACCCAATTGACATTACTTTGAGTGTTACTTCCTGTATTAGTCATATAGATGTGTGTGTTGTTGCACAATTCTATGAACACTCTGTCCATTCACATAGTCGACAACATTTAAATAACCACTAAATCCAGGAGGTAGTGGATTGGGTGTTCGGATGAGTTTATAAAATGTGCTTCCGCCTGCTACACAATCATTTGTTGTTGAATCATGCGTGCATAATTCTACATTATAGGTGTTAGCTATGCCATTATATGTAGAAGATGGAAACTGTACTATATGTACTTTGTTATGAGCTCCAATATGCTGGTGGTCTATATGCAAATTAATATCTAATTTGTCCTTTAAATGGTTAAGATTTGTGTACATTTTTTCATCCCCTGGGTTGGTAGTTGTTAGGTTTTTAGCCAACTGGAACCCATGTTCTTCTTCAATGGTAAAATAAACTGGTTGGTACATGATTGGAGTCAATGAATTATCTAAATTGAACATGACTCCTCTCAGAGGTTTGTCTGCATGTAAGCTTTCATCTATATACACTCGGAACATACCCATAGGGTGGTCATTGCTCGGTTCTACTACAACCTCGCCTTGAACATATTTGCCTTCTGTTACTTGTGTTGAAGGATTAGTTTTACAGAAGCGTTTGCATAGAATGTCTTTGAAGGCAAAACTTGCCGCTGTAATTGCAATTGCTGTTACTAATGCTGTTAGTAAAATTGTTCTTGTTGGATTGTTTCTGTGTTGATTTGTAGTACTCATTAGGAATTGATTTTTTTTTAAGTGGTAAAAAAGCCATTTTTAGTGACCTTTGTACTTTATTAAGTTAAGTAAAATTGTGTTGATCGCTTTCAAGGATTCCGTATATGTTTATTTTTTTCTTATACTGGCTGTATGGGGTTGTCGTTCTAATGAAAGCCAATACTCTAGAGATTCATCATTATTCCAATTTGTAAAGAATGGCAATTCCTTGGAGGCTAATGATCCTCATTTTGAAGAGTTTAAATATATTAAGTCATTATCTGATTACAAGGATCTTCAAAGCCAAACAAAACTTATAATTGATTATCAGAATAAAGATTTTGAGCATGTAACCCAAAAGAGTGAATTGGAATACTTGGGCTTACGAAATGCTTTCTTGCAAGCATTTATTTCTGATTCTATTATTCTTGAAATAAAGAGAAAGATTGAGGAATTGGATACAAAGCATTTCGAGGATCAATGGTACCGTTCAAAGTATGTAGGACTATACCTGTCTAGGCGGATTGATGATATTGACCAAGCATTTTATAGCTCTGAAGTAAATTATCATATTTCAAATAACCTATCCCGATTTGGAAATGAAAAGGGTGAGCTTCTAAATTTCAATTTGAGAAAACCATACTTCGTTAATCTATTGCGCAATGGAAAAGCTACTGAAGCATTTTTTAATTGTCAAATTGAAAAACTGGGTGCGCATACGTTATTCGACTCTGTTAATCGTGACTTACTAAATGCGTATAAATTAGCTGAGTTAGGAGATTCGAAAGGGGCGTTGGCCTTGTTAAATAAACGGAAGCTAAATTTAGAATGGTCGATGGCTAAAAACTGGATGCTTTTGCATGGAGCTTTAGAAGTTTCTTCCAACCCGGTAAGGTCAAGGGAATTATTTGAAGAGACGTATGCCTTATTTGATAATGTAGACTGCCACTATATCAAAATCATTCCAGTATTATATTTAATGCTTCTCGCTGATTCTACAGATGAACTAGAGAAGGAGATTAGTAAACTTGAAGATTTATACCCATGCCATTTAGAAATAGGTTCGTATGCGGAATTTATTGGGATTGATTTTTACATGGACAATCCCTTTTTTAAATCCACTGCTGAAGAACGTATTAAATCACTAAATAGAAGAGAAGAGCTAGCCAATAGGATATGGACAGGTGATAAATCGTTCCATATCCAAGACCTTTACGCTAGCTTGGCAATCAAAAAATTAGCGGTATACAAATCATCAAAGTCATTACTTGACGAAACATCACCCTTAGATATTATTTCCCTTTTTGCTGAAACTAAAGCCATCGAATTAAAACGGAAGCGATATGCAGATGCTGATTTCTTATTATCCGAAGATCAGCGAGTTAAGCAGGACAGAATAAATGAGATCCTTCAATTGACCAATGAATTTCAGGACACCAGTTATGATGGTGATCCAATATATATTGAACTTTATCCTTTACTCTTGGAACAAAAAGAGTGGGAAGCTGAGTATAGAAAGACCCAAGAAATTAAAAGGGCTGCTGATACACTAGATCTATCAACAATTTCTAAACTCAATACTCACTCCGTCTTAGAATTCATCAAATATGAAGATGCCTACTGGTACTACTTCTTGCATAATGATGAAATTAGCATTCATACGGCTGAAGCCAATACTATTGATTCATTGATTCTTGCCTTGCAGGATGGATTGGAAAACAGATCATCCCTAGAACAAACCCAGGACGAGTTACGTGCTGCGTTATTTGCAGAAATCACTTTTGAATCAGAACAGGTGCTCATATTACCAGATGGTCAATTGTCTAATTTACCTTTCGAATTACTATTGCCTTATACTGATATACACTATCACTTTGATGCAGCAGAGTACAGCCAGTATGATACCTTACAACTAGAACCAGACATTTTAATTTGTAGTTACTCCGATGATGAGACGATAAACAGTACAGGCAAGTTACGCTATCCGGAACTGGCCATTGGGTGGAAAGAAGCGCAAGAAATTGAACAAATATTTGGTCCTGAAAACAGCCAATTAGTGGCGGGGGCCCAATTCACTAAAGCTACATTGGACCAAACAGCCAAGTTTCCTATACTACACTTTTCTACACACGCTTCTTCTGATCAGGAAAAAAGATTGGATAATTACCTGCTGGTAAGGGATGCCTCGGGCGAAGCCCAACGGATGTATAGTTACGAGATCGAAAGTCTACCTGATGTGCCGTCTGTTGTCGTGCTCTCAGCCTGTGAAACAGGGACGGGTGTTCATCGCCATGGCGCCGGCACATTCTCCATAAGTAGAGCCTTCTTCCAGCAAGGATCAGAGGCGGTGGTGAAAACCTTATGGCAAGTGAATGAACAAGCAACCTTCCGATTTATGAGCCAGTTATATAAATTCTGGTTGTCTGGACTTTCCTTAGATGAAGCTATTGCTGCCACTAAAAAAAGCATCCAGTCTGATTCATTGTATTCCCATCCATACTATTGGGCAGGATTTATATTGGAAGGTAACCCTTATATTAAATTAAGCACGATACAATAATTTCAAAAGTCAGGTCACCTTTTTCGGATGAGTATCACTTATGGCTGTACTAGGTGACATCATGAGCTATGCTGTATTGGAAAGCTCTGATAAGGGTGTATTATGTGTCGAAGGACGATAATCACCCTTTTACCTTTTACATTCCAAGAATCCCGAGTCAGGAACATGAAGGGTGTAGTCCTACCTACATATGTAGGTAGGACCGATCCGAAGAGGAGAGCCCGGAATACTCCGGTCCCGATGGGATCCGACAGGACCCATCGGAGAGACTCCCTAGCAACATTATCTATTTACCCTTGGCTTTTGTACCTTGGAATATGAGCCATTTTGATCATGCGGCGGCGAGTTATGATATGGAATTTACTCATACTCGAATTGGACGACATCAGCGTAATCGCGTATGGGACTATCTGGATACGATACCTAAAGGACTTCGCATCCTAGAGATTAATTGTGGTACGGGTGAAGATGCTGGATACCTGGCCACTAAGGGACATACGGTGCTAGCCACAGATGTTTCTGAATCCATGTTGACTCAAGCAAAAGCTAAAAACAAAAACGCCAATATTACATTCCAAAAACTAGATTTGCGGGGCCCCATACTGGATGTTCCGAAGACTTCATTCGATCTTGTATTTTCAAACTTTGGCGGTCTCAATTGTTTATCAGCCAAGGAACTTCAAAATTGTTTGCAAAGTCTGGATCGTGTCTTAGCCCCTGGGGGTCAGATGATATTGGTCATCATGCCAAAAGCTAGCTTGGTAGAAAAGGGCTATCGGAAATGGAAGGGACAATCGAAGCATTATACGCAACGCTTTATGAAGGAGGGACTATCCGTTCAGGTCAATGGTAAGCCTGTGCAAACCTATTTCTATTCGCCAGAAGAGATCCAAGAAGCGGTCCCTAATTACGCTGTAAAAAGCTGTATTCCAACAGGGTTTTTACCAAGTTATTTTGAACAAAGCATAGATAAGCATGCATGGTTATTTTCTGTCGTATTTAAAATAGAGGGTGTTATATCTCGCAGCCGTCTTTTTTCGCGATTTGCGGACCATTTTTTGATCCATTTACAAAAGACGTAAGTAGAATTATATCTTTAGGTATTACGAATGCGATCCAATTGACGAATACGCCAAACATAGTATTTTCACACGGCTATTTTATTGCTGAAGATGCGAAGGAACAAGCCATAATGCGACCCTATCCACCCTTGGGGATTCTTTATCTGTCGGCCTATTTAGAACAACACGGTTTTGATAATCAGGTATATGATACCACCTTCTCAGACTTGACAAAGGCAAAAAGTTACTTACTCGAGCAGAAGCCCGATATTTTGGCTTTGTATACCAATCTGATGACCAAGTTGAATATCATTGAATTGATGCAATTTGTAAAAGCCTCCCCCAGCTTAGCGCATACGCTTCTAGTGATCGGCGGACCTGATGTCCGTTACAATGTTGCGGATTATTTGCAGGCAGGCGCAAAGGTGGCTGTTATCGGAGAAGGCGAGCAAAGCATGCTAGAAATTGTTGAAACGATCACACAAGGCAATCGAACGCAATTTGGGCATATCGATGGTATTGCCTACTATGATAATGAGGTACTCATACAGACTAACGAACGCCAACGTATAAAGGAAATTAATGAACTGCCACTACCGAATCGGCATAAAATTAATATGCAAGCCTATCTGGATACCTGGAAAAACTTTCATGGTAAATCAGCCATGACCGTGAGTACTCAGAGAGGGTGTCCATATACTTGTAAGTGGTGTAGCACGGCTGTATATGGACAGAGCTATCGTAGACGATCTCCTGAACTTGTTGCGACCGAATTAAAATCCTTGAAAACAGACTATAATCCAGACAGCATCTGGTTTGTAGATGATGTATTTACCGTTTCGCATAAATGGTTGGCTGCTTTCCGCGATGCGGTGATAGCCCAAGATGCGATCATTCCTTTTGAGTGTATCACGCGAGCAGACCGGATGAATCCTGAGGTCATCCAAATGTTGAAAGAAGCAGGCGCCTTCCGTATTTGGATTGGCGCAGAAAGTGGTTCGCAAAAAGTGATCGATCTAATGGATCGTCGGGTAGATGTCCAGCAAGTGCGAGATATGATCCAAGCGACACGTAAAGCAGGCATGGAAGCGGGTACGTTTATTATGCTGGGTTATCCAGGCGAAACGCAAGAAGATATTCGAGAAACGGTTCAACACCTCAAGGAATCCGACCCTCATCATTTTACGATTACGGTAGCGTATCCCATCAAAGGAACCTCATTGTATCAAGAAGTCGAAGCCTTGCAAACCACATCTTTGGATTGGATGAAAACCACGGATAGAGATCGAGATTTTGAGCGATCCTACTCCAGACGGTATTACGACTATGCCGTCCGTTGGGTTGAAAATTCAGTCCGGGCATTTCAATTACGACATCATCAAGGCTACTGGCATCCTAGAGGTTTAAAACATCAAGTCAAGGCATGGCTCATGTATGGCGCTATGCAATTAAATAAATAGAAATGAAGACCCTCTTGCCCAATATTACATTGGCAGTGATAAGCCTACTTTTCTTTTTATTTCTAGGAGAAGTGGCTTTGCGTTGGATTAATCCGCATGACCAATTTTATCCCTCCCATCCATCGATGAATGTGCGCTATGCAAACGTACCCATCCTGGCGGGCGTCACCGATACGGTTACTATTCAAACAAACAGTCTGGGTCTACGGAATTTTGAATCAGATATTAGTGCTTCGACGAGATATGTAGTATTAGGTGGTAGTACCAGTTTCTGCCATGCTTTATCGCAGGATGAACTCTGGACAAAGCTTTTGCAAGACTCGCTGAGGGCCCGTCGATCTGAAGCAGATATTTCTATTCTTAATGCAGGTATCTCTGGTTTAAATAGCGGCCATCATGTATTTCAGTTAGAAGATTATCTACCTCGATTAGGACCTTTAGATGGCGTAATCATACTCATGGGGATCAATGATTTTAATCGAGCATTTAAGCTGCAAGATAAATTCTATCCAAGCCTCGAGGACGAACGATTAATCCGAAAAGCCTTTGTAAAGTTTCCTAGAGAATATGGAAAACGATGGTATCAAAAACTAGAACTCTGGTTACACCTCCGTGATTTTGACCAAACGATCATTGAGCCCTATAGTGAGAAAACGCAAGAACAGAAAACTCGCATCTATCGCAAATTTTTGCATCAAGATTCCACAATGGCTAAGACGGATCATTTAGTCTTGTCCAATGCTATGCTTGGTGATTATAAGAATAATATAGAAAAGATCATATCACATTGTAAAGCCGCAAAATTGCCGTTAGTGTTCATTACGCAACCAACGTCATATGCCGAACATGATGACCGAGATCCTAGGATTGTGAACGGGGCGCGTAAAAATGTGGATAGCTTATTTACTGATCCAGCTCTTTATAAGGGCATGGCTATCTATAATGACATCCTAAGAAGTGCGGCTAAAGAAGAGGGGGTGTCCTTCATTGATGCCGCCGAACTGTTGGCGAAAGATACTAGTGTATTCTATGATTATTGCCATTTCAATCCATCCGGCAGCCGAAAATTGGCCAGCCTTATTTATAAGCATTGGGATCAACTCGGATGGTAAACGTATCAATCATCATAGCGAGCTTTAATCGTCAGGAGATCCTAATTAATACATTGGAGCAATTATCTAAATCCAAGTATCCTATCCATGAAATTATAATTGTGGATGCAAGTGAAGTTTGTATAAGATCTTCCCAAATTCCGTCTGATATTCGGGCCTTGACCCAGATTATATCCTCAGTGGCAAGTGTTTGCATTCAACGAAATATAGGGATGGCAAAGGCGAGTGGTGATTATATATTTATCTGTGATGATGATATAGAAGTACCTGACGGATATATTCAACATGTGATCGAATATCTAATCCGCGCGCCTGAGGTGTCAATAGCCTCCGGATTGGTTATGGAGCGCAATGCGAATGGGGATTGGAGTCATAGTTTTCCTGTTGGCCGACGTTTAGGTCGATGGGGTAGACATTTATTTTTGCTTAGCCTATGGACCGAACGCCCAGTGAACCCGCTCTCGGATCCTAATCGTATTCGCGTTTCAGGTTGGCCCATGATTCGCGACTTATCACAGGACGTGAATCGGACCCCGATCTATGGATTGGGCGCAAGTATATCCCGAGCGGATTGGCTAAAGCAGGCGAACTATGATCCTGTTTTAGATCCAGCAGGTATTGGTGATAATTATGGATTGATGATTACCCATCCGATGTCTACAGATATTCATGTTTTGTCGACTTGCTATGTTAAACATCATAAGTCGGAGGTAGCGAGACAGCCATCTATTCTTTCCTTTTACCGCCGGTGTTTAGCTTTGGATTATTTTCAAAAGAGAGCACATGGCAGACGCCTTTTATTTAGAATCGCTTTTAGTTGGTCCATGGTAGGCAATGTCGGTTTAGCTTTATTGCATATGGATTTCAGAAAAGCATGGGCTAGTTTGAAGGTCATTATGTTATGTTTGATTAATAGAAATCCCTATTGGCTAGGGTATAAAAAAGGAGAACAAAGGATCCGTCCCGAACTATGAGTCCTTCTAAAATGAACATATTAGTGATTGTACCGGGCGGGGTAGGCTCAGGCAAGAACCATGGGATTCCCGTGCTTTTGGATTTTGTTCATTTGATGAAAAGCAAGGTGGAGCTCCATGTGCTTTCTGTTACTTCCATAGACCCCAATTTCAAGGTGGAGGGTTTTCAACTGCACAGTTTGGGATTGGGACCGAAGGCTCGATTTCTCGATAAATGGCGAGCGTTCAGGCGATTTATGCATAGCGGGATAGTGCGGCCAGATTTGATTCATCCTATTTGGACCTTCCCTCATGCGCTGTT
Source organism: Saprospiraceae bacterium (assembly GCA_020629315.1). Lineage (GTDB taxonomy): Bacteria > Bacteroidota > Bacteroidia > Chitinophagales > Saprospiraceae > JAHDDO01. The sequence goes on along the minus strand of JAHDDO010000024.1, from coordinate 15,706 downwards.
TGCATGGTATGCAAGTAGGCGTTGGCAAGTACCCTATATTTTGAATACACAAGGTGGGTGTATGGTTTCAATGCCTGCGCTGGGATTTGGGGCCAATCAAGGCTTTCTTAAACGGAAGATAGCGGCTAGATTATGTAGGGATGCAGCAGCGATAGTTTGTGAAACAAAATTCCAACGGAGATATATACCCCCCCGATGGCAATCAAAAGCGGAAGTGATTTACTATGGTATTCCCAAGCGCTTACATAGGCAAGTGAAAGAAAGTACTATGGGAAAAACAAGGATTATACATGTAGGCAATATCACTCCGATCAAAGATCAGAAAACCTTATTACATGCCTTTGCTTTGTTGCGAAGCCAAATAGACTGTGAGTTGGTGATTCTGGGTGGTGAATACGATGGCGGGGCTTTGCGCCAGCGGGTTCATGATCTGGGTGTAGCAGCCGATGTTAGATTCTTGGGTGCTATGACGAGGGCGGCTGTAATGAATGAGATGGCAGCTGCTGATTTAATGATGCACTCGTCTATTTTCGAAGGATCTTGTCTGGCGGTTATGGAAGCGTGGGCGGTGGGTTTGCCGGTGGTATCAACGCGTGTTGGTATCATGTCGGATTTTGAAAATGGGCATTGTTTGTGTGCGGATATTGGCGATGAGAAAGGTTTGGCTGAAGCGGCGATTGTAATGCTAACTGAGGATGAAAGGAGGCTGCAAATTGTGGGGGCTGCGGCCGACTGGTCGAAAAGCCATACCATGGAACACTATGTGGAGCGTGTGTTTTCATTATATAAAATGCATAGCCGATGAAGCTAGGGTATGTGTTACATTTTTATGATGAAGATCGAAGTCCACAAGAGATGGTACGGGCACACTATTCAAGCTATTGGCAATACAAGGCCTTGCTTCGATTAGGGGTCGAGCTCTATGTATTTTATAGGTATCATAGGGAAGAAATTTTCGAGTATGAGGGGGTCCAATGTTATTTTTTGAAGGACGATCTTCCGCCATATTTGAAGCCACATCATAGGGCAAAGCGATATAATGAACAGGTGGCGGAGTATGTTGCATCATTATCGATAGATCTTATCCATGCGCATAATCAGAATCGGCCCATAGCGCATTTTGATTTGCAGCGGCGGTGTGTGGGTACGGCGTATGTAGTGCAAGACCATGGCGGCTATGCATATATAAAAATGCCTAGATGGCAAAGGTATTTTTTGAAAGGTATTGATCGATTATTAGTCGCTGCTGAAGGAATGGAGGAAGGGCTGTTGCAACATAGGATTATTCCTAAGGAGAAGATTCGCTATGTTATGGAAGCGAGCTCGGAATTTGAATATAACCAAGCGGCTCGAGGCTCATTAGAGGGTAGTCCCGTTTTTCTATTCGTAGGGAACTTGAAGGCCAATAAAGATCCGCTGACGGTTTTGAAAGCGTGGGCACAAGTATCGGATAAAGGGGATAGCCACTTACATTTCGTATATAAGGAAACGGATTTGGAAGCACAGCTCAATCAGTTGATTGCTGATTATAGTTTAGAAGGGAATGTGCACATGCACGGTTTTGTGCCTCGAGAACGGATGGCCGATCTTTTGAGCGCTGCAGACTATATTATTTCTGCTAGCCATAAAGAGGGTAGTGGATATGCGATTATGGAAGCCATGTCTGTAGGTTGTGAACCGATAGTTACCGATATTCCTTCCTTCCGTACGTTGACTGGAAAGGGTGAGATAGGAACGTTGTATCCACCCCGTGATGTCCATCGTTTAGCGGCCATTATAAATGGAAAATTAGCACAACATTCTCTTGATCGAGAGACCGTTTCTACATTCTTTACAAGGCATTTTTCATATGATATCATTGCGACAAGATTACTAGAAATATACCATGACGCACTGCGTCAAAAACATGGGAATCATGAAACCAAATAAACAGCTGTTTGACTTTATTGAAGACTATGATCCATCCGTCCAAGAGTTAGGAAGAATCTCCAAAACACTAAAATCGTAATCACTAATAGTTGAAAAAAAAATTGACATTGATACCAAATATTGGTATTTTGATTAAAATCTTTTACCATGTCTAAAAATACATCTGTTACACTTGGGCAGCATTTTGAAAACATAATTGATAAATCAATAAAATCTGGAAGATATGCTTCGGCTAGTGAAGTAATACGAGCTGGGCTAAGGTTAATTGATGAAAAAGAAAGAAAAATCGAATTATTAGGTGAAGCCATAGAAGCAGGTGAAAAAAGTGGTTATGCTAAAAATTTCGACCCTGTGAAACACTTGAATGAGCTCAAAGAAAAATATGCTAAATGAAACTTAAAATTAGGATAAGTAATTTAGCAATTCTTGATCTTGAAAACATTTTTGAATACACAATGAATAAATGGTCGCTGCAACAAGCTGAAGAATATTATAAGGGTATTCAGTCAGAGTTCGATGCGATTTCCCTCAATCCTGCTCTAGGTAAATCAATTCAAGAAATTAAGAAAAACCATAGATGCAAAGTATGTAAGTCCCACTTCATTATATATAAAGTTGAAAACGAAATAGTCTTTATAGATAGAATTTTACACCAAAGAATGAATATAACAGAAATACTAAATGAGTGAATGAATAATAACTCTTGCTCACAAAAAAAATATGACAGGATAGCAGCTAATATCTTTACGCATACCTGAATGATGAACTTTTGAATTTGATATGAGACCTTGCAGTAAAAAAGATATATCGTAGAAGTATATATGGGTGATTTGTAGATCTTGGATTCATTCTAAGCATTTAACTTCAAAATCATGAAACCAAATAAACAGCTGTTTGACTTTATTGAAGTCTATGATACATCCGTCCAAATGGAGCGTTTAATCAAGGAAGCAGTCGCCATTTCAGAAGACCGTAATAATGCTTTGAAGACGAGAAATAAAAACCCTAGGAGTATAGTCATGTCTGTTTCAGAGAAGAAAGTTCGTCCATAAAGTAGCCCTTAAAACTAAAGCGACTTCCTTGTATATTCGTACTATATCTTTCGTATACTAAATCATTCCTTATGCAACCTAGCTATTTTTTAACGATACTTTGTTTCTTGCTCGCTTTGTCAGCTTGTGATGAGCCCTTAGAAGTAGTTAGTATTCCAGAACCTTTCCCTTTGGAATGTGGCAAAATTAAAAGCAAGGAAGAGTTAGTAGCGTTTCGAGAAAAAATATACAATAATCGATATTTTGATTCCAGCCAAGTAGTGAATAACCTTATTGGAGAATGGGGTCTCATTGGCACAGAACTAGATATCCAAGGATATAATATCGGCCAGTTCTGTTATAAATTGATCATCGAACCCGATTCGCTGGAATTAATCGACATGTATGATGATTACGATATAATTAGTGACTGGTATTTAAGAGTCACAGAGCCTAATGGGGTGTTAGTATTTGAACTCAAAACCAGTGAAGAAGGACCCAATAAACGAATGGGTATGACTGTATTTTCTGATACGATCATGTACGGTTCAGGAAGGTCCGATGATGGGGCTATTTTCATGTATGAAAAATTAAAATAAATCTATTCGATTCAAAGTAAGTGCGCGTTGGTGAAGTTCAAGTTTAAACGAAATAAGTATGGCAAAGAGCTTCTCATAGATTGCGAGAAGATAAGTGAGGTCGAAAATTTTACAAAAGATGATACACCGTTCATGGTGAATTTTCATGAAATCTTTTTTTTGACAAAGGGAAAAGGGGTCTTCAGATTGGATGACGAACGCATCAAATTTTCTGAGAATAGTGTCTTATTATTGCCACCGAACAAATGGCGCCAATGGGAGCATGTAGACGAGGAAATTGATGGCTACTTTCTGATTTTTGAGGAGGATTTCATTTCTTCCTTTTTTAATGACCCTTTCTTTCTGTATCGCTTTCATTATTTCTATAATAGCGCTAGCCCCTCAAATGTGAATCTCAGTGAAGAGGAGGCACAAGCCTTTTGCAAGTATCTAGAAGATGTAAAAAAAGAGTTGGCTAGTTTACACTCTGATAGTGACCATTTGCTACGAGCGATTTTGTACTTAATCTTGATTAGTATTAATAGAATCTATTCATCCCAATTTAAAATAGCAGGCCAGTTCTTTGAGAATAATTTGACGTTGCGATTTAGGAAACTAGTTGAGAAAAATATTCGTGAACATAGCGATGTAAGCTTTTACGCGGCCCATCTTCAAGTAAGCAAATCTCACCTTAATAAAACACTCCAAGAACACTTGGGTCAGAGTACCTCAAAACTTATCCGACAGCGATTGATTACAGAAGCTAAACGAGAATTATTGTATAGTGATCTAAGTGTAGCCGAAATTGCTTTTGAATTAAACTTTTCAGAGCCCTCTAATTTTAACCGACTTTTTAAAGACTTTGTAGGCATTACACCAAAGGCCTTTAGGGAGCTAAATTCAAATTGATAAGTCTTCATCCAAATTGACAATTTATCTCCAATGAATCAACTGAATTTTGAGTAAAGAAATGAACAAGTGTTCAATTGATTAACAACTCAAAATTTAGATATAATGAATAAATTACTAGTGACATTTTTCGCACTAGCTGCGTTTACAATCACGGTTACTTCTTGCGGAGAGAAAGATACGGAGCCCAACTTGATAGGTGCAGAAGTAACTATTTCAAATACTTTGCAAACGGCAGCTGATCCAAGTATGGGCGGAACAGGTGGTGTGGAAACACCCATTGAGCTAATCTTTGGATTACCTGAAGCCGCATTATTTGCCACAACAGAAGTAGACGAAAATGTTGAATTCCAAGCCTATTTGGACGGACTGTATGATGTTGATATTTCGGAAAATACCATTTCGTATGAACTAGTGGCTGACGAGGATCATCCAGTATATTCTGCCTTCTTTAGAACGATTGAGGCGAATACTTTTGACCGATATTATTTAGTCTTCGATCAGGAGCATAACATTGAATCAGGTACGACGACGAATAGTTCAGTGTCTCTTTCTGTAATCTCCGAGACTGAAGTTATGGTGCAAATAAGTGAAGGCTTTGACTTCAATCCGGGTACGACTTTTACCATTAATCTTAACTAATACAATCATGAGAGTCATTCTTTCAATATCATTCATCATTGTTGTTATGATATCAAGTTGTAACATCAATAAAACTAGCACGAGTATGCAGACAAAAACAATTAGCGAACAAGAGGCCATTAGCTTGGTAAAACCATTTTATGATTTTTTAGGCGGTGATGCAACACCCGAGCAAGTTCAGCCAAGTTATCATAGTGATTGGGTTTCTTATTTTGATAATACGCAGGGTCGAAGCATGGAGGAAACTGTAGGATTCGTAAGTGGCCCTTTGGCTCAGATGATTCCAGACCTTAAGTGGACAATAAAGAAAGTGTATGTTACGGCTGATAATAACATAGTGGTACGAGGGGAGGCGACAGGGACACCTGCTGGAGAAAGCTTTATGGGTTCTCCCATTCCGGGCGGGCAGTCGTTTACATTCATGAGTATCGATATCCATGAATTGGAAGGCGATAAAATTAGTAAGACCTATCATGTTGAAGACTGGATGAATGCTATCCAGCAAGTTTCAGCCCAATAAGGAAAAGGGTATTTTATATAAATGAGGATTATTCACATGGTTGAATAATCCTTTTTATTTTGGCTTCAATTTCAAAGACATTCATGCCATACAATCGACGAAGAAAATATATTTACAGTGCTATCCTAAGTATTC
>JAHDDO010000024.1:2856-9862 GCA_020629315.1 Saprospiraceae bacterium | reverse complement strand
TTCATGCCATACAATCGACGAAGAAAATATATTTACAGTGCTATCCTAAGTATTCTGATGGCACTGGTAGTATTGATCGTTCTCGAGTGTATATATAGATACCAGCTGATTGGTTTTTATAAATCAGAACTGACGGCATATAACTCGATTGAAGACCTTGAGACAGAAACTATTGACCTTTTAGTGTTAGGGGATTCTTTTACTGCTGGAAAAGACAGCTATGTTACTGCTCTGAAAGAAGCCTTTCCTGAAAAGAAAATTATAAACGCAGGTATACGTGGGACCGGATTAATCCAACACAAGTATATGCTGCGGCATTGTTTGCGAAACTACAAACCGCAGCATATACTTTACCAATCGTATCTAGCTAACGACCTGATGGATTTGTCATACCCCGTCAATTGGAAAGCATTGTCCTTTTCGAGAAATTTATACTGGACATTGGGAAAGCACCTTCACCTTATCCCTTTTCTTAATTACAGACTGAGTGGACTAAAGAAAGGGTACAGAAAAGATGAACTGACAGGACATGATATCGCAGGTAAAAACTACAATCATAGAACCTTAATGTACCTAGAGGCAGAACCCACTCATCTTCAAAATATGGAAGCTAATGCAGGACGATATCCTCGTCTGTACAAAGAGTGGTTATCCCGTTTTTCATCTTTGCAAAAGATGGCCCCTGAGGCACGTTGGCATATATTCAATATACCTCACTGTACCCAAATAGCCGATTCGTATCGAAGCCAATACGAATCCCTGGGATTTGCAACACTTGAGTATGATAATTGCCAGACTTGGTGGCCAAACGATATAGAAACGTATCTGAATCGAGAGACACAGTTCATTAAGCTTTGCGATTCATTGGCAAAAGAAGAAATCGCACGTCCGCTTTATTTTACATTTGATCCTCACTTAAATACAGCGGGACAACAGGTCTTGGCTCAACAAATAGTACGGCAATTTGTATGGTAAAGAAGTGGGGATATATGATCCATGAAAAATCACGAAGAGGGTATTTCATGATTAAGAATACACTGCAAACCCATGCGGATAATCAATACCTTTTTATTCTTTCACAAGCCTATTCAGGTAGCACTCTTTTACATAAGATCCTTTCGTCCAGCCCTCAGGTGTCTCCGCTTAATACGCTTGGAACTCGAGAAGGTTTCGGACTACAGGCTGTTCAAAAGCACATCGATTTTAGCCAGATAGATCAAAGTGAATATGAATTACCCTGGCACCTGATCAAAAGAATATATCATAGCTTTTGGGATCGTTCTAAAGCGCTACTCCTCGACAAAAACCCGTCTTATCTTTATCATTGGCCTAGTTTGATTCAGCAGTATAGTCCGCACTTTTTGATTGTTCTAACTAGGGATCCATACGTACTGGCTAAGAATTTTAGCATGCGAAATGATACATCTTTACAAAAGGCTAGTACACATACTATAGCCTCCCTTCGCATTCAAAAACGGATCCTTGATGAAGTCCCTAATAGCATTCTACTTAGATATGAGGACCTGACGTTGGATCCGAAAAGGACATTGGACCAGCTACATAAAAGGATACCTGCACTAACGAATAGTAACTTCAAAGGGCGTTTTAAGATCCATAATGCAAGTGGTATACCGCAGGAAATCAATAATATGAATGCCATTCGTTTGAAGCAAATAACACTTACAGAGTGGTCAGAAATTAATACCATTTTTCAGACTAATACAGAACTACTGGAGAGGTTTAATTATGGCTTTCGTACAGAGCTCTAAGCGCCAATACAGCATCTTCATATTCACATAGGCGATTCAAATGACGCCTGACAAGTACATTGTCTGAATCAAAAGCTTCATCACCAAAAAAAGTATTTCTACGATAAAGAATATCGCTTTCGTAAAACGATAAATACTGTCGAGCCTTCTTCTTTTTTCCTAAGAGATATGCAATCTGTGCGGCTTCTATATTAGTCGCAAAATGCTTAGGTGTAATATGTAGCGCCTTGTCAAAGTAAAATAGGGCTTTACGATGCAATCCTTGGCGGGCATATTTTTTAGCCATACGAGCAAGAATAGCGGCATCATATGGAAGATCCACCGTGGCACTCAATAGCCATGACGTTTCGTCATTGTTGAGCCGTTCTTCATACAATGATTTTCGGGCCGCTAGCGACCGATGGTCTAACACAGCGCGGATTTTGGGGGTATAAAATTCCCCAAGCAAAGTAGCCGCTCCGTCCCAATCTCTTGCTTTTTTGAAAGCTAGCTCGCGCTTTTCAAATTGAAGGCTTGTAAGCTGACTATATAGGTAAAGAGTACAAACACTACAGAGAATACCCACAATCAAATGCGGAATCCAGGGCGATGCACTTACCTTGACAGCCGGTATGCGAACAAAGAAAAGGAATACAAACAGAGGAACAAATAAAACAGAACCTTGTGGATAAGCAAAACCATAAAAACAACAAAGTATGATGAAGAAGATAGTCGATAGTAGAGCCGGTGTTGCATCTTTTTTTCCGAGACTTTTACGAATACTCAATCCCAAGAAGCTAAGAATTAATAGTAATCCACCTAAGCCAACTTCACTACTTAGTTGAAGGAAAAAATTATGGGCGTGCTTAGGGTATTGAAAAGAGTTGTAGGCAAAGCTAGCATCCGCTAATCCATCCTTTGGATATACTATAAACCAGTTGCCGGCACCCCAACCATGTAGCGGTCGTTCTGATAGTAAGGAAAGACTGCGGGACCAAAGAAAAAGTCGATCATCTTTGGTGTTATAGATGAGTTGGTCTGCTGGATTATAGGCGCGTAAAAAAGTGGCAAAATCATCGAAACTTACATAGCCGATGAGGAGTATAGCAGGAATAGCAAGTAGGGACCCCAAAACAAGCTTTCGTATAGCCCAACCCTTTTTGAAAACCACATAGATGGCGGCTATTAGTAAGGCTACTAACACCGCCTTGCTATTAAAGCTTAACAACAAAATAAGCTGTAATAGCAAGGCTAACATCCATAGCCAATTAGCCACGTTTTGCTTAGCTATAAACCAGTACCCCGGGAGTGTGATCAAAAGCAAACCGGCCAGATAATTCCCATTGACACCCATGTAATTTCCTACCTTCAATAGATCCAAATATTGAAGGCCATCCTTGGCTAAATACACAACAAAAAGCAAAAGGACATTGGCCTGCAAAACCAATAAAATAGCCAATATATATCGCGTCCAAAACGTACTCGAAAAGGCAGTAAAGGATAGACGATTTAGGCTAATATAAAACAAGGCGATCAAGCCCCACTTATAGGCAATTTCCCAAATGGCATATGGACGGAACGCCCAGAAATACGAACAAAGATGCCATACAAAAAGCGCGATTATTAGCCATTCAGTCAATTGTATAGCACGCTTAGATCCGCCCGTAAAATGTTGGGGTATTGCCAATAGAAGAATTAAAATAGAAATCAATATCCACTTGGTGTCGACAGCGATGGATAGTTCCGGAAAGGGACACAGCCAAGTAGCCACAAAGACGATTAGTGCCAATATGATTTGTTGGATCCAAATTGATCGAGGCAAATGCATGCAAGAAAGGTAATAAATAATACCTTAAAGGGAAATCACCAATATGCAGTTTCATCTGGAGGCGGATACAGTAGAAGGACGAGTGCGTTACAAACAAACACCATCCTCCTTTATAGATGATTACATCAGCCTTCAGGTTTTTCAGGAAGAAAATGGGGTATCACTAGCCATAAAAGCATTACAAAACTTAGATAATCCAGTAGTATTCATTAGCATCCCCTTCCTTTTCAAAAAGCAGTGTCGCATTGGTACTAATGGGTATCAAACATGGACCTTTAGCACTGAGCGAAAGAGTCGGACCCAACAAAAAGGCCTAGCTAGATGGACCAAGCCCTTGCGAAACAAATACAATTTGGAGCAATATGGAGACTACCATTTTAGAAGCTACCATACCCAAGCCGGCCAATTCAGGAGCTATCACTTTCTAGGTATAGTGCAGGATGACCAAACACACTATTGGCAGGGACTAGACGAAGACGATGGCTTTATTTATTTCGAAACCCGACCACAGCAAAAGGAGATTCGAGCCTATAAAGACCTCGCAAAAAAATGGCCTAAAGGACGGAAAATAAATCTTCATGTCCGATGGGCTGATCACTTTGTCACGCACCAAGTCTCGTCTGCTGCCCTTGTAAAACCCGGCAGAAAAGCAGCTGGATGGACGTCTTGGTACAAGCATTATACGGATATCAATGAATCGATTATTTTAGAGAATGCGCATCATTTTGAAAAATTACAATTACCTATAGATTATTTTCAGATTGATGATGGTTGGCAAAAGTATGTAGGGGAATGGACCCCGAATGCTAGCTTTCCTAATGGTATGAAAGCGGTAGCCACATCCATCAAGGAATTAGGTTTTAAACCCGGGCTTTGGTTGGCTCCATTTATTGCTGAAGACGCTTGCGCTTTACCGGCACATTGGTTTGGGAAGGATGCTGATGGGAGAAAAATAAAAGCAGGCTTTTCCCCGGATTGGTCTGGCCCTTTTTACGCCTTAGATATTAGCCAAGAAGACGTACAACATTTTGTAGCATCTCAATTGGAAAAGGCTATTGACACGTGGGGCTTTAGGATGCTTAAACTTGATTTTTTGTACGCCTTGGGTCTAGCGGTCCCTCAGAATCGAAGTCGTGCAGATTGCCTTAGCGTGGGCATGAATATCATCGAACAATTTGCACACAAGGCGGATATTTTAGCTTGTGGAGTTCCCCTAAAAAGTGCAGCTGGAAAAGTGCAATACTGTCGTGTCAGTGCGGACATTGCCTTACAATGGGAGGATCGATTATTGGCTGACATCATTAGATATGAAGAACGGGTTTCGACGTATGCTGCCTTGAAAACAAGCATATTCAGATCGAAGCTGGATGGACATTGGTTTGCAAACGATCCAGATGTAGCCATCCTTAGAGAAGGCACAAAATTATCTTGGGCTCAGAAAAAATGTTTGTTCCTGGTAAATCAGTTATTTGGATCACTCCAATTTGTTTCTGATGATCCAGCAAACTACGATGAAAAGAGTTTGAGATTATACCAATCGCAGTTTCCATTATTGGATATTTCTATGGATGAGCTATACCAAGATGGTGATTATTATACAGCTATCTGTACCGCAATGGATCGAAGCTATAGGGTCAAAATAAATCTGGGCAAAACCCCCATACATGATATACCGGCTTACAGTTGTGTAATTACAAGCATAACAAATACAGCTAAGATTCAAATCATAGACGCCGATGATCATATACTACCCGGAGTGAGTATAGACTATACCGATACGGCTGAGCAAATACAGCTGTACCAGCGATTTAAAACAGGAGTAAGCCCTACATATGTGATTATTAGAGCATCATCAGAAATTGATATCAATCGTATATCTTTAACAGCAGAGCCACTCGATAAAGAGCAAGGCATATATCGATTAAATTGGGAGTAATGGAGCGTTTACCTTTTTCTAAAAAGATTATCTATGCCATAGGCCAGTTAGGTTGGGCTATTTGTATCAATGTCATCAATTTTCAATTAGTCTATTTTTACCTACCTCCAGAAGATGCAGGCTTGCCCAACTTTATAACTACAGTAGTGTTTTTGGGCATTCTGAATGTAGTTACCCTAGTCTTAGCTAGTGGTCGATTATTTGACGCGATCACGGATCCGTTTATAGCCTCACTCAGTGATAATTGGAAAAGTAAGTTGGGCCGCCGTATTCCTTTTATGCGGATTGGAGCCATACCTACGGCATTATTTATGGTCTTACTTTTTTACCCACCTATAGCCGGCATCAGCGCAACGAATATCATCTGGTTGATCATTATTCAATTACTATTTTACTTTAGCTTAACAGTATACTTGACGCCCTTTTTTGCCTTGATTCCCGAACTGGGTCATGATGCGGATCAGCGTTTAAGTATTGCTACTTGGTTGTCGATTACCTATGCGTTAGGTATGATGATCGGCTCCCTGGTTCCTAATATTGCAGACCTGTTTGCAAACATGTTCGAGATCTCGGGTAGGGTACAAGCGATACAGGCAGGCCTGATATTTCTCGGGGTATTAGCGGCCATATTTATGTTGCTCCCCGCCTTTTTTATCGATGAGAAACGATATACTAAACCAGCTGAAAAGAGTGTTCCGATGCGAGAAGCCTTACGCCGTTGTTTTCAAAATGAATCATTTAAGTATTACGTAGTGGCGGAATTAGCCTACTTCATGGCGATCGCTATTGTAATGGCCGGCTTGTTATATTATGTGACCGTCCTGATGGAATTAGAAGAATCCATGTCAGGTGTCCTATTCCCAATCATGGTTGTCCTATCATTTATTGGGTACCCATTTGTATACAGCTTAGCCAAAAAGTATGGTAAAAAGCGATTTGTTGTCTGGGCTTTCTTATTCATGTTTGTCTTATTTCTTGGCATTTATTTCATCGGTAAATATCCGGTTCCTGTAATGGTTCAAGCATATGCCATGGTCGTAGGTCTGGCGATTCCTATTTCATTTTTAGGCGTCCTGCCCAATGCCATCCTTGCAGACATTGCAAAAAAGGATGCAGAAGTAACAGGTGTTGCTCAGGAAGGCATGTATTTCGCGGCTCGAACCTTAATGCAAAAACTTGGGCAGACATTAGGTGTTTTTACCTTCGCTGCTTTGACTAGTTTAGGTAATAGTATTGGTGATGATTTAGGTATTCGATTGAGTGCCTTGATTGGATCCGTACTTTGTTTATTTGCGGGGATTTATTTCCGGAAGTATAATGAAGAAGCCGTACTAGGAGTAGAATGATTTGGGCGACTGCCCCTTCCGTTCCTCCAGTGGCACCAGGTGATGCCGGACTCGTTATTCACTCGGTCCTCGAATTGATTTCATCAACTTCGGACTCGGTCCTCGAATTGATTTCATCAACTTCGGACTCGGTCCTCGAATTGATTTC
>JAHDDO010000024.1:0-2756 GCA_020629315.1 Saprospiraceae bacterium | reverse complement strand
ACTCGGTCCTCGAATTGATTTCATCAACTTCGGACTCGGTCCTCGAATTGATTTCATCAACTTCGGGACGGCCTCCTTTCTCCCCTTGTCGCGGGAATAATACACTACATGATTTTGTACTTTAGCTAACTGAATAAGGAATCATAGCTTACATTTTTCGACGTAGTATTATTTTTAAAGTATGCGATTTTTTTCGACTCTATTGTTGCTCTGTATAATGGTTTGTGTAAACCATGCACAATCTATTGTCGTAAAGCCATACTTGCAAGATGCGTCTCCGTCTTCTATGACTATAATGTGGGAAGTGAGTGATGCTGATATGGCTGTGGTTGATTATGGAACGAGTCCTTTTAGTCTGGATCAATCTGTTGAAAGTACAACGCAAGTTGGATCGGGAACTTCTGAAATTCACACAGCTATTCTTAATGGATTGAATGATAATACAAAGTACTATTATAAGGTGAGTCTGAACAGTGGTGAGACGTCCATCCTGTACACCTTCATAACACCAGCTGTAGCATCTAAAGAGACATCAACCCAACTCATCGCTATATCGGACATGCAACGTGATAATAGTCACCCGGACAAGTTTCAAGAAATTATAGAAGAAGGAATAGCATCTATTATTTTATCGGAAGTAGGGGCAGAACTAAGTGACCTAGAATCCGTGCTTATTCCTGGGGATCTAGTGGTTACAGGAGGAACATATTCGCAATGGAAGGATCAATTTTTTAATCCTTCAGATAGCCTTTTTCCCTATGTCCCCGTATATCCCGTACCGGGTAATCATGAGTATTTAGGAAATGGACTTGGTAATTTTCTAAAGTACTTCTCATTACCTACGAATGGAGCCAATGGCTTAGAAGAGCAGTGTTGGTATAAGGATATATCCAATATTAGAATTATCGGATTAAATTCAAATACCAACAATGCTGGTGACCAACAACAATTGGATTGGTTAGCTACAGTATTAGAGGAGACGTGTAATGCCGAAGAAATTGATTTTGTTTTTGCAGAACTACATCATCCGTTTAAGTCAGAATTATGGACTCCTGGAGAAAATGATTTTACAGGTAGTGTAATAGACTCATTACAAAACTTCTCTTCAGAATGTGGCAAACCGTCAGTCCATTTTTTTGGACATACCCATGGATATAGTAGGGGCCAATCACGTGATCATAAGCATCTGTGGATTAATGTGGCTACAGCCGGAGGAGCGATAGATAACTGGGGCGAATTTCCAAATGCAGATTATCCGGAATTCGTCAAGAGTCAGGATGAATATGGTTTCGTACTTATGGAAGCCGAAGCAGGTATAGAACCAAAATTCAAGCTAACTCGATATTCTAGAGGGGACCAAGATGAAATAATGGATAATGTGATTAGAGATGAGCTAACTATATTTAAGAATGAATACCCGCCACATACCCCTCAAAATGTTTATCCATCAGATGGAGAATCGGTTTCCAGCATTTGCTTACGATTGAAAGCATCAGCATTCTCTGGAGTGCTAGACAGTATGCAAGCATCACATTGGGAAGTAGCCAAATCTGGCAATTTTATAGATTCATTAGTGCTAAGCCAGTGGTACCAAAACGAAAACTTTTACTATGAAGTTAATTTGCAGGCCGATGATGACCTTACGGATACTGAAGTAAATCTAGCGCCGGGGGAAACCTATCATTGGAGGGTTCGATACAGAGATCAGAGCCTTGAATGGAGTAATTGGTCAGACGTTACCACATTTTTTTATGAATCTGGAGCAGATACATTATCAAGTAACTTGCTTTTAAATAACGGCGCTGAAGATGGCATAACATCCTGGATCGGTGATATTGAATCATTAGAAAATGGAGAATGTAATTCCGTAAACCCCTTTGAAGGAAATTTCAACTTTGCTGTGGGTGGTGTGTGTGATAATGAAATGGAACAAGGAACCGCCTATCAGAGTATCGATTTATTAGGGTATATGGATGACATCAGCATAGGTGAAGGACTTGTTAGCTTTGGTGGGTACCTCCGAAATTTCAGTGGTGTAGATCTGCCAGAAATGTATCTTGAATTCTATGATGATTCGAACAATCTAATAAGCACCACGGAGACTATTTCTACCTTGGCTAATTCTTGGACTTATGTAAATAGAACCGATTCGATACCCACGAATAGCACAGAATGTCGACTATACCTGAGAGGAACTCGAAATGGAGGTACGGATAATGATTCCTACTTCGATGCGCTTTCATTGTTTGTATTAAAAGGAAGCTGTTCAGATTGCTTTGGTGAATCGGGCATTGATCAAGACGGAGATGGATTCTGTAGTGATCAAGATTGTGATGATACGAATGCAGGTATCCACCCGGGTGCTTTAGAAATATGTGATGGGATGGATAATAATTGCGATGGCGTGTTCGATTCAAATAATACTATAATATGGACAGGCAATGCCAATGACGATCAATGGAGCACGCCTACCAATTGGGATCAAATGATCGTTCCTTTAGCTTGCCAGATTGTGCTTATAAATAATTCAGATGATGTTGTAGTCGATGGCTCATATCAATGTAAAGCCTTAGAAGTGGGGCCCAATGCCACCGTAACGGTACTAGAAGGAAGCTTTCTCAATATCGATAGTCAAGAAGATAGTTCCATCGACCCAGCCTGCATTAATGGCCAGTTTATGATAGATGGCAAGTGGGAGGTAAAATAAAGACATACCCCCGATAGTAGCATTGATAGATACCTCAGCTCAACGCATC
>JAHDDO010000060.1:5074-14286 GCA_020629315.1 Saprospiraceae bacterium | reverse complement strand
TATCGGTATTCTAGTATCTAGTATCTAGTATCTAGTATCTAGTATCTAGTATCTAACAAAAAGAATAACTTTCCTATACCACTTTCCCTACTTTATTGGCTATTTTACAGCCATGAGATCAATTACCATTATCCTTATTTTTTTATGGTCCAATGTTACTCTTGTTGGCCAAGCCTATTGCTATTATGAGACCAATCGAGGTATAAGCATCACAGACTATGAGCTCGAAAATTTTAAAACACTTATACCTAGCACTTTCCAAGCTGCAGGTGATTTGACTTGGGACGAAACGAATCAAATCATGTTCTCTAGTGCGGGTGAACATTTAAAAATGTATGATAATGATGGCGATCCGCTTAGCACTATTAGCTTGAGATCGTTTGAAGACATCAACGGCTATGCCTTAGACCCTTTACGAAGACGCGTATTCATCTTAGTAGCCGACCGATGGATTATGAGCATGAATTACGAAGGGCAAGAAAGAGATACTTTATATGCGGGTGAAGTGGATTATTATGGCGGCTTTGGCTTTAACCCAGTGGATAATGCTTTGTACATGGTGGAAGGTGAATCTGAAAATTGGCGCTACATTCGTTTTGACATAGAAACACAAGACTTTGATAATATACTATTCAGTGATCAAGACGCCCGTAGCTTCCAATATGACTACAATTCAAACAGCTTGTATTACTCAGATGTTGAAGATGATCGGATAGAGTATTATAACTTAAACGAGATTCAGTTTACCCCTTTTACCCTGTTTGATTACAGCCAATACTCGACGTATCTATTTAATTTTCACATAGATTCAGAAAATCAAAAATTACTCTTTTACTCGCATACGCAAGAAAACCTTTACGCTTGGGATATGGTACTTGATGAGGTTCAAAACCTGGGCTATTTCAACAACTCTATAGACCAATACACCAGTAGTTCAGATGGGGTTTACTTCAATGTCTATGACTATTATAATAGAGGTGTGTTCAAATATAACTATGAGACACAATCCATAGAAAACTATCAAACGGCAAGGGATGGTGTCGGATTTTTCGCCGTGGATAATAAAAATGAGCGATTATTCTCAACTTCCAGATTTGGTTCTATTTATAGTTATGATCTACAGGGAAATATCATTGAACAACATAAGGGATATGGTATCTCCAATGTCGATGATATGATCTTTATTAATGACAAATATTACCTCAACGATGGACGATTGTTATTCGAGGTCGATGCCCAATTTGAAAATAGAAAATTCCTAACTGGTCTTACCGATCTTCGATCAGATAAAATGGCCTATAATCCTGATGATAACAAACTGTATATCAGTAAACGTTGGGATAATGAAATTTATAGCGTGAACTTGGATGGCACTGATTATCAACGAATATTCTACTTTGAACCGGGAGAAGATGATGGTGAATTTGGTTTTACAGATATCGCTTATTCCAAGGTTACAAAAAAATTGTACTTGACATGCTGGGGGGATCATCTCCTAGTAAGCATCAATCCAGATGGAACGGACTTGGAGATCCTATACGAAGGGGATTTTAACGATGACTTTTATACCCCTACCTTCGATCCTACAGGACGTTATCTTTATTTTCAAGCGTCTGACATTGATGTATTATATCGATTAGATGTAAGCACTGGACAGCGAGATATCGTATCCACAGAAACGGGATTTGGTAGCTTATGCTTTGATGACCAAGGCAATCTTTTAGCTGTGGATTATGGAGATGATATAATCTACCTATTGGATACTGATGGAAAAACGGCGATCTTTTCTGATGAGAATATCCAGATGGGTGGTGACCTTATCTATCGAGAAGGCAAATTAATTTGTTCGATATGGAACAGTAGTAAAGCATTATTGGAGATAGATATTTCTTCTGGTCAATACGAAGAACATATACATCTCGATCAAAGTATAAGCTCACCCATGTTCTATGATGAAGAAACGGACCTTCTGTGGGGTTATCTCTTTGCTTCTTCCAACCCCAATACCCTTTTTAGTTTAAATCCGGCAACAGGAGATATAGACTATTATGACCAGACTAGAAGTTACTTCGATGCCGTAATTGTTCCATCAAAAAATAGCCTGTATTATAAAGAAGATTCCATTTCAATATTGGGCGAAAATACCATCATAAGACACAATTATATCTCTGGTCAAAAAGACACCATCCTCCCGCTAATCGGCGATTTTGATTACTATAGAGATCTACTGTATGTACCGAGTAGAAATCGGATTTATATATCGGCTTCAAGCGACGAACCCCTTCTTTCAATGAACCTAGATGGCGAAGATGTACGTACAGAAGAGGCAGACGAAACCTTCATCACGTTTATGTGCGATAATCCGATAGATGGCTTGATTACCCTACCTGATAATACGCCGACCAAACGTATTAGACGTTGGGATCCCGAAACAGGTGAAATAACCTATCATGGTACTGATCAAGATTATATTACGAGCTTTAATTGGGATGTCATTCATAGTTTTTATAATGAACTTGATGCGGACAACGATGGCTATACTTTTATAGAGGATTGCGATGATACTCAAGCGGGTATAAACCCAGGGGCCACCGAAATTCCGGATAACGACATCGATGAAAATTGTGACGGCATCATCGAAATCACAGATGAAGACGGAGATGGTATAGGCATACTTCACGATTGTGATGACACAAATCCAGATATTAATCCATATGCAGAAGAAATCCCCAATAATGACATCGACGAAAATTGTGACGGAGTTATAGAGGTGCAAGATGATGATAATGACGGCTTCAATTCAGATGAAGATTGCGATGATACGAATCCTAACATAAACCCAGATGCTGAAGAAATTCCTAACAATAACATTGACGAAAATTGTGATGGAGTTTTAGAAGGTACGGATGCAGATGGCGATGGATATTGGATTACAGAAGACTGTGATGACACGAATCCTGATATTAATCCAGGCGCTCCTGAAATAGTGTATAATGGTATCGACGATGATTGTAATGAAACTACTCCCGATGATGATCTAGATGGCGATGGATTCAATATGGATGAGGATTGTGATGATCTTAATGCCCTTATCAATCCAAGTATGGATGAAATACCATACAATGACATAGATGACGATTGTAATGAAAATACGCCTGATGATGATCTAGATGGCGATGGATTTACTATGGATGAGGATTGTGATGATCTTAATGCTGAAGTAAATCCTAGCATTGAAGAATTACCGTATAATGGTATAGATGATGATTGTAATGAAAATACGCCTGATGATGATCTAGATGGCGATGGATTTACTATGGATGAAGATTGTGATGATATGAACGAAAACATCAATCCAGATGCAGAAGAAATAGCTAATAACGATATTGATGAAGATTGTGATGGCGAAATTCTTGTTTCCTCAGTAGTCAATTGGGCCGAAGGAAAAATCGTATTGTATCCAAACCCTACATTAGACTTCCTCTATATAGAATATACTGATATAGATATTCAAAGCATCGAGTTAGTTGATATGAAAGGGATGTTTATTAGCTCATTACAACGAGCAAAAAATGATATTAGCGAACTTCCTGCTGGAATGTATCTAGTTAGATTGATACGATCAGATGGGGACGTCAAGTATATTAATATTGTCGTAGAATAATTATGATTTATCAATAGTTGACACACTTCTGTCAGCCTAAACAAATGCTACATAGAAATAGTGATAGTTGATTCATATAAATAGGCTTCAATTTCTTACTTTCGAGCCATGCTATCAAATTCCAAATTTAGAGGAATACCGATACTCATAACGGTACTCCTAATAGCTTTCTCTGCCCAATTGTCTTGGGAACTTCCCATTGGGAACGGTATTCCTTTTACCGGCCAAAGTCTAGCCGTTCTAATATTCTGTAGCTTTCTAAGCCCCATCGAGGCGCTTCTAGCCTTAAGTATTTACTTTATTCTTGGGATTTTAGGATTCCCTTTCTTTGCCGATGGTTCTTCAGGATGGGAGCAAGTGATGAGCGGTTCGGGTGGGTTTATATATGGATTTATTTTCGCAGGTATAACGGTAGCCTACTTAATGCAAATAGGCTGGAAAGAAAATTTGCTGCTTATATTTTTAGCCCTATTAATTGCGTCTATAATTCTATTTATTTTTGGTTTAGGGCATTTAGCGGTAAAGAACAATGTTTCCGTAGCTTTGGAATATGGTTTTTTCCCTTTCTGGAAAGGGGCTCTTCTCAAAGTAGTTGTAGGAGCACTTGTGGTTTTTGCTTTAGAGAAGTTATGGGCCATACGCATGCAAAACCAACGATCTTAACTAAGCCAATCAGTTATTAAATTCATCCACTTTCATTTTACAAATCTCACAATTTGAGAGGTGGCGAACAATTCGTTTGTACTCTCCTGACTTTTTTGACATCCTATTTGAGATCGCTTTTCTAAGTGCGGTATCATCAGGACAAGCCTTTGAAGCTCTGATCTCCATAATAATGAGGAAAACGAAGTAAGCCGATATGCAGAAAAGAATAGTAAACACCTTCAAAAGATACAGAAAACATTTTCAGATCAAGCCCTATCTTAGACCAAATTATTGGCTATGAAGCTTCGTATACTTCTATTATTCTCAGTACTTATAATTATATCTTGTACCAACCATTCAAAAAAAACAGCTGAAGCATCTTCATTCGACGTACATAGTCCAAGCACAACAGATGAAACAAATCTGAGAATTTTAAACGCGATATCAAAAAAAGATGGCAGCACCATAGAGTCCTTACGCGATAAAGTAAACGAAACCAACAAACTGGAAATAGCGAAGTACTGGAACAAAGAATTGCATTGGGAAATTAAAGATGGTTTCTGCCACATCTTTATGGATCAGAAAATAGAAGGCATACGGCATATATTGGAAGATGGTACTTCATCACCTAATGTGGATTCCCGTATCGCCTCACTTTGTGTTTTGTTGGAGGACCAATGTAATTTTGAATCTTTTTACACACCTGATGGAGGAATGAATGTTTCTAATTTCAATAAAGCATTGACGCTATATGAATCTTTAAAAAATAATAAATGATGGAATCTGGAAAAGAGTTAGCTAAAAGACTAAGCGATGTTTTTGTGGATGGAAAATGGATTGCATTCACAAATTACAAGCAGTTATTGGATAATATTACTTGGGAAGAAGCGCAGCAAAAAATAGAAAACCTAAATACCATCAAAGCGTTAACGTTCCACATTCATTATTATCTCCATGGCGTTCTTCACGTTTTTAATGGAGGCGAACTTACCATAAGAGACAAATTTAGTTACGAACATCAAGGTATTGATTCTGCCCAAAAATGGGATGCCTTAAGACGCAGTCTGCAAGAGGATGCACGCTCTTTTGCACAGCATGTTGCTGCCATGGATGAAGACACCTTGAATAGTTTTTTTGTTAAAGAAGACTATGGGTCGTATCGAAGAAATATTGAGGCCATGATCGAACATGCGTATTATCATATGGGGCAAGTGGCCATGCTTAAGAAAGCTATTAAGGGCTCAATCAGCTAATTACAAAACCATACTTCTGGCTATCAATTCCATTAGTCTGGTAAATTCACCAAATTGATCAGGGTGAGTATATGGATCTGCTGTATAAACCGCAAGCACATTTTCTTCCGGGATCACAAAAATAAATTGGCCTCCATGACCTAAAGCCGCAAATCCATCTAATGACGGGAAGATCCAAAAATAATAGCCATATGGGATACCATTAAAATCGCCCACTGTATGCACTGATGTGGCTGATTCAAGAAACGCTGGGGCTACAAGCAAATCACCATTTGATAAGCCATAATTAGCCATTAAAAGACCGAGCTTGCCTAAATCTCTCGGTGATACATGTAATCCAAAAGCACCATAGGCCAAATCATCAGCACCTTGCTCCCAATGGTAGTTCGTAATACCCAAGGGTTGAAAAAGCGTATTCTCAACAAATCGATGGAAGGGTATCGTGCTCAATTCCTGTACTATTGCACCTACAATGTGAGGATCGCCGTCATTATAATTAGTTACTTGACCATGAGGGAATAGTTGCTCTCGCCCCAATAACCAATCCAAGCTGCTTCCTTCTAACTCAAATAATGTCCGTGTATCGATGCTATTATCAAAATCATAGCCTGATCGCATGGTCAATAAATCATCTAGGGTCAATCCACTACCAGGGGATCCTACTGGAAAGGCATCTGGCAATAATTCATGTAAAGGTTCGAATAACTCATGCGGTGCCAAAAATCCATTTTGAATTAAGGCACCCACCGCTAATGAGGTAATACTTTTAGTACAAGATTGAATACTCTCCGGCTTCAACGCAAGGCTATCTCCTCCTGGATAGCTCTCAGCCACCAATACTCGATCTTTATAAATCAACAAGGATTTGGCTCCAGGAAATCGATCCTTATCATGGACTAACTCGAAGACAGACGTTAGTAGCGTTACATCCGCCTCTGTATTTGTGATTTCTCCAATCTCCGTGTCATCCAACCCGGACATTGGAACAAAACCATCAAAACTCGATTTAAAATGTGCTTCTTGTAAACAAGACGTAAACACTAAAGCTAAGATGATATATATATACCTCATCACCAATACCAATTTATCACAAACGCATGGGTAATATTCTTAAATGGACGACTATAACTGCTTGTTATCTGCGTGTAGTTAAATGTATATGCACCACTTATGATGAATGAATCACTCCGATAAAACTGATACTCAGGAATCAGCTCTATGGCCAAATATTTATTAATACTCCCAAATTCTATATTACTATGCAAGTTAGAGATGATTCCAGCACCACTAAAATCATCGATTTTATCTCGTGTATGGCTGGCACTTCGACTTATCAAGGCTGCTACAGGTAGTCGCACATCCATTTTTAAATGCTTGCCATTATTCAAGATATACCCCAAGATATACTTAAGATCTACACTTAGATTATTGGCCCAGTGTAGATGTGATTCATCCCATTGAGGATAAAATCCGATGGTATAATCCAATGCCAATGAAGGTCCTAAAAAGCCATACCAATTAGTAGAGTACGCACTCTTCCATAGCTTATTATAGGCTAAATGAAATTGAAAATGGAAAGAAGAGGCACTGCCTTCTAATCTGGTTCTTGGCCGTTGTAAATACGTGGCCAATTCCATCGTATTATAGCCATCCAAATCAGGAAAAAACTTATACCCAATTAGGAACGCTTGGCTATTGTGAATTAAGGGGTTAATATTCCCTTCTTGGATTTGCAAATGCCGTACACCCACCTTAATACGGTCCTTGCAACAAAGGGTATCGTTTAATTGAGCGTATCCATTATAGGCATAACATTGGACCGCCAAAAAAATAGAAAAACAGAAAAGCTTTCTGATAATGGTTTCGTTTGTTACCCCTAAGGTAAGCAGCGAGTCTCATCAAAAAGAACTTCACAAACAAAAAAAAACCGACCCATTCAGGATCGGTTTTTTTCTTCCATAGATACCCTAGAACTTAAATCCAAGGGTAAATATCAAATTGGAAATACTTTTTTCATTTGTTACAACTTGGTTTCGCTCAATATCTAAAACACGATATGGCAAATATCCTTCGTCAAACTGTCGCGCACGCCACGCCGCATCTATAAAAAACTTGTCACCACGATAGCCCATTCCAAAACTGGTATTCACACTCGTAGCCCCCAAATTTCCGTCATCCAGGCCGTAAGGTGATGCCAGAAATGAGCTCCCCGCACGTAAACGAATCTTTCGGTAAGCCAATTCACCGCCTATCCTCAAATTAGTAGCACCACTCAACTGGACCGCAATATCATCATTGGCCTCATCCTCTAAGCGCACATCCACATCCCTAAAATCCAAACGAGCATTCGTATAGTCTAAATATTCCAGATCCGCATTGATAAAGCCATTTAGATTACCCAACTTCAACAAAGCGCCTGCACTCAATGTGGCTTTCCAAGGTGTGATCATCGTATATTCAAACGTCCCAATCGGTGACTCATACGGTTCCGCACCCGGCTCTAAGGTATAGTCGTAGTCCAATACCGTGTCATATTCGTCTTCCAAAGCCAAATAACTTGGCGACTGCAAGACAGCACCTAGTCGTAAGAAATTCAACATTGTATACTGAGCGCCAACACGTAAATTTATCCCTACCCCATCAGTGGTCAAGTTCTCTCGGTAAACCAAACTATTAAACAGGTCTATTTCATCTCCTGGATCCCATTCTACATATTCTTTATTCTCCGTAAATCGGACAATTGGAATACCTAAACCTACACCCAAATTGAACTTCTCCTTATACTTTCCACCCCAGGACACATTCAATTCATTCATTCGACCACTGCGGCTTACAATTTGAGATTTATCTACAAAGGCAATGTCAGATATGTCACTATCATACTGCAAATCATCATCGTCATCGAAAATAGCTGAGGTCCAATACGCAGGATACGCTTCAAAATCATCCAATTGATCGAACGTCTTTCCATTCGCTAATTCCTTAAATCGTTCCGTTATACTACCTTGCGTATAACCAGAATACTCAAATCGCTCTGAAAAATTGGCTACCCTATGGATGCCAATGGCCCAATTAGAAGTTTGAAAATCACCTGACGCCTTTCGGTTGGCAAATACGATCCCTAGGTTGTATAGATTTAAAATCGTGTTATCGGTAGAGTTCGTTACATTACTGGATTCATCATTTAGATATGCATCCGAATTTACAGTTCCAAATCCAGGACTAAAACTAAGCTCGCCCTTCCAATATTCACCCAATCCTGCTGGATTTATGGCCACTACACCATAGTCTCCACCCATCGCACCAAACGCACCACCTACACCCGCGACTCTCGCTGTACCTACCGGTTCGCCAAAGCTATACCGGACGGCCTCTGTTACAGATTGTGCTTGTAAAACGGTCATGGCCATCACACTCAAAACTATTGCATATATCGTTTTCATGTTGTCTTGTTTTCTCGTTAAAAAGAAAGGGGTTAAAATTACCATTTAACCCCTCTTATCTTAATACTTTATAATACTTGCGTCTTTATTCGCCACCTCGGCTTCGCGAGCTTTTGCTGCTAGAACTTCGGCTTGACGAAGATCGGCTGCTTGAACTTCGGCTCATGCTGCTTCGGCTTGAAGACGAACTTCTACTCATGCTGCTTC
>JAHDDO010000060.1:0-4974 GCA_020629315.1 Saprospiraceae bacterium | reverse complement strand
GAACTTCGGCTCATGCTGCTTCGGCTTGAAGACGAACTTCTACTCATGCTGCTTCGGCTTGAGCTGCCTGATCTAGAGCTTCCCATACTGCTTCGACTGCTAGATCGAGAGCTATTGTATGAAGGTTTAGAGCTTCGGCTTGACGATCGAGAGCTTTCGTAAGAAGGCTTACTGGAGCTTCGGCTTGATCGCTCATATGAAGGCTTGCTTGAGCTTCGGCTTGATCTTTCATAACTCTTGCTAGAAGATCTTGAACTGTTACGCTCATAGCTTGGCTTATCAGATCGCTCATATGATCTAGACGTCTCTGGTTTAGTATATCTGTCGTTACGCTCTACCTGAGGTTTTGTATATGTATTTCTATCTTGGCTTACTGGACCATTCTCATCTCGCAATACTCGGCTTCCCGTAGTGACTGCTTTGTCAGAAGAGTGTGATGGTGTACCTGTAACACCTGGATTTCCTTGGTATCGAGGTGATTTTTTCACCCCTTTAGTCGAACTAGATGTTGAGCTATTGCCACGTGCACCATAGTACGTCGCTCGGCCACCATATGGATCGTAACTAGAGTTGCTGTTTCCATAGTACTGACTACCAGCCCAGCTATTACCCCAACCATTGTTCCATCCACCTGGACAGTATGGATTACCCCAGTTGTTGCCCCAACCATTGTAACCCCAGCTGTTAAAACCCCAAGGATCATATCCCCAGCCGTAGTAATTCGTTGCATAGTAATGAGTCACTCTGTATCGAGGTCCCCAGCCCCAACCCCATGGGTTGCCAACTTGTACTCTAAAATTAGGTCCATAGAATGGATCATAGAACGGATCGTAGTAGCTAAAGCTGTTAAATCCATACGGAGAGTAGAAGAATGGGTCTACAAATACGCCTGAATAATATCCAATGCCACATCTGTTTCTGTTAAATCTTCTTATTCGACTAGAGTAGTAGTATGCATCTCTGTCATAATACTCGTAATCATCATATCCATCATAACTTTCATAGTCATCGTATTCATCATAATCATCCCCATATGTTACGTTGGTATACTCTACATCCGTGTCAGGATTGTAGTACAGATCGTCGAATTGAGCAAATCCGGTGTATCCTATTAGAAGGGTAAGTACCGAGAGCAATATTCTAGTTTTCATAGTATTAAGTTTTATCATCTAATGCTTACAACACCAAATTATTACTTTTGTGTCACAAAAACAGTTAAAACATTTTTAAAGGCGTTAATATAATAGTTAAAGCTTTTTAACGATACGAAAATCCCGCTAGCAAAGGGCATACAGCATTTATTATGGCAAAAGAAATAACGAATAGATCCGAAAATTACTCACAGTGGTATAATGATATCGTGCGCAAAGCACAATTAGCCGAACATTCGGCAGTCAGAGGTTGTATGGTGATTAAACCCACCGGCTTTGCCATTTGGGAAAAAATGCAATCCCAATTAGATAAAATGTTCAAGGAAACCGGTCACATCAATGCCTATTTCCCTCTATTTATTCCTAAAAGCTTTCTGAGTAAGGAAGCCGAACATGTAGAAGGATTTGCTAAAGAATGTGCCGTGGTTACCCACCATAGGTTGATGAATAATCCAGATGGCCCCGGTGTTGTTGTGGATCCATCTGCTAAACTGGAAGAGGAGTTGATCGTGCGGCCTACGAGTGAGACCATCATTTGGAATACCTATAAAGATTGGATTAAGTCATATAGAGACCTACCGATTCTTATTAATCAATGGGCCAATGTGGTTCGATGGGAGATGCGTACCCGCCCTTTCCTGAGAACAGCAGAGTTTTTATGGCAGGAAGGGCATACCGCGCATTCGACTAAGGCCGAAGCCATTGAAGAGGCACAAAAGATGCATGAAGTATATGCCCGATTTGCAGAGGATTATATGGCTATGCCTGTTATAAAAGGGGCTAAATCAGCTAACGAACGCTTTGCAGGAGCCTTAGAAACCTACACCATAGAAGCGCTTATGCAAGATGGTAAGGCACTTCAAGCAGGTACATCGCACTTCCTAGGTCAAAACTTTGCCAAAGCATTCGATGTAAAATATCTGGATAATAATAATAAAGAACAGTTTGTATGGGCTACTTCGTGGGGGGTATCCACTCGATTGATCGGTGCTTTAGTTATGACGCATTCAGATGATGAAGGTTTGGTTTTACCGCCAAAATTAGCGCCATTGCAGGTAGTGATAGTTCCGATTCCGAAACCAAACGGAGAGATTATGGAGCACGCCGAACGTATTGCAGCTCAATTAAAAGAGAAAGGTATTTCAGTAAAAATTGATACGGATAAGAAAAATAGACCGGGCTTCAAGTTTGCAGAATATGAAATGAAAGGAGTGCCTGTCCGACTGGGCATTGGAAAACGAGATATAGAGAATAATCAGATCGAAGTCGCTCGACGAGATACTAAAACCAAGGAAAATGTCTCAATGGATGGCATAGCTGAGCACGTTGCAAATCTATTAGATGATATGCAGCGTGGGCTATTCGAAAAGGCACTAGCCCACAGAAATGAGCATATTACACCCGTGGATAACTACGATCAGTTTAAGGAGGTACTCGAAAATAAAGGTGGATTCATCAGTGCTCATTGGGATGGTACAACCGAAACTGAATTGAAAATAAAGGATGACACTAAGGCGACCTTGCGTTGTATCCCAGATGATGAAGAAGGCGAAGGCACATGTATTGTAACCGGTAAGCCATCCAAACAACGAGTTATTTTCGCGAAAGCGTATTAAAAATAGGGCGATCCTCCGACCGTCGCCGATGGCGACGGTCTACGGCCGAGTCCCTACATGGTTCGCTAAGCTCCGTCCTATTGTGGCGGCGATACCGCCACAGGACCTAGCATTCCGGACCTCTATCGCAATGAATATATTCAAAGACCATGAATGCCACTCGTAAAAAGAGACTATCTAAATTTGGATTCATTCTAGGCGCCTTCCTATTTCTTTTGAGTGGGATAAATGCAATATCAGAAGGTCAGTATGTTTTTGCTGCTATTCAAATACTAGCTGCGATACTCAATATTGGAATGCTCTTCCAGTTTAACAATGCACGCAAAAGACAAATAGGGGAAATGCTAATCTTCCTATTGAATAGCATTATTGCCCTTGTGATTGCAATACAGTATATACAATCCGGAACACAAGGTATACAATATGTATGGCTAGTAACAGCCTTATTATATCTGGTCGTGATGCTGATCAAGAAAAGAAAAACAAGCTCCTCAAACGCATAAATAGTTGGCTTCGGCGCTTCTGGATGTGTTTTATTTACATAGAAGCTTATTGACATAATCGCCATGATTCAGTAAAAAAAGGCAATAAAAAAGGGCTCCCGAGGGAGCCCAAATTTTTCCTTTGCTATTATCTCCTCTCATGGTTGGTAAGGATCACAGATACATAACTCAGAAAAAATCTAAAAGGATCTTATAGTACAAACGTATATAAAAACAATCATATATAGAAATATTCACAAAATTTGATTTGAATATAGGGGTGAAGCAGTTATATTTGCGTCCGCTTAAGGCGGGACATACTAACGATATGTCCATTGTAAAGGTGAGGTGGGTGAGTGGCTGAAACCACCGGTTTGCTAAACCGGCGTACTTGGAAACAGGTACCGGGGGTTCGAATCCCCCTCTCACCGCGGACTAAAGAACAATTACAGGGGTGTAGCGCAGTCCGGTTAGCGCACTTGGTTTGGGACCAAGGGGTCGTAGGTTCGAATCCTATCACCCCTACTGTTTTGAAAGACCGCTTATCTTAGGATAAAGCGGTCTTTTTTTATGTTTTATTCTTTGCGTCGAACCTCCTCAATACTTGAGTCTGCGTATATAAAAATGCCTTTCGAGCCATCAAAGGAGACAAAAGCGGCGATTTCTTTGGAAGGCATTTCGGATACCACCATAGAAGCATAGGCTCGTATCTGGCTTGGATCACTAACTAATTCGCCATTTTCCCAAGAAAGTAGTTCTTCACTAGCTTCATTATACATTCGTGATCGTAGCTCTCCGTCTTTTCTTTCCTTCGTAGTATATAGAAATGAATCACCACAATTGACCACGCTCACGACTTTTGATAATTTAGATCGGTGCATATGTAATATGAGCAGCGTTGATTTACGGAAAACGCATAAGATTGATCTTGACATGCTGGAGAATTAGGATCCTAGGCATCTAAAGCACATAAAACATCAGGTATGCCTCGCATTGAATAGATATTATCAAGAGGCAGTTTAATACCAGCCAGGTTATACACTTCGTAGCCTTCACGATCTTCTGTAGCTACTTGCACTAACCAATTAAATGGAGGACCCAAAATAGTAGAAAATTGAGGGGGTATAATTTCTACATCTTGGTGCGTATATAGACCCACTAAGCCATTTTTCTCTTTGGTCTTATATAAACGTGAATCCCAAGTACACTTTTTACCGCTCATATTTAGCTCCTTTGCCATATTTCGTTTTGTAGCAAGTACTTCCTGATACAACGAAACTTCCTGAGCACTAAGACCTGGGTTAGCTAACCCGTATATGAAAAAGCAAAAAATTAATGCCAGTTGTTTACACATCTGATTTCTATTCATTCAATTTTCAATTTACCTGTTTATAAATGATTGAGAAATCCTATCGACTACGTCATGATACGGGGCCCATACTTGATATACCGTTTTTGCCCAATCTGAAATTCGATTTTTACAAAGGATTTCATTAGTAGCTACCTCTACTATATCCGAGCTGGTTATGGGGCCACGCTGCAGAGGAGCGGGCGGCTGTAAATATTCATCTGGCTTCGATGCCTTATATCTATTCAGATGGGTACTAAGAATGGGAGACAAATCATACTGCCAAGCTATATTGTAATGAAATTGTAAATGAAGTCGGCTTAAGTGAAAATGATTATTCCAACGACCGTGAATTTCAGGATGTTGCAAGGTATGCG
>JAHDDO010000023.1:64016-66286 GCA_020629315.1 Saprospiraceae bacterium | reverse complement strand
CTAAATTAAGAGAGAGTGACGTTTCACTCTCTCTTAACGATTAACCAATTACTGGATACTGAAGCGGTTTAAAAACCATATGAACTATTATTTAACTCAGGCGTTTTTTCACAAAAATGCTCATAAAGCAATAAGCGATCTTTATTCGTTTTATCATTGATAGTTGCTTCTATATGTAAGCAGCCTTCGAATTTTTTGCCTAATAACAATTGGGTAAGCCCTAAATTGTAAAGTCCTTCCAAATCATTATCTCTATATAAAACATAATCAGAATAGGCTTCTTCAGCTTCATGAAATTCGCCAAAAATGAAGTGTAGATTACCTTTCGTCAATTTATGAATGGGGTCATTAGGACTTGATGCCATTCCTTCATCTATCAATAGCATAGCGTCATCATATTCCCCTATTCGTTTTAATAGAACCGTGTAATTATGCATGGCTTCATTATAATTGGGTTCAATCTGGAGTGCCTTATCATATGAATCAATGGCGTCCTGGACATCATAATTTTTTTCTGCAACAGCAGCCATGGTAAAATGAAACAATGAAATGTTACTATTCATTGATATTGCTTTTTTTAAATCTTTCTTGGCTAAATCTATAAACCCTAATTGCTTATAAACAAGGGATCGATTATGATAAGCGATAGGGAAATTAGGATTCTCAATGATGGCTTTATCAAATAACAATAGCGCTTCCTCTAGATTACCTTTCTTATATTCAATCAAGCCACGCAAATCTAGTACTACGCTAGTGTTTAGCTCATTTTGATTTACCTCATTGAGTAATGACAAGGCATTATCAAAATCTTTTTCTTGAATATTTTCCATGGCCTCCAATAAGATGTCATCTTGGGCATGCATCGCGTCTAGGTCAGATAAAACCTTTGTATAATGGTCAATTTTTATAGGCGATTTAAAAAATTCATCTTCGGATTGCGTTGGGTCATAGTGATAAGTCTTACTAGCAAAACTGCTAGCCCTTAAATCTGGATCAATATATAGGAACGCAAAAGGATTTAATGAATTTGCCATTTGTAAATCCGTATTAGCAAGGTCTTCTTGCCCAGTAAAAAAATAAACCTTTGCTCGTTTAATATAACCTAGCGGATCATCTGGATATGTTTCTATATGTGTAGTATATGATTCAATAGCAAGAATAGTATTATTCAGTTTAAATTGGGTATCCCCCATAGAAATCCAATTTTCCATCAGCTGTCCGAAACTAACTATTGGGAAAAGTAATATGACTAGTATTTTAGTTTTCATAATTATAGATTTTGGTGGATTAAAAGGTGAGGATGTCTTTACACCCTCACCTGCGAAAATTATTTGTCACTCAAGATTATTGGCATATCGCCATCGCTTATAATAACTTTTGCATTATTTGATTTTGCCAAATTATCGAAGGCTTCTAACGATTTAAATTGTAGTATTTTATCGTCTAGACCTTCAGCAATGATAAGTTGCGCATCTCGTATTCCTTCAGCTTCAATTCTCTTTTGCTCAGCCTCTCTTTCAGCCTGAGTAAGTACGAATTGCATACGTTCGGCTTGTTGCTCAGCTTCTAATTTTTCCTCAATGGCATTTGATAAACTTGCCGGCAATTGTATACTTTTTAATAAAACGGCTTCCACCCCAATTCCTTTATCGTCTAAATACGTTGCCATACGTTCTTTGATGGCAGTTTCAATACTAGAGCGTTCGCCCGTGTGCATATCTTTAGCAAAGTAATTTGCCGATACATCGGCCACGGCAGATCTAAATACAGGTAAGATCACATTCATTTCATAATCAGTACCAATTTGTCTTAATAGATCTGGCGCCTCCTTTGCATCAACATTGTATAATATGCTGACTTCCGAATAAATGTTCAATCCTTCTTTTGAAGGTATATTCAGACCTACTTCTAAGTTCTCTGTTTGTGTAGAAATTTTAATTATCCTACTAGTTACAGGGTTGTACACGCGTAGCCCTTCTGTATACCCTTGATCAGAATAGGTCCCTAGTTTACGCTTGACACCAACTTCTCCTTGTTTAATAGTTACGCAACTTTGACTGAAAAGAGCCACAACTATAAGGCTCAAAATAATTTTACAATTCTTACTTTTCATGGCATCTGTTTTTAATGAGTACTTAATATTTATGATTCAATGCGGCAATTACTGTGTTGTACACCATAGCAAATATTTGCTCAGTAATTTCCTCCTTATTTTCTTCTTTTATGTCTGTCAATCTAGGTAAATGCTTTGCAAAATAGATGTTGTTATT
>JAHDDO010000023.1:0-63916 GCA_020629315.1 Saprospiraceae bacterium | reverse complement strand
GTTTATGTTTAAAAGGACTAAATCAATTCTTGTTGATGTCCATTCCCAATACCAATTTATAAGGTAAATAAATAGGTAGTGCTTGTTCTCGAAATATCGATATATACTGGATTCCGTAGACTTAATTTGATTAGCCAACTTCTTGAAATTGAATTCTTCTAATCCGACTTCATCTAATAGTTTGATTCCGTGTGACAAGATTCGTTTGCCAAGATCAGTCATAGACGGATCCCTCAAATAAATCGATGGTTTCACTTCTATATCGAGCTTAATGCCTATCATCTTTGGTATATTTTGTTTTGCTTTTCTAGTTCTGTCTTCAATTCCTTTCTTGCGAAATAAATACGACTCTTTATTGTACCAAGAGGAAGAACCAGCTCATCTGCGATTTCATCATATCTATATCCTTTCAATATATATTGCAAGACCTCTTGGCTTTTAGGTTGTAAACGTTGTATGCTCAACATGATCTCATCCTCTGTTAAACGTCTTACGCCATCATTCAACGAAATAGCTAAAGACTCAAAAAAACCTTGATTGTCCACATTTAATGTAGGCCTTTTCTTCTTTGCACGATACTTATTAATAAATATGTTGCGCATAATGGTATGGGCCCAAGACTTAAAGTTTGTGTCAGGCGTAAATTGATGAAACTTTGAAAATATTTTGAATACTGTGTCTTGTAATAGGTCCTCTGCATCTACTATATCTCGTGTATATCGCATTGCAACCGCCTTTAAATAAGGCTCATTTTTTTGATATTGAAACAAAGCTAAATTCGTCATGATACTAATGCTATTTTGTTTGATAGTATTACTACTATTATATTTACAAGTATAACGACTATAACACTCTTTTGTTTACAGAAAAACCATATTTTTTTTGATTTTTTTTCAAAAAAATGACAATTCCAAATAGTACGAACAAGCCTAAATACGGCACTTGTATTCTTCCTTAATTATCAGTACTGATTAAAATTGAAATCTTGCTATGAAGGCATAAGCGAGTTGATAAAAAAAACGGCCTTTAGGCACCATTTTTATTCCTGCCCCAATCGCAAATAATACAAATCAGTCAATGTATTCCCCAAATAATAATAGCCTTTTAGCTGGTCGATTTGTGATTCTAACACCTTTCGCTCTCGCTGATTTAGCAGAAAAACAGAGGATTCCCCAATGTTGAATTTTAAAATTTCCGCATTGTATAACGCTTGGCTGTTCTGGAGTTTTTCATTTAGCACGCTTAGCATTTCTTCTTGTACTTCTCGATTTTGAATCAGCGCATCATACTTGGTATACAATTCTTGGGTATATTGATTTTGATCAAAATCCAGTTGATCTATCATGGCTTCATTTAGACGGATCTGGCCTCTAGTCTTTCGGTTTAAAATAGGATAATCAAAACCGATTCCATATTTGTAGTCATTTAGCGAAAAGCTAGGATCAAAATCTGCCTTGCCCATATTCAGCAAGGTGTTATATTTTAGATCTAGTCTCGGTTTTAAAGATTCTTTTTCCAGTTTGTTAGAAAGAGCCAACACCGCTTTCTGATTTTCAATTTTTTGCAACAGTGGATCATTGATAAATTGTCGATCGATAGGGCCCAACATACTATTTAAAAACTGAAGTACTTGTTTGGGTCGCATAGGTTTTAGCGCCTCTGTAATGGTTAATAATTGCCCATTATCATTCCATAAAAACACACTAAGTTTTTGTTCCTTGGTGATTAAATTTTGGATGCTTTCCAATACTAACTTTTCAGCTGTATTAATATTTAGCTGAGATTCAATAGTATCGATCGCTGGTTTGTCTCCATTTAAAACATAATCAACAATATTTTGGTGACGAGCTAAAATGAGTTGTAAGAATTCTTCTTTTATGTCCCGATCATAATACCCAATGGACCAAGCCAGATAAGTCACTAATGCTTGGATAGTTACATCCCTTTCTAGAATGTCTTCGTCTATCGTACTCTTGATCTCATTTAATTTACCCAACGCTAAATCGAAACGTTGCTGATCGAATAGTAAACCACGAATTAGGCTAATATTAATCGTACCATAGACCAGTCCATTCGCAGGAACAGTCAAGGATTCATTTAAAAATTGACCACTGTTATTTTCGTAGCCTAAGGCAAAATCTATCGGATACTTTGTCGGGATTTTAGCCTCACTTTGCCAGATCCGAAAGTAGTCAGTATTGTCAAAAAATTTCCGCTGATAATCTGAGCTGAGCTTGGGGTCCAATGTCCCTCTTGCCTTTTGAATGTATGCATCTCCTATTTCCTCAAACAAAGCCGCTTTCTTAAGCAATGGATGATTTTGTTTGACCACATTTAGGAATTCATCCACGTAAAGGGTATCCTGTCCGTCAACGACAAATGGACTGATTAGACATAAAACTAAAAGCCATATAAGCGGTACGTACTTCACGTTTATAAGGGTTTATTTTTAACTGTAAATCCTAGATTATCGATTGTTTTTCCATGCGGACTGGCTCGTTCATTTTCATCAATTTTGACAAATACGATTTTATCAATAGAGATGATCGTTTTCTTTGAAAACGTATTTCGAACAATGCAAGAAAAGGTAATACTTGTTCTGCCGATAGATTTAAATTCCAATCCAATTTCTATAACATCGCCCTGCTTAGATGAATTGACAAAATTGATCTCTGAGATAAACTTTGTCACCACCTTGTGCGTATCCAATTTAGTCATTGCATATATGCCTGCTTCCTCATCGATCCATTTCAGAAGCGCCCCACCAAATAGGGTGTTATTGGCGTTTAAGTCACCAGGTTTAATTAGTTTTCGTGTATAAAATTTCATTACTTTACTTTTCGTAAGGGTGCTTTATTCTTTACATCTTTTCGTTTCTCAGGGTCATAAAAATCAGGCGGAAATCCATTGAGCTTTCGCCAAATCTCATAATACACCCGGACATCATTTAACAACAGTAATCCTCTAGCTCCCGACCCAATGCGTATCAATGATGGCCATTCTTTTTCACTATCATCTTCTATAACCAAAATGCGGTACTTGCCATTCTCGCTGATATCATTATCGATAGCATAAACGGACGCCCCGTAGGTACCAAAGGAATTATCTGGCCAACCACTAAATACTATGGCAGGCCATCCATCAAATTGGAGTCGTACCTGTTTGCCTTCCTGAATTAAAGGCATATCAATAGGATCAATGTATAGCTCCACTGCCTTTTGATAATCCACAGGAACTATAGTGGCAATACTCTCTTGTTCTTTAATAAATTCACCAATCCCATTTTTCAACACTTTGGTAATCCGACCCGCTATCGGCGAGGTAATTGTAAATGATTTTTGTCGCTGCTCGATTTGATTGAATTTCGATTGCAACTTATTTGATTCGCCCAATAGTGAATATCGGTATGAATCTGCACTATTGATTTCGCTCTCTATTTTGGCCGTTTTTTGTTGGACTTCAGTATTAACTATTTCTATTTCCTGTTGAATATTTTGCTTTTCATTTTGCAAATCCGCTATTTTATTTTCAATAGAAATCCGCTTGGCTTTAGCTTCCTGATTACTTAATTTCTTAGTTTCTAAATCTGTTAGAGACTTAATCCCTTGATCATACATTGTTTGCATGCGTTCAAATTGCTTTGCTGCATTATCAGCATATACTTTTGCCGCTTCCAGTTCTAACAATGCAGATTCAAGCTTTAGATCTACTTGTCTATTCTTTATATCCAGTTGACCTAATTTATAATCTCTATTTTCTATCAATGCTGCTAATTGATCTTCTAAAAAGCTCCGCTTGATAAGATAAGCATCTGCGGATCGCTCCTTAGCTTCTTGTTGGACTTTAGTATTATCTAAAATCTGCGGGTCCAAATAATCAGCCTTGGCTTCGGTCAATCTTACTATGGTATCCCCTACTTGAACAACATCCCCTTCCTTGACATACCATTCCTTAATACTACCTCCTATTTGTGCTTGAATATTCTGCGGTTTATCATAGGGATTTAATGTTGTGACATACCCATTAGAACGAATGTTTTGAGTCCAAGGCAAAAACATACAAAGAATGAATAGGATAAAAATTAATATCAATATTCGCAGCAACAATCTAGAATGAGATCTTTTTTTCAATTTTGAATAGGCGTTAAATTGCTTTCTATCAATTAGCCCTGAAACCGATTTTGTACTTATATTCAACATATCTGTTTAGCTATTTGATTCTACAATTTTACCGTCTGAGATTTCTATAATATTGGGTATATATTTCTTCCAAATATTATCAACGGATGAAACCAATATTTCCCATCTATTGTCTTCATTCGTCAATGCTTTTATGATTTTTTCTTTTTCTTCCGTATTTACACTATTTAAAGGGTCCTCCAAGATTAAAAGCCTTGGATTCGTAGCAATAGCCCGGGCTAGTAGAATTCGATTTTGAATATTTTTGGGCGTCTTTTTTCCTTCAGGATCGATAACCGTTTTAAAACCTAACGGCATTTTTGACAAATAAGGAGATAAACCTGTGATCCGAATAGCCGTATTTATATTTTCAGGGCTTGCCAAATCCCTACCTAATGATATGTTATCTAGAATCGTCCCATGAAATATTTCACCACTACTGATACAAAAACCGATATCTTGCTTCAAGTTTTCAAAATCCAAAGAACGTATTGGAAATTCATTAAACTTTATAATGCCATCAGACGGTTCTAAAACACCTGCTATCAACTTAAGGAGTGTTGACTTACCAGAGCTTGGTGGGCCGGATATAATTGTTGAAGTATTTTGTGGAATATTTAAATTTATCTCATTTAAGGTATCTGCGACGGCATCAGCATATCGATAACTCAAATTTTCTAATGAGATTGAAAAAGAATCATCCGATTTTTTCAATTGAACCCCTTTAAACTCATCCATTGGCTTGTCAAACACAAAGCCTATTTTTTCTAATGCCGTCAATACATCATATATAGCGTCAATTGTTTTGATAATTTTTTCAACCGATGCAATAATTAAAATGATGATGATCTCCGCCGCAACAAACTGTCCAATGTTCATTTGCTCATTGAAGACAAGCATACTTCCTGTAATTAAGAGACCAGCACCTACTAAAACTTTAAATATGATTAAATACACCGACTGATTAATGATCACTGAGAAATGATCTTCTCTGGATGCGAGGTAATCAGAAACATGTTCGTCTGTTTTACTCAAGCTCAATTTATTATCACTAGCAAGCTTGAATGACAACTTACTACGTGCAATCTCTTCTAACCAAAATGCGATCTTATACTTAGATGTTGATTCTTGGATACTGGTTTTTAGTCCTCTTGGACCCGTCAAGGAAATAATCAGATACACGATGATTACCAGTATCACACTAAAGATGATAAAGAATGGATGATATAGACTTAAGACTATCAATCCTACGATCACTTGAAATAAGCCCAAGGAAAAGTCAATCAAGATTTTAGGCAATCCTTTTTGAATGGTTAATGTATCAAAGAATCGATTGGCTAAATCAGGACCATAATAATTACGCAAGGCTGCATATTTAATTCGTGGAATCCGTAAGGCGAATTCAAAAGAGGCGTTGGTAAATACACGTTGCGCAATGTTCTCCACGATCCGCAATTGTAATAGCTGCAATATACCTGTCATGGCAATGCCCACAATTACCAAAGTTACCAAGACATACCAGGAGGTCGTCACTTGCCCACCTTGAATTAGATTGACAATGGCCTGTATACCCAATGGTAAGGTCAGGTTTACTAAGCCATTAAAAAAGGCATAAATATATACTTGGCTAATATCCTTTCGCTCTAAAGCTAATAGGCGCCTAAACCGCCAAATAGCTGATCTGCTTGCACTTCGACTCATTTTCGTTTTGATTTACCTATTAATAATGCAATTCTCACGCTTGTTCACCTGTTAAGTAACAAGGGCTTTTTCATTCTTCAATAATTTCCTAATTTTTCCTCCTTTGACATTGTTCACATCAAACTCCGTAACGAATGCATCATTATCTATATCACTAATTAAGCTGTTGATTCTAAGGGCATCGATTCGATTGGCCACAACATGAATAATCTCATTTACTTCTGATGGCCCAGACTTTCCATGGCCTTTTACGCCTTTGTAAATAGTTATGCCTTGACCTATATTTTGAATGAATGATTCATGAATATGTTGACTTTTCGAAGAAACAATAATTAAACCTACATAGTTTTCAAATCCTTGAATTGTAAAATCAATGGCTTTGCTAGTTATCAAATATGTAAGAATGGAATACATAGCTATTTCAGGTGTTTGAATGATGGCTGCCACGGCAAATAAAATCACATTAAAAACAAGAAATATCTTTGCTATTGAAAACCCATATTTTTCATTTAGGTAAAGACCTAATAATTCAGACGCATCCAAAACTGAACCGCATCTAATGGCTAAGCCGATTCCGCAGCCTAAAAAAACGCCCCCAAATGTGGCTATAATTAACTTATCATCAGTTATGGCACTAAAATTTTCGAGGTAAATAGCTAAAGACAGAACAAGAATAGCTAGTATAGACTTTACAAGCGTTTTCTTAGTTACCGTGAAATAGGCTATTAAAAAAAAGGGTGCTGAAACAATTGGCAATACAAATGATATATCGATATCAAACACATTGCTCAAAAGGATAGCAACGCCTGTAACGCCTCCATCCAAAAACCCATTTGGCAAAAGGAACGCTTTCAAACCAATACTAGCCATAAGTACGGCAATACCCATTTGAAGTGCCTCAATAATGTACTTTCTTATTATAGATGGTTCCATTATTCTTACTAATATAGATTTAAATTCTATCCGACAATTGTCTTGTTATGATAACCGATGGCATAATTGTTTGCTACTTCGTGGGTTCGGCAATTTTATGTGAAATCATTTTTAATGTACCTGAATCATCTTTCTTTAAAATCATAGTATAGTTTTCGGTTCGCTTTCTGTTTTTATCATTTTCGAAGCTCATTTGTCCCATAGCTACAGCGAAACCATCATCATTAATAATACCTTCATTTTTAAAATCGATAATTCTGAAATTAGAATTTACAATCCCTTCGTCATCAAAAAGTGCATTGTTACCTATATAATAGGACAGCAGGCCTTCGTATGTAGATCTAAATGGGCTATCTATTCTATTTCCAGCTTTAAACATGACCTTCCCCATATCGAATCCATAATGATCTTCAATATGATTTGTTGTCAATCTTGTGATGTCTTCATTGTTTGCTTTCCCTTGAATAATAGCGTTGTATGAAATTTGAAATTCCTTTTGGAAATTCACTACTTCCGATTCTTTAATTGTAATCGTATTTGAATTGACATTCGTTTTTTGATGTTGTGTACAAGAAATACTTAAAATAGCTATGATTGCTAATAACAACAAGAATAAAATGGCTAGTGGTAATCTTCTTTGGATAGTTCTCATGTGATACAATTTAGGGTTAAACAAATCTATTTTTCGCGGTACGTTTTCGTAGCTGTCGTTTCATTTTTCTCGATAATTCTGCCCAAAGTTTATTTAGATTGTCAGATTTCGCAGACACTATAATATCTGGACCCGGAATGCCCATCTTTACTGTTACATCATACATGGCTGGTTTGGCTGAGACTTTATTTACATAAATTTCAGAGTATATCAGTGTCCCAAATTTTCGACTCAACTTCCTAATTTTCCATTTAGCAAATCGTATATACTTATTAGCAATATCCGCTTGATTTCTGATTATAAAGTTCATAACATTTCAATTTTACACAAAGATAGTAATAATTATTAATTATGTTAGTATTACTTACATTAACTAAGTGGATTACTAATTGTTCATTTAATTATTACTATATTGTAAAAAAAACGTAAAATGTCTCTCCAGCTGCGATTTAGTTTACCTGAAAAGCTTTACATAAAGGATCCACAATCCTCCACTTATGGGCATAAGCTTCTGTCCAATGCCATTGAGCTGATCGATGAATTAGGCTTTGAGTCTTTTACCTTTAAAAAGTTAGGTACTAGAATGTCTTCATCCGAAGTGTCGATATATCGATATTTTGAAAACAAGCACCTACTCTTACTGTATCTCAATTGTTGGTATTGCGAATGGGTAGCCTACCTGATTGATCTCAAGGTTATGAATGTGCCTCAAGCCGATGAAAAATTAAAGCGTGCGATCCATTGCATAATTTATGCTAATAAAGAGTCTACACTAACAGAGTACATAAACGAAGCTGTACTCTTTCAAGTAATCATGAAAGAGAGCTCAAAAACTTATCATATCTCGGGAGTAGATGAAGAAAATAAGTATGGTTTCTTTCTTCCTTACAAAGAACTAGTGGGCCGAGTAGCAAAGATCTTAGAAGAATTAAACCCTCGATATCCGTATGCAAAAAGTTTAGCTTCTACCTTATTTGAAATGATTAATAATCAAATCTATTATGCGGAACACCTACCTCGACTGACCAGTCTAAAAAAGAAAAATACCTTGAAAGATTTGGAAACGATGGTAAATCATATTGCTTTTTCTGCAATTGCATTGCGCTAAGGATAGGAATGATCCTATGGGTAGGGACATCCTATCCATAGGAGTCTACAATTTTGGCTTGGCCAAAGCTTGTAGACCAAAGCGAAGCGGCGTCATGTATAGCCTGGTCATGAAGTGTACACTTCATGAAGCGCCCAAGGTCTATTTAATTGAATAGCCTTGAGACAGAAAAGAAAACGCTTTATTACCATCAGTGCCGACCATAACAGCTTCTATAATCGGTTTTATATTTTTATTATTAGAATTGAGTTTAACAATAAAGTTTGCACCTGGGCCACCAGAAGTATCTTCTTTTTCTATAACATAATTAATAGTAGCCATTGGATTTAGGAATAAGGGTTGATCTAGGTATTGTTTCACTAAGCTGCCTTCAGTATTGTAGTAATCGATCATTGAAACGAAAAGTGTATCAGTAAGGCTGGTATTTCTAATACTTAATGTAGCAGCCAACAAACTACTTTGGTTAGTTCTGTTCAAGTAAATATCTGAATATATAGGCACGTAAATAATATCTTCAAACGCTTTGTCAGTCTGGCGTAAGCTTCCCTCTACTTCATGGGATTTAAGTTGGTCTTGCCCTGATACATCCATATTTGGATTTGGACTTCCACATGCGTATACTATAATGACGCTAATGATAATACACAGACCTTTACTTATTGTCTTCATAATTTTCAAAATTTATTAAACAACCAAATCCTCAATTTTCGGCTTTCTTCGAACCGTTGGTGCCTTGGATAATAATACGAATCCAAACGTTAATACTCCTAGTCTTCCTACAAACATTAAAAATGCGATTAGTATTTTACTACTACTACTTAGCTCTGCTGTTATGCCCGTGGATAAACCAACGGTACTTAATGCTGAGGATACTTCAAATATCAACTTCTCGAAACTAAAGTTATCACCATCTATTTGTAAAATAATCCAACTTGCTACTAATAAAATTACTGCATAGATTAGAAGCGAGGATATTGCTAGAAATATTCGTTTATCTGGAATTTCTTTTCCAAAAAAAGTAACATACTTACGTTGCCTTAAAATGGAATATAACAAACCAATTAATGCAGTAATTGATGTGGTCTTTATACCACCTCCAGTACCTGCAGGAGAGGCACCAATAATCATAATGATTATTAAAACTAAGATTCCCCCTAGCTTACTATTTGAAATGTCCCAATTATTAAAACCTACGGTTGTGTGTGCGGAAACCACTTGAAAAAAAGCATCTTTAAATCCGTTCCATCCTTCGTTAATAAGCACCCCATCTGAAATAAAAAATAAAAGGGTTCCTCCAAATATGGTCAGAAAAGTACTAGTTAGAATTATCTTGCTAGTCAGTGTTACTCGTTTCCTTCTTCCTCTGATTTTCATCCAAAAATCTAAGAGGACAATGAAGCCAA
Organism: Saprospiraceae bacterium; assembly: GCA_020629315.1. Classification (GTDB taxonomy): domain Bacteria; phylum Bacteroidota; class Bacteroidia; order Chitinophagales; family Saprospiraceae; genus JAHDDO01. The sequence goes on along the minus strand of JAHDDO010000023.1, from coordinate 53,941 downwards.
CAGAACCAAGAATACTTAAGGTTAAAATCGTATTTGTAATTAAATTGCTGTTGGAAAACGGTGTCATAGAATCTCCAAAAAGTGAAAATCCAGCTGTACAAAAAGCAGAAATACTGTGAAAGATTGCAAGCCAAGCTGAGTTATCTAAGCCAAATTGTTTAAACCCAAAATATAAAAAAACAGCACCAATCATTTCAATAAGCAAGGTGAATATAAAAACACCATAAATAAAATGGCGCAGGGGATATCTTGAAGGCAAATCAAACTCCACACGTAATAAAGAAGCTGAAATTCTTGGCAGGTTTTCTTTTTTATGCAACAACAAGTAGGACCCTAATGCCATATATCCTACACCTCCTAACTGGATAAATAATAAACTAATAATATGGCCAAATAGAGTATAACTATTTCCAAAGTCAACACAACTTAAACCAGTGGTGCTAACAATGGACGTAGCCATAAATAACTGATCGACAAATGGTATAACTTCATGTCGACTTACTGGAAGTAACAGCAATAAAATGCATAAGATGCTTAGGGAGAAGTAGCCTAAAACAAATAAAAGAATGGTAGACTTTTTATTTTCTTTTTCCGTAATTGTCAGCATATACTTCTTCTAATAACAATGCATTAATTTAATGATTGTAGCCCAACAAGTGTTGTGGTCGGGTAAGGAATAGAAATATCATTTTCATCAAAGTCATCTTTCAAGGCCTTAATGGCTAAACTTTTCACCTCTAATGCTTTTAATTTCCGTTTACCTTCAACCCAAAATCGCAATCTGAAATTAATCGAACTATCACCAAAGTCTGTGTAATAAAATTCAATTTCCGAATTTTTATTTTCGGGAAAGTGTCTTTTAATACAGGATATTGCTACTTGTTCAACAAGATAAAGGTCAGAATCATATGAAACCCCACAAGTAATAGTTGTTCTAATGGTTTTGGTCAGCCCATAATTTTTAAATGGCTTTTCAAGGATTAGTTTATTAGGAATTACAACCACGTTATTATCTACTTCTTTGATTTTTGTATTTCGTAAATCTACAGCTATTACTTCACCTGCATACCCATTTGTCTCAATGAAGTCACCTATATTCAATTCGTTTTTTAATGCTATAAAAACACCTGAAAATGTATTACTCAGCGTTCCTTGAAGCGCTAAACTGATTGCTAAACCAGCGACACCAGCACCCGCCAATAACGATTTCAAAGTACCATCTAAATTTAATATTGCTAATGCTAAAATTAGGCCTATTGCAATCACCAATACTGATGCTGCCTTACTTATTAAACTCCTAATTGAATCTTGTTTTATTAGTCTTTTAAAGATGGATTCGAGATAACGCTGGATATTTTTTGACAACCAAAAGGCTAGCCCAAAAGTTAACATAGCTATGATGAAGTTTGGTAGATTTATAATTATATTTTCAAACCAGCCATTTAGTTTATCCGCTACTATTGCCCATGCATTATTCATCTGTTCTTTCATAATATTCATTTTTACTTTTACTTACTCTTTTCCGGATTTTCAGTAATCTCCAATTAAATAAAATCTAAAGCATTCGAATATTATAGAATTAAAATAGGTCTGTCGGATTCAAGAATACATTGATTTGTGTTAAAAGTGAATGGACGATCAAATAGCCCTTTATCAAAATTCTTGTAAGCAATCCAAGTAGGATTTATTTTATCAATCATTGATTTTATCGCTACTTCATCATCAAAATCACTAAAACGAATAAAATCAGCCCGATTATGTAGTGGTAATAGATTCAGACTTGCTTTTATACTATGGTCGCTAATTTGTTGATCTTCACAAATTAGGATTGGTTTTATATTAAACTCATTTAGGATAGTAATGGGAATATGATCCACAATTGAATTATAATTTTGACAAAAAATGAGTAGTGTTTCGGGCTTTTTGTAGATATAATCAGAAGGAATACACAGACAAGGAATGTCTATATCTTTGGCTAATTCGGTTTCAACAGTTCCAAAAATTTCATTCCATAAATTGTAATTACTTGAAACTTCGACAGTCCATAAAAGTGCATCATTTAAATCTTGCTTACCTGAATGTATCCTATTAGGATCTTCATGAACATTTATTGAATATCCTGTAGATATTCCCTGTAAGGCAAGGTAATCCAAGACTTTCATGATGTTTTCTTCATGTACTGCAATCATCTTCTCGTGTATGAAAGACTGAGGATAAGAAATACCCTCTCCCAGTACTTCAGCTGGTGTATTATTCTTTACTAATAGAGGTATGGACTGTATTAAATCAACTGCAATATTTTTATCTTTTAAAAGTTTAGAGATAAACTGTAAATATGTGTTTGCATTATTAAATAATGCAGGCGGTGTTACTTTTATTTTTTTTGTGTGCATAATATTCTTTTTATAGTTAGTAAAACAAAAATGATCTCCTACTATAAAAGATTAGAACACATGTTCATTTATCGGGTACTTAGTCTTACAAGCTAAAGTACTAACCTGATTATTTAGTTTTATTTCCACATTATTCTCTATACTATTTCTTATAATTTTTTCTGAAGCCATTGTAATTGGACTTTGATGAAATGTTTTTGCTAGAAACAATGTTTCAACTCCTTGTGCTTCACTAAGCAATTGTACTCTGGCTAGCTTGTCAATCCATCTATTTTCAATATCCATTTTGGAGAATTGATTTTCCGTACTGGATTCATTGTCAAGCTTCTCGATTTCTAGCTTTTTTACTTTTTCATTCAATTCATGTGTAGTCAAATTATCTACATTTCCTAAAATGTGTTCTTTGGCTATATTTTTATAAGATGAAATTTCTTTAAACAATTCGAAATAACCTTCTACACCAGCGAAGATTAAAGGTGCTTCTTCTTTAGCTAAAAAGGCTATCAGTTGATCGTCTATTATTTTAAAGAACTGTACTAATCTCACATCTAATTTATCTTTAAAATTATTCGTCGATGATTGTGTACCTTTTGCTCCGTGGAGCGTCTCCTTTTGAATATCAAGGTTAAGGGTGTCATTTAGGTCAGGTAGGGAAAAATCTTTAATCGTTTGTAATTCCCCAGTTACATCATCATTTCTAAATAATTTTACTTGATTACGGCTTACGGTTAATAAGAAAAAAGCTTTTCGTTGAGATATATCAACTAAATGTGGCGCCATGACGAAAAAATCCATAACATAATTCTGAGGTGTTATTTTATTATCTAGAGCGAATGTTTCGGCTATATCATGGCTGAAATACCCAACCAAAGCTGAAGATTGATTTTGCCAAAATGATATATCATTTTCTAATTTTTCCGCTTCTTTCAAAATGGACATCTTTAGAAAATCTTTATTCACCAACTTTGTTTTAACCTTCGCTATTTCGTTTTTCCATCTAATGCGATTTACATTGGGATCGCCTACTGCTTCAGTAGGTATATAGATACTTATTGCTGGAAATCCTGTGTATTTTAAAATGTTCTTTATACTTGCTTTCATATTCTCTATTTTAACGTTTTTAAAAAACCTTCTTTTCTTCTTAATTGCCAAGTGTGTAATAACCATGCTTCTTTTTCTATACTTGCCAACATACTAGAAATCAAGTCTACTGTACCTTCATCATTGGCCTGAGAGGCCTCAGAAATTACAACTCGCATTATCTTGATTATTTCGGACTGGTTATAGAGAATGTGTCTTGCCATTTCATAATCTTGAAGAACATCCCTAGATTCTTCAATATTGGCATTCGCTAAGTATTTATATAAACTGCCATCAGGTTTATGGCCAATTGTTAAAATCCGTTCTGCGATTTGATCTATTTGAATCTTTGCATTATTGTAATAATCCTCAAATAGTTGATGTAAATCGAAAAAACTTCTTCCTCTAACATGCCAGTGAAAACTGCGCAAGTTTTGATAATAGATATTAAAATTTGCTAATAATTTATTAAGCTGAGTTGCTACCGATGCCAATTCTTTGACATCTATACCTAGATAATTCATAGTGTGATTTTAAATAATTAAAGAAATGGGAAAAGACAATAAGGCTTGTAGAATAGCCCTAGCTGCGCTTAATTAACAGACAATTCTCGGAGAGAGAAAAAATATATTTCTTTGATAATCACACCTTTATAACATAGAAAGAAGGATAATGGTTCAAAGTTGTAGCATCTTTTTACTAAAAAGATGCTACAAGAGGGAAATCAACGCATTGGTAAAAACGTGCTTTCGCTTTTTAATAAACAAGCCCTATAAAGGGCTTGCAGAAACTAAAAACGTTATATCCATATCAATTCCGATATCTTGCGTTATGAGTTCATCAGTAATTGTATTAACCCTAATATCTATTCGTTCTTTACTTAGGTATTCTGTAAAATCAGTGCCGGTAGTTTCTAACTGAATTGATCTAGAGTTCATGTCTACCGTTTGTTGTGATGCAAGTTCGACCTCAGGTAAATCATCTGCAGAAATAAAAACCCCAATAGACTCTAAAAAGCTAAAATCTTGCTCATCGGGTTGTTCTACTGATAAAACTAATTCTATAAGTTTGATTTCTTTAATTAAATCTTTTCTTGTATCGTTTGACTCAAAAGTAGCCGTTGAATTAGTTTCAACATCAGGCGAATTAATACTAAAAGGTAATTGTAATGGAATGGAAGATGGTATTGTCACTTGATCATTTATACTATATTCAAATTCAGTTAATTTGTTAATCGAATCACACGAGAATAAGCATAGCACGCTTGCTACTATTATGATATACTTCATAGGTATAATTTTAATGAAAATAAAAAAACGGAGTGACGATTGCAGACGTAAATAAAACGTCCTGACAAGCAAATTGTTTTAGTTCGACTGCTTACTATTCGTAGCATTATGCACAATAACATTCTGGTAGGCGTATGGAATTTCAATGTCATGCTCGTCGAACTCTAACTTAACTGCTTTAAATACGTCCCAACTTAGCTCATTAGCTGTGTCAAAATCAGACGTCCACACAAACGCACGAAGTGTTATTCCTGATGATCCTAATTTAACCCATTTTATAGGAACAATTTCATTGCCTTCTTTAATAGCTTCTTTGGTTCTACCATCAATAAATAATGCATGTTGTGTTATACATCGTCTAATAATTTCTTCCGCTTTTTCTATATCAGTATCATAGGCTAGCTCAAATTCAATATGCTTTCGGATCCTTTTATCAGTAATGCTGCTATTAATAATGGTATCATCACTCATGTGACTATTGGGAATGACGATTCTTCGAAACTCATAGTCTTTGATTACAGTATGCCTGAGTGTAATTTCTTCTACAATTCCTTTTCTGCCATTAGAAATTTCAATTCTGTCACCTACTCTGAAGGGTTTAAATATGAGAATGAATATGCCTCCAATAATATTTGAAAAGGCCTTTTGTGATGCAAAACCAATAATCGCTGCTAAAACACCAGCACTGGCAAAGAGGGCTGTACCCAAGTTTTTAAAATAGGGTATTTTACTGAATACCCAAAATAAAGCAAAGCTGTAACAAATGAAGCTGATGGAGTTTTTAATGAATATAAAATTAGTGGGGTCAGCATTTAGTTGCTTACTATTCCTTTTAATAAAGAAATCAACCATTCGTCTCAGCAGAAAGGAGAACAGCCAAGCTAGAGAAAAACTAACTACGACTAGTATTACAATTTCAATATACTTTTCCATTTATGTATTATAGCTTAAACACGATATTGTACACATTTTTTAGTGGATGAGTGTTATATTGAATGTTTCCATTATGCCTTAGTATTCTATTTCGCATAGAAATTAATCCAAAACTTTTTTCATCATTCAATTTATTATGGTAGTCAAACTCCTTTCCATTATCAAAATGTTCAATTCGAACTTCATCTTCAAAAACCTCTATGGCAAGTCTTGCAGAAATGGCTCCCGAATGTTTAAGGATATTATTGGTTATCTCTTGTACAACCCTAAATAGGTCAATGGATAAGGCATCAGGTAAATCATTGACTTTGTTATCTATGATGCCTGTGTAATATACTTTTCCTATTAAATTCAAGTTATCCATAAGACCCTCAACGGCTCGCTTTAAGCCACCATCAATGAGACGTTTAGGAACCATTCCTCGACATGTATGGCGTAAATTTTCGATTATGTTTTTTACTCTATCCTTTACATCTGAGGTCAACCGTTGATCCATAGAAAGTAAAATCAATTCTTGTCCCAATCCATCGTGCAATTCTTGCGCAAGAAACTTTTTTTCTAGTTCAATGGCTAAGGCAATATTTTCCCTAGACTTTTCAAGTTCCTTTCTTGCTTGAACTTGTTCAGTAATAACTTCAGTAAACATAATAAGACCTTGAATGTCACCTTTTTCGTCTCGCCACGGATGCAATTCATACTTGTTATATATGTCCGTGCCATCTTCTCTTTGCCAATGATCCTCTGCTTTCTTTATAATTTCACCCTGAAGTACTCGTCTGTGATCGTCTTTCCATCTTTCTAATAAATCGGGAAAAACATCATAATGAGAATAGCCAAGAATATTTTCTTCCTTTACCTTATAATCTTTTAACCAACGATCACTATATGCCATGTACTGCATTTTCTTATTGAACATAGCAACAGCTGCAGGCGTGTTTCTAATTAGTATTTCCAGATCTTTGGCATTAAATCTTGGTTTTGCTGCATTCATTTAGTTAGAATTACTTTAAAAAAGTAAGTCTGATAGGCATCTACCCAAATTTATTAAAAAACATCTGAAAAACTCAGCTGTAAATATCAATCCCATTTCTTTTTTTGTTCACATCATCACCACCGCCAAAACAAAGCAACATGTGTGGAAACTCCTGAGTACTTTTCTTTCTCAATACCAATAAATTGGAGATTATAGCCGTACTGAGCCCCAAACTGCAGATCCATTCTTGCTACAATATTAAAGTCTAGAACCGCTCCCAATGCCGTCTGATCTAGTAGAATGGCTTGTATATTTTGACCATAAAGATATTGACGATCGCCTAGTAAGGCATAACTCAATTTTTGCTTTGATCGAAACATAAAGCTCTGTTCAGCTAAGATGGAAAACTGCCATCTCTGCCTTGAAAATAGTGTATAGCTAATACTGGTAAAAAACGATTGAAAACGTAATTCATTAGAAATGGAAGATACTTGATCCCCCAAGAAAAATAAGGCCGGATATTTATCGGTATGCCTATATTCGTCTATTTCATTTTTATTTAATTCGCGTTGATAACTAAGTACATTATGACCTACGGCTAGTCCTAGAGATAGCTTCTTTGATATTGGATGAGCATATTGAATTCTGATGGACCTTCGCTGGGCTTCTTGACCTCTACAATACTGACTTTGACTCCAATGATAAGAAACACCCAAGCGATGTACCCTTCGTTCTGATTTGCCAGCGATAGCTGAGTCCATCTCCCTTGTTGTATCTGCAGACGTGTTTTTTATACCTTGTGCTCTTAGCTTAGATAATCTATCTACCGCAATGACTATGGGTTCCGTTGGACTGCTATCATGGTTTGTGCGGTACGCCGATTTCATTGCTGGAGCCTCATTATTTTGTGTCACTACTTCTTTTTCTATTGGCCGTATATCTTCTTTCTTTGCCTGGCTATTGACTTCTTTATCGCTGGGTTGCGAACCCTTTGGTTTTTCTTTATCAAGGGGCATTTGGTTAGTTTCTACTCCTAATCGACTTCGATCTTCATAGCGTTCTTTTCTTATTTCTTGCTTTTTAGTATGGGGCGTATCCGGCATCCACTTTACTTCCTCGTTTTTCCCATTTGTACTTTCAGTTTCTTGAGGTATACCTTTATCATCGCCTGTAAGTGCATTTTTTTCTTTTGGCCCAATGTCCATTATTATAGCAATGCAAACTATAGCTAAAAGAACACTTCCGATACCCAAAATGAAAATGGGAAATCTACGTCTTTTGCGAGGACGCAAGGTGCTATATATTTCATCAAACACCCCTTCATCAGGTTGCGAAGTAAAGGCCTTAAGTTTGGCGATATATTGATTTAGATCCATACCCATATTAGTATACTTTTATTGGGTTTTTTAATTTGATCAATTCTTTTTTGATCATTTCCTTAGCTCGATGATACTGCGAGCGTACGGTGGCATCCGTAAGTCCTAACAATGTTGCCACTTCTTTACTTTTATATTCTTCCACAGCGATCAGGTTGAAAATCAATGCATACTTCTCAGGGATTTGATGGATAACAGATAGTAAATCTTCACTATCTAAGCTTTGGTTGACGCTCGCTGGAATCCCTAGCTCCAGATCATCCAATTCAGAAAATTTGAATTTGTATTCTTTCTTAGTATAGCCTATGGCGCTCCTAACTAAAATTCGTTTCATCCAGCCTTCAAAAGAGCCTTTCTGTTGATACGACTTCATTGATTTAAAGATCTCAACAAAGCCTTCCTGTAACATATCTTGCGCATCTGAACGATTTCGCGCGTAGCGTAAACATAGACCAAAGAAGGTACTTTTGTACCTCTCATACAATTCGTGGCAAGCCTTGCGATCGAGCTGGATCAGGGCTTCAAGATTCCGCTCTTGAAGTGGATCCATTAGTTACAAAATTTTCCTTGATTGTCTCCTATATATATGGGCCGCACTAAGAGATCCAAGACCGCTTCTTCTGCTAGAACTATGGATAGGCTATCACTTATTTCTGTAGTTGTTCCAATGCTGTCCTCGATAATAAATCGCCATGGAAAAGGTATTTCATCCACTGTCATCTCCCCATCTTTTAACTTCATAAAGATGAGCATGTCAAAGGAGGTAATACCATCTTCAAAATTGACAACATTAAAAGCTAATTCCTCTATGTCCGTGGCCGTATCCATACCAAGAACTATTTCATTTATGCGGGCAATTATAGTCTCGTATTCTTCAGTTGTATATGTAGGTAAGATTGGATTATCAAAACGGAGTGTGTATTGTCCAGCAAAGAGGGTTCCTAAGGCGAAGCTGCCATCTGTGCTCATTTGCGTTTCGAAGGCAAAACCAAATTCATTAGTAGCTGCCAAGTTTGTTTGCGCAATATAATCCGATTCTGAGCAGACCATCTCCCCTTCTATCCTTGCGGAAAATAATGGATCATTAAGATCATTATTATTGATGATGGTGATGGCTTCGTCTTGATCGATCGTTGTTCCATCCTCACAACAATTGTTGGTGCATGAGACTACGAGCAAGGCTAAAGCCAGAAGGTGTAGAAGTTTGTTCATGATAGCTAGTTATGGAGCGGCAAGCATCTTGATCGACGCTTGCCGCGGGTGGTTTTTATTGACAAGCAATCCCGGCATTATCACCAATAAAAATGGCTGTAATATCCAAGTTCACATCTTCTACATAGGTAAAGGAAAGTTGATCTGTAATCGCTGCATTGTCATTAATATCATGAGAGAAAACATAACGCCAAGGGAAGTCAATATCTTCCAACTGATAATCACCCGTTCGCAGTTTTTCAATAAATAACATATCGAAAGAAGTCAAGCCATCCTCATAGTTCACCAAATTATACGCTAAGTGATCTATGTTAGTCATCGCTCGTACGCCTAAGACTATATCTTGTAAGTCTTCATAAGCCGCAACATACTCTTCATCTGAGTATGGATATATGGATGGATCTTCAAAGCTTATTGTATACGCTTGTTCTGATAATTCAAGGAAGCTGAAATCGCCATTGGCATCTGTAGTTACGGTTTGCTGATTTCCATCAATATCAGTTAGGGTCATTTCCACACCCACTAATGGATGATTATCAATACATTTTAAGGTGCCAGTGAAATCCCCATTTTGGATGATTTCGGTTTCAGTTTCATTTTCAACTTGTGGTTCATTTTCGAGAGGCTCATCTTTAGTACAAGAAAATAAGAGAACACTAATTACGAATAGTCCTACGATGTTTTTCATTTTACATTTTTTATGTTGTTTACATTTGACTGTCACTTATATAGTGTAAAATAAATACCATTTTGTTGCAAATAGTCTAGATAAATGTTGCGCTAAGGATCGTAATGATCTCTGTAGTCTTTATGTATAAAGACTTCAGAGAGTCTAGATAAAGCCTTGCATTATCTAGACCAAAGCGAAAGCGGCGTCATGGAGAGCCTGCCTTATCGGCAACAAATTTTGCTTTTTGGCACTTTCGTTGTTGTTTTTTTAGCTTAAGAAACTCTTTAACAAGCCGATAAGGAGCGCCCAAAAAAAGATTCACAATAATGTGTGCTACACTTCGGGCTACTAATTTTCGTATAATTTAAAATATGTACTCATAAACTGTTTGTATTAGTTTACATTTGAATGAGAAAGGCTATCGTGCTGAAGGAATGAAAAATAAAGAATGAAAAAGGATCATAGTTCATTAGTACTAACTGCGGCAGATATTCAAGAAATAATAGAAGCTGTAGGTCTTCATGTAATCATGGATGAATTAATTGAGAATTTGTATTCTGCTATTTTAGGTTTTTCATCTGAAAACACCATAATTCCCATTCGATCTGGATTTAATTATTTGTCGCCTAATGAAGGGCTTATTGAATGGATGCCATTACGAGATATCGAAGCTGAGGAGGTGAGTTTTAAAATGGTGGGCTACCATCCATCAAATCCAAAAGAACAACAGCTACCCACGATAATTTCGAATATTAGCAAATATGACACCCGAACTGGTCATTTGCTAGCTCTTATGGATGGGGTTTTACCAACGGCCTTGCGCACTGGCGCCGCCTCTGCTATAGCTAGTAAATTATTAGCACATGAACAAAGTAAGGTGATCGGGCTAATTGGTTGTGGAGCACAGTCCATTACGCAATTACATGCTTTGCGTCGGGTGTTCGAAATAACCAAAGTTTTATATTACGATATTGACAGTCCGACTCAAGATTCCTTTAAGTCACGAGCAGCTTTCACGGGAACTGAAATAGAATTTATATCAAGCACTATAGAAGATATTGTGCGCCATTCAGACATACTTTGTACAGCCACTTCGATTGGCATTGGCGAAGGGCCACTTTTTCAAGGGCTCACATCTAAATCTTGGTTACACATCAATGCTGTAGGATCCGACTTTGCAGGAAAAACAGAGTTGCCAAAACAGCTTTTGGTAGATAGTTTTGTCTGCCCTGATTTATTAGGTCAAGCTATCATCGAGGGAGAGTGTCAACAGCTTGCAGAAGAGCAAATAGGTGACGACATCTTTACTCTTATTAAAAATGCTAGTTCACACAAAGACTTAAAAAGCGAAAAAACAGTATTTGACAGCACAGGTATGGCGCTTGAAGACCAGGTTGTTGCTGATCTTTTTATTTCACATGCGAATCGCTTGGGAATAGGTATGCATTTACAATTAGAAAACACGCTTCTTGAAGAAAAGAATCCGTATTCCTTTTTAGTCAAGCCTATAACCAACAAGAAGTAAGCTTACTCTTTCTGATTTTTCAGAATATCTTCTATCAGCTTTCTATTTCTACCCACTAAGTCACCAATTATGCCAAGGGCGAATAAATTAAATGAAATAGTCAATAGGACACCACCTATGATCAGGGATTGAATTTTACCACTACCCGAGTTAACAAACCAATAGGCGTATAAGAATCGAATGATTGGTATAATCCCTAGGGTAAAAAACACCAAACCTAAACTAATAAATACACGGAGTGGTTTATATACGGCGAACGTTCTTATGGCACCTATACCACTTTTACGAATATGTTCCCACAAATTCCGAAATAATCGAGAAGGTCGAGTTGGTTTATTAACAGAAATAGGTACGGAGCTTAGCTTAAGTCGTTTGTCTGAAGCCTGAATTGTTGCATCTAATGTATAACTAAACTTTTCTGTAATATTTAATTCAAGCAGGGCTTGTCGACTATACGCTCTAAATCCTGAAACGGCATCTTTCACTTGCTTTTCCCCACTTAAGATGCGCACCACTTTCGTTCCTAACCATTGAAACATTTTTTTCGTTGCAGAAAAATGAGAGACATCTTTAGTCCGTCTATCGCCAATCACTATATCTGCTTCTTTATTTATAATAGGAGCTATTATGTCTGGGATGTATTTTCCAGGATACTGATTATCCCCGTCGGTATTCACGAGTATATCCGTTTTATGTTTTATGGCAAAAGACACTCCTTTTTGAAAACTAATACCGAGGCCTCGATTCCCAATGTTACTTATTATGTGATCAACACCTAAGCGTTTTGCAATTTCAAGCGTTTTGTCGGAACTACCATCATCAATAATTAAAATCTCAATAGAATCAACACCATCAATCACTTTTGGAATTTCCTCAATTACAGATTCAAGAGTTTTCTCTTCATTCAAGCAAGGTATTTGTACCATCAAATTCATTCGATCAAGCTTCTATATTTCTCCTATTGTTAGATTGAAAAAAGAAAATAAGTATGATTATAACGGCTAGATTTACTAACCACAACGTTCGAGAACCATATCTTACATTATAGGCATTAGAAAATGTACCACAAACTACAACATTGCATAAATGTGCGAATAGCAAAGCTATAATAATCTTCCAATTGCGTTTTGACATAAAGTCAACTGTTCCATTCCTTTTATAATGGGATAGTATTAAAATGATGCTTAGTGGCAATAGAATAATCCACCAAATAACATTTATAATATTTACATGTTCTTTTGTATAATTTTTATAAGCCCCGGATATTTGACTTGACCGCTTATGATGCTTTAGCATTAGTGGCGAAACTTTACGAATATTCCTATCGAGTGTTTTTCCACTTATTGGACGGAATGCTGGTAAAGAAGGATTTGTAAGTAGAATAATACTTCTTTTAGCCATAGCTTTAAAACAGGCATAATAAAACCGTGGCTTTGTCAAACAGGCAAGCACAAATTCTTTATTATGATTTGAAAACTTACGATAATATGGATCTTGTGTATTTCTATCTTTCCCTTTATTTAATTTGACTTTGATTTTATACGGATTATCTGGATCACATAAGTAATTACCCGGATAATCTTTACAAAATGAAGCTAGTAAATTATCAAGTTCACCAACTTCCCACATTCTAACGGCAACAAAATAGTACCCTGAAAAAACATCTCGATCTGGTGAAGATTTTGAAAATGTCTTGGTCACTTGTTTTGGATTAAGTATGTTTTTTTCAAACACAAAAGAACAGAGTACTATACCAAGAGCACAAAGCCCTTTGACCAATAAAATAAAGTACTTCTTCTGTTTCTCAAACAGGACATTTAGCAAGATCATACATACTACAAAGCCTGGAATAATAGCAATGTGACTTTGATGACAACTTGCCGTAAAGAAGAATAAAATAGCTAATAAAATATATTGGTACCATCTAAAGGTAAATGTGAAGACCAACAGGATGATTACTAATGCAATAGGTGTTGCAAAATCACTCATTACCACATTGGTCATCCATGGCAATGAAGTCCAAAGCAAAAGAATCGAAATTACGGTAGCGTATAAAATAGTTTTATGCGGAAAGATTTTTTGAATACACACAAAAAGAATACTCGCCGTAAAAATATTTTGAAAAATTGGAATCCAATGTAACGATGAAAAAAGCTGAATATTCTTTGCAATGAAATATACGTAGGTGTTTGACCAATGGCTATTTTCTTCCATCGAAATACCACGCATGATATACTCTTTTGAATCCGATAATAATAAAGGAAAACCATTATGGAGATGAAGTATCTCAAATAAAATACTCAGTAATGATATGCCAAATACCGCTTTAGCAATCGATACATTTTTGGATTCTTGATCAGTCATTTATTCTGTTAAGATAACATCCAATTAGGTGATAAGTTTTACAGATATACAAAACGCTTGTTGATAAAAGCTAATAATTATTAAACATATAAGAAGTAAAGCTCAACAATACGTATTTATATGCATTGAATATCAAAGTTGTTGCCTAGGTAGCATGAAAAGACACAAATGGTAACAGGTCCAAATAAATCGTAATGTGAATCCTATCTTTATCATGTGAGAATAATATTCGATGTAAATCATGCCGGCCATGTGCACTTCATAAAGAATGCCTATAAAATCTTACAATCCAGGGGCCATGATTGTCATATTGTGGCTAGTGATAAGCCGCTGGTTTACGATTTGTTAGATGAGTACAACTTACCTTATTACCCCATGGGCTCAATTGGAATAACGCTATTTGCCAAATTCTGGAAGCTGATAAAACACGATCTCAAATTACTTTGGTTTTGTATTAAAAATAAACCAGATGTAATTCTGGGTATTGTTGCTATTCGAGGTTCGCATGTTTCCAAATTGTTACGCTTTCGGTCCATTGTATTTACTGATACTGAACATGCTAAAAAACAAATAGCCTTGTTCAAGCCCTTCGCAAGTGAGATTCATACGCCAAATTGGTTCACAACTGACATAGGCAAAAAACAAATTCGATATAATGGCTTCCATGAGTTAGCGTACTTACATCCAAACCACTTTACCCCAAGAGATAATGTCTTTAACTTGTTGGGTCTAAATAACGGCGATCCTTTTTTTATACTACGATTTGTGGCATGGGACGCTACTCACGACAAAAATCAATATGGCTTGACGCTCGATACTAAAAGAGCTCTAGTACGATTTCTTTCAACAAAAGGTAAGGTATTTATTTCATCCGAATATCCCTTAGAAGATGAATTTACATCAATGGCTTTTCAAATTCCTTTTTCCTATCTACATGATGCATTGTTTTATGCTGATTTTGTGATTAGTGAAGGGGCAACAACAGCTTGTGAATCGGCTATTTTAGGTGTCCCAACTATTTATGTGAATTCTTTACGATTAGGTTACATGAGTTATTTAGAGGATCAATTTCAGCTATTATATAATATTCAAGATAAAGAAGTCATTCTTGAGCGAGTAACAACTTTGCTTTCTGATCCAAATGTTACTGACATTTGGATGAAACGAAAATCGCATTTTCTATCTACCCAAATTGATACAACAGATTACATAATAAAACAACTGCTGAAAGAAGACCGGTAAAACACATTCATTGGAGTGCCTCTTCAATGATCGAGGCTAGGTGATTTCGTTCTTTTGCTTCGTGATATGTTCTAGAAAGCATTGCAATCTTGTTTTTACATTCTTTGCTTAGCAGTACTTGTTCTATGGTCTTTTTTATCTCTTCTGTTTTTATTTGCTTCGTAAACAGGCTGACTCCACATCCATGGTAATGGACTCTGGCGGCACAACCATTCTGATCAAATTTATTTCCACTGATTATCAGCATGGGGACTGCAAAATGAATACATTCATTAATGGTATGGATACCGCCATGATTTATGGAAAGATCTGCATGTTTTAGTACTTGCAGCTGAGGAATAGACTTAAAAATATAAACGTTATCAAAGGGGTTTTCTTCTCTATTGTAACATTGATCATATGCATCCCCTACCCCCAAAATACTTATCCAATTTTCATTAGACGACAAGGCTTTAATTAATGTAATTAAAGCCTTCACATCGCCTCCCTTCATAGATGTTTTAGTTACACAAATTAATTTTTTATTCGACTCAACTTTTGCTCGCAGTATCTTTTTAAATGGCTCATCAAAGTGTGCATCAGTATAACTCTCCCTTTCTTCAAGGACCATTGGAAAAGCATATTTTACCATGGGTAATGGACATGTTGTAAATTCCAGATCTGGGTGCGTAGTTAATAAAATGGGTACATTTTGATATGAGAAGGGCATTGGAAATTGAAACGAAAGAAAACGGCTTGGATCAAAGTGCAAGGCCTTACTCATATAGTATAAAAACGCACGTCGAGTATGGCCAAACTGCTTAGCAAATTGTCCAGCATATGTAATCTTGCGAATCCACTTAGATCTTAACCATGCTAGCTTATCCAATCTATTGTAATGCGGTTTCTTTTTTGAGTTAGGCGGCAAATTCCCTTTTGTTTGCCAGGTAGAAAACCATTGACTTATTAGAATAAATGGCTGTGAAAATGAATCAAGTGCCAAAATAAATTCGTGCATTTCTTGATCAATTAATACTAGATCCACTTCATTACTAGCAAGCCATTTTTTAAGTGTCACTAACTCTAATGAGGCTAGTTGGGATTCAAACAATCGGCTTCTATGCAACAAGCCTTTAATTTTTTCCAGAAATGGCCTTTTATAATTCAGCGGAATTTCTGGAAGAGGAACCATTAAAAAAGGGTGTGTAGAAGTATATCCCTTATTTCCTGGCGAACCTAAATATATTGTATGTCCAGCTTTTGTTAATTGGTCTGCCATAGCCAAACAAGCATTGGACATACCTCTTAAGCCACTATGAATAATTACAATTTTAGCCACACCTTTTTGCTTAGCTTATTCTGCTGAAAGTTGAGCTTGCATGTCTTCAAGAATATAACTTGCCAAACTTTGAATACTCGTATATTGAAAAATATAATTTACGGGTAATTTGTAATCAATTTCATTCTCGATCCTTGCTACCATACGAATCGCTTCTAATGACGTGCCACCTAGATGGAAAAAATCATCATCCGTACTTATAGTTTGCAGCTTCATCACTTCTGCCCAAATAGATACAAGAATTTCTTCTAAGGCATTCGCAGGTTTTATAATCTCTTTTGAAATAGCTGCTTCATCAGCAAGTAATTTTTTCAGATCTACTTTTCCATTTTGAGTTAGTGGGATCTCGTCAATATGAATAAATTTAGATGGAATCATATAGTTAGGTAAATCCGTGTTACAATAGTCCCGGAGTAGTTGATCATCTGTTTTTTGTCCAGTGTAAAAAAGTACTAGCTGGTCCGTTGCTTCTTCATTAGCGAAACCAATTTCATCTAATATTTGCAATACCTCTTTTGGGTCAATATACTCTTCTATTTCATCAACAGTTTCTTCCATTGTTTTGTGTCCTGTCCGTACATCCCAACTGTATGGAAAGGCATAATTACTAAAGCCTTTTTGTTGTTTATGTATATAAATGCCTGCTTTATTTATTAAACAGTTGGTTGATCGACCTGTATCTTCTGGTCGAACCCAAGGAAGTTTAGTACTGATATAGTGTAGAAGCTGTTCTAAGGTGACATCATGGTAACGATAAAAATCAACAATTTTGACTTTCTGTAACACATTATGTTCCTCAATAAATTTACCATCAGTTAATTTATAAACAGCATCTTTTACTCCATGATACGCTTCTCGTGCCTCGAATAGTATCCTATCTATCTCTTCCACATTCTCCATTGGTTTCCAAAATATCTCTTCAGACAATTTAGTCTCAAAAAACTGTCCACGAGACAAGCCTGTAACTATGATAGGTATTTTTTGCTGGTAAGCTATTTTAAGGCTGAGGTTATAAATAGTTTTAAAACAACCATTGCATACATTGCAATGCGTTTGTAGACTGTCAACAAAAATTTCATTCATGGCTTCTGTTTCGCCATACATGTGATCCACCCCCAGCCGAGATACAATCCTATTAATGTTTGCTTTGGCCTCCGCTGAGATATATCCATTATCTAAGGTAAAAGCGAGCACTCTATAGCCTTTCTCTATCAGCTTTCCTAAGGCATAGCTGCTGTCTTTACCTCCACTATAAAGCATGATACAATCATAAGTTCCTTCATGTGGTTTTGTAGTTTCAAAAATCTGTTCAAAGGTCGCTTCACTTTCAAAGTACTTTTCAACTTTAGTCTTATATGTTTCGTAATTCCGGCAATAAGAGCAAACATTAGTATCATCAAAATCTGCGCTTGGATAGTTTGACGGCAATCCACAACTTTTACAATGGATATAATCACTCGTTGTCAGGTCTTTTTTCTTTTTTACAGCAACTACACATTGTTTAATTGAATCTACTTTGGATATTACCGTTTCAATTTCTGCTTTTTCAATCCTGACTCCTTGCACTTTTATCTGATCATCTCTCCGGCCAAAATATTCAAAATCACCATTGAAATTACGTCGAGCAAAATCCCCTGTTTTATAGTATCGACCTTTAAAATGAAGATTCGCGTCAAGGAATTTTTTCTTGGTTAATGCTACATCGTTTTGATACCGCTTTGCCAAACCTGCCCCTACAATACAGAGTTCACCTATGACACCTTGGGGTAATGGATTATCAAAGGCATCCACAATTACAGCGTGACTATTTGACAAACAGGTACCAATAGGCACATTGCTATCTTGAATATAGGTATCTCGATTAAACGGATGAACGATGCAGCCTACTGTAGCTTCTGTTGGACCATATTCATTAAAAATTTGTATTTCGTGATTTGCGTCCTTTGTCAGGTTCATTGCTGTTGCTCGAGTAAAATTCTCGCCACCAACCAATATGGATGATATACTAGGGCTAACAGTAAGGCCGGCCACCAATTTAAGGTGAGAAGGGGTGCATTTTAGGCAATTTATATCCTTGTCTTGAATTACTTCTTGTATAGAAAGGTCCAGTCCTTCTTTTTCTTCAAATATTTTAATAGATCCTCCTGTGTAAAGTGGCAAGAATAATGAGGTCATCGTTAAGTCAAAACCTGTCGCTGTAAAGAGTGGCATGTGATAAGAGCTTCCTGGAAGCAAGTATTTGTCTTTTATCGCTTCTAAATAACTAGTAAACGATTGTTGAGTAACTACCACGCCTTTTGGTTTTCCAGTAGACCCGGAGGTATATAAGGTATAAAACACGTCACCTGCTTGAGCAACGAAATCGGTGTGAGATGGATTTTCTAAAGCCTTAGCCACTGTGTGTGTTGGTAGGTCAATGTTATCTATAGGAGTATTAGAAAATACCAGATGGGCAGCTATATCTTTTATCATATAGCTCTTTCTTTGTTTCGGCAATGAGATAGGAATAGGGGTAAAGCTCGCACCACTTAGTAAACAAGCTATAACGCTGTAGACAAAATCTAATGATCTTTCTAAATGAATGGCTACGCGAATTTGTTCTTCCGATTTTATTTTTTGTATTTCTATAGCTATGTTTTTAGCCCGTTCGTAGAGCTGCGCATAGCTTATTTGATCCGATGCGCAGCGGAGTGCTATGGCATCAGGGCTTAGCTGCACTTGACGCAAAAAAGCATTAATAAACAGGTCCTCTTCTTTAGTTTTTATCGTTGATGCTGCTTCTATTTGATCATTTAACACCTCTCTTTCTTGCAGACTAAGAAGGCACAGATTTTCGATTGAATGTTGATTTTTTTCAAGCAAAAAATGGTCAATCACTTGCATATAATGCTTTTGTAATTTTGCAAGGATTTTATCTTGAAATTGGATGTCTTTCAAATCAAAAGCTAATGTAAAAGGGGCATCTTTGGTATATCTAAAAATATGACATCTCAAAAAATGATGTGCATCCATATGATGACAATGGTGCCATTTATATTCGGTTTTGTAGTCTAAAAAAGACGCTATTTCGAGATTGAAAAAGTTTATTATACTAGCGGGCAAAACGTTTGCTTCTGTAGTACTTGACCCCTCGCGCATAATTAAAAATGCATACACTTGTTTATACAAGCTTACGAATGTGGTTGAAGTACTAAAATCGATTTTCCCATGCAAAATGCGTAACAGGGGTTTAATGAGTGTCTTACTTTTTTTGCTTACTCGTTCAGAAAATATGTTCGATATATCAATAGTATCGTCCTCAACACCCACCTTTTTTATTGTAATCAAGAGGGTACTTATTAAGTAGCTAAGTATATCCAAATTCAAGGAGAGTGTTCGTAAGCCAAGAGAATGTAATGCAGCCTTTATTTCTTCCAGTTTGTTAGTTGGCAGTACCCATTCTATTCGTTTAGAACGCGAGGTATTTGGATTTTTAAAAACCTCACCGTATATACTGTAATTAGTAGGGAAAACTGCAGAATGGTCACTTTTAACAGGGGCAAGTTTTCTTGACTTCTTAATACAGCTCTCAGCATAATCTTCAAAATCTAGGCTCAGTTCAATGGCTTGACCCTCTATCTTGGATTTATAAATACTTACCAATCGATTAAAGAGAAGTTGGAAGCAATAGGCATCTGTAAAAATGTGATGTTGATTTAGATACCATATAAAATGCTTTTCACTTTTTTTTATGATCGCTGAATAATATGATCGCTCCTGTAAATTAAAGAGCAAAGTATTCTTTTCATTTAGCCATTGTTCAATATTAAAATTAGGATGGTTCGTTAAATCCAAAAACACCAATTGCGGAGGCATGTGGACAAACTTCTGACACGGATTTTCAGGCTCTGTCTCATCCACTACAAGCTGTAAATTGGTACTTATACTCGCTAATTGCTCAAAAGCTTCTTTAAATATATCTACATTAATATCACCGAAGATATCAAAGGTGAATGCCATATTATATAATGGATCTTCGGGTCTTAACTTTTGACCTTTCCAAATAGAATATTGGAATTCAGTAAGAGGTAATATATATTGATCTTGCGCCATTTATTCTTTCAGACGAGAGTTAATATACGATTCGATTGCTGATATATTAAGAAAATTTTCAATGACCAAATCAGTTGGCGGAATCTTAATTTCATACTTCTTTTCAATTGCGGCAACCATTCGAATTAAGGCCATCGAATCAAGTGTGCTTGACGTTAACAAGTCCTCTTCCATTTCAATGGCAAAGGTTTCATCCTCTAAAATTTCCTCTCTTAAAATCGTAATTATCTCGTTTCCTATACTCATCATATAAAAGCTTTATAATTAACTTTACCTGCACTTGTTCTAGGCAATTTTTCAACTATTTTAATTGTTCTGGGAATGGCATGGCTTGGTAAATGTTTCGCTATATGTTTTTTAAAAGTGGTCAAGGAAAAACTTGATGGATCCACAACAATTGATGCACACAAGAATGGTTCTTCCTCTTCTTTTTTTATATAAACGGCTGCATCCTTCACACTTGCTTCTTTAACTATAATGTATTCTAATTCATCAAGTTCAATTCTATAACCTCTTAACTTAGTCTGCCTATCTTGTCTACCTAGAAATATCAAATTACCATGATTGTCATATTTTGATTTATCACCAGTTTTATAAAATCTATACTTCTCTCCATCCGTATGTTCCATTGTGATAAATCCTTCTTTTGTTTTTTCAGGTTTATTCCAGTAAGAATGCATCTGTGTGGAAGAAGAAACATATAGTTCGCCAATCTCATCTTCCGGATGTTCTTTCACCAATTTCACGATAGTCTCTGGCCAAGCTTGCCCTAAAGGTATTGGATTTGAAATTACCTCATTCGCTGAAAAATTAAAGTAAGTACATTGGTTTACTTCAGCCGGACCATACACATTGCTAAACATGGCATTTGGCAAGAGCTTCATTAGTTTTTTCATATAATCAGGCGAAAAAGATTCTCCCCCAAATAATACCCAACGCAAATGATCCAAATCTTTATTCTCTAGATCTCCTACATTTATTAGTTGTATTAAAGCTAATGGAACTGAATACCAAATAGTTAATTTTTCATTCGCTAATAGTTTTGCCAAATTAACCGGAAAAATAGTGTAGGCTTCAGGCACTATGTACGTGCAGCCACCTACATAGGGCATTGTTAGATATCCCATGGTTGATATATCATAATGTAGATGGGAGTGATTTCCTAATATATCTTCATGCGTAATTTCATAAAGTTCAGCGGACAACTTTGCATAGCTTGCCCCACTGAAATGCGTATGCACAATGCCCTTAGATTTTCCTGTGGTTCCAGATGTATATATTATGTATGCAAGATCGCTTTCATTGCATTGTATAGTTGGTAACTTACTACTTGCTGTCCACACACTTTCCCAACTAATGTGTTTTATAGATTGGGTAAAGAGTTCCTTTGCACCAATGATTGTATGTAATGGAGGCTGTTCCTCTACTAAGGAAACTATCTTTTTTTGAAACGTGGGGCTAGAAATTAAAATGTCAATATTACAATCATCTAGTAATTGCTTAACACGCTGAGGTGGTAAATTAGTATCTATAGGGACGAAAGCTGCGCCTGCTAGTAAAGCACCATAGACAGCTATAGCACTTTCAAAAGTTCTGTTCATAAAAATCCCAATCCGATCCCCTTTTCGTGCACCGCATTCTAAAAGTACGTTCGCGAGCTGAGCCGACGAGGTAAGCAATGAGCCATATGTAATACTTTTATTTAATTGCTTAAACGCAATTCTATCAGGAAATTTATCAGTAGAACGGATTAAATTATCCGTCAAAATTCTTTTCATGCAAGTCAAAATCTATGTCAAAATGCGTCCTAACCAAAGACAAATCTTCTTTATAAAAAT
The DNA here is from genome assembly GCA_020629315.1 of Saprospiraceae bacterium. Taxonomy (GTDB): domain Bacteria; phylum Bacteroidota; class Bacteroidia; order Chitinophagales; family Saprospiraceae; genus JAHDDO01. The sequence goes on along the minus strand of JAHDDO010000023.1, from coordinate 31,636 downwards.
CAACCAATGTATTATATACATTTTCTGAAAGGGGTGGATATTTTCCCACATTCATTGGCGTAAGACGGTTTGGTAAAACACTATCAATATTAAGGAATCTGTATACTCTTTTTAGTTCAGTTTCTGTTTTCTGGAAAAAGTCTTCACTCTTAATAACTAAAATCTGATCTTTAGTAAAGGTCAACAACCAATTATTTAGTTGTCTACCATACAAGCCTCTTTCTAAATAAAAATAATTATGCCGTTCATAATTATATTGATTTCCAATGCTATCTCTATTCGACAATTCAAAATCGATGGCTTCTTCAAACGATTCACGCGGATCTATCTTCATGCGTCTATTCATTTGGTATGCAGAATAAGCTCGATCAATTGGGTTCCTAAGCAAGAAGATAATTTTCATTTCCGGATTTAAGTCTTTAACCCGTTGAGGCGTTTCAGGATGAAACATATAGTCTGGTGACGCTTCTCCTGTAATATGGTTTTTAGAGCGCAATGGAAAATGTGCTTTATACCAAGCTAAGCCCTTTCCATAGTGTATATTAAAAAAATGAATTTCCTTTTTTATAGGTCTGATTATTTCAGGATGGAACTTTAAATAAAAAAATAAGGAAGAGGTTCCACCTTTCTGCGTGCCCACGATTAAAAAATTAGGCGTTTGACGCTTACTATTTTGGATATACCCCCAGGAATGTAAAAGTTTATTCCTAGCAGAATTAATTATTTTTTTAGCCTTTCTCAAGAGTACTTGTTTCATATTATTAAAGGCCTAAATGACTAGCTATTATGTTTTTTTGAATATCCGATGTCCCTGCATAGATAACGCTACCCATTGCATCGCGCAAGCCTCTTTCTATACCATGCTCGGTTAAATATCCATTACCTCCATGCACTCGAATCGCATCCATGCTAGACGCAACATAGCTTTCACTTAAAAAGAGCTTTAAAATGGCACTATCTAACATACCAGGTATGTCATTATCCTTCATCCATGCATTTTTATACAAGAGCAGCTTTGCTATTTCTAATCTTGATTTCATATCAGCAATTCGATGAGAAACAGCCTGAAAAGATCCAATGTTTTTAGTGAATTGTTTTCTATTCTTAGCGTAATCTATAGTTTTTTCCAATTGCTTTTCCATAGAACCTAATTTTGCTGAGAGCATGCAACAGCGATCATATTCAAGAGAATATGTAGAAATACTCCAGCCTGCACCTATAGCACCTAGCACATTTTCTTCAGGAACAAAACAATTATCAAAATGCAGCCTTCCTATAGGTACAGTCCGCAATCCCATTTTATGCTGAACTGGTTTACGTTCAAAGCCTTTAAAAGATGATTCAACTAAAAAAGCGCTTATTCCCCACTTGCCAACAGTTGGATTGGTTGAAGCAAAAATTAAGGCTATATCACATACCGGCCCTAGAGTAACCAGTCGCTTGTGTCCATTCAAGACAAATCCTCCATCTACTTTCTCAGCTACAGTCTTCATACTAAAGACATCTGATCCAGAATCATCTTCACTGAGTCCATGACAGCCAATCCATTCTCCAGTGCACATCTTTGGTAAAAACTTTTCTTTTTGTTTGGCATTAGCAAATTTGGAAATGGTCATTTGCACTGTCCACAAATGTGCATTTATAGCTAGTCCTAAACCTACATCATCGCATGCATAACCAAAACCTTCCATACCGATACAAGACCTAAGTACATCAATTTTCGAGTGTGTACCTCCGTATTTTGCCTCACTAGCTAAACCTAAGATGCCTTGATTACCGCACTTATTCCATCCCTCTTTGTAGAAATTGCCCTCATAATCATTTTGACTACTGTTTGTTTGTAGCTCTTCATTAACAAATTTGATTATACTGGATCGAAAGGCGGTATATTCCTCAGGAATATTGAAATCCATATTCTGTCATTATAGAGTAAAAATAAACGAAAGATCTGCGATAATTTGTAGTCTTTGGCATTTAGTTTACTTACCTTACAAATGCAAGTTTAGTGCGCGAAAAGAGAATTAATAATTGCTGGCTACTAGGAATATTAACAACTTACTTGGGAAAAAGGAGAAAAATCGATTCTTGCTTTTAGTCATACAAATGATCCTTATTTCCTTGCTCGAATTTGCAGGAATCGCACTTGTACTTCCATTTATTCGTTTTGCAGAAGGTAGCTATTCGATAAATAGTTTATCGCAATTATTACCTGAATCTATTTTAAAAGCATCACACAATCAGCTACTTATTTTAGGGGGGCTAGTGATTTTCCTACTAATTTTACTTTCTTCAATATTGAAATTATTCCTTGCTTGGAAAGAGCAAAAGTTTGTGTGGGATCTTTCACATCGATTAAGTACGAAACAACATAGAAATATCCTGTCTCGTCCTTTTTCATTTTTTATAGAGAAAAATTCAGCTGAAATCATAACAGATTTGATTGTAGAAACTTCTGCCACAGTAAGAGGTGTTTTACTGCCTATTGCACAAATTATATCTAATGGCTTTGTAGCTATTTTGTTTCTTAGCTTGATCACCATACTTCACCCAAGCGTTAGTTTCATACTTTTCACAGTTGGCGTTTTAATTGGTTTAGGCTTAATTACTATTTTAAAAAATAAGCTTAAACGATTAGGGCAGAGACGTTTGCATTTAGAGCGATCAAGATTTTTACAGCTTAAAGAGTCTGTGATTGGAATTAAAACTGTAAAGTCTAACGCTAAAGAACTATTCTTTTTAGATAAGTTCTTCAAAGTTTCGAAGGACTATAGTACTATAAAGCCTTTTGTAAACACACTCAATTCAGTCCCTAAGTATGCAATGGATATTCTTCTTTTCGGTGGGGTTGTATTATTGATTGCTCTTATGGCATTTTATGGTAAGGATGTGAATAATGTATTACCTACATTAGCCTTCTATGTTTTAGTTGGATTTAAATTATTGCCTACCTTCCAAAACATAATAAATGCTGTTATAACCATTCGATTTAATTATCCTTCGTTACAAGCTGTTATTAAAGGCATGCAGAATCAAGAGGCGTTTAGTCTCGCGGCAACTGATGAAACATTAAATTTCAATGAGGCTATACACATTAATAAACTTAGTTTTGGACATATTAAGAGCGAACCTATCTTGACTGATATTTCTTTGTCCATTAAAAAAGGGCAAAAAATTGGAATCGTTGGATATTCAGGATCTGGCAAAACCACGCTGGTAGAAATAATCTGCGGATTATTACAGACAGATGAAGGCGAAATAAAAGTAGATAATGTGTTACTTGATAAGCAAACAATCCCAGCCTTTCAAAATTTAATTTCATTTATTCCACAAGATGTATTTTTCTTTGACGATACTATTCTTAGAAATATAACTTTTGAAGACCATGATAATGACATAGATTTTGATTGGCTGGAAAATGTCTGCAATAGACTTCAAGTTAAAGACTTCATTGATCAGCTACCAAAAGGTCTTCAAACACAAGTTGGAGAGCTTGGTGTGAAAATCAGTGGCGGTCAAAAACAAAAAATTGGTTTCGTAAGGGCGCTGTATCGTAACCCTGAAATTCTTATATTGGACGAGTCAACCAGCGCGTTAGACTATATTTCAGAACGACAATTATTGGAAAACGTAAGAGAAGGGTTTCCTAACCTTACGATTATCAAAGTAGCACATCGATTGAAAAGTGTGCAAGACTGTGATGTTATTTACTTTTTAGAAAATGGTAAAATAACAGGCTCAGGAAGCTTTGATCAGATTATAAGTGACAACGATTTATTTAGAGAGATGGTGTTAGCGGGCACCTTATAAATAGAAGAAGACATGAATTGGAAAAAGATGATTAAGCGAAGTAGCAGTATAGCAATTGCGTTATTATTTATTTTGTCGAATGTTTTTGCGCATCAACCCGACCAAAGTTATTTATACTTTAAGATATATCAAGATAAGATAGGTGGGACGGTAGAAATGACTACAAAAGATATTAATGAGGCTTTAGGTACAACGATAGATCCAAGCCCATATTTCAAACTGCAAGATGAAGAAATTATAAAAGAAAATTTACCCCAAGAATGGCAACAGTACGCTCCTCAATTAAAAGAGTATCTGCTTTCAAGGATTCAAATTAAAAATGGTAACCAAGCCTTACAAATGCAGTTCACCGATTTGGAAATCTTACGATTGACCAAGTCTGTGTATATTATGTACCACTTTAAGCTGAATCCTATTACAGAAGTACCTGATAATTTAAGCATTGATTATAATGTACTTTTTGACAAAAATGACATTCATAGAGGACTAACTATAATAGCCCATAACTGGAAGGCGGGAATTATAAATAATGAGTCTATGAGCTCATTAATTTTCTCGCCTAATAATACTTCTCAAGTTCTTTCTTTGACTGACTCATCCATGTGGCAAGGTTTTGTCGCATTGGTTAAGCTTGGTATGTGGCATATTTATATTGGTATTGATCACATCTTTTTCTTATTAGCTTTGATACTGCCTGCCGTTATACTAAAGCGAAATCGTGCTGATCGTTTAGATATTAAGCCTGTAGAAACCTTTTCATCAGCGCTTTGGTATATTCTTAAAATAGTTACGCTATTCACCATTGCTCACAGTATTACATTAAGCCTTGCAGCCCTAGGTTACATCCAGTTAGAAAGCCGCATTGTGGAGTCCATTATCGCTTTATCTATAGGATTAGCTGCTTTTCATAATATATATCCACTTTTCAGTAAAAGTGAGGGAATCATTACTTTCTTATTTGGCCTATTCCATGGGATGGGCTTCGCTAGTGTGCTTGGTGAAAAAGGGATTGAAGGAGAATATTTAGCAATCTCTTTATTTGGATTTAATATAGGTGTTGAAATAGGTCAAGTGCTTATCGTGTGTGCCATTTTTCCAATCCTCTTCTTTCTCAGGAAAAAACCTATTTATAAACCAATTTTAATATACGGTTCCATTTTCTTAATAGTCGCTTCCTTGTATTGGTTTGTAGAGCGTTTCTTTGATGTAAATTTCTTATTGGACGACTACATAAGTAAGGCTATAAATAAAGTATTTAAAATTATTGGTTTGAAATAATGGGCAGATGAGTCTTTCCAAGGATAAGTCAAAATCAATCCTAGACCAGTGGGCAGCTCGAAAAAAGGATCAAACTGAAGAACAATCGAATAATCAATCGTTTGCTCAAACATTCAGTGCTTCAGAAGGGCAGCAAAGGCTATTCTTTATACAAAAGCTAGATCCTGAAATACAGACTTATAATTTGGTTGAGTTATGGCGGTTCAATGGCCCTCTTGATGAAAGCGTATTTATTGAAGCCATAAACAAGGTTGGGGAAAGGCAAGATATTTTACGTGCTAGGTTTACGCTGTCAGATGATCAAATAATTTGCGACACCAGTTCAAGCTTCAAATGGACATATGAAATCCATGATTTAAGCATAGATATAAATAAAGAAAACAAGGCGCATGAACTAGCCAAAGACATTTCACAACGTGCGTTCAATCTAGAAACTGGCCCCTTATTGATAGCCTGTATTTGCAAAATGGCCCTTGATGATTTTCTTGTTATAATCAATATACATCACATCATCAGTGATAAATGGTCTATGCGTATTTTCAGAAAGGAAATATCAGAGCAATACAAATATCTAACTAAAGAAAGTTCAACTCCCATTTCACCGCTGAAAGCACAATTTTCAAGCTATGTTAGTAAACAAAAAGAAAAACAAAATAAGACTGAATCCTTAGCATATTGGACGAAGAAGCTCACAGAACCTATAGAAAAAACTACACTCCCTTATACTGAAACACCATCAAGCAAACCTAGTAAAATTGGAAAATATGCAACAAGAAAATTGTCGCAAGGACATTCTGTGTTAGTCTTTTGTAAGCAACAAAAAATTACACCTTTTGTCTATTTTCTAAGTCTTTTCAAAATACTCATTAGTAAGTATACTCAACAAACCGATCTCATAATTGGCACCCCTATTTCTACACGTTTCAATGCGGATTTCGAACAAATTATTGGCTTCTTTAATGATACTTTACTGCTCAGAAATACAGTAAATCAACATAAAACGGCGATACAATTTTTCCAAGAAGTAAACGTAACTACTCTTGAAGCTTTTGAGCACAAGGATATAGGTTTTCATAATATTATAACGAAGCTTAATCCTGATCGAGCTGAACAAAATCCATTATTCCAAATGATGTTTTTGTTCCATAAAAAGGTGGTAGAAGAACCATTCAGTAAAAATCTCCACCTAAGTGTGCAAAACTTCGATATGGGGGTTTCAAAATTTGATTTTACACTTTATATAGAAGAATCAGAGCACAACTTTGAAGCGACTATAGAGTATGCAACAGATAGATATGATGAATCTTATGTATTGCGATTTTTAGGTCATTTAGACACTCTTTCTAGTCAAGTATTGACTCATCCTGAGTCAGCTATAAACCAACTACATTATTTAACGGAACAAGAACAAAGTACAATCATTGAACTAGGCAAAGGGAACCCTTTAGCGATAAGTAAAAATCAACTAATCATTGATTTAATAAATGAACACAATCATTCTAGTGATATTGCCTTGCAGGATGAAAAAAGGGCGATAAGCTATGCTGACTTAGCAATACGTTCAAATAGAATTGCAAATACAATATTAGAACTAGGGTGTAAAAAGGCAACAGTAGGTATTTTTCTAGGCCAAAGTATAGATTTTGTTGCATCCATGATAGGCGTTTTAAAAGCAGGATGCACGTATGTTCCTCTTGATATAAGCTACCCTAAAAAGCATATTCAGCATGCTATAGAAGCGGCAAATATTTCATATTTAATATATGAATCAGAAACTAAAATATCCAATGTAAATAATGTAACAAGAGTATATCTAAACGAGTTATCGACAAACTCAAAAGATCCTAATGTATTCATACACCCTAATGACCCAGCTTATATAATTTTCACCTCAGGTAGTACGGGAAAGCCAAATGGTGTTGTGATTACACATGAAAATTTATTGGTATCTACAAAAGCGAGATTTGCATACTACGATACCCATCCTAGTGCTTTTCTTCTTTGCTCTTCGTTCTCATTTGACAGCTCCGTTGCTGGTATTTATTGGACTCTTGTAAATGGTGGAAAACTGGTTATAGCACCTAAAAAAGCTATTCAAGATGTTGAAACCGTTTCAGCCTATATTAACCGAGAGGCTATTAGCCATACATTACTTATACCCAGTCTATACAAGGTATATCTAGATCACATCCCTGGAGAAATATTAAGTCAGCTTAAAGTGGTTATTCTGGCCGGGGAAGCACTGCCAGTCTCGCTGGCTAATAAGCATTTAAAATGCCTGCCCACTGTTCGTTTATACAATGAATATGGTCCAACTGAAGCATCAGTATGGATTAGTGCATATGAGATTACTGGTGAATGTGAGCTAGAGAAAATTCCTATTGGCAAATCAATCATTAATAACCAATTGTTCATTCTCGACGAATATCTTCAACTCGTGCCTAGGGGTATAGCTGGTGAACTATATATCGCTGGTGAATCAGTAGCTTTAGGATATTTGAGTCAAACGGAAAGCAACTCAAGAAAGTTTATTAATGCCAAAATAAAGGGGGAAGAATATCGGCTATATAAGACGGGTGATTGGGTACAATGGGACAACAATAATAACTTATTATTCCTGGGAAGAAGAGACCACCAAATAAAAGTAAGAGGATACAGAATTGAACTAGATGAAGTAGATCATATAATCCAAAATTATAAAGCTGGCATTCAATCTAAAACTATTTATAAATCGAATAGCAAACAATTATTAAGTTTTATATGCAGCGATAAAGAAGAAGATATTTCAGCTATTAAGGAGCATGTCTGCAATCATCTACCAAAACAGTATTGGCCTGATAATTATAGACAACTTTCGAGTTTTCCATTAATGCCTAATGGCAAAATAGATATCAAGGCACTAGAAGATAACATTGGCATAGAACCCAATGAAATTAAAGTTCAGGGACCAAATAATGAATCTGCAAAAATACTTCTAAACATATGGCGAGATATTTTGCAAAATCCTTCATTGAGTACACAGGATAACTTTTTTGCTTCTGGAGGCGATTCTATTCAAATAATTCGAGTTATTGCTAAAGCTCGAAAAGAAGGGCTTATGCTTTCTGTTAATGATATCTACCAACACCAAACCATTGACAAGTTATTTGCAAATTCATTGGAGTTTAAACCGGATGAAGTTGTTCAAAACATTATCTGGGATTATGTGCCCTTAAGTCCTATACAATCATGGTTTTTCGAGCATCACCAAAGCGCCCCCGATCATTGGCATCTAGGGATAGAAATTACACTTGGCATATCGATCGGAAAAGAAGAGGGTAAGCAAATAGTAAAAAAACTAGTTGATGCTTATGAAATTCTAAACACTAAAATTGAACGTTTTTACAATAGATATTTTATAAAACGGACACAATTTGACATAGATCATTTTATTCATTTTGATCCAAGTAGTCCTGTAGATTATACTACCATTTCAATAACCGAAGGTCCGCTGATCCGTTTTTATTTTTTCACTAAAGACGAAAAGTTTCATAAAATACAAATCGTTGCTCACCATTTAATAATGGATGCTGTATCCTGGCATCTTCTAATTCAGCATCTAGACAGCTTATTGTCTAACCCCAAAAGACAATTGATCAAAAAGAAATTTGAATACTATAATTGGGTACATCATTTGCAACGCTTAGCTTCTACGAATGTCTTTGATCTTAGTGTCCCGTATTGGGCCTCTTTATCTGAAGTTTCATCTTCTTATTTTGCTGGAAAAACTAAAGCTGTTGAAAAAACAACACAAACCATCACCACAGCATTAGATAAGGCCACTAGCACTACACTAAGGATGCAAGCGCTACATGTGGCAGACATCAAAATTCATGAATTAATTATCTGTGCTTTTTTACGAAGCTTTAACACCATAAGTCAAGAATCCGAGTGCATAATTAATATAGAACGGCACGGACGAGATATAGAATTTATTGACATAAGCGAATCTATTGGATGGCACACAAACTATTTCCCTGTACACTTTACAGTAAGCCCTGACGATACTTTACTTAACTCACTTATTAACGTAAAGGATCAACTCCGCGCAGTACCTGATAGTGGTCTTTCTTATGGTGTTCTAAAGTATCTCAGCAACAAGCTTCCTGATCATATTAGCTCATATGTAACTATAAATCACCTAGGTGATAGCTTTGATATCTCATCTGAAAATATTGCAGAAGTAACTGTTTTAACAGACGGCATGAGAGCTGCTAATGCGAATCGTGATACCTTGATTGAAATAAACTCCATCATCAATAAGGGCCAATTGGAAATCAATATGAGATTTGATTCCATTCAATTTGACAAGGAAGAGATGACTGCTTGCCTCATGACTATGCAAAGTCAACTTGAAGCTCTTTCTATGGATTTAGAAGGTAGTAGCAAATATTATAGTCCTTCTGACTTTAATTTTCTCTTTACTGAAAAGGACATTGATATTCTAACGAAAAGCCAGAGTATCAGCGAAGATATCCTTTCAATAAATACATTAACGGCTACACAAAATGCCTTCTTATTTCACCATGTAAATGATAGTGAAAAAGATCAAGGATTAATCACAGCGTTTGCAAATATTGAAGGCGCTTTAGATTTAGCAACACTTCGTGTTGCATGGCAAAAAACGGTACAAAAGTACGATGCCTTGCGATCGTATTATGTTTGGGAGAATGTAAGCACTCCTGCTCAAATAACTCTATCAAAAGTAAAGAGCTCATTAAGGTACCTAGGGAATGAAGAATCGCAACGAAATGGAAAAAATGTCGAAGAATGGCTTGCTGAACAAAAGAGTCAATTTCGACTTGACAAAGGACCAACACATAACATCTTGTGTGTTCAAAAAAATAAGCAATCATACACAATAGTTTTCCTTTGCCATCATATTAATCTGGATGGTTGGAGCACCAGTATTTTACTAAATGAATTAATATCTGCTTACCGCAGTATATGCACAAACTCATCGTTTTCTATGGAGACCATGTCCCTTAGTGATTGGTCAAATGCCTACTCCAAGGAAGCCAAAAAAACATCTTTAAATCTCTACTGGCATAAAGAAATGAAGGCTTTGCAGCCATGTATACTTAAATCAGAGATAACACCTAGACAAGCTCATTTCGAATCTATTTCTGAAAGTCTGGATATAAACATTTCAGCGAATCTTAGAACATTTGCACAACAAAAACAAATAAGTCTAACTAGTATTTTTGCAGGCGTTTGGTCTTATTTATTAACTAAATACACCGATAGAGATGCCATTTTCGGGATTACTTTTTCGGGTCGTTCTTTGCTAGTACCTAATATTGACAAAGCGGTGGGTATGTTTAGTAATGTCTTGCCATTTGTTACAAAAAAAGAAGTTGCCAATAAACTAAACTTTACGGCCATCTCAAAAAAGCTTACTGAATTATTATCTAATGATGCCGTAAGTATCGATGATATTGAAAACACCTCTCTACAGCATGTAAGTGCCTTATACAATACTTTATTAGTGGTTGAAAATTTCTTTTTGTCAGATAAAAAAGCAAGCCCATATGTAGCTAGTTTTTCAAGTGACTTAATCAGTTTAATGCCTTTGTGCGTAGTGTTTATTCCAGATGATACAGTGAAAATCCAATTAAGGTATGAAAGTCAGTTATTTTCGAAAGATGAGATACATAAAATTATGAAAGATATTACATGTACTCTTTCTCAATTATTAGAAAATGAGGATGCTTTAGGTCTTTCATATCAACCGTTTTATAGTAATGAACAACAAGGTGAGCATAAGAGTCAAGTTATATCTCATAAGATTGAGCACTCATCAATTATGTATGAAGGCACTCTCGAACAAAAATTATTGCAGATTTGGTCTGCTTACTTGCCAACTCAAACACTGAGTATTACTGATGACTTTTTTGATGTTGGGGGAACGTCACTCATAGCCGTGCGTATATTTAATGCTTTGCATAAGCAAGCCAATATTAATGCTTCTCCAATCCTCCTTTTGAAAAATCGAACTGTAGAAAAATTAGCCAGCGCATTGAATACTGAAAATGCATCAAAAAGTTGGCAGTCTGTTTATCCGCTAAAGGAAGCTGGAAAATATCCCCCTTTATTTTGTTTTCATTCTGGCGATGGGCACATTATGTTTTATAATGATTTAGCTTCAAATATGAATGTGGACAGACCCGTCTATGGCATTCAACCTATGGGCTTAGATGGAAAAGATATAAACTTTGATAGTATAGAAGATATGGCTAACTTTTATATTACAGAAATTAAAAAACAATTTCCAAAAGGGCCCTATCACGTGCTAGGCACTTGTTTTAGCAATGCCGTCACCTTTGAAATTGCAAAGAAATTAAAGCATGAAATTGGTGAGGTATTTATTATTGACTCACCACCCCCTTATTACAATGAATTATCAAAATTAAGTAAGTGGATGCATTGGCTTATTACGTTCAATATTCCAAAACTTTGGGAAGCTTTTAGCAGTCTTTTTAAGTATGTTGGTTTTAGAAAACCTCAAGATAAGCAAGCGGCTCACTTATTTAATACAGCTAAACACCTACGAAAGATTATGTCTAACTATAGCTGGCTTCCCCAGGATGTGCAAGTAACATTAATTCGTAGTAGTCAAAATGACACTGACCCATATAAAGCTTATCATTTTATAAATTGGCAAAAGCTTTCAAAAAAAGGACTTCAAATTCGAACGATTTCTGGTGAACATACTAGTATATTTGAAGGTGATTCGGCGCTTGAAATGGCGCAAGTGGTACATGAGCTGATGGCCAAAAATGAATCATAATCCATGGATTACATATCAGCCAATCGAAAGCATTCAAGCAGATGAAGTTTATCTGCTAAAAATAGACCTTGAGTATATAAAACCAACACTATCGAATCCTTGTCTTATTCCTTCTTTAAATGATGAAGAGGCTAAGCGATGCCAACAGTTCAGATTTAAAAAAGATAGAATTTCCTTTGCTATTAGTCGATACTTCACAAAGCATGTTTTGTCCGATCTAACCGCCATTGATGCTAGTCAAATCCAATTTGATTATAATGCCTATGGCAAGCCATTTTTCATCAATAATTCTACTAATATCCAGTTTAATATTTCGCATTCTGGAGATCTGATTTTAATCGGTTTAGGCCATAACTATGAATTAGGTGTTGATGTAGAAAAGTGGCATCCAAATATTGAATTTGATGATATTGCTCAATCTGTATTTTCATTAGAAGAGCAACGATATTTAAGACAAGCTTCTAAGCAAGACAAGCAAAAAGTATTTTATCACTTCTGGAGCCTAAAGGAGTCATTTATTAAAGAAGAGGGTCTTGGGCTACAACTGCCTTTGGATTCGTTTACTATGGCTTTTACAGATAAGCCTTATCAAAATTGTATTTCTTCCGTTGCCTGGAAACCTAGTTTATTAGATAGTTTGTCTTCGATACGAATTCCAATAAAAAAAGACTATAGTGCAGCAGTAACAATGCAAAAGCATATTAAAAAATTACATTTCTTAGATGCTAGTTTGGCAATTAAAGAAAGCTTCAAATGACTTTAAACTTATATATAGTATATGAAAATCACTAAGAAATATCTATCAATTATACCTTGCCTCTTACTTCCTATGTTACTATTAGGACATGGTGTTAGCGAGGCCGATCAGCAAACCTTGGAAAATGGAGGGCTAATAGCTTATATCATTGTGGGTGCCAAGCATATGCTTACTGGCTATGACCATCTGCTTTTTTTAGTAGGTGTTATTTTTTACCTCACCGGATTTAGAGATATTTTAAAGTTTATCACAGTATTTACAATAGGTCATAGTATCACACTCATTTTTGCTACCTATTTAGGGATTAAAGCAGACGAGCATTTGATAGATGCTGTAATTGCCTTAAGTGTATTATATAAGGGCTTCGAAAATTTGGGAGGTTTTAAAAGTTGGTTTAATATCAACTCACCAAACTTACTTTTCATGGTCTGGATTTTTGGTCTTATCCACGGATTTGGCTTATCTACTCGATTACAAGCATTTGATCTGGGAAGCGATCAGTTTTTACAAAAGATCATTTGCTTTAATGTTGGTGTGGAGCTAGGTCAAGTTTTAGCACTTATCCCTATTGTATTTCTAATTACCAAGTTTAGAAACAGTGCCTTCTTCAAACCTCTTTACAGATATACTAACCTATTTTTAGTTTTAGCAGGTATTGCCTTATTTATTTTCCAGATGTATGGATATTTCAATGGCCATTAAAGTATGACCATTGAAAATCCAAGGTTTTTTCTTATTAAAACTTATATGAAATACTGCTTTTTACGAAAAATGGCACGCCCGGAGTAAAATGTAATTCTTCTACAGATTCACTTTCATTTAATAATTGGGATTCTGTAGCAAATTGAGCTTCGTTCCAGTCGACATTAAATAGGTTTTCGATCACGAAACCAAACACAAGCTTCTTATAGCTATAATTTACATTAAGATCATTCACAAAATAACCCTCTGCTATAATACTATTATCCTCGTTGGCAGGTCTATCTTTTACATACCGATATCTTAGCCCACCAGAAAACCTATTCCAGTCTTTTATACTAATCCCTCCGGCACTCATTAAATCCACTGCAAGGGGTATGAAATTATTGCCTTCACTCTCTTCCGTTGCCACGGCATCAGTATATGTCACATCGGCATTAAAAAATACTTTTGGTAAAAGTTGATACCGCAAAGATAAGTCAATACCTTTCCTTTCCGTTTTTCCACTTGGTTCAACAATTCCGGCGTCTCCTACATAAACGAACTCTTGTTCAAGAAATAAATACCATGCCGCCGCATTTACCCATAGTTTTTCATTTGGCTTAAATATGGTACCTAGGTCCGCCCCATAAGCGGATGGAAGTACTACAGCTGAAGAACCATCTATAACAACCCGACTATCATTGGAATGAAATCCTTTGCCGGATTTCAAGTAAAATTGCCAACGAGGACTTGGGTTGTAAATAACACTAAGATTAGGAGAAACAATACCTTTTCCAACGGATTGAACATTATACGCTTGGCTTAGTCTATTCTCATACTGATAATTAAAGTGATCCAAGCGCAATCCAGTATTGACTAACCACTCGCCAAAATCGAATTCCGCATTTATGCCTGCATTTGCGTTTGTCTCATCAACATCGCCAAAGGCTAGGTTCTCCAATGTTGTTTTCCGGTTGGCTGTTCGTGCTAATGTATTTTCATTAACATCATCATAACGTAAGCCTAGGTGATAACTTAATTCTAGATCGAATACATCATACTTAACCGTCTGAAATAATCCTGTATTAAAGCCATAGATATCCCTATCCTCGTACTGGCGAATTTGATCGCCATTTTCTGGATCTTCAAGAAAGAAGGTAAAGTTTGAAAATAATTCAAAGTCATATTTGCTATAAAAAGCATTAGTCTTCAAGAATAAATGGTCATTGATCAAGGTAGAGTGATCAATTGCAATATTGGTACGGCTCGTGTTACCTCCTTCTGTATCATCTACTGCTCCAAATCGAGTAATAGTGCCATCATCAACAAGCCGTTGAGGTATCTGACCAGAAGCTTCCCATCTACTTTGCATTTTAGAAAACAATACTGATAATCTATCCCCATTATTTAGATCAATATTGTATTTGGCCATTACGTTTAGCCTATTGAAATTTTGCGGTGATTCAAAAGGTCCATCTGATCGCTGAAATTCTGTCGCAATGTAGGCACTTTGATTTTCAGATGATTTGAGTAGGTCAAACATCCCTAAATAACGAGCTGTATTAAATCTTCCGTACTCCAGGTTTATTTGGCTATTGTCCAGCTCATCTTTAGTTTCAAAATCAATATAACCTGCTGTATTAAAATTTCCTTTATCTGTGTAATACGGTCCTTTACCAAAATCAATTTTATCAATAGTTTCCGGGATGATAAAGTGCATATCTGCATACCCTTGACCATGTGCATGTGATACTAGATTTACAGGAATCCCATCAACGCTTAATGCAATATCAGTACCATGGTCAATATCAAAACCTCGCAGAAATATTTGTTCGGCTTTGCCGCCACCCGCATGCTGACCAATCAGCACGCCTGGCACACGTCTCATTACTTCTTGTGAAGAACTCACCGGATTTATAGCTAGGTCAATGGATGCTATGACATTCGTTGATTTAAGTGCGTTTGAAATATTTACTTGATTTAGTGCAAAATCTTTAGGCTCCAAAGCTATTCGTAATGCCGACTTCATATCGTCAGCAGAAATTTCTTTCACATATTCTTCATAACCTAAATACTTGACAATAATAGTATCTCCAATGCTAATATTATTTAATTCAAAGGATCCAAAATTATCACTATGACTATGTTGATCTGAGGTATATATTAAGGCTTGTGGCAAAGCTGAACCAAGATCATCTGTAATTTTTCCGTAGACTTTTTGCCCGCTAAGGCTGCATGGCAATACAATGAGTGCCATGAAAAATAAAAATTTGTTCATAATTGAAATTTAGTTGAGAATAATTTCCCAACGTGATAAAAAATAGTACTCAATACATGAACTAATACTTCGGAGGAGAAAAAGGCAGTCTTATAAATAGACTTGACTGCAAAGCTTTATACGAAAAGTTACTTATGGTTTCTTCTTCATAAATAGCAAGAACTAATGGCAAGATTTTTTTGAAAGATATCTTATCTATCTGGTTTATTTTCAAAAGGTATGAATGATCGTTTGTTTCACTATCCGTTTCATCAATATGTTTTGCATGGGTATGATCATCTTCATAATTATCTCCATGGTGATGTACTTCAAAGGTTCCAGCCAGTACATCATCAAGGTGAAGTAATAGGTGTGTAGTGTCCTTCAAACCACCTGTGAGCATGCTCAATAGAAAAGCTATCCATAGAATAGCAAAAATGGAAATCTTGTATTTATTGAATTTGAAGAGCATTAAATTAAATGTAAAGTAGTGTTTTTTTTGTGGGTTTAAAGCAATTTTTCTTTTAAACACTGATAGTCAGCGCTACATAACCTGATTTTAGAATTAAGTAAGTAATGACTCCCGTGATAAGGGTCCGCAGGATAGAAGTCCCGATGCCATCGAAGATGGATGGGGACCGAGCCGAATGGCGAGTCCGGAGGGGCCTGGCCTGACCTGTCTATGCAATAGACAGCGTCTGGCATCACCCAAATCCTATTTTCCAATACAGAAATTACTAAAGATCGAATCCAATAAATCATCCGTACAAATCTCTCCAGATATCTCACCTAAATGATGTAGCGCGTGACGAATATCCATAGCCACAAAATCAGAAGGGGTACTCGCTTGGATTCCTTCAAGCACTTTACTCAATGATATATCCGCTTGTTCCAAGGCTTCAAAATGCCGAAGACTACTTACCACCGTCATCATCTGCTTACCCTTATTTTGTTGATAATTAAGAATCTCTTGTATCAATCGATCTAGGCCTTCATTCGTTTTGGCGGACATAGCTACAACTGGTTTGCGCTGTAACAAGGTGGACACGGCCTCTTCCACATCATAACTGTGGCAAGCGTGGAAAGTATCTTTTTTATTTAGAATGATGATGCAATCTTTCTCTATACCCATAGCCTTGAATTCATCGACAATAGCCAGGTGATCTTCAACAATTTCAGTTATGTATAAAACCAATTCTGCTTTTTCAATTTGGGCTCTGGAGCGCTCAATCCCCATACTTTCAATACTATCCGCTGTCTCTCGGATACCCGCAGTATCTATAAAGCGAAAGGGTAAGCCTCCCAGCTGTACTTCATCTTCTATGACATCTCTTGTGGTGCCCGGGATATCACTTATGATCGCTTTATCTTCTTTCAATAGCGCATTGAGCAACGTCGATTTACCAACATTGGGTTTACCAATTATAGCCACTGGGATCCCATGCTTTATCGCATTACCATAGCTAAAGGACATTTTGAGCTCTCGGATAGTGGATAAGCTTGCCGTAACCATTTTGCTTAATTGATCGCGATTTGCAAATTCGACATCTTCTTCTGAAAAATCATTTTCGAGTTCGATCAAAGAAGCAAACTCAATCAACTTTTCTCGGAGTTCTGCTATAACCTTTGTTACACCACCTCTCATTTGTTGCATCGCGATTTCATGCTGCCTAGCGGATGTGGACGCAATTAGATCCGCTACACCCTCAGCTTGACTTAGATCCATCTGGCCATTTAAAAAAGCGCGCTGCGTAAATTCACCAGCCTTGGCCAGTCTTACCTTTTGCCTTAAAAATAATTGGATGATACTGCGTAAAATATAAGGCGAACCATGGCAACTCAATTCTACAACATCTTCCTTAGTGTACGAACGTGGCGCTTTAAACACAGTCGCCACACACTCATCTAAAAGGGTGCCTTGCTCATCTTTTATTTTACCGTAGTGAACCGTGTTTCCTTCTACTTTGGATAGGTTCTTGCCAAAGAAAAAAGTATCAACCAACTCTATGGCGGCAGGTCCACTTAAACGTATTATACCTATGGCACCTTCTCCTTCAGGGGTGGAAATCGCAATAATTGTATCACTCATGTCACAAAGGTAATTGGCAAATGGCAGACATTTGCTAAGATTTGGACATTGCTAAACAATTAAAATTTTCATGAACTTGTTTAAACTTTTTCTTATTTCGCACTGTCAAATAAAGGAATGAAATTACAACTCCTATTTTGTGTATTACTTCTGTGTTCATGTAGTCGACTAATGGACGATTCAGACATAGACCCAAGCATAGAAGAAACCTACTTCCCCAGCGAAGGAAGTTGGGATACTATAGCTCCCGCTACACTAGGTTGGCAGCTAGACAAAATAGATGTTTTACTAGAAGCACTTGACAATAGTGGCACTCGCGGCTTTTTGATTATTAAAGATGGTCGTATAGTAGTTGAACATTACAACGGGAAGACGATTAATGGTCAACAAGATTTTGATGAAAGTTCGTATTGGTATTGGGCCTCCGCAGCAAAAACATTGGTTAACGCGACGGTCGGTTTGGCGCAAGAGCGAGATCTCTTACGGATTGAGGATGCGTCTTCTAACTATCTGGGTAAAGGATGGACTTCATTGGAAGAGAATAAAGAAGCAGCCATAAATATTTGGCACCATCTTACGATGACGACAGGTTTGGATGATGCCATTACAGACAACACATTAGATCCCGGTTCATTATTGTACAAAGCAGAGGTAGGTACGCGCTGGGCCTATCATAATGCGCCGTACACCTTGCTAGAAAGCATTATTAGTGAGGCTACTCAACGCGACTTTACTGACTTTTTTGATGAAACCTTAGCTAGTAAGATCGGCATGAGTGGCTTCTGGAATTGGATTGGTGAGGACCATGTGTATTTTAGTACGGCTAGGGATATGGCGAGGTTTGGCCTTTTAATGCTGAACGCCGGTCAATGGAATGGTGAAGAAGTAATCATTGATCAAGACTTTATTGGCGCCAGCTTGGAAAGTTCACAGTCCCTTAATCCAGCCTATGGCTATTTATGGTGGCTCAATGACACGGACAGCTATATGTTACCTGGCAGTCAACTACAGTTTAACGGAAATTTAGTCCCCAATGCCCCAAAAGAAATGTTGAGTGCGATTGGAAAAAATGGGCAATACCTTATGATTATTCCGTCTCAAAACCTAGTCATTGTCCGCATGGGAGACAATCCAGATCAGTCCTTGGTACCTTTAGGATTCATGAATGACCTTTGGGCTCTGCTCAACGAGATAGACTAATTTACTGCGGACGACCTCTGAGCTGAGCCCCTCTAAAATCCATCAACAAGTCGTAAGAGCCTTCGCCGTTTTTTACAAATTCGAAAGAAGAGGCATCACTAGCATCCACAAAAAAGATAGCATCACTTTCTGGTTTCAATGTCGCGATCCACTCTCCATCTTGATACACTAAAAGACTATCCCGTTTTACTTCAGTTGATAAAATAGTATTACCCAGATCAGGAAATAAATAGGATCCAATAAATTTTTCGAGTTGTTTGGAAGGAATGACAATAGACGTTCTGTTTAGTTTTCTTGGTATCTCCACCTCTTGATAGGCTAGGATTTTCTTTACGTCGTCGAGTGTTTTAGTAAAGGGTATGGCATCAATATTACACAGCAACACATATTTCATACCTGAATGCACATCTAATTGAACATGAACTCTGATACCATCTGAACCTCCACTATGACCAATACTAGCTTCCCCCATCATTTCAACAAAACCAGTATCAACTTGAATGGCATCCAAAAAGTACATAAGATCTTGAGCCGTCGAGAAAATACGGGCTTGCCGAAACTCATCATTAGATATATTAGCTACTTGGGTGAATCCAGTATCTGTTAGTTCGTGGTTTGATGCGAGCCGCTTGAGCTTATTTTTTGATGGACCAAAATGCGAGCCCGAGTGTTCCATGTGTATTGGATCAAATAAATCCGTTACAATAGTCCTAGCATAATCAGTTTTCTGTTGCATACCTATAATGGCATACAAGAGTTGATAGCCAATATTAGAGTACTGCGTATCTGATCCTGGTTCAAATAATAATGACTCTTTCATTGCGCATTCAATGACTTCTTTAGGTCCTAATTCCAATAGATTTTCAGGTGCATGGCTTAATTCTCTTGGTAGTCCCGAACGATGTTGAGCTAACAGTTCCAAAGGTATTTCATCCCCTCTTGGGAAATCAGCAATAAACTGACTGAGCTTTTGTTTCATAGAAAGCTTGCCCTCTTTTTCCAGTTTATATAATTGGTACCTAGCCATCAGTTTTGAAATAGAATGGATATCAAATTGACTGCTCCGACCCACAAATAATGGAGATTGGCCAGTTGTATCTATATTATAACTTTTAAATAAAACGAGTGTATCATTCTCCTTACATAAGAGGACGCCATTGAATTTATCTAAGGCAGTCAGCGCTGAAAAATACGTATCCAGTGTGCTATGTAGTGGATGTAATGCCTGCTTATTTTTCGGTCCAATGTCCTTTTTACAGGAAAACAAAAAGAGGCAAGACACAGCTATGAGATAATTAAATCTATTCACATCATGTGTTTTAAAACTTAGTTGAAATGTGCCAAAACGAATTGGCTTGAATATTGGGGAGATTATAAAAGAACAAAAAAAAACGATGTTGGCTGGGACTTTTCCATGCTTTATCTCGTTACCCTACTAACAAGTAATCATTATCATGAAAAAATCAACTTCATTAGTCCTCTTATCGCTTATTTTCCAATGTAGTTTTATCAGCACTAATATGGGTCAATTAATGATTACCATGGGCCCGGAAGATTTGTTTATCGAATGTGCATCTGATGAAACCGCCATTACCGATTGGATCAATAATTATATAGCAGAAAACAATGCTACTACCGATTGCCCAGATGGTTCGAACATCACCTGGACGCATAGCTACACCTCTGAAAGTGAAATAGTAGGTGATAATTGCAATGGTAATTTGACCGTAACGTTTACGGCCACCGATGATTGTGGGGATAGTGCTAGCGTAGATGGTTTTGTCGAAATTAATGACACCGAGCCCCCTAGTTTTGTAACGCTACCAGAGAATGGTTTTTTCGAATGTGATGGTATTCAAGATATGGATGCCGCCTTTACTGATTGGTTGAATGGAAATCTATCCTTAGACATTACCGACAATTGCGCTAGCGGAGACGACTTGAGCATTAGTCATTATTGCATACCTGAATGCCCGCCATTCGAGGATTGGCATTGCTATGGTATTTTAGATGTAGAATTCATGATATCGGATGGTTGCAATGAGCATATTGAATATGCCAGTTTTGAAATCTACCCTGAAGATCCTGTCTTGTCACCGCCGAGTGTAGACGAGCATGTTTTTATATGCGACGGGAATGGTAATCTAGATGATTTAAATGATCTTGCTGCATTAGACTATTACTTCGATGTTGGAAGTTCACTTTGTTCAGGGGAGCCATACACATTGCACGTTTCTCCAGATCCATTGAATTATGACTTTACTTGTGGACAATCAGCTAGCTTTTTTGCCTATGTTGAAGACGACTGCGGTTTTTCATCAGGTTCTTATTCCTTTTCTATCCTACTGCTAGAATCGTCGATTTCGTTTGTAAATAGTGGTCAGACGGAAGTAGAAGGAGACATTACTTTAGACGTTTGTTTAGAAATAACCGGTCCACATCCAGATCAAGATAGCTATGTAGATATCACCTTTGATGAAGCAACGAGCACAGCAGAAAATAACCTAGATTTCGAAAGTTTGGATCCCACTTTTACCTTGACATTTCCAGCAGGTAGTGAAGATCAACAATGCTTTGAAATTATTATTTCAGATGATAATCTTGTGGAAGCTACCGAGATAGCCAAGTTTGATATTAGCGATGTATATGGTGGGTATAATGGCATAATAGGAGACATAGAGAGTTTCAGTCTTGAGATTCAAGATAATGATGATGATGATGGGGATGGTATTGAAAATAGTGTAGATAATTGTCCTGAAATCTATAATCCATTTCAAGAAGATATTGATGACGACGGTATAGGCAATGTCTGTGATCCAGATAACGAAGTAGACATCTTCCAAACTGTCGAAGGAAATATCTATATAAATCAAACCTACTCAGGCTTGATCGTCCAGTCGCCGGATGGAAATTGCTGGATGATTACGGTGGCTAATGATGGAACACTGCAGACTATTTTCATAGAATGTCCTGAATAAAATTCGGCAAATAATCATTGGTTTTAGTTAGGAAAGTGACATTGCAATTTGTAATTTCCTCAGTCTAAAATCAATTCCATTATGCGCACCCAAATAGCTACTTTCTGCATACTTGTTTTCTTATTCGTTGATGCGAAAGCTCAGGTAACTTCATTTTTTAATTACAATGATGATGGCCAACGAGTATGTCTGGTTGATGTATCCGTAGAGCTTAACCCTGCAAAAGTGACATTATATCTATTGGATAACACTTTTAATACCTCAGATTCCACTGAAATTTACAGGCGGCAAATGTATGGCTCCGGAGACGATTGGCAATTGGTTCAAGAAAAAATGGGCCCGGAAGCTGTGGCTTGGATAGATAATAATGTGGCCACAGGTGATGTATGGGAATACCAGCTCCGAAGGTATAATGCAAATGGTATTGCTTATGGTTACACGTGTGCTGCTGTACTGTATGACCAGTCTGACTATCAAGGTCAAATGATACTAGTAAGCACCTATGATCTTATTGAAAGACTGCCGGAGGAAGTCCTACGATTAAAAAGAGATCTTACCGGAGATGGATGGTTTGTCAATGAAATTTTGGTAGAAAAAGGGACGGAACTATTTGATGATGGGGCTGCAACGATCGCTATTAAAGAGCAGATCCAAGAAGTATATTTTAATGCCCCTGAGAATGATAAACCCCGCGTGCTCTTTACCTTAGGTCATGTCCCTCTACCCAGATCGGGGCAAGGATTGCAAGCGCCAGATGGACATCCAGAATCAACAGGAGCAAGAGGTTCGGATAGTTTTTATGCGGATGTAGATGGTGTATTTACGGATACAGCTAGTTATGATCTTCCCGTTCAAAATTTAGATATTATTAGAAATAATCCAGGTGACTTTAAATGGGATCAAGATAAAATACCTTCAACACTTGAACTCGCTTTTGGTAGAATAAACTTTAGAAGAGTTACAAATGGCATTGAAGAAAGTGAAACCACTATGATGAAAAACTACCTGGATAGATTACATAGCTATCGTCATGTTCTATCAGGAGCCAAGGTACCGAATATAGCAGGTGTTAATGGCAATGGTTACTCCAATTCAAAAGATGCTTCATATCGAAGTTTGCCCGCCCTTACCGGTGGAGAAAATATATTTAATAGCAATGCAAATGTAGAATCCGATCATAATCCATGGGTAGCTAATAATGGCCCTATGAAATGGTATATGTCTAATAGACATGTTCCCAATACTAGTCAGTGGGAAAGCATAGGCATGGATGCTTTAGTATATAGCAGTGACCAAAGCAACTGGGGATATGGAGATATTCCTAATACTGGTGCAGCTAATGATTGGCAGGCAAGTACGATTCGAAGAATTCTAAGTTATGATACTGAATGTTTGATCGCCTTGTGGACCACTTCTGCCATTAATGTTTTTCATCAAGTGGGTGTTGGCGAGCCGCTGGGCGTAGCCTGCAAATACATCATGGATCATAATGAAATAAACAACAATTATCAAAAGCCAGAAGCCCCTTGGGATACTAGAGACTGGTGGAACCGAACCCACTTCAATTTTTATGGTGACCCCACCCTACGCCTTTTCCAAACCTATCCTGCATCTGAGCTTAGTATAGCTTTGGAAAATGGCGTGCCAACGCTGCAATGGACAGCCTCTATAGACGAAAGCCTAATCGGTTATCATGTATATAAAAGCGATGATGAATTCGGCATTTTCGAACGAATCAGTGGCGATATGCCTATTAGCGGTACGTCATTCGAAGACCTAAATTATACTACTGGCGATTGGTATATGGTGCGCGCAATTGCTTCACTTAGTTCTGGTTCTGGTACATTTCTACACCCCAGTCAAGGGATCTTTACCCAAGGTGATTTTATCTTCAGCAGCACGGCAGACTCCCATCCTAGACAATGGGTCATAACACCTAATCCCATCAATGATGCCATGACAATTCAGTCACAAGGTCGTATTGATGAATGTAAAGTTGTAGATGCTACCGGCCGCTTGATTTTCCAACAAAAGTCTATTTCTGATTATCAATTTGAAGTGAACACTGAATCATGGAATGCAGGATTATATACTATTTTACTCCATTCACAAGGACATTGGACCACACAAAAAGTCATAAAACAATAAAAAGTAGCTACCGTCTAATCAAACGAACACATAGATAAAATACTAAACTTGGAATCCCTATCCAGATCGCTTCACTGGCAAGGACTTCCAATCCCCATTCGCTTATAAATCGTTTTATACTCATCGGGGAAACCTGTATAGGACGCCATGGGAAAAACAATCGATCATTGTTAAATGGAGATAAAATAGCAATGCCTCTACCTCCATTAGTCATAGCATCGATCAAGCCGTGAGAAAATGTACAAACGCTAAAGTAAATCGCTAAGATCAATCGTTGATTCCTTTTATGATACTTCCTATAAAAAAGGATAGAAACCAGGGTACCTAATGCGCAGCCAAAAACTATAGAATGCGTAAATCCTCTGTGCCCCCAAAAACTTTCATAGGGTATGCCCGCATAATAGCCGAAGACGTCAAAGTCTGGACAAATAGACAGAAATATGCCTATGGTTACGATAAGGGGTGTGCGTAGTGTCTTAGGTAAAAGAGCAGAAAATGCAATAGCCGAAACACCGTGACCTATAGAACTCGCCATTAGTTATCTTCTGGATCGCTGGTTTCCTCAATATTCTGGCCACCATTACCATCATTACACCCGTCTATAAAAGCTTCAAATTGAGCTCCTTGCTGCACTTCAAATCCAGCTTCCATCGAAATAGTATCCTGGGAGTCATAGTCAACAATAGCCGTAGCTTCAATAAGTTGTTCAGATTCTATAAGCAAATTTGATTCATAATCCGCATTGCCCGATTCGATGCCTACCAACTTATTGGTTCCACTATACATAGGGTCTGTGAGTGCTATTGCTGCACTTGTTGTGTCGATACATCCATTGCTAGCAGTAATGACTACTCCAATAATGTCACCGTCTAGAATGGCACTACTTGAGTAGGTATTAGACGGCCCATTTTGCAACTGTTCACCTGGATCAATAGTGCCGCTCTTATCTAAATCATTAAAGAATTCATAATTGCTTTCACCCGCCGGCGTCGCTTCAAAATGGATCACATCACCAGGACACTTTGGTGTATCATCACTCAATCCAGCTATAAAGGTCGGAGCACAATACAAAGTATATTGGAACACAAAATCTCCATTGCTAGTGGATTGAATAAACTCATTTTGTCCGAGATCAACGACCTCAGTAGTAATGGTTTGATCACTGTCAAAAAAGGAGCTCCAATCGCAATCACTGCCTGTCCCATCGTCTTCATGCGTTTCTACCTCAATACTAATGGTGCCTTGACCACAAGTTGTGACACCCAAGTCAAATTCCACAGGCGCATTATCACAAGCGCCTTCATTTAAATAAACCGTAGGATGACCCGATGCGCCACTCTCTGGCACGTCAAAGTAATAAGATTTACCTGCGATTTTTAATACCCATTCTGCCTCGTCTCCAGTATCATCAACGGGAGGAAAGGTGATAGATGTTAACTGCATCGTTACCTCATTACTTAAGGAAGAAGCACAAGGTAAACTAAAAGTGGAGTCTACTGCATCACAAGCGTTTATAGCTCCCCAACCGAAATCATCATCTTTATTTGGATACAAACTAGAGGTCTGAATTAATCGATCTAATAGCTGATCTCGGCTCAAATCCTGATTATTACCCCAAGCCATAGCCGCAATACCAGCCATGGTGGCTGTAGCCGCGGAAGAACCACCCACATATCCTCTATAGGCGGCATCATTCACATTATCATTCGTAGTAGTGACCGCTTTGTTACCAGATCCTGATCGTTCCATATAGACAGTAAATAAGACTTCATTTCCTTTATGACATACATCACATTCATCAAAAGAGGTCCCTTCGATGGCGCCTGTAACAGCCACGGCTTCTGGCATATTAGCCGGAAAAATAACGCCATACCAATTGGTAAACGTGGTTGAGGTTCCAGCAGCTGCAAAAATGAGCTTCTCTTGATTATAGGCATTTATAATTCCATCTTCTACTGGACCATGACTAAATACATCGCCCAATGAGATGCTAATTATACTAACACGATTATCATCCGCCGCTACGTCTAATGCATCTCCCAATCCATTGATTTCATCCGACGCGTTGATGACTACATTATTCGTAACTCTATTAGAAATTAAGTTGGCTCGATACGCTACTCCAGCAGGAGAATCGCTAGTACCTCTGGGTGCTGCTATAAGGCCACCCATGGCGGTTCCATGCCCACATTGATCAGCCCAACCATCATTTTGATAGTAGCCATTCTTTTCTAAGGTTCTACCATTGGAATCCTCTTCGTCAAACTCACCATTGTATTTTGGGTTATCTTCTGAAATACCTGTATCCATGAGTGAAACCCAAATGCCTTCCCCTTTATCACATTTGGTCCAAGCGGCATCAACGTCATGTTCCAGTTGATGCCAAGATTGGATGGCGCTCGGCGTTATGATAGTGTAGTCTGACCCATCCAAAGATTCACTATAATCTGCACATCCTTCGTCACTTCGATTCTCATCCTCTAAGCCCGTATACCCCGCTGGTTCAAAATATCTTATTTCATCTAGTGCTCGTATAGTAGTTACTAACTCCGGATGCATGATCTTTATGAAAAAATACGGTAAGGTCTCATTTTCCTCATAAGGAAGTAAGGCATTTAATTTTAATTCAGTCCCTAATAATGTATTGGTTTCCTCCAGTATTACATTTTGTATTTTTTCCTTGGCGCCTAACCAAGCTGGATCCGTGATGTCTATCGTATGCATAAAGCCTCTGATATCCCCAATGTCAGCAGGCTTATATCCAATAGCAGCAATAGAATCACCAACAAGTAAGGCACTAGCTACCATAGCATCGCTTGCTTCATTCCAATCAAATACTTGGTTCTCTGTATGCAAATAACTAATCACCTTTTCATTGATTTGGGCCTTTGAAAGCAGCTCTTGTGCAGCGCTACTTGCATACATGCACACTAGGACTAGTAGGATCAAAAATCTCATTCCTTCAATATTTGGACGTTTAATATATACTTGGGGTTGCTACCTAGGTAGCGTTAGCTATTGAGTAAAATACAACTTTTTCGAAGATTACTCTGAATATTTATCATCTTAGCAAAACGATTTCAAAAAGAAAAACAGTTGCTCCTCATGGGATCAAACTCCGGTATAGCCTAAGCAAAACTCCAAAAAAATAAAAAAGACAATCGCATATATAATTATGGGTGTTTCAGCCTCTGGAAAATCCACTGTAGGGAGAGCGCTTGCCAAACAACTGAATATGCCCTTTATCGAAGGCGATGATTTTCATCCTGAGGCTAATATTGCAAAGATGAAAGCAGGCACACCGCTTACGGACGCCGATCGCCTTCCTTGGCTGCAAGCCCTCAATACAGCATTAAAAAATAAAGGGCGAAACACAGGTGCTGTTATGGCGTGTTCCGCATTGCGATCCTCGTATAGACAAATAATACGTCAAGGCTTGGAATGTCAATTCATTTATCTAAAAGGAAGCTTCGAAATCATCCATAAAAGAGCCACTGCAAGAAATCATTTTATGCCGGCTTCTTTACTCCAATCGCAATTCGATACCTTAGAAGAACCACAGAACGCTTGGACATTCAAGGTTTCAGAATCTGTAGAATCCATTATTACAACTATTAAAGAAAAAATAACCGTGAAAAACGAATTTGGATTGATCGGCTTGGGGGTTATGGGAAAAAGTATCAGTAGAAATATAGCGAGTAAAGATATTCGCCTATCTGTCTACAATAGGCATGTAGAAGGGAAAGAAGAAAATATCGCTGTCGACTTTACCTCTCAGTATGATCTAGATGATGTATCTGCATTTGATGACTTGTCCTCATTCGTTGATTCTTTGGAACAGCCACGCCGTATTTTTTTGATGATTACGGCAGGAGAAGCGATTGATCAATGTATCGAAGAATTGATCCCACTATTGGCACCCGGAGATATTATTATGGATGGCGCCAATGCCCATTATTCGGCTACAAAACGCAGAACGAAAAAGGCGCAGACACATGGCATTCACTTCTTTGGTATAGGTGTATCTGGCGGTGAAGAAGGGGCTTTAAAAGGTCCTGCCATTATGGTGGGTGGACCCAAAGAAAGCTACCCGTTTATTCAAAAATATCTTGAACGGATCTCGGCGATAGGATACAAGGCCATCCCTTGTTGTCAATGGATGGGCCCAGAAGGTGCTGGACACTTTGTAAAAATGGTCCATAACGGGATAGAATACGCAGAAATGCAGTTTCTCGCTGAAATGATTCATTTCCTTCGCTATGCTCAACAGATGGAACCGGAGGCCATTGCGACACTTCTTGAGTCTTGGTTAGAAACAGATCTGAGCAGCTACCTTTTAGAAATTTCGATTGATATTCTTAGAACTAAAGAAGGAGAAACATACATTCTGGATACCATCTTGGATCAAGCCGGAAATAAAGGCACGGGCAGTTGGACAACCATCGCTGCTTGTGAACTGGGTATTCCTATTCCAACAATCAGTGCGGCTTTATTTGCTAGGTATAGTTCGGCCTTTAAAAAAGATCGAATTAGCCATGCTGCTGAGTACAATATAGATTCGGTAGAACAGAGCGTTGATGTGTCTGTATTACAAAAAGCGTATCGCGCAGCCAGGATTTTGAATCACGACCAAGGCATCCGCCTTATCCAAGCAGCCTCAGTAAAATATGGGTGGCATATACCATTACATGCCGTTGCTCAAGTCTGGTCCAATGGTTGTATCATCCGATCCAACTTAATGAATGAATTAGTGGATTATTTAGGTACTCATCAGTCACTACTTGAGGTGTCGAAAATAAGATCACAGCTAGTACAAGATGTCCATGCACTCAAAGAATGGGTAATGCTCGCTACAAATAGCCAGCTTGCTATTCCATGTTTTTCAGCTAGTTGGCATTATTTCCTAGCGACAGTCCAACAGCAATCATCGGCTAATATTATTCAAGCGCAACGAGATTATTTTGGCGCACATACCTATAAGCACATCAACGATCCAGATGGTGATAGCCTACATACAAATTGGCAAAACCATAGAACGTAATAAGTATGGTAGGACCTCTTTTGAGCATAGTATTAGGGATTGTTGTTTTACTACTCTTGATCTTACGTTTTAAGATTCCCGCCTTCATCGCTTTATTGATTGCTAGTATTATAGCAGGATTAGGGGCTGGCCTCAGCGGCACCGAAATGATTGAAACGATTCAAAAAGGTATGGGCTCCACTTTGGGTTTTGTAGCTGTTGTCGTAGGGCTTGGTGCTATGTTTGGGGCTATCCTAGAAGCTTCTGGAGGCGCTAAAAGTATCGCCAAATTCTTATTGAATCGAATGGGCACAGACAGAGCTCCTGCTAGTTTATTGCTTACTGGATTCATTGTGGCAATACCCGTATTCTTTGATGTTGCCTTTATTATTTTAGTGCCTATCATTTATGCTCTTCAGAAAAAAACGGGCGCCTCTTTATTACGGTTTGCTATTCCATTATTAGCCGGATTAGCCGTTACCCATGCCTTCATTCCGCCCACACCCGGTCCAGTGGCTGTATGCGAAATTATGGGTGCCGATCTTGGCTGGGTCATATTGATGGGAGCTATCGTTGGATTACCGACGGCTATAATCAGTGGGCTAATCTTTGGACGTTTTATCGGCAACAAAATTTTCATTACCGCACCGACGCTGGACTCTGATCTGGATGATACAGCACTACCTCCATTTGGCATCATCTTGTCCATAATTCTAGTGCCGATACTTTTGATTCTATGTAACACCTTTGTTACATCAGGCTTGATCCCTCTTAGATCAGCGTCCGTTAAAGAATTCATTCATTTTATCGGACATCCATTTGCCGCTTTGATTATCGCTAACCTTCTGGTTTGGTATATCTTGGGTATTAACAGAGGGATGAGTCCAAAGGCGCTTTTTACTATCACAAGCCAATCATTAGGTCCGGCTGGGGTTATTATACTATTAACTGGAGCAGGAGGTGTTTTCAAACAAGTTTTAGTGGATACTCAAGTAGGCGAATTTCTGGCTAATACTTTTGTAGAAATGGGTTTCCCATTTATAATCCTCGCCTTCATAGCAGCAGCTATCGTGAGAGTTCTTCAAGGTTCGGCTACCGTGGCTATGATAACAGCTGCCGGTCTGCTGGCACCACTCATTACCAACGCAAATCTCAGTAGCGCCGCGACGGCCGTTTTGGTAATTGCGATCTCTTCAGGTGCGTCCATTTTTTCTCATGTAAATGATAGCGGTTTTTGGTTAGTTAAAGAATATTTAGGACTTACTGAGGAACAAACATTCAGGTCATGGACCATGATGACTACCATTCTAGCACTCATGGGTTTTAGTATATCCCTACTTCTTTATCTAATTGTATAATTACTTTTTTGGCGGACTCCTGATGCAAGCCTTTGGCTTTGTTCGCATCAGGACCAGGTCACTACAGGCGCCACTATTCGTTTGGTCCCTCATCCAGCTATGCTGGCTGCGCGACTACCCTTACGTCCCCTTGTCCGGGCAAAGCATTTAATTCTGTCGTAGCCACTACACTTTTGCAAACTAGGGGCTGCAATACAGCAACCCTTACAAAAGGAGCTGCATAGCATCAATAAAAATTACAAATGATTAACCTATTGACGCTAAACAAAACACTATTCATCCCGCTAATCCTTTTACTCAGTTTTCAAGTCATAGGTCAATCCAATCTTCATATCCATTTTGATGATTGCGATGCCTATTTCAACACAGAAACAAATATTGATTATTCAGAATTTACAGGAACGGTTACAGGAGACACTGACGTCCTTTCGATCTTGAATGATCATCTCTACAGAGAGAATCCGGCATCTAACAGGCACTCATGTACTCCCGGCATAGACGGTTCGGAAGCCATGTGTGTCAGTTATTTACCGGGTTGTGATCTTAATTTTGATAGCGATAGAGCGATACGAATCGACCTTCAACTAAGCGCACAAGATGAAAGTGCTAGTTTGTCTTCTATCAGTTTTTATCATATGGCACCTGCCATGTTTGATTGGATTGATGGTGCCTCAGGACCTAATAATTATGCTGAGTTTTTTGGCATCCAAATTAGTCTGGGCACTACAGTAGTTTATGAGGAAACAGATATTCCAACTTATCAAGAATGGCGATTGCATACGATAGACCTCAGCAATGAACCCAACTTTACTGTTGAAGAAACTAGCGTATTTGAAATAAAAATTTTAGCCTATTGCCCGATTGGCAATGGCGCCGAAATTGCCGTATGGGATATAGATGAATTTGTGGCCGTTGCCAATTGTAATTCATTGGAAGCAGCTACTTTAACGGCTGAAGAATTTCAGTTCTGCGTTAATGATGGTACATCAGATACTATTCCAGAGGATGGTATAAGTGTCAGTGGCGGCAATGGAACTAATCAACAATGGGTCGTAACCGATGATCAAGGAAATATCTTAGGATTACCTCCGCATTTTTCCGTAGTAAATTTTGATGATGCACCTCCAGGTACTTGCTTGGTTTGGGATCTTCAATATGAAGATGGTCTCATTGGGCTCTCAGCCGGCAATAATGCCGCTAACTTGCAAGGTTGTTTTGCATTATCAAATCCAGT
>JAHDDO010000022.1:54635-66433 GCA_020629315.1 Saprospiraceae bacterium | reverse complement strand
CTTTCGAGTGCTACTTTTTTCTCTAATCTATGTCAATGAACTATCTTTTTCCCTCTATTTCTAAAGGGAGTGCAAATATAGACTCTTTAGTATTAATAAAAAAGCCTAAATCAAATTAAATTTCATTTTTATGGCAGATTGGGCCAATAAAACCAATTTTCTTCTGTTTCGGACACGAATTCGCTCCTGCTTTACCTGAAAAACGGTAGCTTTTTTGATTTTATTATATAGGTTTATATAATAGACGTACGCTAAATAAACACCAAATTGAGCTCCTTTAGGTAATTTTTTGATACCAGAGAGCCCCTTATTGAAGTCACTTAGTATATCATCCAGTATTTCTTGTTTCTCTCTTTCGGAAAAATCTTCGAATTCAACCTTGGGAAAATAAACACGTCCTCGCTCTTGATAGTCCGCTTTTATGTCTCTGAGAAAATTAATTTTTTGAAAAGCAGAACCTAAGGCTTTTGCTTCGTCTCTAAGTGCATCATATTCTAAATCATCTCCTTCACAAAAAACCTTTAAACACATAAGGCCGATTACTTCAGCACTACCATATATGTATGTTTCGTATGTGGGTCTATCATATTGAATTGGTATAAGGTCCATTTTCATACTTTCTAAAAAAGCATGAATTAAACATTTTTCAATACCATACTTATTAACAACCAACTGAAATGCATGTAGGACCGGATTTAAAGATAGTCTCCTGTCAATAGCTTCATATGTGTCCGCTTCAAATTCATCAAGTAATTTAGCCTTGTCTCTATCATGAAATGTATCTACAATTTCATCTGCATAACGAGCAAAACTATAAATCGCATAAATTGGAGATCTGAATTTCTTTGCAAAAACCTTAATACCTGTTGAAAAAGAAGTGCTGTAACTACACGTTATCAGTTTTGCACAATCCAAATTTACTTTATCATAAAGTGTAGTCATACCTTAGTTTTTTAATGCGTAGTCCGCAACTACTTGACCAGAAATTATGGAAGGGGGAACCCCTGGACCTGGCACTGATAGTTGACCTGTGTAATACAAATTATCAATTTTATTGTTCTTTATCCTAGGTTTTAAGAAAGCTGTTTGCATTAAAGTGTTCGCCAATCCATATGCATTACCCTTGAATGAGTTATATTCTTTCTTAAAATCGTTCACTGAAAAATTGCGCTTGTATTCAACCTTTTCCTCTATTTCAATTCCACAATAGTCGCTTAAAGTCCTCATAATAGAACTGTAATACTTTTCTTGCATTCCAATGTCATCCTTTAATCCTGGTGCAATGGGTATAAGGATGAAAATATTTTCTTTACCCTTAGGAGCCACTGATGCATCAGTCTTAGAGGGACAACAAACATAAAAAAGAGGCGCATCTGGCCAAGCTGGCGAATCATATATTTGAGCCGCGTGTTGATCAAAATCCTCAATAAAAAATAAATTATGGTGTTTTAACTTATCCAGTTTTTGGCCCACACCTAGGTAGAAAAGAAGGGATGAGGGCGCCATTTTTCTAGTTTCCCAATACTGGCTGCTATAATTCGAATATTGGCTATCTAATAATTGGGTATCTGTAAAATGGTAGTCAGCTGACGAAATAATTTTATCAAAAGTGCGCTCCGTACCATTAACAATGAGTCCTTTTGCTCTTTTGTTATTCACGGCGATTTTTTGGACATCTGAAGACTCATGAAAAATCACACCCTGTTCTTTACAAATAGAAATCATGGCTTTGACAATCTGATACATTCCTCCTTGAGGATACCAGGTGCCTAAAGACAAATCCGCATAATTCATTAGAGAATAAAGAGCAGGTGTATTCTGCGGTTTCTCTCCTAAAAACAAAACTGGAAACTCAAGTATTTGTCTTAGCCTTGCATCTTTAAAATTTGAACGGATTTGCTTGGAAATAGAAGAGAACATTTGCAACTTAAATAAGCTAGAAATGACTCTACGATCCATAAACTCAAGTACAGAAAGGCTTGGTTTCCAAACAAATTCTTCCATACCCACCTTGTACTTATATTCCGCTTCTGCTAGAAAATTCTTTAATTTTTCAGCACTACCTTTTTCAATAGATTCAAATAAAGAGTACAGCTGATCTAAAGAAGCAGGAATCTTTACGGTCTCAAATCCTTTAAATATTACCTGGTAGGAAGGATCCAGTCTTTTCAATTCGTAAAAGTCAGCAGTAGTCTTACCGAATTTATTATAAAACTTTTCAAACACTTCCGGCATCCAATACCAACTAGGCCCCATGTCGAAAGTGTAACCTTTAGCAGAAAACTGTCTTGCGCGGCCACCTAAAGCTTCATTCTTTTCAAAAACCTCAACATCGCACCCTGCTTTTGCAAGAGATGCTGCTGCTGCCAAGCCTGAAAACCCAGAACCTATTACTGCTATATGGCTTTTACGTTTCACATGTTTTCTAACACGCTTTCGCCAAAAAGGTTGAAAAAAAAAGCCCCGATTAAAATCGGGGCTCAAGAAGAATAATAAAATATTCTATTTTCTTCCTCCATCTAATTTATCCTGTAGCACTTTTAACTCATCCCACTTTCCTTCTGCAGCTAATGCCGCTTGATCTGGCCAAGTGGATGGATCGTGCATCCTGTATCTACTTCCAGCAGCCTCCAAAATTTCTTTAAGCTTATCGATTGGCGCTTTTGCCATATCATCAAAAGTGATAATGCCTGCTTCATTCATAAGACCTGCAATTTTAGGACCTATTCCTTCAATCTTTTTAAGATCATCAGGCTTATCCGAAGCTGCTTTTTTAGGAGCTTCTTCTTGTACTGGAGTCTCTTCAGCTACAGCAGGTTCTTCTTGCACTGGCGCTTCTTCAACAGCTGCAGGCTCTTCAACTGGCTCTGCTACTGCCGGAGTTTCTTCCTTTACCACCTCTGGTTCAGGGGTTGGCTCTGGTTTTGGCGCCGGTGCAGCGGGTTGACTTCCTGCAAGTTGTTCCTTTAATTGAGAGAAGACATCCAATTCACCAAGCGTAGTCCTTTCTACAGATGATTGTTGCTTCTTGATTGCGGCACGCGTTTTATTACGCTCTACTTGTTTTCCTTTTCTCACCTCATCTTCGGCCTCTCTTCTAATATCATCAAGGTAACGCAGGTGTGAAACAATTATACGTTTATCATCTCTATTAAATTCAATAACCTTAAATGTAAGTGTCTCATCAAGCTCAGCACTATTCCCATCTTCTTTTCTTATGTGCTTCATTGGAGCAAACGCTTCTAAGCCATAAGGCAATGAAACAATCGCGCCTCTATCATCTTTCTTGATAATGGTTGCTTCATGATAAGAGCCTACAGGGAAGACATTTTCGAAAGTATCCCACGGATTCTCTTCAAGCTGCTTATGCCCAAGTGATAGCTTTCTTCCTTCCATATCAATCTCCAAAATTTGGATATCAATTTCATTACCTACTTTGGTAAATTCTGAAGGATGTGAAAAACGCTTAGTCCAAGAAA
The DNA here is from genome assembly GCA_020629315.1 of Saprospiraceae bacterium. Classification (GTDB taxonomy): domain Bacteria; phylum Bacteroidota; class Bacteroidia; order Chitinophagales; family Saprospiraceae; genus JAHDDO01. The sequence goes on along the minus strand of JAHDDO010000022.1, from coordinate 62,954 downwards.
GATCAGAAATATGGACCATACCTCCAATTCCTTCTTTTAATTCAACAAATACACCATACGGAGTAAGGTTTTTAACTTTTCCTGTATGCTTAGAACCAACTGGGAACTGATCATTTATTTCAGCCCAAGGATCATCAAACATCTGCTTAATTGATAAAGACATTTTTCTATCCTCTCTATCAACAGTAACAACCTTAGCGTCGTATTCTACCCCTAGTGAGAAGAATTCTCTTGCATTAACAGGTTGGTTACTCCAACTTACTTCTGATACGTGAATAAGGCCTTCAACACCTGGTGTAATTTCTAGGAAAGCACCATAATCCTCAATGTTGACAATCTTACCTTTTACTTGACTACCTTCTACTATGTCTTCAGGCAATGTATCCCACGGATGTGGCTGCAGCTGTTTTAGACCTAATGAAATACGTTTTTTGTTTTCATCAAAATCTAATACTACAACATTTAATTGTTGATTCAATTCTAATACTTCATTAGGGTGATTGATTCTACCCCAACTAATATCTGTAATGTAAAGTAGACCATCAACACCACCTAAATCCATAAATGCACCAAAATCAGTGATGTTTTTAACTACACCTTCTAATACTTGACCTTTTTCTAATGTCGCAATTATTGAATCTCTTTGTTCAGCAAGATCGCTTTCAATTAATGCTTTGTGAGACACAACCGCATTCTTTATAGCTTCATTTATCTTAACTACTTTGAATTCCATCTTTTTACCTACATAAGAATCATAATCTATAATAGGTTTGATGTCAATTTGAGATCCAGGTAAGAATGTTTCTAGACCTCCACAATCGGCAATAAGACCACCTTTTGTTTTACTTACAATAGTTCCTGTAATGATCGTACCATTCTCATATGAGTCTACTAGATCATTCCATGCTTTAATAAGCTTTGCCTTTCTTCTGGATAAGATTAACTGGCCTTTTACATCTTCTTTGTTTTCGATGTAAACGTCAATATTATCTCCTACTGCCAAATCAGGCATATCTCTAAATTCTGATAATGATACTAAACCATCAGATTTATACTGAAGATCTAATAAAACATCACCATCATTTATAGCAGTAACTACGCCAGATACCACTTCTTTGTCATTTAGAGAGCCAAGTGATTGTTCGTACTCTTTTAGATACTTATCTATTTGATCATCTGAATAAGAAAGTGTGTGCCGATTTCCGATAGACCAGTCAAAGTCGTCATGAGGCGTTTTGTCTAACAATTCTGCAACCTGAGCTACTGGCTCTGGTTTAGTTTCTTCTGCAGCCTGAGCTACATCTACTTTTTCTGCAGTTTGCTCAACTGTTTCTTTTACCTCTTCAACAGTTTCTTCTACCTTGTTTTCTGGGTTTTGAGTTTCTTCAGGATTCGTCTCGTCGATCATGACAAATCAGGTTTGTATTCCGATTTAGGATCGGAAGTGGTTAATGAATAATTTTAAAAGAGTGCAAATGTACAACTTTTATAATTATCGCACATTGCTCATTTCCGGACCAATAATTTTCGTACGATTACATTTTTGTAACTATCTTAAACGCATAAAAGTAATAATCGACTATGGCACAAAAAGTATGGTTAGAAAACTATCCAAAAGGAGTTCCAGCTAACGTGGACGTTGAAAAATATAACAATCTATTACAGTTTGCAGAGGAAGCCTTTAAAAAACATGGCAGTAATGTTGCCTTTGAAAATTTTGGAAAAACACTCACCTATAGCGAAGTAGATCAGTTGTCTACCCAAATGGGTGCTTATTTGCAAAGTAGAGGTCTCCAGCCTGGAGATAGAATTGCGCTCATGATGCCTAACCTCTTGCAATATCCTATTGCATTGTTTGGTGCTTTAAAGGCAGGGCTTATTGTTGTAAATACTAACCCTCTGTATACACCAAGGGAAATGGAGCATCAGTTTACTGATAGCGATTGCAAAGCCATAGTAATTGTGGAGAACTTTGCCTTTAATCTTCAGAAGATTATTAAGAACACAAACATCAAAACTGTTATTCTTACATCTGTAGGCGAAATGTTAGGTGCCAAAGGTAAACTCATCAATTTTGTCCTACGAAGAGTTAAAAAACAAGTTCCCAAATTCGATCTGAGCAATACTGTTAGTTTTAAAGATGCTCTGAATCAAGGAAAGAAGTTTAAAATTGAAGCATTTGATAATCCACCGGATAATGTAATCATACATCAATATACAGGTGGAACAACTGGTGTTGCTAAAGGTGCCATGTTAACAAATAAAAACTTGGTTTCTAATATGCTGCAAATGCGAGCTTGGTTGGGTGAAGACTTTATGACCTCCAGCGAAATAGCTTTATGCCCATTACCATTATATCACATCTTTGCCTTCTCAGTAAATTGTTTGGCAATGATGAGTTTTGGAGCAAAATCGGTTTTAGTCACTAATCCAAGAGATATTGATAGTCTGGTAAAGGAGTTCACTAAGAATGATATTTCTATGATGACTGGCCTTAATACCTTATTTAATGCAATGCTAAATAATGAGAAGTTCCAGCAATTAGATTTTAGCAAACTGAAAGCCGTAATGGGTGGTGGTACAGCTGTACAGGTCCCCGTCGCTGAAGCCTGGGAAAATTTAACAGGAGTAAAAATCGTAGAGGGGTACGGAATGACAGAAGCTTCACCTGTTATAACGGCTAATCCATTTGATGGTAGAGCTAGAAAAGGAGCTGTGGGTATGCCTATGCCTTCCACTGATGTTCGAATATTAAAGGATGATGGTACAGTCGGTGCAGTGGGTGAAGTGGGCGAAATACAATGTAAAGGCCCTCAGGTTATGAAAGGGTATTATAATCGAGAGGAAGCAACCGCAAATACTATAGTTGATGGATGGCTTTGCACAGGTGATATAGGCTTAATGATGGAAGACGGATATTTTAAAATTGTCGACCGTAAAAAGGATATGATATTAGTATCAGGATTCAATGTCTATCCAAATGAAATTGAAGAAGTGATTGCTTCCCATAATAAAGTTGGAGAAGTAGCTGTCATTGGCGTGCCACATGAAAAGTCAGGAGAGTGTGTAAAAGCATTTATTGTAAAAGGTGACAAAACGCTTTCAGAATCTGAAGTAATGGATCATTGCAGACAAAATCTTACTGGTTATAAAGTGCCCAAGCACATAGAATTCCGAGATGAATTACCGAAGACCAATGTGGGTAAGATTTTACGAAAAGAGTTAAGAGCAGAAGAGGCTCAAAAGCAAGGATAAATATGAAGACCATAAAAGGGCCCGCCATATTTTTAGCCCAATTTGCTGATGATATAGCTCCTTATAACTCATTAGACTCTATTTGTAAATGGGTTTCTAGTCTAGGATATAAAGGGATTCAAATCCCGACATGGGATAAGCGACTCTTCGACCTTGATCTTGCAGGGGAAAGCAAAACGTATTGTGATGAAATTAATGGTATGGTTTCAGATCATGGTCTTGAAATCACAGAATTATCAACGCATTTACAAGGGCAACTGGTGGCCGTTCATCCGGCATTCGATACCATGTTTGACGCCTTTGCTCCTGATGATGTAAAAGGAAACCCGAAGGCTCGCACAGAATGGGCAAAAAAGCAAGTTATGTTGGCTGGCACCGCTAGTAAGCATTTAGATCTGAAAGCACACGCTACCTTTTCTGGATCTTTTATATGGCATACCTTCTATCCTTGGCCCCAGCGGCCTAAGGGTTTGGTTGAGTTAAGTTTTAAAGAATTGGCAGATCGATGGCTACCGATCTTAGATCATTTTGATGAATGTGGTACAGACATTTGTTATGAGATCCATCCTGGCGAAGATTTACACGATGGTATAAGTTATGAACGTTTTTTGGACCAAGTTAACCAACATCCTAGGGCTTGTATTTTATATGATCCAAGTCACTTTATATTACAACAATTAGACTATTTACAATACATCGATCATTATCACGAAAGAATTAAAGCTTTCCACGTTAAGGACGCTGAGTTTAATCCCACTGGAAAGCAAGGTTTGTATGGAGGGTATACCAATTGGGTGGGAAGAGCTGCCCGATTTAGATCACCCGGTGATGGTCAAATAGATTTTCAGGGTATTTTCTCAAAACTTAGTGCATATGGGTTCGATGGTTGGGCTGTTATGGAGTGGGAATGTTGCATTAAATCTCCTGAGCAAGGTGCTAAAGAAGGAGCTCCTTTTATTCAAAAGCACATTATTGAAGTAACCAATAAAGTTTTTGATGATTTTGCTGGCGAAGAGGCTGATGAAGATCAATTACGTAACTTGATCGGCATCTAAGTATAAAATATGGCAAAGAATCTTCTCATCTTTCTCTCTATTATTCTTTATGTAAGTTCCTATTCTCAAAGCTTTGAAGGCAAGGTGATTGATGAATATAGCAATCCACTAATTGGGGCGACTATTTTTGTGTACGACCAAAACAACAAATTGGTAAATGGGACCACTGCAGATGAACAAGGTCTTTTCTTTTTTTCAAAAGGGTCCGAGATCAAGAAAATTAAAGTAAGTTATACCGGATACAAAACTAAAGAGTTGCCTGTCGAGGATATTTCTAAACCACTGACCATTAAATTAAAGCAGAATATTTTCGTAAGCGAGCAAATACTGATTAAGGGATTACCCTATCATTACTTTAGTCAAGATACGCCTGGGAAACTGACCATAAAAGGTAAGCATCCTGGGCTAGCGGCCACTTTTGATGATCCAAGTCGTGCTTTATTGAGAACGCCTGCATCCACGCTAAACAATGACCAGTCCAATGGTATTATTTTCAGAGGCCTACCCTCTCATTTCATAAAGTGGGAAATGAATGGCACTGAAATTCTAAATCCCAATCATCTTACTAACGCAGGTACACTTTCAGACTTAGGAAGTGCAAGCTCAGGAGGAGTATTATCTATTCCTTTTGATTTTTTGGATGAATATATATTCTATCCAGCGCCCTTTAATGTCAGTAGATCTAATGCGTTGGCCGGTATTTCAAACCTTGTGCCTGTCCAAAATTTCAAGGACAAATCAGGGAAAATTAAAATTGGACTTTTAGGTTTAGAAGGTGCCTTCTCTATTTACAATGAAAAAGCCAAATCCTTTGGGTTGCATGGGCTATATGCTCGTTATCGGTATTCAACTGTGGGATTATTGAGTGATCTCGGCATATCATTTAATGGCGAAGAAATTAGATTTCAAGATGCCAATTTGGGCGCTGAGATTTTTAAATCAAAAAATGATAATATTAAATTTTGGATAAACGTAGGAAGAAGTGAAAATAGTAGAAGACCTACCCAAACCATAGACTTAGCTGAGAGCTTTTTTGATGTGAGTGAGAACTTTTACAAAAATGATATTTTGATTAGTGGATTACATTGGGAAAGAAAAATCAAACCCGGTGTTAAATTAGATCAAAACGTATTCTTCAGTGCTAAGAAAGAACAAAAACAATCTCGCATTGATACCACAGGAAATGCAGAGTATGTCTTATTAGACACCTACCAAGATGAGTCGAAGAAGTGGGCATACAGAATTGAACGAACACGTACATTCTTAAATATCTTCTCTTATAAATTTGGTGCAGATCTTATTTATGACCATATCAGTGTAGGTCAACGAAGAACAGAGAATGATGCTTTTTTAGCTACGAATCAATGGAGAGCTCGGCCCTTTGCAGGATATAATTTCAAGCTTTGGAGAATTCAAACAAATGCTTCAACTGCTATACATTATAGTAGCCTAATTGAACGTCCCGCATTTGAATTTTCACTACTAGCCTCTTACAGTCAAAAAAATGGGACTTTAGCCGCTGAAATTTCAAGACAAAGTCAGCTACCAGCTAATTTGATTTTATTAAAAATGGCAGAGTTGGGTGCTAGTAGAATTCTATTTGCAAAATCTATTAATACCTCTTTATCATATTCTTATAAAGCTGCCAATTGGGATCGATTATTCAAATTTAGAATTCGCGGTTTTTACCATTTCCTTAGGGATATACCTAGCTTCAATAATTATAGTACTATAAATGGTATCCCTCCTTTTTATCCAATGACATTGGACCAAATGAACTATGAAAATCATTCCATTATCGGTTACGATATTACATTGGACGTAGAGCCTTTTTCAGGATGGTTTATCAATGCCAATTTTAGTCAATTTGATTTCTTAGATTCGGAAAATGAGTATTATAAATACTCTTACCAATATGTGTTTAATGGTATGTTGACCAAAAGACTTTCCCTATTTAAAAAAATGGATGTATTCTTATCTCTGGCTCAACATTCAAGATCTGGAAATACTGAATTGCTTTTTGATGAAGAAAGATCAAACTACAGTCTGCTTCAGTATTCTGATTCGGTGGTCACTTTATCTAATTTCTCGAGGCTAGATTTTAGAATATCTGCCACCTTTGGTAAAAGCAGAAAAAATCTGCTTGAGTTGGACATCCAGAATTTGACTAATCGCCAGAATGACTCCTATTATATTTTTGATCCAGTTTTTAGTCGAAACCATTTGGTCTCAGAGCAGGGTTTAGTTCCTCTCTTGTCCTACACCAGAAAATTCTAGAAAAAAAGACCCTTTTTGGAAATATTTTCGTCTCAATAGTTGTTAAGACTGTAACCCAACGAAATTATATCCTATGATCACAACCCTTATTGTGCTTATACTAGCACGCTTTTATCGAAAATCCAAAGTTAAAGCCTAGTCTATTTTTTCTTTGATGATTTAGCTTTTGGATTGTAAATCAGACATTTATCAATCCAAAAATGCAAATCTAAGTCATCTTGCAAATGTATTGCTTTAACTGTTACAAAAGCTTTAGACTCGCGCCCAGTAATGGCAAAAGGTTCTGCTGGAGTTTCTTCTAAAGCCAGAGGAGTAAAATCTTCTCCCACTCTAGCTATGAGAATGGCTTGTCCTGTATCTTTATCATTATAGGTACCTACACACATCTTGTCTTTTACCATATAGCAAATCCCTCCCATCATTTTAATGGATCGCCAAGAAGTTCCCTTCGAATTAAAGCAGTTTTCTATTCTAGATGAAAATAGAGGGTCATAGCCCATTATTAAAATCGTATTTTGTATAAGATACTAAAACTATGATGGCTCGTTTAATACTGTGGATTTGCATACTATGTTACGCCTGTTCTGATAATTGCGAGGAGGTCTCTTTAGGTGAGATCTCTTATATGCAAGAAAGTTTGGATTACCTACTATTTGAGGATGACGAAAATGTACTATTCATTAGTCAAAATAGCACTGATTCCTTACTCTTTGTGGTTGAAGAAAGAATAGAGGAAGCTACTGTGTGTATAAATTTTGTCTGTGGAGGAAGTATAGATCCTTTTCAAAATATTAATTGCGAATTCCTTTCTTATAATTCACAACGATACATTCTGAGAAGTGATGATATATTGATTGATATATTATTAAGTATTCAAAATTTAGAAGAAGGAACTAGGAATCTTTACGATCTTTTATCTGTAAGAATGAATGGAGAAGGAGGTTTAGCTTCTGCTTATTGGCCTACGTCTTTACATTCAAATACTATTGATCCACAAAAAATACCCGAATCTCCTCTTTTTGAAGCAGCAGAAAACTTGACTATACATGGCGTTTCTTACCAAGATGTTTTAATCAGTCCATCAGGACCAAATCAGCTTTTATACGCTAAAGGTCAAGGACTTCTAGGCTTGAAATTTGCTGATAGTTGGTATTTGAGGTGATTTTTATCAAAACATAAACGACTGATAATCAGCGGCAAAAATAATTTTGTTTAACTTTTTTAAATATTTTATTAAACAAAAGGCAACGCGCTAATCATTTTGAGCATATAGTAGTGGATTGTTAACCTAAAATTCACAACTTATGAGACGAATTGCTTTACTCTTATTTTCATTAGTACTTAGTTTTACTGGTATTGCTCAATCTTCGATTGTTGACATTGTAGTCAATAGTCCTGATCACAATACATTAGAAGCAGCAGTTATTGCTGCAGATTTGGCCGAAACTTTATCAGGGGACGGACCTTTCACTTTATTTGCTCCTACGGATGATGCCTTTGCTGCTTTACCAGAAGGTACCGTTGAAACATTACTTCAAGATCCATCAGGCGCATTAACCGACATATTATTATATCATGCTGTCAGTGCTCAAGCCATGAGTACAGACCTAAGCGATGGTATGCAAGTTTCTACTATCAATGGAAAAGAAGTCAATGTTAGCATGTCAAATGGTAATGTATTTATCAATAATGCTCGTGTAACTGTTGCTGATATTCCAGCTACTAATGGTGT
>JAHDDO010000022.1:39505-54535 GCA_020629315.1 Saprospiraceae bacterium | reverse complement strand
ACTGATAATGGTGTAGTGCATGTAATTGATGCGGTATTATTACCTCCTTCTGTTACAGTGGTGGATATCGTTGTAAATAGCGAAAATCATAATACACTTGAAGCAGCTGTAATAGCTGCAGGATTAGCAGAGACACTTTCTGGAGAAGGACCGTTCACATTATTCGCCCCAACTGATGATGCTTTCGCTGCTTTACCGGAAGGTACAGTAGAAACGCTTCTAGAAGACCCAGAAGGTGATCTTACCGATATTTTGTTATATCATGCCGTAGGTGATAAAGCACTAAGCACAGATTTATCTGATGGCCAGACCATTACCACTATAAATGGGAAAGACATTACAATAGAAATTAGTAACGGAAATGTTTTCATTAATGATGCGCAGGTAACGGTAGCTGATATCGAAACAGACAATGGAGTTGTACACGTAATTGACGCTGTATTATTACCTCCATCTGTAACTGTTGTTGATATTGTCGTGAATAGTGAGGAGCATAATACATTAGAAGCTGCTGTAATTGCTGCGGGCCTAGTTGAGACTTTATCGGGAGTGGGACCGTTTACTGTATTCGCACCGACTGATGATGCTTTTGCTGCACTTCCTGAAGGAACAGTAGAAACACTTCTAGAGGATCCAACAGGAGATTTGACGGATATATTATTATATCATGTGGTATCTGCTCAAGCGTTAAGTACTGATCTTTCAGATGGTCAAATGATCACTACTATATTAGCTCAGGACATTGAAGTCACTATTGATGGATCAGGATCGGTATTTATTAATGACGCTCAAGTAACCATAGCCGATATCGTTACAGACAATGGTGTTGTTCATGTAATTGATGCCGTACTTCTACCTGTAATTTCAAGCGCTGACGATATTCAAACTGATTTTGTTAACCAAGTCTTTCCTAACCCTGTGAATGATTGGTTACAAATTGATATGACAGACAATATTGATAATGTAACTATTTCGGTAGTAAATATTGCAGGTCAAGTGATTTTACAAGAAACATGCAGTGGCAATAGCGCTACTATTAATGTTTCAGACCTTGCTTCAGGAAGTTACATTCTGAAGCTCGAAACAAAAGATATGAAGCGTTCAACGCTTTTACAAAAATATTAATCGTTCTGTGATACACTTGTGGCAACCTGCCGAGGTTGCTGCAAGTGTCCTTTTTAAGCCTTATAGAACAACCACTTTCCGAGTTCCTTAAAGCTCACTTTCTTACCATATAATAGTATCCCTACTCGGTAAATCTTTCCAGAAAACCAAACGAAAAAGATACAGGATAAAATTAAAATCACCACTGATAAAGCAATTTGCCACATAGGAGGGTCAAAAGCTAAGCGAGCCGGCATAATAATAGGTGAAAACAAAGGGAATAAGGAACCAAAAATGGCCATAGAACCATTCGGATTTGATAACACGCCTTGCAACATCACGAATGCTATAACTACGGGAATTACAATTGGAATCATAAGTTGCTGACCTTCACCCATATCATCGCCAATAGCTGATCCAATCGCAGCAAACATGGACGAATAAATAAAATATCCCCCAAAGAAAAACAAGACAAATAAAGGAATGATTAATCCCCAATTTAATGATTGGAACTCAGATATAATCTGCCCTATATCAAAGCCTTCCAAACTTGTTTGCCCGTTCATATTCTGAGCTATTTCAGCCATTTGTTCTGCCTGCGAAGCATCATTAAGCCCTACCGTCGATTGTACAATCCACAAAATCACAGGAATCAGAATAAGCCAAATGGCTAACTGCGTGATACCTACAGCTCCTACACCCAAAATCTTACCTAGCATCAGCTGAAACGGCTTGACTGACGAAATCATGACTTCCACAATTCGATTTATCTTCTCTTCCATTACTGAACGCATCACCATTCCTCCATAAATGAAAATGACCATATACATTAGAAATCCCATGGTAGCTCCTAGGATAGTTCCAATTATTAGATTGAGTTTTCCTGATTTACTAGCATCTTCTTCTCCAGCTGCGATCTTTTCTAATACTTCTCCATCCTCAAAGACTACTTTAGTGTCAAAGCTATTATACATCTCCATATCAATGTCCGAAGATTTGATCTTATGATTTTTAAATGCCTTCGCAATGGCTCTTTCAAGCTTATTAATAGTCATCACACTTAATTTCTCTTCTGAGAAATATTGAACCTGGTGCTTTTTATCACCTAGGTTTTCAAAGGGTGGAATGTGTACCAATACATCGTGATTTTCTAAATAATTATCCCGCTCTTCACTGATGTTCTTATCTGAAAATCGAAATACATGGGTCTCAGATGTAGGATCTGCTGATCGAAAGATGGTAGACTCATCTACAAACAAAATATCCTTTGAGGAGACCGCTCCTTTTGTGGAAAAATAGCCGGCCATCAAGGCTAACAAACCAATCCCAATTGGCGTCAATAAGGTAGCAACAATGAAGGTGCGCCTTCGTACACGTACTACATACTCCCGCCAAGCTACTAATGCTACTTTGTTATTCATACCGTTTTGTTTTCAATTAAACTGATAAAAATATCATTCAGCGAAGGCAACTGTTCTTCAAATTTTCTGATCTGAATGCCTTGTTGGATCAAAGACTGTAAAACAGTATTTGCACGCAGCCCATCTTTTATCTTTAGCGACGCCTTTTGTCCATCATTCTGGACAATTGTATAAGTGGAATCATTTTTCAATTCTCCTTCTAAATATATCAGTTCGTATATATTCTCCTTAAACTTTTGTTTTACTTCAGACACTTTCCCTTCTAGCATCTTTTTCCCTTGGTTGATAAGTACAATATCTTTACAGATCTCTTCTACTTGTTCCATTCTATGCGTAGAGAAAATAATACTGGTTCCTTCATCATTCATCCTGAAAATTTCTTCCTTAATTAGGTTAGTGTTTATAGGATCTAAACCCGTAAACGGCTCATCTAAGATGATCAAAGAAGGCTCATGCATCACGGTTGCTATAAACTGAATTTTCTGTTGCATTCCTTTAGATAGCTCTTCGATCTTTTTATTCCACCAGTCTGAGATATCAAACTTGTCCATCCAATGATTAATCACCTTTTTGGCTTCACTTGCGCTTAGTTCCTTAAGTTGAGCTAAATACATTAACTGCTCCCCTACTTTCATTTTTTTATACAGTCCGCGTTCTTCTGGCATATAGCCTATATCTCGAACTCGTGTTTTTTGAATGGGTGTGCCGTCAAGGAGTATGTCGCCACTATCTGCGCCGGTAATGCGCGTAATGATTCGGATGAGTGATGTTTTACCCGCACCATTTGGGCCTAAAAGGCCAAATATGCTGCCTTTAGGCACATTAAAACTCATACCATCTACAGCTCTGTGATCACCATATTGTTTGACCACATCAGAAATTTGTAATACACTCATGGTTTGCTTGATTAATTGCAAGTTACTGTTGATCGTAAGTATTTGGTCATGTTTTCGATAAGAAAGTCATTTAATCAGATAGATGTTAATCATTTATTAATTCAGGGTTTTCCCCAGTGACATGAATAAAAATCAAAAGTCTTAATTAATGGAAAGCAGCTGTTTTCCATTAATTTGTTATTAAATAAACGTAGACATGAAAATATCTTCACTTTTTACATTGGCTTTTGCCTTCTTTTTTTGCGGTCCAATGTTATTCGCACAAGTTCAACAAGCTGAGGTTATCATGAGTCATGGCCCTCAAAACGGGTATGTTCAAGATCATGCTGATGCCAAAGAAAAGCATGTAGAAGAAGCTTGGAAGGACTTACTTAAAGAGTATAAGGCTAAACCAAAAATGAATCGTAAATCGAAGGAGTTAGAAGCTTTTGAAGTTTCCATTCCAATGATTTCTAATAATCAACTTAGTATCTATTTACAGGTCAACGAAAAAGAAGACATGACCACAACAACTGCCTTCTTTGATGACGGAACACAATATTTAAGTGCCGCTAATGAGGAGGCCTCAATGGATGCAGAAAAATTATTAATGAAGTTCGCTCAAGCAGTGGAACGATTAGCCGTAGAAGACCTGCTTGATGATGAAGAAAAACTGCATAAGAAATTAGAGAAAGATTTAGAAAAGCTAGAAAAAGACAATCAAAATCTTCATGATGATATTGAAGATTTTCAAAATAAAATAGCGCAAGCTGAATCAGATATAGAAAAAAATCTTGGCGAACAAGATGACAAGCAGATGGAAATCAACATGCAGATGAAAGCCATTGAAGCAGTCAAAGAACGATTAAATAATATTGGTAAAAACTAAAATTTAGTTTTACCTCAAGCATAAAAAGGGATGTCAAAATTGACATCCCTTTTTTATTTTGAAAATATATGAAACTTTTCCACATATAGATTTTGTAGAAATATGTGAAAGACATTTGGTTTTATTGAGCAATTTGCCAAAACGGATTTTTATTAACATAGAAATCTATTTATCAACATTATTATCCACACAGCCTCTTTTTTAGCTGTTCTAATAAGTGCCCTTAAAACTGTAGTTTTATTTTCTCACATAAACTCAGAAAAAGTACCCAACAAGAGATGGCAGGAAAGTATAAGAAAGAAACAGAAAGCGCGGCGGAACAACTCATGTTTGGAAAGGTACAACCACAGGCTGTAGATTTGGAAGAAGCCGTTCTTGGGGCCATAATGCTGGATAGAGAAGCGATGTCTGTGGTTACTGAATTTTTGCGTCCAGAAAGTTTTTATCATCAAGCACACCAACATATTTATTCCAGCATGATGGAATTATATGAGGTGCTGAAGCCGATCGACATTCTTACTGTCAAAGAAATTCTATCTAAAAAAGATATGTTAGAAACGGTAGGCGGTATCTCCTACCTAATGGAGTTAACGAACAAAGTTGCTTCAGCGGCTAATATTGAATATCATGCCAGGATTATTATCCAAAAATATATCCAACGTGAGCTCATAAGAATTTCGACAAAGACCATTCAAGAAGCGTATGAAGACAAGCTTGATGTTCTTGACATGTTGGATCAAGCCGAACAAGAGCTTTTTGATATTACCGACAAAAACTTAAATACCAGCTACCAAAAATTAAGTGTTTTACTGAATCGGGTGCACAAGCAGATTGAAACCGTTAGTAAAAAAGAAGAAGGGCTTACTGGTGTGAGTACTGGTTTTAAAGATTTAGATAAACTGACAAGTGGATGGCAACCTTCGGATTTGATTATCCTAGCTGCACGTCCTGGTATGGGTAAAACAGCTTTTACTTTATCATTAGCCAAAAATGCCGCTGATGCTGGTGTCGGAGTCGCCATCTTTTCACTAGAGATGGGGGACACCCAGTTAACCCAGCGTCTTATATCTATGGAAGCGGAAATTAGTTCGTCTAAGCTTCGTAATGGACAATTGGCTGATCATGAATGGCCTAAGCTTCAAAGAGCTGTAGATAAATTAACTACCTCACCGATATTCATAGATGATACTCCAGCTATTAATATTTTCGAATTACGGGCCAAGGTGCGACGATTAAAGCAAAACCATGGTATAGGTCTTGTAGTAATTGATTATCTACAACTTATGGGTTCTAACCCAAATAATAAGAGAGGTAACAGAGAGCAAGAAATATCTTCGATCTCAAGAGCATTAAAAGGCTTAGCAAAAGAAATGAGCCTGCCTGTAATTGCATTATCCCAGCTTTCTAGAGCAGTGGAAACCAGAGGAGGTGATAAGCGGCCTCAACTTTCAGATTTGAGGGAGTCAGGGGCCATCGAGCAGGATGCCGATATCGTAACATTTATCTATAGAGCAGGATATTATAAAGCCTCTATGGAAATAGATGTGCCTGAAACAGAGGCAGAAATCATAATTGCTAAACACAGAAATGGTGCCTTAGATACGGTAAAACTTACCTTCCTTGCGGACTTTGTTAAGTTTACTGAAAACGAAAACACCTTCTCTCCATTTGATGCACTTACTGGAAATATGCCATTTGGTGATGCTGGAGGAATGACCTTCCCATCCAAACTAAATCCTGACGAAACTGACTTTGGTTTTGATCAATGATGCGCCTTAGCAAATATGTGGCTCATTGTGGCATCTGTTCTAGACGACAAGCCACAGAGTATATTAAAGCCGGACATGTAAAAGTCAATGGGCAGGTTGAAAAAAATCCTGCTATTGAAATACAATCCAGTGATGTCGTTATGTTTAAAGACGAGGTCATTAAAATCGTAGAAAAAAAGGTCTACCTACTATTAAACAAACCCAAGAATACTGTAACTACCCTTAAAGACGAAAAAGGCCGTCGCACAGTTATAGATCTAGTTCGATCAAAAACCGATGAGCGGATTTTTCCGGTGGGTCGGTTGGATAGGAATACTACGGGACTTTTAATACTAACAAATGATGGCGATCTGGCTAATCGGCTGGCTCATCCTAAGTACGAAGTCAGAAAAATATATCAAGCCACATTAGACAAAGAGCTTAGTCAAAACCATTTTGACGAAATAAAAAAAGGGTTTGAGCTAGAGGATGGGCCCGTTCAAGTTGATAAAATATCTTATATCCACAATAATCCTAAAGAGATTGGTTTAGAAATACACATAGGTCGCAATCGCATAGTCAGGCGAATCTTTGAACATTTTGGCTATCATGTAGTAAAATTGGATAGAGTCTTTTATGGTGGCTTAACAAAGAAGGATTTACCTCGTTCTTTCTCGCGTCATCTAACTGAAAAAGAGCTTATCATGTTGAGGCATTTTAAAGCCTAAGGTTACCGAGTAAGGCCTAGCCTTTTAATTGTTAAAAATCTGTCAATACTACACTCGACACCCAACGAGTCATTTTACCCCTCCGTCAGAAGGGTAAAATATCATTATGAAGAACACAATAATTTTTCTTTTTTGCTTTACCCTTTCACAAGTAAGCCTAGCACAGAAAACAGATTCCGTAAAACCACCATCAAGGACAATGGTAGAGTTTGAAACTAAGGTGGGTCATTTTTTAAATTTCAATACGGGTATTAATCTAGTTCATATGCTGAATGAAAAAAATGCCATAGTTGTGGGTATTGAAAGGGATCGAATCTCACATGGATTTTCAGCTGGATTCAGATCCTATATGTTAGGAGAAGAATCACAATGGCGGCCTTTTTATGAAATTGGTTATGACGTAAATCGGTATACCAACCTCCCTGAATACTTGAAGCATCAACATGGCATATATCAGAAAGTAGGTTTGAGCTATTCGACTGATTCAGGTTTTATATTTACTGGGCACCTAAAATATGTGCAACGGTTCAGTAGTCCTAGAAGCTATTTGAATGGATTTGTCGAACCAACACTGAGTGTTGGGTATCGATTCTAAATTATAACAAAGGCTCTTCGGAGTCTTTTTCTATTCCTCAAAAACGCCAAAATTTAATTCGAAGATGCCCGTAAAAGATTGAGGGCTTATATCTCGTAATCTAAAACTGAATTCGAGATCAATAGATTCTTTATTGATTACTTCTTTGAGTTCTGTAGTGCTGGCCAGCATCCTAACCTCCTCTTTATTTCCTAAGGGAATTTGTTCCAAATAAAAGAGTTCGCGCCGTTCACCAGAAACGGGATCCACCAAAACATGGACCGTTACACCCCTAATGAAGTCTAGGTTTATGGAAGAAAAGCTCTGTCTAAATGAGCCAAAACCGGATTGAATAGAGGCAATCTGGTCTTCAGAAAGGCCAGAGCCTGCTATTGTGGCATTGTAAAAAGTGGGCACATTAAATACTTGAAATACGTGCGTTTCTAAGGTGTTTAGACCTGCAGGAAATTGGACGGGAACTTCTAGGTCGATAGTTGCCACCTCTGCCGAATTATTCCGACATGCTGAGAAAAAAAGAATACACAATACCGAGAGTAAAATGGAATACTTCATAGGCCTTAAACGTAATGAATAAAATAATATTAGTTCTTGGTACAATTTCTGAGTTAAATTTTACACCTTAATAGTTGCGATTAAAGTCAAAAAACAATGGGAGAACAGCGAGTTTCAAAACTGAGTAATAAAAAAGCGATGCAGCGTTTTATGAAATCATTGCTAAATGATACAAAGGCGCTCGAATACATGCTTGAGAATGATTGGTTTGAATCTGATAAAAAAAGATTGGGTGCTGAGCAGGAAATGGTCCTCGTAAATGCGGATAATCTTAAGCCTGCCACGATAGCGACCAAGGTATTAAAGAAAATGAAGGACTATCCTTGGGTCGAAACAGAGTTAGCTCGATTTAATCTAGAAACTAACCTTACTCCAAGAGAAATTAAGGGAACTTGCTTTTCTCAATTGCATAAAGAGAATAGAGAGAAGCTAAATATAATCCAAGATCACTTGGATGAGTTCAATGCTAAGATTGTCTTGACGGGTATACTTCCGACTATGAGGAAGCATCACCTAAGTATGGAAAATCTCACTCCTAAAAAACGGTACTTTGCTTTGATGCAAGCGATCAACGAGCAATTAATCGGGAATGCCTATGAGCTGCGAATTGTAGGTATTGATGAATTAATTGTAAAACATGATTCTCCATTATTAGAAGCGGTAAATACGTCTTTCCAAGTCCATCTTCAAGTAGCACCAAAAGACTTTGTAAACTATTACAATATAGCGCAAACCTTAGCCGCGCCTTGTATGGCTATAGCTTCCAATTCACCTATTGTATTTGGTAAGCGATTATGGCATGAATCGAGGATTGCTATGTTCCAACAATCTTTAGATACTCGTTCTTCGCACGAACATATGCGAGAAAGAAGTCCTAGGGTAAGCTTCGGTGTAGACTGGTTGAAAGAGTCCATCATGGAGATATACACAGAAGATATCGCACGATTTAGGCCATTAATCGATTCAGATATCGAGGAAGATTCCTTACGTATGATCAAGAAAGGGAAGGTGCCTAAGCTTAGAGCATTGCAAGTTCACAATTCGACCGTTTATCGATGGAATCGGCCTTGCTATGGTATTTCGGAAAATGGGAAACCACATTTGCGAATAGAAAACAGAGTCCTTCCGTCTGGCCCTACTGTTAATGATGAAGTAGCTAATGCAGCTTTTTGGATTGGTTGTATGGAAGGTATGTTTGACAAATACAAGGATATCCGCAATCACATTAGCTTTATTGATGTCAGAGATAATTTTGGAAAAGCCGCCCGTTTTGGTAATGATTCTACCTTCACTTGGTTTAAAAATAAAAAGATCAATGCCTGTGATTTAGTGTTAAAGGAACTGATACCACTTGCGAGAAAAGGATTAGAAATATACAATGTTTCTAAACGAGATATCGATAAATATCTCAACACCATAAGCAAGCGAGCGGAGGGTCATGTAAATGGTGCTCGATGGCAATTGCGCTCGTATACTAACTTATTAGAGAAGACCAATAGTGATGAAGCTTTGAGTGTAATGACTCAAGCCATCATTACTAAGCAGAATACAGACCGTCCAGTACATACTTGGAAATTAGCGGGATTAAATGATCTTTCCGATTATCGTCCAATGGGCCTTAAGGTGGAAGAATTAATGACGACTGATTTATTTACGGTTAATAAAGATGACATTTTAGATTTTGTGATAGATCTAATAAAGTGGAAAGACCTAAGCATTATTCCTGTTGAAAATACCAAGGGTAAATTAATCGGCGTCGTGACCCCTGAGCGCATCTTTGATATTAAATCTAAGCGTAATAAAAAAGAAAAGAAAAAGATTACATCGGTCAGTGATATCATGAATAAGAAACCCGTTGTAATCGATCATGATGCGACGGTTTTAGAAGCCATGAAAATGATGCAAAAGAAAAAATCATCTTACGTACTTGTAGTCCAAAAAGAAGAATTAGTGGGCTTACTTACCGAGCGTGATTTTGCTCAAATTTCTGGTCGTCTGATGGAACGCATGTAATATTAATTCCTATTCATTTTGCGATACGGACAGGAAGAGGTCCCGGAATCGGGACGTCCTGAAAGGACCGTGCTCTGGATGGCCGGGGTCTGAAAGACATCGCCCAAATCCTACAAATCGAGCCAGCCCACGAATACCTCGTTGATATAAGGGGTTTTTGTACCTTTGCGACCTATTATTTTCTAATCCAAAATCAGATGCTATGCCTTTTGATATAGATATGATCCGAGATCATTATAAGACCCTGGATAGTCGGGTAAAAGCAGCCAAAGAAAAGCTCAATAGACCATTGACGCTGGCTGAGAAAATATTGTATACGCACCTTCACCAAGAATCCCCTTTACAAGGGTATAACCGAGGTAAAGATTATGTGTTTTTTGCGCCCGATCGTGTGGCTATGCAGGATGCAACCGCTCAAATGGCATTGCTTCAGTTTATGATGGCTGGAAAAGACAAAGTGGCTGTACCATCAACGGTGCATTGCGACCACTTGATCCAGGCAAAGATTAATGCCGATGTCGACCTTAAAGGGGCATTGGATACTAATTCGGAAGTGTATGACTTTTTAGCTTCTGTATCAAATAAATATGGTGTAGGTTTCTGGAAGCCAGGAGCGGGTATTATTCACCAAGTGGTATTAGAAAATTATGCCTTCCCAGGTGGAATGATGATCGGAACAGATTCTCATACACCAAATGCGGGTGGCTTAGGAATGGTGGCCATCGGTGTAGGTGGTGCTGATGCAGTAGATGTAATGGCGGGTATGCCATGGGAGCTGAAGATGCCAAAATTAATTGGTGTTAAGTTGACCGGTAAAATGAGTGGATGGACATCACCAAAAGATGTGATTTTGAAAGTAGCCGATATATTGACTGCAAAAGGGGGTACGGGAGCTATCGTTGAATACTTCGGTGATGGAGCTGTAAATATGTCTTGTACGGGTAAAGGTACCATTTGTAATATGGGGGCTGAGATCGGAGCTACGACGTCTACCTTCGGTTACGATGAATCAATGGGTCGATACCTTCGCGCTACAGAGCGAGCAGAAATAGCGGACCTAGCCGATGGTGTTGCAGAACACTTAACAGGTGATGCGGAGTGTTATGCGAATCCAGAAAAATATTTTGATCAGGTAATTGAAATAGACCTTAGCACATTAGAGCCATTAATCAATGGGCCGTTTACACCAGATCTAGCTACGCCTGTAAGTGAAATGAAAGAGCGAGCGGCTAAGAATGATTGGCCGACAGAATTAGAATACTGTTTGATTGGATCTTGTACAAACAGTTCGTATGAGGATATCACTCGGGCTGCTTCTATCGCTAAGCAAGCGTATGAGAATGGCATCGTACCTAAATCAAAGTTGACGATCACACCTGGTTCTGAGCAAGTTCGATTTACGATTGAGCGGGATGGTTTGATTGATATATTCCAAAACATTGGAGCCAGTGTTTTTGCCAATGCATGCGGACCATGTATAGGACAATGGGACAGAGCAGGTGCTGATAAGAAAGAAAAGAATAGTATCATTCACTCGTTTAACAGAAACTTCTCAAAGCGTGCGGATGGAAATCCAAATACGCATGCCTTTGTAGCCTCTCCTGAAATTGTAACGGCTATTGCCTTAGCGGGTAAATTAGGTTTTAATCCGATAACGGATACCTTGACGAATGATAAAGGAGAAGAAATTAAATTGGAACCACCTACAGGATTCGAGTTGCCGCCTAAAGGATTTGATGTAGAAGATGCTGGATATATAGCGCCTATAGCGGACGGTAGTAGCGTAAATGTAGTGGTAGCACCAGAATCAAATCGTCTTCAATTACTGACTCCGTTCACACCGATGGACCAGAAGGAAGTAACTGACATGCGAATTTTATTGAAGGCTAAAGGCAAGTGTACGACGGATCATATCTCAATGGCAGGACCTTGGTTGAAGTTTAGAGGTCACCTTGAGAATATATCTAACAATTGCTTTATAGGTGCGATAAATGCCTACAATGATGAAGCAAATAATGTGATCAATTACGTAAAAGATGAGTATATGCCTGTCCCTGATTCGGCACGTACCTACAAAGAAAATAATGTAGGGACTATTGTATTTGGCGAAGAGAATTATGGCGAGGGGTCATCTAGAGAACATGCAGCTATGGAGCCGCGCTTCTTGGGTGTAAAGGCAGTGGTTGTGAAATCATTTGCAAGGATTCACGAAACGAACTTAAAGAAGCAAGGAATGCTTGCATTGACCTTTGACAATCCTGCAGATTATGACAAGGTGCGTCAGGATGATCAAGTGACTATCCTTGATTTTGATAAAATGGCGCCAGGAAAACCCTTGACGATCGCATTGAAGCATTCGGATGGTAGTGAAGACAACATTAAGGTAAACCATACATACAATGCAGCACAGATTGATTGGGTACGAGCTGGTTCGGCTTTGAATAAAATTCGAGAAGATTTGGCCGCACAATCCAATGTATCGAAGTCTTCTGCAGCAGCAACTGCGGCAAGCGCTGCAACGGCTACTGCAGCAGGGGCGACTACTAAGGCAGCTGAAGTGAAAGAAACGGTAACTACAAAAACGAGTAGTGTAGCGGGGGCAACAACCAGCGCACACACAGAAGAGAAGAAAGGAGGTGGACTATTACGATGGTTGCTTCTAGGCCTACTGGGTTTATTAGCCCTTGGTTTTTTGGCATCTCGTGGTTGCAGCACCGGCGTGGATGCCGTAGATAATGCAGCAGAGAAAACCTTTGGCGCTGCAGGTAATGCAGTGGAAGGAGCTGCTGATCTTGCAAAGAAAGGCGGCGAGGCTGTTGGTGATGCCGCCAACGCAGCAGCAGGTATGATAAGTGGTGCTTTTACTAATGTAAATGAGTCTTCGAAGGCTGCTTGGGATAAGATGCTGGTAGGTGTAGGTACGGCCGGTGAGCAAATAAAGAATTTCGTGAATGATGGTTTTAAGGGAGAGCCTTTGTTTACCATGAAGAATGCCAACTTTGATACTGGTTCAGCCGAACTTACTGGACAAATAAAAGGGGAGTTAAACAGTGTTGTAGCATTCCTGAAGACGTATCCAGATGTACGATTATCTGTAAACGGACATACAGATAACCAAGGCGATGCAGAAGCTAACAAGAAACTATCCTTAGCAAGAGCCCAATCAGTAAAAGATTATTTAGTCTTGAGAGGCGTAGGAGAAAAACGGATTGGTGTCCAAGGATACGGTCAAGATTCACCGGTAGCCGATAATGATACGGAATCGGGACGAGCTAAAAACCGCAGAATAGAGCTGCAAATAGTTAAATAAAGCGTTAAACATATACCATTGCCGTATGGATGTTTCCATACGGCAATGTTTTTTTTTATAAAATACATTATGCAAAAAGTTATCCTAACCTTACTTACGCTGGCTATCCTTTGTCCAGCGGCAAACGCCCAGATTACCAATTACGACATTAGCCAATATTGGCAACCTAATCAAACATTCAGATCATTAGGCTTCACATTCGATAATTCGTATTCGAATAGAACCACTGAGTCTAGCCAAAATGTAGATCGAAATACCAATGCGGATCTTGACATTGATCTCGGCTTGAATGATTACAGACTGCGCGATGTGGACAATGTGGAATCTATAATTCGATCAGGCATTAACTTTAATGTGGTTGTGGATTGGCGAGAATTAGAAGATAACAATCGAAGATTCAATACCGATCTGACTGCATTTAATAACATAGAACGAAAGTGGTTCAACGATCGAAATTTCTTCTTCGGATTGGATACAGATGTATTTGCTAGACATAATACCAATCGTTTCTTTTTCCAAGACGAGGCAGAGAACTATACTACTACTCGAAATCAATTGAACACAGCTGTGCCTATTTCTGTAGGTATCGGCCAACCACAAACGGTCAATGATGCGTGGAATGCAATTACCATTTTAGAGTTTTTAGAGAAGCAAGGCTTATTAACTAAATCCTTCTTCACAGATGAAGAAATTGTTGCCTTTGCTTCAGAGATTGGACTTATAAAAGTGACTCGAAATACAGATCCTAGATTAGAGTTAATTGCGGAAACGGAGCGATTGTTACAATTCTTATTTGAGAATAATATGGTCAAAGGCAATGACTACCGCTTTTTTGCTCATTTGTATGACGCTTGGACTTTTGAGAATTTTAGATTAAGACAAAGTGGTAATCAATTCGAGCTTGGTGTGGCACCCAACATTCAATTTAATCAATTCGTACACAGCACATCAGATGGATCTTCATCAACGCTGTTACCTGTAGGTGTTAATCTATTTGCTGGATATACTATCTATAGACCGATTAAAACAGATTGGCAGTTTGATGTAGGTGCCAGAGTAGAAACAGGGCCGCGTACCATATATGATCTAAAGAATGATACAGAATCTTCAAATACGTGGTTTAGTACCATCATCTTAGATGCGAATATCGGTTTCTATCCTAACCGACGTAGTTTTTATGAGATCTTTTTACGTCCACAAACAAGCTTTGTAAACAGTGACCTAAGTGATGATCGATTTACGAACTTATTAACTGGGTTTTTATACACCTATTACTTCTCGCCACAGTTTACAATTTCATTAAGTGGTAATTATTCCTTGGCTCAGAACACGTCTATCTTCCAACCATTTTCAGATAGAAAATCTTTACGAGCCGTGTTGAATTACTTCTTCTGGTAAGAGGACTGTACGAACGTTTATCTGTGGCCGGTTATAGTTGGCTAATTAGATTAATGTAAAATCTGACTGCATTTTCATATTCAGCTACAGATAAACGTTCGTCTATTCCATGGATCGTATTCACATTTCTCGGGTGAATTATCATCGGTCTAAAATAAAAGCAATCATCTACTAAGCTAGAAAAATGAAAGGCATCAGTACCGGCCATTACCAAGCCCGGAGTAACTAATGTCTCTGGATAAATACTATGTATGGCTGATTCCATTTTAGAAAAAACTGGATGGTCCACAGACGCAATAGTACTAGCTTCTGTAGGTGTACCTATGATGTCCAATGTAACTCTGGGGTCATTTACTGATGTAGTAAAGTGATTCAAAATTTCATCGCTCGTATCTCC
>JAHDDO010000022.1:0-39405 GCA_020629315.1 Saprospiraceae bacterium | reverse complement strand
ATCGAACGAATCGCTTCAGAAAGAATAGTCAATGCTGACTCTTTACCTGGCATTGAAGAATGCCCACCTTCTTCATTTACCTTCAATCCTATATTTACGCTACCTTTTTGAGCAATACCCACTAACGCTACTTTTTTATCAGAAATACCAGGCACCATATCCTGAGTAATCGTTAAGCCTTCGTCTAAAAGATAGGAAAACCGCAGGCCTTTTTCTTGAAACCATTTACCTATGTAGTGTGCGCCTTCATGACCTCCTACTTCCTCGTCATGGCCAAAGGCTAAATAAAGGTCCCGGCTCGGCACAAAACCTCGGGCTGATAAATACTCAAAGGCTTCAAGCATGGCCATGACGGCGATTTTATCGTCTAGTGCTCCCCTACCCCAAATAGTGTCTTGATGAATGATGCCACCCCAAGGGTCTTGTCTCCAATCGTCTAGATCTTTTTCTGGGACCTGAACCACATCCAAGTGAGCGTACAATAGACCAGGATCTACATTAGAATCTTTTCCTGCATATTTAAAAACATGACTAAAGTCATGAATGCTAGTATGTAAACATACTTCATGCGTTGAAGGGAACGTAGCCGCTAAATAATCTGTAAAAGAAGTAAAGGCTGAAGAATCAATAGGTTCATCTATATAGCTAATTGTTTTAATAGCTAAGCTTTGAGCAAAATTATTTGCGACAGGCCTATCTAAGGTAATCGCGTCAAATGCCTGGTGCGTAACCCTATGCT
Source organism: Saprospiraceae bacterium (assembly GCA_020629315.1). Lineage (GTDB taxonomy): Bacteria > Bacteroidota > Bacteroidia > Chitinophagales > Saprospiraceae > JAHDDO01. The sequence continues at coordinate 38,666 of JAHDDO010000022.1, read as the reverse complement.
TTTCCTTCCTTAGGGTATTCACCATTAGAATTAGGACCAAGCCTAAGAGAATCAGCCCTAAGAATACTATCGTTTTTCGAATTATACCTTTACCCATATCGCTATAGGTAAGATAGCCAATTTCCTAAAATTGATATTTAAAACCGGTTCGTAATCGTACACTATTATGCCATTGGTCTAAGGCATAATCCGAATCCGTTATACTTTTATTTGCCACTCTGATGTGTGGACCTATACTCCATTCTATATCTTCAGAAATCGCTTTTGTAAAGCTTACACCTGCTAAATAATGAAGGCTCGTCCGTGGCACAAAGTAATCTGGATTTTCTTGTAAGGCTAATTCCTTATCAAATACATGCCCAGTAAAAGAAAATAGGGCATTCAGCGCCACTCCAGCTTCGGCCTCAATTGCCCAAGAGTTTTTATTAATCCGATATCCGACACTGATCGGAATATCCAAGCTTCGATACTGATTAAATAATGTGTAGTCAATCTGAGTATATTCTGATCCATCTACCCATCCATACTCTTCACGTAAGCTACCATCAGATAGTATAGTAATTGTTTGTAAGGCTTCTTCAAAAAATAGATTCTCATTTTCAATACGGATTTCCCTGAATGAAAATCTATCATTATACTGGGTATATTCCGTACCTAAGCGAAGGAATAATTTTTTGCCACTTAGCTCATAAGCCAAACCAAAGTGCCATTCTTCTAAACCTCTTTCTACTCTCTTACGTGTGGCTGCATAGCCATAATCCTGTCGTACTTTTGCTTCTAGTCTTTTCTGTGCTACTCCTGGCCCACCATACACACGTATACCTTGCTGCCAAGACTTCGTTTCTTCATTTTCAGCAGTAACAATGGGCGCTACTGGGCCCGGCGAAAATAGGCGCTTGGCCAACAAGAAGAGAGGTAAAACACCTTGCTTTAATTGTTCTACTAAAACCTTTGGATTTTCATTTTGGGTCTCCACTGATCTGATATCACTTGTATTCACACCTTTGGTAGACACAAAGTTCACTCTTGATACTTTTGAAGATTCATCCGTTCTAATTGTCGAGCTAGCCGCAGCATTAGTAGCCATAGGTGGCGTACCCATGTTAGACTTTGCAGATGCCTTCTTTACCGTAGTTTTCTTTTTATTCTGGACAGTATTTTTCTGTTTCGTCTCTTCTTTATCTATTGAACTGTCTATCCTTCCAATAGTTGCTTGTTCATTATTGCCCCCCGCTGGTAAGGCATCAACTTTCGCATTAGAATCTAAGTCTGCTTGTTCGTTTAGTGAAATATCTGCGCTATTGTGACTTGCTTCTTGTCCAATATTACTATCATCATTTATGGCAAAATTGTAACAGGTTCCCATACAAAGTAGTAACATAAATGGAAGTATCCATTTCCATATTGCCCGTTTTTGCGGCATCTCAGGATGCTGCTGAAGACTTTCCCAAAAAGCCTCTTTATCCAAGGATTTCTTTAGACCCTTGAGTTCATTAATTTTATCATTGTAATCTTTTAGATCCATATTTTCTTCTTTTTTAAATCGGTGATACGATCCCTCAACATAGCTTTAGCACGGGTTAAAATTGATCGCGAACTTGATGGTTGAATGTTAAGTTTTGTTGCGATCTCCTTGTGGGAGTATCCTTCGACCACACTTAAATTGAACACCATTCCATACGGATCATCCAATTCAGTAATCAGGTCATATAAATGTGACGCTTCTAAATTATGCAACGCAAGCGCCGTGTCTGAACTAGCATTTTCAAAGTACTCATTGTAGGATACTTTTTCTTTTGAACGATGGTAGTGTTTAATGGCCAGGTTGACTAGTATCTTACTCATCCAAGAAATCAATCGACCCTTTTCTGGATCATATTGATGCATAGATTTAAAGATGCTGATAAATGCTTCTTGCATTATATCCTTAGCATCATCTTCATCCTTCACATATCGAAAAGAGGTTGCGTAAAGTTGCTCAGAATACTGCATGACCAGTGCACGCTGGAAATCTGCTTTACCCTTTAGGCAACCTCTCTTTAATTCGATATCTGAATATTGTATTGGCATTCGGACTAACACTGTACTATTATTTCAATCCAAAATTGAGGCTAATTCGATCACAGGCATCTGGACTTATAAGACTAGTAAAGCCCGTATCCGCATCCGCGTCAGAAGATACTTCTTGCATATCCGGATCACCCATAACACCTTCATCTACTAACTCAAAGCCACTTGGACTTTCGATCTTTATTTGGAACGGTGCATCTGCTAAACCCGTGCCATTGAAGACGTACTCACCACTACTGTCAGTACTAGTTTCTTTTATAAATACACCGTCAGCATCGTAAATGGCTACTGTCACTCCTTGAATTCCCGCTTCCCCTAATTCGCCTACATTAGGAATTGAACCCGTATTATCATCCCACACCTTGCCTGTAATACGGATTGATGTCTCAGGAACTATGAATGTCGCTGTATCTCTACAGTCTTCAAATTCAGCTACAAAATAATAGGTACCAGGGCCTACTTCATCCAAGAATGGGCCTGATTCAATGATGGTCCAACTTTCGTCATACCATAAAGGACCAAATGGAAATACACCACCATTTATTGATACCTCAAAAACCATGTTTACTTCCCCAGCTACACAGTACAACTCTGAATTCTCTAATTGAATATTTATCGGCTCGTCACTTATAGTAACTAGTTCTTCACAGATTTGACCCGTGCTAAGCAATTCTACACGAATATCATAACTACCCGGTGCTAGATTACAAAGATTAGCGTATCCCTGGAAGTTGCCCTCAATCTGACCATTTACTTCTAGGCTAAATTCTTCAGATAAACTTATTTCTATACATCCACCCGTTTCTACACAATACTGAGGTGTAATATTTATATCACATGAGAAATTATTGCTAGCAATAAAACCAGCATCATACACTAAAGCCTCAGTAGCTACAACTCCGGTGATTTGTGCAAATTGATTAAAGTCACTATCCACCGTATCATCACCCCCTACATCTTGCTGAGTCATATCATATTGGGCTAATATCTGCAATACCAAATCATGGCTAACCCCTTCTGGAATGGAAAGAAAATATTCGCCATCCTCATTCACTTCACCAGGTCGTATCGCATTACTAATTTTATCTTGAGCAAAAATTCCAACATTCGTAACTGGTGGCTCGCCGGCGTCCTGAACGCCATTTTCATTTTCATCTAGCCACATCTTTCCTGTAATAGGAACCCAAATTTCATCTAAAGCGACTTTAAAAGAAATGTCAATAGGTACCTCTTCTATGGTACCGCTAACCGTACCTTCCATATACTCACCAATCTCCGTTGGATAATTTAGAATATTTAATTCCACTGACTGACAAAATGAGCCTGAACAATCATTTAATATATCAGCGGCAAATAAAATAATCGCACTAGTTGGCGAACTGGCATCCGTATCAAAGATTAATCGGTCTCCTGAGTCCTCAAACATTCGAACACTTAATTCATATCTATCACCAGTTCGGCGAAGGAAGAATTGTGAAGCAGGCGTCGTTACCCCTTCAAAGGTAGATAGGTAAAATTCATTTAATTCTTGACAAGCGACCAACTCACCAAGTTCATGATGTTGCCCTTGTTCAACAAATAGCGTCGTAAATTCGGACTCTTGCAAAAATTCTAGGTCCACCCCATGAAAATCCAGTTCCCTATCATTACATAAAGTAATACTACCTTGGATTTGACCATTGTTAGCTACAGGAATTATTTGGAATAAAGTATCTCCAGTAGATACAGTCACATAACCATTATCCGCACCCGAACCATCACATTGTAATAAGACCCCTGATACTGTAGCAATACCTGCATCATTTAAGTCTAGCGTCACATCCCCCAGGTCAGTATCTGTCGCAAAAGGACCGATTTCCTGATCCAAGCCAATAAATCCACACTCATTAAATATGTTCATCTCCATAATCTGATCTTGTGGTACCTTACCTGCAAAATACCCTTCTTCGTCAGTGCGTCCAGATGCGACTCCACCGCCATCGACTATCGTCAAATATATATTCTGAAAAGGGATAGGATTGCCATCCGTACCAACAAGACGCCCCTCTAACTCCACAAGCGGATATGGATAATCACAATTCCAAAAAGAAAAATGCGATACCTCACCTATATACCTGTCACCGTCTAAAGTAGCTGTGCTTTCCTCGATCCAGATACCCGATTCTTCATCCAAGGACCACAAAGGCATACTTTCTGGCAGATCAACGTATCCGTCTGGCACTGGAAAGGATAGCTCAGCAGTAGCTCCTTCCGCTATGTTTAGAGCTTGGCCAGAAAGAGTTCTCAGATCTACCGAAACCATCCCGTAACTCTCTAACTGAACTTGCTCTCCGTCACTGTCTTCTCCACGAAGATCTCCAGGCATCGTGCTGACAAATTGAGGATCATTGGGGTTATACCAATGAGCAAATACTTGATAGGCACCTCCATACGGCTCTCCATCTCTAGAAATTCCGTTTGCTGGAAGTGTAATTTGAAGACCATCACTACCCAGGGTAACCACAGCTTCAGAATCTCCCGTAAATGTGCCTTGCGATTTTTCACGCACTAAGGCAATCTTTACAAAATGTGTCTTCCCTGCAGCCGGTATCACAAACATGTACGCACTGATATAATTATCATAGTCCACCTTGATGAGCGAACCCGTTTGTTTTAATATCACATTCTGTGCGCTGAAATATCCATTATTATCTGTCGGATAGACTTCATCATCTATCCATACCCTCGCATCTTGTAAAATAGTTCCATTATTAGCATCCTGAACAATTCCCACTACATTCGCTTCCACCTGGACAGTAGGCCCATTAGGCCCCGAGCCATTTGTTTCAGTGATATCGTCTTTGCGACAAGCACTTAATAGTAAAAGGAAGAAAAGTAGTACTAAGGAAATTCGTTGTGTCATCATAATTTGATTTAGAAGTTAGTAATAATGTTCTATAATTTCCCTTTATATCTCATTCGGAAGCCAAACGCTGCAAGAATTTTACTTTTTTTTAGGGTGACCCGCCTGTATGCTACAGTCGGCCGGGCTGTTTCGGGCTATCGGTCCTATTCGGACCCGTTCCGGCCCTGTCCATCCCTGTCACAGCCAATATAATAAGGAGAAAGGATATCCGTCTATTTCGTATCTTTCTTACAAACGAATCACATTGGACCATAATAAAAGTAGACGGAAAGTACTCAAGCAATTAGCAATCCTATCAGGAGGGGCACTCCATATACCTATAGGTTTTGATGAACATGGTAAGACACTACGAAGGAACACTCCTAAGAATAAGGGACAAAGAACCATCACTGCCATTACATTAGGGGCTGGTAATCGAGGGAATGTATATGGGAATTATGCCTCTAAATATCCTGATGAGATTACTATCGTAGGGGTGGCGGAGCCTATCGAAATTAGAAATGAACGCTATGCTGTACAACATAATATTCCCGAAGAGCATCGATTTATCACCTGGGAACATGTCTTTGATAAACCTAAGTTTGCCGACGCTGTCATCATCACTACTCCCGATGATTTACATTATGGCCCTTGCATGGCAGCTTTAGAAAAAGGCTACGATATCTTATTGGAAAAGCCGATTGCACCCACCGCTCAGGAATGTAGAGATATCCTTGAACTAGCTACAAAAAAACAAGCTATAGTTGCTGTGTGCCATGTGCTGCGCTATGCACCCTACTTTATTGAAATGAGAAAGAAAATACTAGATGGAAGTATCGGCAACTTATTAAGCATTCAACATTTCGAACCGATCGAACATGTACATATGGCTCATTCTTTTGTACGGGGAAATTGGCATAATAGTAAGCAAACAACACCTATTATCTTGGCCAAGTCTTGTCATGATCTGGATATATTACGATGGTTTGTCAATAAGCCATGTGAACAAATATCGGCCTTTGGTGATCTATCTTGGTTTACGGAAAAGAACAAACCAGAAGGGGCACCAGCTCGGTGCATGGATGGTTGTCCTATCGAATCGTCTTGTCCATATTCGGCTATGAAAATTTATTATCGTGATAGACAGCGGACGTATGTTTTTGATCTGCCTGAAGATAAATCAAAGCATGGTGATGCTATTTTAGAATATCTCCGAACTACAAATTATGGACGATGTGTCTATCAGATGGAAAATGATCAACCGGATCATTATGTGGCAAATATGAAATTCGAGGATGGTATAACAGTCAGTTTCAATATGGAAGCCTTTACCTCCTACCATGGTAGACGGACTCGTATTATGGGTTCACACGGTGATATCGTAGGTGATATGCGTTCTTTTACTCATGTAGACTTTTTAACTGGAGAACGGACAGAGTGGTCCATGGAAACGGATGGTCACGGAGGTGGAGACTGGAACTTAATGGCAGATTGGGTGCGAGCTGTAGCCGAAAAAGATGCCTCTATTCTAAGTTCATCTATAGATGCTTCGGTAGAAAGTCATTTAATGGCTTTTGCTGCCGAAGAAAGCAGAAAAACCAATACTATTGTTTCTGTGCAGTAATATTTATTTTCTAGCGGATTGACTACTGCTAGCCGGTAAGGTATTTACCTCACAAGGGTCTATAGTCGCTTCAAAGAAAGAGTTGGCGGGCGTTTCAAATCCTGCCTTCAACTCTACTGAAATCTCAGCTTTATAGTGTACGTCCTGCCCTGAGGCAATCGGTCCATCCGAGGTCAAGTGATTCGACGCTGAATAGGTGCCCGTTCCTTCCGAGCCATCTAACTCAACTAGTGGTGTACATGTATCTGTATTTCCCCAATCTATTTGCAATAAATTTAATCCGTAAGTAATATCGGATGAGAGTATACATCCAGAATCCATAAATGGGTAGGTTCCCCAGTTTCCTTCATAGCCTGTATATCCATCTCCATTATCTGGGTAGGTATCGTAGTACCCGTGTAAGGCTGGATTTAATGGGTCTGATATATCATACACTTTTGTGCCATCTTCGTAATAAGATATATACAAATAGTCTCCCCTAACAAAAGGATTATGCGGTGTTGAATTTCCGGACGAACCTAAGTTATCTTGAAAGGTAGTTTCAATAAATAAATCATCATCACTGGTATGAATATTTGCTAAGTCAATCACACCCATGGGTTGACCTGTGGGTACTTCTTCCGCATAAAATGCATAGGCGCCATCTTCACTGATCCATGAAGAGTGGTTATAATTACCGGTTTCGACAAAACCCAGCATTTCTATATTAGCTAAATCTCCGAAATCGTAGACGAAATAACCATCGTAACCATGAGAACAGTATCCGGTATCATTTTGAACATAGATATCATGAATATGGAAACCTCCAGAGATTCCCGCTATAGAATTAAGATCAATTTCACCAAGCAAAGACGGATTTTCTGGATCTGTAGCTAGATCTAAAATTACTACTTCATCTGTCATGTTTGTTCCGTGTACGGCATACATTCGTCCTGCACCTTCATCTATATAGATATTATGCATATCACCAAAAAAGTCCGTATTGGTGTCTATCTGAACGACTTCTCCATCAGGAAGGCCAGATAAGTCAAAGATGTGCATGCCTTCAGTACAACCATCACATACAGCATACATGTAATCTTCGTAGGTTTTAAAATCTCGCCATGTAACCGTATTGCCTCCATTAAATCCATAGACACGTACAGGATCAGTACAATCAGTAACATCGATAACCAAAATGGAATCTGCATTACCTAAGAGTGCATACTCTTCACCTGTATCTGTCGAATAGCCCCAGATATCTGAGTATTGTAAAGGGCTTGACCCTCCTGTCGTAGGATACCCATCAGGATCCCAATGTCCTATGCGTTGCATAAGTAAGGAGTCTTGTGAAAAACTAGCAATACTACATCCTAATAGGAGCAAGGTTAAAATGGTGAATCTAATCATAGTTTTGTCTGTCTGTGCTAGGGGATCGCGTGTATTATAAAAATACGTATTTCAATTTAAGAATGAAAATGGGGACACTTAGATTATACTGAAGTGTCCCCATTGAATTTTTACTTTTATTATCTATGCTTAGTGTACACCATGCATGAGTCGTTTTAATAGTGGGTTTAGTAACATCACCAAGACGCCTGCTGCAATAGGCACTAAAGTGAATATCCCAAAAAATGTTGCTAAGGAATAACTCTCTGTGATCTGATCAATCATACCACCTACAGTATGTGCCAACTTGTTACCTATCGCAATTGCCAGATACCATATACCAAACATAAAGGCTATCATCCGGCCTGGCACCAATTTACTTAAGTAAGAAAGCCCCACTGGTGATAAGCAAAGTTCACCTAGAGTGTGGAATAAATAAGCCCATACCAGCCACATCATACTGACGGATGCTGTTTTTGCTCCTTGTGCAATTCCCATCGAACCAAAGACTAAGAATGCAAAACCTATACCCAGTAATATCAATCCAAATCCATATTTGAAGGCGGCGCTAGGATTGTATTTGCTCTCCCACCATCTGGAGAAGAATGGGGCAAACATGATAATAAATAAGGAGTTTAAGATTGCAAACCAAGTCGCAGGCACTTCAGTACCTGTGCTACTAAATTCATTATAAATCTTAAAACCTACAATTCCCCAAACAATCACGAAACTGAATGCTAGGATAATATTAGATAAAGATATTTTGCTAAAGGTTTGTGAGAATAAACGTATAAGTACGTAAGTTATAATCACTAGTGGAATGACAGTTACCAATAAATCTACACCCTTAAATATTCCTGCGCTAGTACCTGTCAGGTCTCGCTGTGTATAATCCGCTGCAAAGATTGGCATTGTTCCCGCTGCCTGCTCAAAAGATGCCCAGAAGAATACTGTGAAAAAGGCGAAGATCGCAACTGCTATTAATCGATCTCTTACTAAAGGAGTATACCTCGTAAGTCTAGATACGAGTACCACAAAAAACATAACCAGTGCAGCAAGAATAAGCGTATTGGCCATCGTTCCATGTGCACCACCAGGGATTAATTCGTATCCGCCTATATTATATAAAGGATCATTAAGTATCCAAATAATAGATAGAAGGGCAAATAGCGCAATCAATATTTTATCAAGTGACGTGAAAGGATTTAATTTATCTCCTTCAGGAACTACGATATCTTTTACTGATTTTGCCTCCGGTTTCGCTCCTATATCTCCAAATAAAGGTTGAGCAAACCAAAACTGAAGCATACCTAAAAGCATGAAAATTCCGGCTAATCCGAATCCCCAACTCCAACTAATTTTTTCACCTAGATAACCGCATAGCATGATTCCTAAGAAAGCGCCAGCATTTACTCCCATATAAAAGATGGTGTAAGCACCGTCCTTCTTTTCCGGATGATTTTCATACAATTTTGAAATAATGGAAGTCATATTAGGCTTAAAAAAACCATTACCTAATATTAGCAAAGCGATACCTATATATAGAAATAAAGGTGTTTCAACAGCCATGGAAGCATGACCTAGTGTCATGAGTAGGGCTCCTATTCCAACCGCATTCCGATAGCCAATCTTATTATCAGCGAGCCATCCACCTGCAATAGGTGTTAAGTATACTAATAATGCATACGTTCCCAAAAGGGATAGGGCTGCTGAACGTTCCCATCCCCAACCTGGGTTATCACCCGTCAGAGCACCTGTAAGGAATATGACTAATAAGGCACGCATCCCATAGTACGAAAATCGCTCCCACATTTCGGTAAAGAAAAGCACGAACAATTGAGATGGATGACCCATCACATTTCCAAAAAATATATCCTTCTTATTTTCCATTACTGTTTATTTCTAATAAAATTAATGTGCGTTTTCTGCCACTAAATCCTCTGCACCATGTGTCAATCTCTTTAGTGGTTTAAGCATAATTAAAACAAGTACCCCGACTATCGAACAGAATATTACTAAGCCAGTAAAGATGGCTAACTCTCCTGCTTCTTGAGCACTTTCCCCAATAATACCAGCCACTTTATTTCCAAGTCCGGAGGCAGCAAAATAGGCTCCCATCATAAAAGAACCATACTTGAGCGGAGCTAATTTAGTGATGAATGAAAGAGCCACTGGAGAGGCACATAATTCACCAATCGTATGAAATAGATACGCTAAAACTAACCAATACATAGCTGACGAACCAGATGCATCAAACTCCTGACTAGCAAAACGCATGAACATAAATCCCCATCCCATAATGATAACACCGATAGCCATTTTAAATATCGAGGATGCCTCTCGTCCTTTCATTTTCCATCTATACCAGAAGCCTGCTATTGCTGTTCCTAAAGTAATAATAAAGAATGCGTTCACAGATTGAAACCATGATGCCGGCACTTCAAAGCTACCTAACATCCTATTCGTTTTTTCCTCTGCGTACAAATTCATTAATCCACCAGCCTGCTCGAAGGCACCCCAGAAAACGATAATAAGCAAGAAAGACACATAAAGGACTATAGAGCGGTCCTTTTCAACCCTTGTACCATCATTATAAATTACAGCACCTACTCCTAAAGCAATACCCAAGGCAACCCATAACAGCCCATAATCCCAAGATCCTTTAAAGAACATATAACCGGCGATGGCTAATCCTAAAACAAATAGAACTATAGAGTTTGTACTTTTAAATATATCTGCAATCAAATTAGGTCGTTGTTCACCATCTTCTACCTCAATCACTTCGCCAACACCTTCTAAGTGTTTTTGACCCCACATGTACACTAATTGTCCAAGTAACATTCCTATACCAGCCAAACCAAATCCATAGTGCCAGCCTATATTTTCTCCAACATAACCAACCACTAAAGCTGAAAGGAACGCGCCAATATTAATACCTATGTAAAAAATAGTAAATCCTTTATCTCTACGTTCATCGCCTTTTGCATAAAGCCCCCCAACCATAGTTGAAATATTGGGTTTTAGCATACCCACACCGGCGATAATTAAACCTAAACCAGCATAAAAGGCCCACATAGCTTCTATGGCCAAGATACCATGACCCGCTACAAGTAGTAACCCACCGATCATAACCGCTTTCTTCTGCCCTGTGATACGATCAGCAATTATACCTCCTGGAATGGACGCAACATATACTAACATGGTATACCATCCATACAAAGCCAAAGCTTCCGCATTTGTCCAACCTAGTCCTGGATTGGCATCCATGGTCTTACTTGTGATATAAAGAACAAGAATAGCTCGCATTCCGTAATACGAAAAGCGTTCCCACAGCTCTGTAAAGAAAAGCACATAGAGTCCTATTGGATGTCCGAAAAGTTCCTTTTCAGACGTCCTTGCGGCTTGATTCGACATATTATTTTGATTTTAAGTGGAGATAGTAGATTCCGTTATTTTGCCCGTTAGCATCTGCAAAATAGTAAAATCAGCCCCTTATACAAAATATTAATTTGTTTGTGGACTCCTTTAGTCAACTAAAGCATAAGACCTGACTTTTAGCATCCAGCCCATGCTTTCTAAAACCCAGCTTAGCATTTCGAGATATTCTGCTTTCTGGGCTTCAGCTTCTTGCAAAATGGCAGAATCTTCCGCCTTCTTGATTACAAAATCTTTAGCTTGTCTTTGTATTTGTGAGAGTTCTTCTTCAGTAAAGGAATTAAAGGTTCCTTCTTGCATATCGTAATATTCTAAGTCGTGCTCTAAGCTCAATATGGTAGCAGGCGGAAATGAGTCTATAATGACATGGCTACTCTTTTCATCAATCGTTATATCCAGTCTATCAAAATCAAAACCCGCTGAGACACGCGCTTTTACTCGCAGTAAAGCCTTTTTTCTAAACAAAGGGATATCATAATAATAATGATCCTTATAAGAGTAGATTTCCGAAAACTGCCCCTCAACAGTTATCAATTTTGATACTTTTTCAATGCGTTCCAATAAAACTGTGGCGCTTTCTTCCTTCTTTATCGCACGCCAAGAATCTAGCTTTTTGTAGCCTATAAATATCCCCAAGCCAAGCAATAAGGTCAAGAGTAACGCTATAATGAAGGATCTCTTCAAAAAATCTTGTCTTTAGTGTGAGAAGATTGAATTAAAACAGCTTTTACAGAACCTACTGAAACAGCAGATTCAATTAAAAGTGGAATTTTGCTTTGATTGGCTGATACGTATATATTCATTTCATTCCCTTCCTGAAATACTTCACCGGTAACCAATTCTGGAGAAATATGAATGATACTTTGGTTGCCTAATCCTCTTATTTGCTTATTGTATCGACCAATGACATTGATATCTAAGTTATAAAACTCCTTATCAAAAAATACATGTATTGGAAGCCTGGCTTGTTCATAAATACGTTCATCTTGAATATTACGCAGATGATACATAATGGAAACCATGTCCTGCGTGCAACCTTCAGAAGTATAATCCAAGCGCTTTAATTTGTCTTTATACTTTCCAATGTATTCTGTTATTTGCATGTTTTTCTGGTCGAAAAGTACCGAATCGTAGCGCAAGTAATTGCCTTCTTCAATATCTCTTACAAAAGTAGTAGGTAGTAAGGTCTCTTTATTTATTGAGCTTTCGTATCTGTCTCGGACTTTAAAGAACGAATCATAACTCGGGTAAGTCGTTCCAAAGGACTTCAACTCATAACTAGTATCTGTTTCCAATACTTCAAAACTAACCTCTCCTGCTGGTATCCAAATGATGCCCCAGTTGTAATATACTTTATAGGTTAATTTTTCACCTGAAAGGAATGCACTATTGGTCATCTCACATTGCATCCACTCTGAACTTTGTGCAAGTCCAATATCTGGCATCGTAAAAACCAGACAAATGATGATATTTCTAATGGCTTTCTTCACTTCCTATATATATACGTTCACTTTTTAGTAGGTATAATCCGAAAAACGCAGGTATCATTAGATTTATTACCCAAATTCCCCAAGTTGCTAATAGGACTTCAATTGCATCCACCTCAAATTGTGAGAAGATATACAAAGCTATATTGCTTCTTGCCAAAATTGAAATACCTGCTGGCAAGGGTATTCCACTTTGGATTAAGTAAACAATAGACACACCTAATGCCGCGTCCAACAATGATACCTCTGACAACAAAAAAAGAAGTAATGCATATTGAAATAAATAGGTAAAATATCTCCCTATTGCTAATAGTAAAACAAACGCTTGATCTGATAGATTCCAATTTCTTGTGAAAGAAATTAAATTTTGTACTAAGACTTTCTTAAATCGAAGGGCCACTGATAATAGCCTCGGCACTAAAAAGTAACCTATGCCTGCTATTAAAATGGCCGTTATTATCCATGGTTCATTGATGTCCATGTCAAATTTATATTGCTTTCTTCCTAGTGCTAAAACGGCAAATAAACCAACGATCACAGTTACTGTATTCTGAGCAATACTAGATATAAAGGTGGCTGAAAGAGATTGTGTTTTGCTTTTTTTTGAGTCAAAGTATAGCACTCTTCCGTAATACTCACCCACCCTATTCGGTGTTATTACGCCAAAGGTGATCCCAACTATTACTGACCGTAACGCTTCCCAATAATTTATTTTGGTTTGCTTATTAACAACCCATCTCCACTTGGCACTTTCCAACAATAGATTAATGGGTAGCAGAACAAATACAAGTAGAATAAAGAAGTAATCTCGAGTAGCAAATACCCATTGATATTCTTGAAATGCTTTAGGAATATCATTAACTATAGTTAACTGATAATACAATAATCCTATCAGGGCAATAGCTATTGTTATTTTGATTATGTGCTTTATGGTTTTTGGCACCTCTGCTATTTGATTAGATTCTAACATCAATATTAGCTAATTTTGCAATATGTCTAAGCCTTATAAAATTTTAGGTATTGATCCGGGTACCAATGTTCTTGGATATGGACTCTTGGAGATCCACGGTAAAGAAGCAAAAGTGATCACTTTGGGGGTTATCCATCTTGATAAATACGAAGACCACCAAACGAAGTTAAAAGAGATTTTCCTTCAACTTCAAGAAATCATAGAATGTTATTTGCCAAAGGAAATGTCTGTAGAAGCACCTTTTTTTGGCAAGAATGTTCAATCTATGCTTAAGCTAGGTAGAGCACAGGGTGTCGCTATGGCCGCTGCTATGACTATGGGTGTCAATATCACAGAATTTTCCCCAAAGAAAATAAAGAAAGCCATAACCGGAAATGGTAACGCGTCAAAGGAACAGGTATGGCAGATGTTGAATCGACTGTTAAAAACTAAAATTGAAACGAAATATCTAGATGCTACAGATGCGTTAGCAGCCGCTTATTGTAAGTTTAATGAAATCAATAATCCATTAGGAGGTATTTCTTCAAGCAAATCGTGGAAAGGCTTTATCTCTGCCAACCCAGGGAGGGTAAAAGGGTTATAAAAAAGCTGCATTGATCTCTTTTGCTAGAGATGAATATTCTTCTTGATTCATGACTATTCGTTGTTTAGTGAAATTTAAATCATGAATGCCGTTTATTGGGGATAGATGGATATGAGCATGGGGTACTTCAAGTCCAATAACAGCAACGCCAATCCTTTCACATGGCACCACCTTCTCAATGGCTGTTGCTACCCGTTTACTAAATGCAAAAAGACCTGAGTAAGTCTTATCATCTAAATCAAAAATATAATCTACTTCTACTTTTGGTATTACAAGGGTATGTCCTTTTGCCAACGGATTTATATCTAAAAAAGCTAGATACTGCTCATCTTCTGCTACCTTATAGCACGGGATATCACCTGATATAATTTTTGAAAAAATACTAGGCATTACAGTGAGATATCAAGGATTTTGAATTTCATGCTTCCTCTTGGTGTTTGCACCTCTGCAATATCTCCTACTTCTTTTCCAAGCAAGCCTTCGCCAATCGGTGAACTTACCGAAATCTTTTTCTCTGATATGTTAGCCTCACTTTCTGACACTAATTGGTAGGTAACGTCTTTTTTGTTTTGTAAGTTCTGAATTTTCACTTTACAAAGGATCGTCACCTTACTACCATCTAATTGACTCGCATCGATTAACCTTGCATTTGCTAAGGTCATTTCTAGTTGATTAATTTTCAACTCCAAAAGACCTTGAGCATCTTTTGCTGCATCATATTCCGCATTCTCTGAAAGATCACCTTTTTCCCTCGCTTCTGCTATGGCTTGTGCAACTTCTCTACGTCCCGTTGTCTTCAATTCTTCCAACTCGGATTTGATCTTATCAAAACCTTCTTGCGTTAAATAAGTAATCTTGCTCATAACTAATCTTATTTAGGTATAAATTAAGTAAGACGCCCCTACTTTGTAGAGGCGTCTCAAATTATTTCTTGTAAACGTACTTAATTACAAATAAGTTCAACTATTTGTTAAAATAGTAGTCCTATTCCGAAATTATGGGTTCCGTTAAATGGATCTGTCGTTCTGTAAGCATAGTCTATAGTTAAGGTAGTAGCCCCACTTTTAGACAATGGTACAAATACAGAAGCTCCCCCTGAAAATCCTGTATATAGATTTTCAGTCCCTGAATTTAAAGAACCTAACTCATATCTGTAAGCTCCTCTTAAGGCAATCATATTATTATAGTTAAATTCTAAACCAGCGCCAATTTGATCCCGAGAAAATGCATTAGATGTAAAGTTTGCTAATGCACGAACATAAGCAACCGTTCCTTTCGAATCATCAGTAGCCTCATTGTTAATCACATAAAAGTCATAAGACATACCAATGTTTAGCATTGAAGGTAGCTCGTATCTTGCCGGCTTTACGGCAAACTCAATCGGATAATCTGGATTATCGCTATCAGGCACAGACCCTTGTAAAGTGATACCTTCACCATTAAACCGCATAGGCGTTCCAACGTTACGCAATGAGATTCCTAACTTGAAATTATCATTAGCACCGGAAACATATTGTACTCCCGCGTCAATAGCTGCACCAAATGCGCTTAGATTCGGTAAACTTTCGGATATAGCCCGTAAAAGGATTCCAACCGAAATTTTATTTTCATACGTATATGAATAACCAATCCCCAAGTTAAAGAAGTTCGGAGAAAAACTAGCACCCGTTCCTTCTGGTTGATCGGTAGTTGTAACTGGAATATCTCCAAAATTTAAAGAGGTTAAAGTAAAAGCAAATGCACCTCGTTCTCCTCTGCGTTGGGCATATCCAAAAGAGTTCATTTGTAAATCCGCACCCTCGTATAATCTAGCATTACCCACTTGCAACTCTCTTCCTGTAATTCTACCAATCCCTGCTACATTAATTCGCATGGCTTCTACTCCACTAGCAAATGACGTATTCATACTGTGAACACCTGCACTTCTGGCCCAAGGGTTAAATAATAGTTCAGCAGCACCAGCCTCCCCTTGACGATCTGGATTTCCTGCAAAGGCCATACCTTGAATAAGCGTAAGTATAGCTATTATGCTTAATTGTAAAATGTTCTTCATATCAATTAATTTTTAGAAGTGCGAACAGAAAATAAATCTGTTCGCACTTATATTTCTTACAATCCAGAAGGATCAAATTCTCTAGCTACTACAAATAATTTCAATGTTCTCTCCTCACCTATGGAAGGAGCACTTATGTGAATCAAGTAAATACCACTAGCTACTGGGATACTAGCATAATTCTTAAGATCCCATTCTAGATTAGGTGATGTTTGTATGGTTTGCGTACCTGGGTTTGATAAACCCTTTAACGCCTCACGCTCATCTCTTCTAAATTCTCTAATGAACTTACCATCTAAACTGTAGATTGTAATATTACATTCATCTGGCAAATTTGTAATCTTCACTAAATTTTCAAACTGATTTGCCTCATAACTTGAAATTCCATAATATGGGTTAGGCACTACATTAGTCTCAGCTAATGCCCCTTCATACTGATCTTGCGTTAGATCACCTGGTGCCTTTCCATCAATAACAAATTCATACTTAGGATTTCCACCGATAGTCGTACAACTTTGAGCTTCGTCTAGAATAAATTCTTTTTCAAGACTGTACTCATTATTTACTCTCAGCTTAATCGTTAAATCGTTTGGAATTACGCCATCAGCATATGAATTCAGCTTCACATTATCACCAGGCATAAGCACCATTGAACACCACGTTATAGCTCGTAACACATTACGCTGTCCAATAAGGTTTGTATTCAAAGCATCGGCAATTTCTTCACAACCATCATAATCTTGACGAGTCACATAGATATTGTGTCCTCCACCCATTACCATTTCTGTAATTAACGGATTATTGAAATCAAATTGCTCTGTGAAAACCTGGCTAGATGGATTGAATAACATATCGCCACCTAATGGTATATTATCATTTAATAAATCAATCTTATCCTCATCAAAAATTGAATTCTCCCCAAAGAAAATATTCACTCTTTTCCCTGTTTCAACATCAATGGCGTACCCAGGGAACCAGCTCATACCAATGCCTGAACCATCTTGATTCCCCTCCTTATCTACAGAAGGAGATTGTCTCAATTCAAACATTTCTGCATCACCGATTGTAGATTCAAACTGGCCTAATACAGGTTCAAGATAGTCCTCTGTTGCTGTTTCCACGACCACACATCTTGACCATTTTGATTTGTCACTTGTAAAGACAATATCTACGTTGTTCAAGTTATACAATCCATTCTGAGAAAGAATTTGCTGGTGGAAACCAGAATTTTTCCAAGCTGGTGTCACATAGAATGGGAATAGTGGATCTGGCGACGGACGATAATCTGTTAACCAGAAAGGATACCAGAATCCATCTGCGAAATCAGAATAAGCACTAGATCTGTCGTCGTCAAAATTCACTTCTCCTTCACCTGTCTTTAAGAAGTTAAATACATTAGCAAAAGGTCCTAATGGTTCGCCACCAAAAGCACGACCTTCATCTGAAATTGCATAGAACCATACCAAACCGTTTACATCTTCATAACTATACTCAGCACCCACAGCACCATTTGCTTCTGTTACATTAGTACCCGGTTCGTCAGCTTGATTAATTTCAATACTAAATCCATATTGACCAAATACTTGTTCATTAATTTCATCAATAGATGCAGTTGACATAAATTCTTCTCCTGTATCCTTATTCCTTAACACCCACTGAGCACTATCTTGGAATGCACATTCTCCACCACCGATAAATTCGCCTAGAATTTCTAATTCATAGGTTCCATCTACAACATCTAGTGGGTTGAAGATCTTAACATTGATCGGACCTCTACCATCTACATATTCTAACTTTTCTATCGTTTCACCATTTAGGATTCTATCGTACATTTCATCTGTAAGCTCCATGAAGTTTCCGCCACTTCCTACACCGTCCAATCTGAATATTTTTGGACCATCACCATAGAATGAATTCATATTTTCATAAACAATAGGTCTTGGTGTAGCGGTGTATGTCTTAATGTTCAAACGTCCTTCCCGGTATGGTGTCTTCTGTCCTAAGCCTGTAGAAACTTCAAAAGCTTCATACTCATTATGTGCATATGCAACAACAGTAAAGTAATATTCCTTATGATTAACCAAAGATCGATCACCTTCTGCAAAGGCATCTTCTACTATTTGGAAAGTATGCGCTATACCTTGATCTGATCCACTAACCATTCTTTCGTACTCAAACACAAGGTCTCCTTGATCAGAAGTAGGGTTAACTGTGGACGACCAATTGTAAATGGTTTCTATACCATTTTTTACATCAACCTGTCGGACTAGTTTCGCTCTTTCAACATCATCTAATTCCTGAACCGAAACATTAGAATGTGCTAATTGATATACTAAGTATCCCTCGAAAACATACTCGTTATTCTCTGAATCTTCTGGAGCTAAAATATCCTCCTCTCTGTACGTTTCATTGAAGTTGTTTCTGGTCGGATCATTACTTAAAATTAAGATGATCTCCCTGTCTAATTCTACCATACACATATCCGGTGCATCAGGACCTCTAGGTATTTCAAAACAGTTATCAAACACCGCTTGAGCAAGATCATCAGCAGCAAGTAGTCGTGTAATATCTGGGCAAGGGTAAACGATATCTGGTACCCAAGGTACTCCAATAATAAGTTCGTTTACAGCACCAGGAGTAAGTAAGAATGGTCCTGAAGCTTGAATCGTTCTTCTATCACCGAACGGTAAATCAGCCGTACACATAGACCAACCATCACCGTTAGGTACATCAGGGAAAACATATTTAATACTGTCAGTTGATCCCAAGTTCAATCCTGAGCCACCATCAGTAACTGGGGTCCCATCAGGCCATAATCCTTGAAGCACATTATAATACCCTTCTGCCTCAGTTGGATCACATGTTAAAGGATCTGGCCCCCCAACACTACAGTTGTTCAAATAAAGGAAAGATGACATTCCCAATTCTACTAAAGTGTCAAACGATTGTCCAATTTGTGGCGTAATTAATACCGTATCTCCATTTTCATCGATCTCAATAATTTTTGGACCTAATGGACCTCTAAAGTAATCCACACCTAAGGCTGGTACCCGATCACAATATGTTTCTACATCATCGCAGTTACATCCATTGTTACCGTCTAAAACGTCCTCATTGTATACATACATAAGGGAACGCTCTACGTTACAACCAATGTAATCATCGGTAAAACATCCTAAATCTGGATCTACCCACAATGCGAAATAAGCATCTCTGATATCTACATCTGCTCTATTGATCAATTTATAACGTTGGAATGTCATATCATTCAATTCATCATTAGTAGAATAGCCAAATGATTGAACTTGTACTTCCA
Organism: Saprospiraceae bacterium; assembly: GCA_020629315.1. GTDB lineage: Bacteria > Bacteroidota > Bacteroidia > Chitinophagales > Saprospiraceae > JAHDDO01. Next base: position 18,876 of record JAHDDO010000022.1, on the reverse strand, counting down.
TTTTAATTTGGGCACCATTAGATAATGCGTGTGGTGCTCCTGCATCATTAAAAATCCAGAATATCATTTCATCTGGTACCAACGTTTCCGCTTTCTTTCTAGAATCAGGCTCACAACCTCTAATATCAATAATCGGGAAATCACCCATTACTGGATCATAAAAACCATTTTGATCTTCGTCCCAGAACGACCCTAAACCAACATCACTATCTGGTAATTCGAATCCATAAAAATCAGCGAACTCATCGTTTCCTAAAGCTGGCCAATATCTTACATCCTCTGGTATAGAGTCTATAGTTAGGTTACAATCTGGGTTTACTACACAGTTATTGTATGCACCAATTACCTTAAGAACATCCTCTCCTGTCACTCTGAAAAATCGATCCCACTCATTACATCTTTCCAAATCAGTTGTTCCTGTTTCAGGAACCAAAGGACCAGGAAAGAAATCAACACCACCACTTCTGTAATCACCAGCGGCCACTTTTAGGTTTCCTGATGGATCGAATCCACCTAACCATATGGAAGCGGCAAATATTGAAGATACCTCAGGTACACCTGAACCAGGCTCTTGTTTCGGTACTACATATCGTCCTACTCCTTGGCCATCCCACCATACATCACCTCCGGTTAGTAGACGGGCTCTTACATTATTAATCGCTTGATCCGTTTGTGCCGTAGAAGGGACACAATCTTCTCTAAAATTTACTTCATTTTCGTTATTGTTATTTGGCTTTATAGCTCTATTAGGATCAATGTGTGCATTTGCATTAAATGCTAGTCCCGAGATAAATAACAATAAATAGATTTTAATTATCCTATTCATTTTTTGGAAAATTTCTTGTTTAATTAAAAGTCAAAGGCTACACCCAGATAGATCCTTCTAGGTCTAGTGTAATAATCTGGATTTAATACTCTCCAACTATGGGCTGCCATAAAACTTTCAACGCTGGCACCCTGCTCAGCAATTTGTCTCAATTGATCTTGACCAAAAGATGAAACTAAATATCCGTCATCTGATGGGTCACCTGTAACTCTGTATACATCAACTACGTTCCGAGTGTTGAATAAATTTTCGAAACGTAAGTATGCGTTCATATTTAATGCTCTTCCAGACTCAGCACCGAAGTTGAATCTGAATTGTCTATCTATTTTCAGGTCTGTATTAAACACCCAAGGTTTTCTTGAACCATTAATATTTAATAGACCTGCTTGACCTAATGGTGCATCTACAATTTGATACGCTGAATAAGGTCTTCCTGAAATAGCCGTAACAATTGCATTTAGTCCAGTGTTTTCGAAAATGGCAATATTTGCAATTGAAGGACCAGTGTACTTTTTACCCTCTCCATATCTATAGTCAACAGTAGCAGCAATACGGTGCCTTTCATCATATGATAATGGGAAAAGTGTCCGTAAAACACCTCTGTTGTTAATACCTCGTGATGAGTTGGCATCTGATCCTGAACCATCTGCAAATTGCAATGTGTAATTCACGCCTAACTCAAGATTTCCAGTTCTACGTAAGTCATAGGCAAAAGAGAAACCCTTTACTGTACCAAAGTCTAGGTTACCAAATGTTTGATATTGGTTCACTGGAGCTGGTACATTAGCATATATCCGCTGCTGAATCATGTCTCTTAACTCTTTGTAATAAGCCGACATCTTAATGGCAGAGGTATTAGAAACTTTCTGTTGGAAACCTACCTCGTAATCAATCGTTCTTTCCGGTCGTAGGTCTGGGTTACCCGCAGCCGCATCGTCAGAACTAAATCGTATTGGATTTTCGAAGTAGTAATAGTTTAATGCTGTAGCTACTGAATTTGATGGTGGTCTTTGAACCAATACATCATAGTGTGCAAAGAAACCAGCATCATCAGAAATTGGGAATGAGAATGCTAATCTAGGCATCCAGTTTAATTGAGGCGTATAATCCTCAAATGAAACATCAGGATCAAAATTAGGATCTGTGATTTCTAGAATTCTATTCTCTGCATCTTTATAATAAGGGAATACCAATCCTCCACCAAAAATAGACGCCCCACTACTTGCAGAAGCTCCATTAGGGAAGAACCATTGATCACCATCTCTATAGGCTACAACATTCGTTGAACCTTCAGAATCAACATATACTTTATATTGATCTTCGATAGATCCTGGTCTTTCTAAATCAGTATTGATATCATAGAAATTATCTGCCGTTTCTATTTCATAAAGTGAATATGGATCTTTTAAAACTCTAGCATTTGCATCAAAGTAATCCGCTCTTATACCCACTCTGAAAATGATATCCTTGTAAACAAATTTATCTTGGATATAACCAGCTGCATAGATAGGTTGATGTGGTGCAACATTAAACGTTCTTACACCATTTTCATCACGACCCGTAAAGAAGTCATTAAACGTAACATCTTGCGTTAGCTTATTTCCTAGATAATCATATCCAAAATAGTTCAAGTTTAACTGGTCAAAGTTATTTAGTTCCCCAGCCGAAAACATATCTAGCGTTAATTGACTTGGATCCAAGCCATCTACATTTACATATTCATTAAGGCTAAGACCTTGAATCTCTCTTACTCTTCTAAAGAAGTAGCTATCCGGAAATTCATCAGGCTGGATTTGAGTAGCATACTGAGTAAACTCAACTTCCCCATCAAATGGATTAAGGAATTGAGTAAAAGAGCCCACTTCATCCGTTAAATCTACAGAAGTAATGTGCTGGTTCGCTCTAAGTTGAGCTACCGTCCATAGTCTTCTCGGATTCATCTCCCATTCTCTATTGGTTCGTAATTCACCTAAGAAACCAAACTGAATATTATGCTTTCCATCAGAAGAGTTTCCAGGGAAAATGTCAAACCCTGAAGAAACTTGTACCGTATACACATCTTGCTCCCTCTTGTAGAACCTGTTGTATACAGAACCAACATTGTTAAAAAGTCCCCAAACATCATCAAGTGTTGGATCTTCGAACCCATTAATGTCATGCATCAATGATAATCCTGGATTTATATCCGTATTTGGTGTAAACTCACCTAATTGTTCCGCATATCCTTGATGTGTCCAAGGAATTCCTTGGAAATCGGTAAATATTTGGCCTTCATAAGTAGATGTATCGCCCGAAAACTGAGAAGCTATGGGTTCCCATGTCCTAGCTTGGTCTCCCCAATATCCATAATTAAACAAATTATCCTGATGACGCTTGTCATAGGTAGATTCGAAATTCTTCTCGTATCCAACTTGGATAGTATAGTTAGCATTCTGGATTAAAGAAATTTCTTGATCCTCTTCAGCATCAAAGCCTTGTCTTCCCAGCTTATGTCTGAATCTAAAATTAGCTCTATATCCATTTCTAAAGTAAGTCGGATTATTTACCCAGTTAAGTAAAGCCCATGCATGACCATTTACGTCTTCATTATTGTCAACGCCACGTGGTGCAAACTGGTCCTTACTATCATAATAAGATCCAGATAAAGTAACATCTATGTTATCACTTAAACGAGCATCAATTTTAGCATTGAATGAATAATCTATATCCGTTTCATTAGGTCTTCTTTTTACAAGATCTCCAATGTCGTCATCTGTTAAGGTCTCAGCCGTAGGTAGTGTGGTACCTGTGATTGTAAATACTGGATTAGCGGTTAATTCTGCTATTAACTCTTCACTGGCTCTGTAGTTACCAAAGGCAGATGGGTCATCATCTGCTAAGCTTAGATACTGACCTGATACTCTAAATCCTAATATTGATTTACCATCTTTATTTTTTAATAAAGGTCCATTAAAGTTACCAGATACAAGGTTATAGCCATATCCATCTAAGAATTCAGACGTTTCTACTTCAAAACCACCCCCAAATCGCTCTGAAGGTCCTTTTGTCGTAATGGAGATTACACCACCTGTAACATCACCATATTTGGCTTCGATACCACCAGTAATAACCTGAAGCTGGTCAATCTCTGATTGAGGAACCAAACTATTGATATTGCTTACATTAACCCGGATACCATCAACATAAAAGTATGTAGCATTGGACCGTGAACCCCTAACGGCAATATCTCCACCATCAATCGTGGAAAGACCAGCAGTTGTGGCTGCAATGGCCTGAATATTTTTGGTTGGAAGGGCTTTAATTTTTTCGGCTGTTACAACAGCACCTTGGGATGTTTCATCCTGATCTATCAATGGAACTTTATATTCCACGATGACGATTTCGTCAAGAACAGTACTTTCTTCCGCCAAGTTTGCATTAAGCCTGTTGGTTTTACCTGCTTTTACAATAACACCCGTAATTCGCTGGGTAGCATATCCTAAAAACCTAAATTCTACATCATAGGTTCCTGGATCAATTCCGGAAAAAAAGTAGTTTCCATCAAAATCAGTTTGAGTCCCTGTCATTAAGACATCATTTTTATATAGGACTACATCGGCAAATGGAATGGTAGATCCATTGCTTTCTTCTGATACAGTTCCTTGTAGATCAGCCTGCGCTAGAAGCGATGCTCCTGGTAAAAGCAGTACAAGGAAAACTCGTAAAATTTTTAGCATAAATTGAATTTTTTGAATACATCCTCTAAAAAAGGTGCACAATTTTACTAAATAAACATTCGTCAGCAAAATTTTTAATGGTATCGCGATGACAAGTCGATAACCTATTTGCTTAAGACCTTATCTAATTTCTCAGACATCACTTTTGATATCTTAAAAAATGATTCGTGTGTCCAGCCAGCAATATGCGGACTTAACACTACGTGAGGAAGCTTGTATAGCTTCCGATATACTTGATCATTGGATTTATCGATCGTGTGTGGTTTTTCATTTTCAAAAACATCCAGACATGCTCCTTTGACATAACCGTGAATAAGTCCTTCAAGTAGGTCAGCTGTCTTGACAACTGCACCTCTTGAGGTGTTTACTATGATAACACCTGGCCTACATTTTTGTAAGAACTCAGTGTTAACCATATGGTGTGTTTCTTCTGTCAAAGGGACATGAAGACTTATAATGTCTGCATGCTTCTGTAAATGTTCTAAAGAAACTTCCTCAATGTTAGGGAATTCCGCGCAATAATGTGACTTATACTTGTCATAACTTATTACTTTTTGTGACAAGCACGACATTTTTTGAGCTAACAAAGAACCTGTATGGCCAAAGCCTATTATTCCTACAGCCAAATTACTCACTTCATTTCCTCTATTCTTTTCCCGATGCCACTGGTAGTCTCGCACCTCTGCATCGGCTTGATTTAACTTACGTTGTAATGATAACAACATTCCTATGGCATGCTCAGCTACTGCATTTGCATTTGCTTCTGGCGTTCGAATCAAATGAATACTTTTTTCTTTGAGGTAGTCAATATCAATTCCATCCAAACCCGACCCTAGTCGACCAACGATTTTTAGATTTTTTGCTAGATCAATGGTCTTCTTAGGGAGTTTAATTTTGCTATTAACAATTATAATTTCGAATGCTCCACATTTTTTTTCAAAACTATCTACAGTTATATCGGGTTCGTAAACAGTATCAATGCCATTAACTTGAAAGTAGTTAAGCAGAAATGGGTGAACATGGTCAGTTATGAAGGCTTTCAATATGTTTTTGGTTTTCTTTTTTGCTTTAGTAAAAGCCTCTTTTAAAAGACTAATTTGGAGACTTAAATAAATATTTTCCTAATATATATATTTGCAGGAATTTTATCTAAACCAACCTCGATGCCTAAAGACAATTCGATCAAATCAGTACTTATTATTGGAAGTGGACCCATCATTATTGGTCAAGCTTGCGAATTTGACTATTCTGGATCACAAGCTTCAAGATCATTAAGAGAAGAAGGTATAGAAGTTACCCTTATCAATTCCAACCCAGCAACCATAATGACGGATCCGTTGACGGCTGATCATATTTATTTATTACCCCTTGAGGTTGCTAGTATTGAAAAAATACTACAAGAACGAGAAATAGATGCAGTACTAGCTACCATGGGTGGTCAAACAGCTCTAAACCTTGCCATTGAAGCCGGTAAACAAGGAATCTGGGACAAGTATAATGTCAAATTAATCGGGGTAGACATTGATGCCATAGATCTTGCAGAAAATAGAGAGCGATTTAAGGAGCATGTCATTAGTATTGGAATGTCTCATGCACCGTCACGCATAGCTAACTCATTTCTTGAAGGTAAAGAAGCTGCCCAAGAAATTGGTTTTCCATTAGTAATCCGGCCTTCGTTTACATTGGGTGGTACAGGTGGAGGATTTGTTATGAAACCTGAAGAATTTGATGCAGCATTGCGTCGAGGCTTAGATGCCTCTCCCACTCATGAAGTCATGATTGACAAGGCTGTGCTTGGTTGGAAAGAATATGAGTTAGAACTACTTAGGGATGCCAATGACAATGTGACCATCATATGTACTGTTGAAAATATGGACCCAATGGGTATACATACTGGAGACAGTATTACTGTAGCACCAGCTATGACATTGAGCGATACTGCCTATCAGCAAATGAGGAATGACGCCATCAAACTTATGCGTTCTATGGGTAAGTTCGCTGGAGGTTGTAATGTGCAATTTGCATTAAATCCAGAGACTGAGGAGTTAATATGTATCGAGATAAACCCTAGGGTGTCTAGATCATCCGCATTAGCCAGTAAAGCGACCGGTTATCCAATTGCCAAAATTGCTGCGAAATTAGCCATAGGTTATAATCTGGATGAGCTTAAAAATCAGATCACAAAAACGACCTCTGCTTATTTTGAGCCTACTTTGGACTATGTCATTGTAAAAATGCCTAGATGGAATTTTGAAAAATTCTATGGCTCAGATAACACCTTAGGTTTGCAAATGAAATCTGTAGGAGAGGTCATGGGTATAGGTCGAAACTTTTTGGAAGCGCTACAGAAAGCCTGTCAATCTCAAGAAAATAATCGTGCAGGTTTGGGTGCCGATATGAAAGAGTGGATAAAAACTGAGGACATATTAGAGCGACTTGAAAAGGTTAGTGATGATCGAGTTTACAGAGTAAAAGATGCTTTGCGTTTAGGTGTTCCATCTAAAACAGTGCATAAGCTAACACAAATAGACCCGTGGTACATAGCCCAAATTAAAAGACTTGTCCAAATTGAGAAAGATATTCTTCAATTTAATGTAGCTGAAGATTTGCCAGAAGCATTTTTTAGGCAACTTAAAGTATTAGGATACTCTGATGCTCAGATAGCTTGGCTGATGCGAATTACGGAGGACGAGGTAACCAAAAGGCGATATGAACTAGGGATACGCCGGACATATAAAATGGTTGATACTTGTGCTGCTGAGTTCGAAGCTCAAACACCCTACTTCTACTCAACCTTTGATAGCGAAAATGAATCAATAGTTTCTGATAAAAAGAAAATCATTGTACTAGGTTCCGGTCCAAATCGAATTGGGCAAGGTATTGAATTTGACTATTGCTGTGTTCATGGGATTATGGCCATAAAGGAAGCTGGTTATGAAGCTATTATGATTAACTGTAACCCAGAAACCGTTTCAACGGATTTTGATATTGCTGATAAACTTTATTTCGAGCCTATATTTTGGGAACATATTAAAGAGATCATTGATCACGAAAAACCAGAGGGTGTCATTGTCCAATTAGGTGGTCAGACGGCACTTAAGTTGGCTGAGAAGTTTCACCAACATGGAATAAAAATCATTGGTACCGACTTTTTAAGTATGGACTTGGCTGAAGACAGAGGACGTTTTTCAGACCAATTAAAAAAGTTGGATATACCATACCCTAGATACGGCGCAGCTGTAGATACAGATCAAGCTATTGAAATTGCCAATGAAGTAACGTATCCAGTATTAGTTCGACCATCTTATGTACTTGGAGGCCAACGAATGCGAATTGTTATCAATGATGATGAATTGGAAAGACAAGTGCTTTCCATATTCAAGCACATGCCAAATAATAAAGTCTTGATAGATCAATTCTTGGAACGTGCCAAAGAAGCTGAAATAGATGCTATTTGCGATGGAGAGGATGTCCATATTATGGGAATAATGGAACATATAGAGCCTGCAGGTATACATTCAGGTGACAGCTCTGCAGTTTTACCCACATATAGCCTTAGTGATGCGGTGATAGAACAAATGGTTGAGCATACTCGAAAATTAGCTTTTAGTCTGAATATTAAGGGATTAATAAACATTCAGTTTGCGATTAAAGATGAAAAGGTGTACGTAATAGAAGCCAATCCAAGGGCTTCAAGGACAACACCATTTATTGCAAAGGCGTATCAAGTGCCTTTTCTTAAGATAGCTACAATGGTTATGCTAGGATCTAAGCTATCTGAATTCGAGATAAATAAAAAGCTAGATGGATATGCTATTAAGATACCCGTGTTTTCTTTCAGTAAATTTCCGAATGTCGATAAACAATTGGGTCCTGAAATGAAATCAACGGGTGAGGCTATTCATTTTATAAAAGATCTCACAGATCCGGTCTTCCTAGAGATAGAAAGACAACGATATATGTACTTAACTCGTTAATTAACGCAATTCTTCGAAAGGAGTAGTGGCAGGTACTACAAAACCTGCTGGCAGTTCAGGGATAAACACTTTCAGGCTTTCTGAAGTATGCTTTTGAAGGTTTACAAAGGTCCACGATTCTCCCCCATCCTGCGTATTTGCCAAAATATGAGCGGTAGAAACATATGTTGCTTCCCCAAAATCAACCACCCATTTATAAGGCACTAAAACAAAGAAACCTTTCTCTGTTTCTATCGGCTCACCTTCTGATTGTACGGCCGTTTCTATTGTCTTTAGACCAGAATCTGCTAACTGCTTATTATCCTGAGCAACAGATTCTTTGAAATATTCAACGCCTCCACCCATTTCTATTATACCTGGGTAAGTTAATTCAGTTATCTTATCTACCTCATTATTGCTTACTGCATTTAAATATTTTTGAGTTGCCGTAAGAACACCATCATCTTGGGCCTGTAGAACTAGTGATGATAATGTGAAAAGGGCGAAAAATAAGGGTATTGATAATTTTCTCATTTTTGATTTATTCTGTTTTTAAGACGCATCGATTTCAGAAAGGTACTTTTTTTTAAGACTGGTAAATGTAGTTTTTTAGCAAGAGCTTACGAATTACCAAATATCTTCTAATTCTAAGGGTATATCTCCTTCATAAAAATACCTCGCTGTCCTTTCAAAGGATTGTGTTAAATCGGAAACATAAAAAGCATGCTTTACCTGTTTACCCGAGTCATTATTTAAATCTTTTTCTATTAGTATTTTAGATAGCCATTTTGAAACCACATCTGTGGAATCCAATACTTGGACTGCGGGCCCTAATACTTGTTTAATTTCTTTTTTTATTAAGGGATAATGTGTGCATGCTAATAGCATTGCTTCTATATCTCCAAATTTTGGATCATCAAGGTAAGATCGAATAATAGCTTCACTAATATCATTACGGTAAAAACCTTCCTCAATCATGGGCACTAAAAGCGGTGTTGCCATTTGACTAACCTCAATTGTAGGTTTTATCAAGCGCAATTTTTTACGGTATTGATCCGACCTTATTGTCATACGAGTAGCAATAATCCCTAATTTTTGTACTGATAGCTCGGAGACTTTCTGAACAAGTGGATTAACAACATCAATTATTGGGACACGAATTCTATTACTCTCCTTTAGATACTCATAAGCTGCGGTTGAAGCCGAATTACATGCTATGATTATACATTTGCACCCTTTATTGACTAAATATTCGCTTATTTGCTCTGAGTAATGAATTATAGCTCTCGCTGACTTTTCACCATATGGTAGGTGTTTGGTATCCCCATAATAGACTATGGATTCATTAGGCAAAGCTTCTGTTATTGCTTTAGCCACGGTTAAACCTCCCACCCCGGAATCAAAGATCCCAATTGGGCCCTCCTTCATTTCTAGTAATGCTTTCTGTTATAAACCTAACTTAGCCTTCACTAAGGCGCCTACGTCTGCAGTAGAATCGGCAAATAAAATAAACCCAGTGCTGTAATCAAAAATGTAATCGTACCCATTTTCAGCAGCTACTTGATCAATAGCATCTTGTATCTTATCCCGAATTGGACTTAATAAGGTCTCACTTTTTTCTAAAATCTTTTGTTGACTTGATTGCTCAAATTCTAAAATCTTTGTTTCCTCCTCTTTTAATTTAGCTGCTTCTTGTTCTAACTGGACTGGAGAAATTTCTCCTTGCGATTGTTTTCTCTCCAAGTCTTGGTACTTTGCTTGGAATGATTGCAGCATTTCCTGGCCTTTTTTCTGCAATTGAGTTTGATACGCTTCAATGTTAGAATTAGCTTCCTTTACCTCCGGTAGGCCTTGAATCAATTCTTGTGTATTTACAAAACCAAATTTTTGGGCTTGTACTGTTCCTGTTAAACAAATAGCTAGGATACAGGTGAATAGTATATGTAGATTTTTCATGTTTTCTTATTTAAAAATTAAGCGCTGCAAAATTATAGAAAATTAGTTACCTAACTTTCGTTTTACTTCTTCAGTTTTATCGAATTCATCCGAAGCAAAAAGTAAACCAGCAGCACTACTTTTATCAAAAATTAGATCATAGCCTCTATCCGAAGCATAGCTTTCGATAGCAGCAAAAATATTATCCTGAATTGGATTTACTAGTTCTTGTCTTTTAGAGAATAAATCTCCTTCAGGGCCAAACCGTTGCTTCTGTAATTCTCTTACGGCATCTTCCATTTCTACAATCTCATTTTCTCTTTGCACCCGAACATCGTCGCTCAACAAAACTTGCTCCGCTTGGTATTTGTTAAACATACTTTTGATCTTATCATATTCTTGAGCAATTTCTTGCCTCCATTCTGCGGATAGCTTATCAATTTCTCTTTGTGCATTGACATAATCATCATTGCTTTCCAAAAGTGCATTTACATCTACAATAGCAATGCGTTGCGCATCAGCAGACATGTGAATAGTAAATAAACAAACGAATAGTAAAAGTACCTTTTTCATGATCTTTGCATTTTAAATGTTTATCAAGCGTGTCTTCTTACAGCTTAAATTTTGCCGCTCAAAAATACAATTTATTCAAGCTTTACATATAAACGTCAAAATGGGGTATAAATAGTTTCTCAGTCTGGAGTTTCAATCTCGAAGGCCCAAGGCATATTTATCTGACATTCAGGTGTTTATATTGAATTCGCAAGAAATTTCAATATTTTTTTAACGCAGGATTAACCCCTAATTAGAATGATTTAACAATTTTGTCGTCCAAAGCAAACAACATGGGAGACCATTTTACTTTTGATCTAAGCACTTTTACTCTACCTGTTCTTCGAGATGTCATAAATAGGCAACAACAAATCGAACTAGGCGAAGAAGCAAAAAAACAAGTAAAAACTGGACATAGCTTTTTACATGAAAGAATGTCTCAAGAAGGACAAGTAATTTATGGTGTAAATACTGGATTTGGCTCTCTTAGAAACACCGTAATCCATTCTGAAAAATTGAGTGACCTTCAACATAATCTTATCAGATCGCATGCCTGTGGTACTGGAGATAAAGTTCCCATGCTAATTTGTAAACTTATTCTACTAAGTAAGATTAGAAACTTGTCCTTTGGATATAGTGGTGTGCGACCTTTATTAATTGAGAAGTTAATAGAGTTGTATAATAAGGACATCATTCCTGTAATTTATCAACTTGGGTCCTTGGGTGCTTCTGGTGATCTTGCCCCTTTAGCACACTTGTCTTTACCTTTATTAGGAGAAGGCCAAGTATATCATGATGGTGTACAGAAAGATATGGCAAGTCTTGTAGATGATGGGATATTTAGTCCTATAGTTTTAGAGGCAAAAGAAGGTTTATCATTATTGAATGGTACTCAGTTTTCACTTGCCTACAGCATTTATAACAGTCTTCATGCAGAGCGGATATTTAGATTGGCTAACCTTATTGCTAGTCTAAGCTTGGAGGCTTATGCCTGCCGAATTGACCCCTTTCATCCAACCTTGAGCGCCATCAGAAATCATTCAGGTCAGCAACATGTAGCCCAGACCATAAAGAAACTTTTATCAGATAGTCAAATAATAAATCAACCGTCTACTGATGTCCAAGATCCTTATTCTTTTCGTTGTATACCACAAGTACATGGAGCGACAAGATCGGCATTGGACCACATAAAAAATATTGTAGAAGGAGAGTTAAATGCAGTCACTGACAATCCGAATATATTATTCGAAGAAAAAACAATCATTTCTGGTGGAAACTTCCATGCTCAAGTGCTGGCCTTACCTCTAGATTATCTATGCATTGCTATAGCCGAGTTAGGTAGTATATCTGAAAGACGGGTTTTTAAGCTGGTCAATGGCGATCGTGACCTCCCCGCCTATTTAAGTCCTGATCCTGGTTTGGAATCCGGTTTTATGATTGCCCAATATACTGCTGCCAGTATTGTGAGCCAGAACAAACAACTGTGCACTCCAGCTTCGGTGGATTCGATTACTTCTTCCAAGGGCCAAGAGGATCATGTTAGTATGGCTGCAAATGCCGCTACGAAGTGTTATAAAGTAATTGAAAACTTATATCGCTTATTATCCATTGAACTCATGTGTGCTGCACAGGGAGTTGAATTGAGAAGTCCATTGAGACCTAGCTCGGAAACGGGTATATTATTGAATAAATACAGAGAAGTTGTTCCTTCTTTAAAAAAGGATAGGGTTTTATCCATTGACATTCAAAACGGAGTCAACTTTTTAAAGAACTACTAATTTTCTTTTCGTAACCAAATCTCTCGTTGCGGAAAAGGAATACCAATATTTGCTTCTCTAAAACGTCTGTCAATTTCAAATCTCAAATCTGATTTTATATCTGCTATGACTCGATAGCTTTTGGAAAAGAAATAAATACTAAAATCCAAAGCTGAATCTCCAAAATCTTCGAAACGTACAAAAGAGGCTGGGTCTTTAAGGATGAAGGGATTGTCGTTTATTACTTCTAATAGAATTTTCTTTACTAGAGCCGTATCCGAACCATATGCAACACCTATCTTAATTTGATGTCTAACTATATCGTTAAAATGGGTCCAATTAATTACTTTCTGGTTTACCAACTTGCTATTAGGCACCAACACTGTTGTACTATCCCAAATTTCAATAATTGAAGCTCTGAGTCCAATCTTTTTCACCTCTCCAACCAGACCTTCAACATCCAATATATCACCGACTTCAACGGAGCGCTCAAACAGTAAAACTACTCCTGATATAAAATCATTAAAAGTGGATTGTAGTCCTAAACCAACACCTACTAGCAAGGCAGCTGCACCACCTAATAGTAGCGTCATATCGATACCTAAACTATCCAAAGCAACGATAAAGGCAATGGTATACACCACATACTTTAATAGCTGGTTTATTGAATATTGAGCGCCTTGATCAATGCCATTTCTTTTATAAACATTGTACAATAGCAGTTGAGTAAATACCCATATCAATAATCTAGCTCCTAAAATGATTAGTATAAAAATCAGGATGCTACTCAATTTAAAATCTAATCGTGTACCATCTTCTAATTCATGTGGAAATAACGCTGGGTCAAGATTTAATACTCTAATGAATAAAAGGATGGCTAGGACATACACAAAAAATTGTCCTGCCCTAATCGCCGAATCTTCTTGATTTACCTTAAATCTAGGTGTGCGAGATTCTTTCTTATCACGGTTAACAAAAGAATGGTGGATAAAAATATTGGACATTACCCAATCAACAAGACGGGCTACCTGAAAAATTAAAATGGCAATAAGTAAGTAGATAGCTCTAATCGAAATATTATCTGATTCAATTCGTGCTTGATCCACTTCAAAAATCCATAGAACCACTAAGGTGGCAACAATTCCAAAAAGGAAGTTGAGAATACGTTTTAAACGGTTCCATTCTGCTGAAGTAATATCATAATTTTTCTTTATTGCCGGTACTAAACGATGTTTTACACCTTTTCTGAGCAAATACAGGAATAATACTAAGAATAGGCTCAAAAAAATCTTACCTGGTGTGACTGTAATCAAACCAATCTTAAACAACACTCTATTTAGGAAATCGGCTAACATATAAGCAAGATAAATATAATCTAGCAACATTAACAGGCATTTAAATATGCCAATAATTTCTATTTGTTAAAAAGCGGCATAAAAGTTATAACTGCCTCACAATCAACCGGTATAAATGATTTAGGCAGTTTACATATTGGGCTTCTATTTATATAAGAATTATAGATATTTAGGATTATATTTGACCAAGCCTCAATTGACGAAAAACAACGGCTAGTCCGATCAATTCGATAATTTTTTTAACCAAAAATCACTCAGAATGATAAGAATGTCACTAACACTGTTTGTGTGTTATTTTTCATTTTCCTTCATGCTTATCGATGTGTATGGCCAATTGCCTACCATTATAGAACCTTTAGAACCCATTTATGTAGAATGTGAAGAAGACGTACCTACAACCACTGATGTGGAAGTAGACCCTGATTGTGAGATTACACAATTAGTGAATATGATGTGTTTAGAAACAGGGTACCCCACTGAAGTGTGCACTGCTTCTGATGCTTCAGATCCAGAGGGAGACAATATCTGGTCCATCTGGTTACCTCAGCTTGAACAAGCTGGATTTGTAGACTCCGAGTATTGGAGATTCGAAGATGGAACAGCATCCTTACAATATTATGAGGGTGGATTCGCGCATCTTTCAGCTGTTATACGAAATGTAGAAAACCCGTCCTACGGATTTGAAATGGATATGTGGTTTATGCAAGGTAAAAACTGGGCTGATTGGTCAGATGATGGCGGAAGTTATATAGATAATTTAGGTATTGCCACTGAGAATGGCTGGTTTGAAGATTGGGATTTTTATATCCTAATGGAAGTTGTCTCTCAGCTTCGAGGAATCGATGATTTAGCAGGCGATAATTTGATATTATCTCATAAGCCTGGTGATTATACCTATGGCTTCCAAAGTGGATTAGGCGCTAATAACAGAAATATAGAAGAAGGATTTGGTGGATGGTTCAATTTCGCCGGTTATATTGATGGTCAATTTGTAAATGGAAATGGTGACTTAGCTGTAGATAAAAGTTGTGTACCTGGTCCAGACAAGGAATGTCCAAACTGCACGACAATAACTTGTTTCTGGGAATTTGTGGATGAATGCACCAACTTTGGATGCGTAACACAAGTTGTGCATGTACAGGATGAAACAGCGCCAAGCTTTGATAATTGTCCTGAAAATCTGGATGTAGATTGTGCTGATTGGCCTGTTAGTGTGCCCGATGTAAGTGCAACGGACAATTGCTTGGAAGGAGGAGTTACCATTGACTACTTAGGTGAAACCATTGTTAGTGAGAATGCTTGTACTGTGATTTATGAAAGATCATGGACGGCTTCTGATTGTAAGGGCAATACTGAGAATTGTGTTCAAACTATTACTGTTACAGATGATACCGCTCCGGTATTTACCTATGTACCCGATGACATCACCTTATCTTGTGAAGAAGATATCCCTTCTGATGATTTAGCTGAAGGTACTGATGATTGCGATGAAGCTATTGCTGATTTTTCCGATGAAACAGTAGATGGTGACTGTCCACATAATTATGTTATTAACAGAACTCATACTCTAACAGATGCGTGCGGAAATACAAGTACTGAGCTGCAAGTGATCACTGTGGTTGATACTACGGGTCCTGCATTTGACCCATATGATCCAGAAATCGAAAGAGATTGCAATGATCTAGGAAATATAGATGAACTTACTGCTACTGACAACTGTGGTATGGTTACCGTAATTTGTTCAACTGATGCCGTATCTGGTGGATGTGCAGGCAATTTATTACAAACCTGTATCGCTACCGATGAGTGTGGAAATTCAACTACCGCAACTCAACTTATCATGGTTAATGATGACGAAGGGCCTATGATTGACATCCCAGAAGATTTTACAGTAAGCTGTGATGATGACATGCCGGAGGCACCTGACGTAACGGCTACCGATAATTGTGATGATGATGTAGAAATAGTATTTGATGAAGATACAAACGTCATAGATGATTGTACTACCATCATTACTTGGACATGGACGGCAACAGATCATTGTGATAATGAAACAACTGGGACAACTACGGTTACTATAACCGATGAGGAAGGTCCAGTGTGGGGCGCTTATAATGATATGAATTGGGATTGTGCCGACTTAG
Organism: Saprospiraceae bacterium; assembly: GCA_020629315.1. GTDB lineage: Bacteria > Bacteroidota > Bacteroidia > Chitinophagales > Saprospiraceae > JAHDDO01. The sequence continues at coordinate 2,635 of JAHDDO010000022.1, read as the reverse complement.
CTAACCTTCCAGATTGTGAGGATATGACACCTTCTGTTATGGACAACTGCAATTCAGTAAACACATTCTGTGAAGAAACTATGAATGATCTTGATTGCCTATTTGAGCTTGTTCGTAGCTATTGGGCTATCGATGCTTGTGGAAATGTATCAGACACTATCACAATAACAGTAACAGTCATTGATAATGAACCTCCTGTCTTTACAGATTTTCCAGAAGATATGACGATAGAATGGACAAGTACAACTGAGTTTCCTTCAGTCTCTGAAGTAGAAGGCATGATTGGATCCAGCGACAACTGCACAAATGTGACATTGAGCTTGACATCGGACGAGCTAACTCAAGGAGATTGTCCAGGAGAACAAACTTTGGTCAGATGTTGGACTTTAGTTGATGCCTGTGGCAATGAGAGTGATGAAATGTGTCATACAATTAATAGTTTTGATACTCAGCCTCCGGTATTTGATTGTATAAATGATAATTCTTGTCCTGAAGATCAAACCTTAGGTTGTAATGAATTTCCAGTAGTCCCTGATCTGAGCGCAACAGATGCTTGTGATCCTGATGTTGTGATAACTGTGAGTTCTGACACTTCTGACATTAGTCCTAATTGTGATCTTGTTATTACAACTACATATACAGCTACGGATGCCTGTGATAATTCCACAACTTTATCATTTAGCTCTAGCTTGAAATTTGATGAGACAGCACCCGTTTGGGGTCCTTATGATCCTGTTGTTAATGTAGATTGTAATGATGACTATCAAAATTGCGAAGGATTACATCCAGAACTTATAGAGAATTGTGTAGACTGTCCGGTTGAAATTTTCTGTGAAACTGAGATGGCATCAGGTGGATGTTTGGATAATTTAATCAGAAGATATTGGGCTGTTGATGATTGTGGCAATACGAGTGATACTATAGAGATTATTGTCAATGTCATGGATGACGAGGCTCCAATGTTTACTGACTTCCCAGAAGATGTAACTATTGAATGTGATGAGGATGTACCTACTGCAGAAGAAAGTGAATCAATGATAGAGACAAGTGACAATTGCTCTGATGTTGATATTATATTTGATGGTGAAACCACAACACCAGGACAATGTGATAGTGAATATACTATAGTTAGATGCTGGTACTTAATTGATGATTGTGATAATGAATCTGAACCTAGGTGTCAAACTATTTCGGTAGTTGATACTACTAGTCCAGTTATTACTGGCGTTGGACCGGATGCAAATATTGGTTGCAAAGAAGATCCAGTATTTTCTGAACCGGAAGCATTTGATAATTGTGAGCTTGCCAGTTTTGATTTTGTAGATGAAATAGTAGAAACGAATTGTGCGGGGGATGTTGTTCGAAGAACATGGACGGCTACGGATGCCTGTGGAAATACAACTTCAGAAAGCCAAACGTTAACTCCTGTTGATGAAGATGATCCTGTAATTACCAATGTGGGTGAAGATGCTAACTATGAGTGCGGCGATGATCCTATTTTCTCTGAGCCTAATGCTTTTGACGAATGCGATTTAGAAACTTTCGAATTTGTAGATGAAGTCATAGGCACGAACTGTGCAGGTGATATTGTTACTCGAACTTGGACAGCAACTGACGCCTGTGGCAATACAAGCAGTGCTTCACAAACATTGACACCTATTGATGAAACGAATCCTGTCATTTCTGGCGTAGGTCAAGATGGAACCTATGAGTGTGGTGATAATCCTGTATTCTCTGAGCCAACGGCTGATGACAATTGTAATCTAGTCAGCTTTGATTTTGTTGAAGAGGTTACGGGAAGTAATTGTGCCGGCGATATAGTTACAAGAACTTGGACGGCTACAGATGCGTGTGATAATACAACTACGGTTAGCCAAACTATGACACCTATCGATGAGGTTGATCCTACTATCACAGGAGTGGATCAAGACGGCACTTATGAGTGTGGCGATAACCCTGTTTTCTCGGAAGCTACTGCTGCCGACAATTGTAATTTAGTCAGTTTCGATTTTGTTGATGATGTGACAGGATCAAACTGTGCAGGTGATATTATAACAAGGACTTGGACGGCTGTTGATGCGTGTGATAATACTACCACAGTGAGTCAAACCATGACACCAACTGATGATGTAGATCCAACAATAACAGGAGTAGGACAAGATGGAACATACGAATGTGGCGCTACTGCTGTTTTTTCTGAACCAACAGCGGACGATAATTGCAACTTAGTTAGTTTTGAATTTAATGATGAGGTAGTTGGAAGCAATTGTGCCGGTGATATTATAACTAGAACTTGGACGGCCACTGATGGTTGTGGAAATTCAGTTTCTGCATCCCAGACCATGACACCTGTGGATGATACCAACCCTGCCATTTCAGACATTGGGCCTGATGGAACATATGAGTGTGGTGATAATCCTGCTTTCTCAGAACCAACAGCTGATGACAATTGCAACTTAGTTAGCTTCGATTTTACGGATGAAGTGATAGGTTCTAATTGTGCAGGTGATATAATAACCAGAACTTGGACAGCTATAGATGCTTGTCAAAACACAACAACAGTGTCTCAAACTATGACACCTGTAGATGATACCAATCCTACCATTTCGGACATTGGACCTGATGGAACATATGA
>JAHDDO010000059.1:2406-14723 GCA_020629315.1 Saprospiraceae bacterium | reverse complement strand
TCTGCCACATTGGCTCCTGTAAATCCAAATTTTTCGTCAAGAACTGTATAGGGTGCGGAATACCCAAAATGATCTACTCCATGTACCTTACCATTCTTGGCTGTGAATGAAATAAAATTCACTGGCAAGCCCGCAGTAAGTGCAAAAACAGGAAGGTCATTGGACATCACAGAAGATCGATACGCATCATCCTGAGTAGTAAATAGTCCCTCAGATGGCATAGATACAATGCGTGCCTTGATCCCTTTATCATGTAATATGGGCAATGCCTCAAACAAGGTAGCTACCTCAGAACCATTAGCCAATAAAGTGACTGAAGCCCCTTCATCATTATGCACCAAATACCCGCCTTTCTCTGCGTGCTTTGCTTCTTTATATCGAACAGTATTGCCCATGGCTTTTAAATCCTTTACATTCTGTCTGGATAGGATCATACCACTTGGGGTCACCTTGTTTTCTAAAGCCATTCGCCAGCAATGCGTGGTCTCATCAGCATCCGCCGGTCGCATGGCCAAGAAACTATTTCGGCCTGAATGATTCTTTAATTTCTCTAATAGTCTCAGCTGTGCTTCTTGTTCTACTGGTTGGTGAGTCGGTCCATCTTCACCTACTCTAAACGCATCATGCGTCCATAAGAAGATGACTTGCTGTTCCATAAGGGCCGCTACTCGTATAGCAGGTTTCATGTAATCAGAAAAGGCGAAGAACGTGGCGCACACAGGAATCACACCCCCATGCAAAGCCATACCTGTACATAAGGCAGCCATGGTTAATTCCGAAACGCCAGCTTGCAAAAAGCCGCCTGAAAAATCACCTTTAGTAAAGGCACTTGATTTTTTAAGAAAAGCCTCCGTTTTATCCGAATTGCAAAGATCCGCTGAAGAAACAATGAGGTTTTCTAATTCATCTGCTAAGTATGATAAAACAGCACCAGAAGCATTTCTAGTGGCCCCATCCGCCTTTTGTTCCACCTTACTGAAATCTAAGTGTGACACTTCTTTAGATAAGAAGCGTTCGTATTTTCTATGTGCTTCGGAATGAGAAGCAGCCCATTCGCTATATTTCGCTTTACGCAGCTCTGCAGCGGCTAAACGTTCTCCCATCCGCTCTTGATAGTATTCTTTGACTGCATCAGGAATGACAAATGCATTAGCTGGATCACCACCCAAGCCTTTGATAGTCTCTTCAAAAGAAGCCGCACTTTTACTTAATGGTTTTCCGTGCAACTCTACTTCGCCTTCATACAGGCTGTTATCTTCTTTACGCACACCCTTGCCCATAACCGTCTTTCCAATGATTAGACTAGGTCTATCGGTTTCTTCTATGCATTCTCTTAGGGCCGTACGTATGGCATCATGATCATTACCATCAATGGTCGTGACATGCCAGCCCCAAGCTTTATATTTAGCGGCAGTATCTTCTGTAGTTACTTCATCTACTGTAGTGGATAATTGAATATCATTCGCATCATAAAACATAGTGATATTCCCAAGACCTAAGGTCCCAGCTATACGCCCTACCCCTTGCGAAATTTCTTCCTGAACACCACCATCAGAAATATAGATATAGGTTTTGTGCGCTAAAACATCACCAAAACGTGCGACAAGAAATCGTTCGGCTATGGCGGATCCTGCTCCAAATGCATGACCCAGACCTAAGGGGCCTGATGTATTTTCGATGCCTCTTTTAAAATCAACTTCGGGATGACCAGGGGTTACACTCTTCCATTGACGAAAAGACTTGAGATCGTCCATACTGTAAGCACCAACCAAGGCCATTTGACTATATAACATAGCCGACATGTGTCCTGCATCTAAATAAAATCTATCCCTTAACTCCCAAGTAAGATCATTGGGGTCATAAACCATAAACTCTGAATATAATATGTGGACAAAGTCGGCTCCACCCATCGGACCACCTGGGTGACCTGATTTTGCTTTTTCTACCATAGAGGCAGAAAGAATCCGAATAGTATCTGCTGACTGAAGAGAAAGATCTGCGCCTTGCATAAAGATTGGTTTCGTTTATATATTATAAATTCAAATATGACGCAATAATATCACCATTCTTTGAATTGAACTTAGCCAATCTCAATAAATAATTAACAGCTTATCCACCTATTAGATATTTACCCTCATTTTCCTACTTATACCACCCTTTTTCATGCGGATACAAGAGGTTCCCTTCAATATTGGTGGTTTGCCATCGGTCAAGTCACAAACTTTGGCAATACTATTCCATTAGTTGAAAATGGTTTTGCTGAACACATTAGAATGTATATGATCAAAGAATGATCTAAGGTCTTTGAAAGGCTGAACTTTTGTTCCAAGTCGGTACCTCTCGGCTATTGGCTAATCGCCAACCGACATTGAGATAAAATTGGCCATCTTGTTCGATACCTTCCATATTCCATTCCTCAGGGTCGTATTCGTCTGAAGGCGCATGGTAGCGCTGGTTTACATAACTTTCAGAAAACTCCTTCGCATATTCTATTCCTTTTTCAGCATGCTCATAGCTCCCTTCTGCATACAAGCAAGGAATGCCAATCTTGGCAAAATTGAAATGATCTGATCTGAAGAAGTACCCCTTTTCTGCATTTTGTTCATCCGCGAGATACCGACTTTGTTTTTCAGCTTCTTCTTTGGCAATGTCATCCATGCTGGAAAAGCCCTTCCCAATAATGGTGAGATCCTTCATTTTACCAACCGGATTCACACCATCCATATTTAAATTCGCCAAGGTATTCTTGGGTGGGTATATGGGATTTTCTGCATAGTATTCCGAACCTAATAAACCTTGCTCTTCTGCCGTTACAAATAGGAAGATCACTGATCTATCGGGTTTTTTCTCAGCCTTGGTCATAGCAGAGGCTATACTTAGGACGGTGGCTGTTCCTGAAGCATTATCTAAGGCTCCATTATATATACTGTCCCCTTCGACTACTTTGCCAATGCCCAAATGATCCCAATGAGCGGTATAGATTATATTCTCATCTGGATGGCTAGAACCTTTTAAAACACCTATTACATTATCTGATTCACATTCCTTTATTTCATTATTTACGGCCATTGAAATGGTCGAATTAAGCGGCACGGGCGTAAAGCCTTTCTTACGAGCGGCTTTAAATTGCTCAGTCATATTCAATCCTGCATTCTCAAATAATTGCTTTGCTCGATCCAAGGTTATAAACCCTTTTATACCACAATCTTTAGATCTGTCAATTCCCGATAGTCCTTGTTGGGTACCACTCCAACTACTTTCTATGACAAACCATGGGTAGCCTGCCATATTCGTTTCATGGATAATAATCAAACCATCGGCTCCTTGCCTATCCGCCTCATCATACTTATAGGTCCATCGACCAAAGTAGGTCATAGTATCCCCTTTGAAAAACGTGGGGTCATCGCCGCCATACCCGGGATCATTTATTAATATTACCGCCGTTTTACCTTTCATATCAACGCCAGCATAGTCATTCCAATCCCGACTCTCATCAACCACTCCATATCCACAAAAAACCAATTCAGAATCAGTGACTTCTACACGGTCAGAAAGCCTTTCTGAGTGAATCATAAAGTCTTTACCCAAGCTTAGGTCCATCTTCGTTTTGGGTGTTTTGATCATCATATCTTCATCGGGAAATCCGGTTATATCTACTAAACCCACCGTTTGTGTATAGCTGCCTTTATTACCAGGTTCGAGGCCCATATTTTTCATCGCATCGATAAGATATGACACCGCCTTTTTTTCTCCCTCTGTACATGGCATTCGTCCCTCCATGGCATCATCTGACAAGGCTTCTAAGTGCTTTCTTGCTTCGTCCAAATCTAAACTTGGATTAATTAATACGGGATCGGATGTTTCTTTACACGAGGATACTACAATAAGTATGGTCAGAATAAAAAGGATTATGCGCATCTTTTTCTTAATTTTCGAACCCTAAAGTACTTATTTGAATCGAAGGTTTATTCAATGATAAACGACATAATCTGCTAAAAGAAAAAACATACAGCACTCTTTTTATAAGCCTTCACATCCTATGTGTCACTCTTTGTGCACCTACCCTTGGCTTTTCTCAGATCCTTTTAGAAAATGACCATATAGGATTAGCCAAAGGATTAACTAGTCAATTATGTAATAATGTCATAGAAGATGAAGAGTTTAATATATGGACAAGTAACTATAGCGGGATAGATATCTATAATGGCATTAATGTCCAAACCAAAACTATAACAAACAGCTCCCTAAAAAACCTGTATATCCAAGATCTTCTAAAAGACAAGTTAGGTCGAATTTGGGTGGTCCAAGAGTTAGGTGGGCAAATAAAAGAGGACCAGAATATTTCATACAAAAGTGCCCGCTACCAAGTAGTAATCTTTGACAACACAAGAGATACCGGTAAATATCTAATAGATAACTACCCTGAACTGAGTTCCGGCATCTCGCATGTTCAAAAATCTGGAAAGAACATTTTATTGAGGACTATGAAAGGCCAACTATATTCTTTTGGTAAGGATCTGGAACGTATTCTGGATTCTGAAAAAGAATCATCCACATTTCTAGGCTTTTGTGATAGCACAGGATATTACGCCAAGACAAATCAAGGTATTCAAATTTTAGATTTTGCTAATCAACTCATCAAGGAATATCACCATCAGGAAATTAAGTCCTTTAAAATTATCTGCCCCACAAAGTGCGGAACGATGATCGCTACTAACTCAACACAGGATATAAAGAATATTTGGTTCCTAGGAACAAGGGGCAAATCAAAAGTGCCACCGTTCGAATTGCATCAAGGACATCCAAGATTAATTGATGCTGAACGATTAATGAGCTCACAGTACCAGGCTTTTAATGATTCGAAAATATACCTAATTAATGATGGGATATACATCAATGAGGACCCTAGAGATGTGTATACTCAAAGTGGCACTTCATATACCCGAACTAATGACATTCACATCAGTAATGTTGGCAATATTTATGTTGCGAACCAACGAGGTATTACCATTATTAAACCCAAAGATCCACTCTTCAATAGATTACATTTTGATGAAGACAAAGGAAATAGCGTTCGAGGGATTATCTATAATAAAGACATTCGGTTGTTTCAAAACAAAACACAAGAATTTCTGAGTTCGCCGTCCGGCAAATATGATCTTTCTTTTCTAAAAAAAGGAGATCTAAACAAATTGGCCATTGGACATTATCAAGACCCATCAAACCCCAACCTTTTGTGGACAACCAACTGGTCAGGAAATCGATTTAGATTGATAAACCTTGAAAATAGAACGGTTCATTTTGGAGATCAAAGTATAAGACTGACACCGCCAAAAGTAATACATAGATCAAAAACAGATCAACGGATTTATTTGGCTGGCACAGGAGGGATTTTCAGATCGGAAGGTAGTGATCATAATCTAGTACGAGTAGACCTTAGTCAATATGGATTAGACAGTAATCAACTGGACATTAATCAAATCAAAGAGTACGACAACCATCTGATCATGGCAAGCCATGCCGGAATTATCGCTTTCGATCCTACATCAAATAGTGTTAATTCAGAATTTCATTGGCCAAGCTTTTCGGAGTATAAACTCAATTGTATTCATTACGACGAAAAGGAAAACACCCTATTCTTAGGCACTAGGTTTAATGGCTTGATCAAGTATGACCTGCTGAATGGTGATACCCTATTCATCAATAAAAATAATAGCCTAGCTGATAATTGGATTCATGATTTAATTCCCGATAGTCTGGGTAGACTCTGGATGCCAACCAACAAGTTTTTGTATTGTATAGATCCTGATAATCTAAACGTTGCTCAGTTCACCCCTAAAGAAAATATATCACATGCGGAGTTTAATCAGTTTGGCAGCTACAAAGATCCCAGCACAGGTATCATTTATCTCGGCAGCTTAAATGGCTATACCTACTTTAAACCTGAGGATTTCACAAAGGACACAAATCAAAAGAGCAAAATCCGTATCCAAAAGGTGGATATCTTAGATAGTAAAGGACGCCAATACTCTATCCAAGTAAATGGAGATCCTGATTTTGTTTTGGACATGAATGATGATCAAATGTTCTTTGAAATTCAATTAATGAATAATGAATATATAAATGCAGATCTTCATAAATACTATTTTAAAGTTCAAGGTATTGATGAAAAATGGAAGGTAGGTCAAGGCAACACTATCACTATTGGCAAAGTACCTTATGGAGAATGGGTATTGCAAATTCAAGCCAATGTAAGTAGCCCTTTGTCAAGTTCTGAAGTGCTAGACTTGCCTATGAGCTATCCCAAGCCTTTATATAAAACACTCGGCTTTGCATTAGGATGCTTGATAATGGCCCTTGGACTTGTTTTCTTTTTAAACTGGCTATACTATAGAAATGTCAGTCTTCGAAATGAACAACTCGAAAAGCAGGTGCAGGAACGGACTAAAGAACTTTCAGAATCTAATGAGATTAAAAGTAAATTATTCGCTATCCTAGCTCACGATCTTCGAAATCCCTTAGCCTCACTATCCGATATCCCTGCCAAAGTGAAGTGGTTAGTGTCCAAAGGTCGATTAGAAGAAATCGATATACTCGCTGACCAAACCAAGGGAAAGTTAAGCGCCATAGAGAACAACCTCAACAATCTCTTTGTATGGGCACTGGCCGAAATGGGTGAATTACCGAATCATCCAGAGAAGCTTTCCATTAGACATGAAATCGAACAAATTTTAGAAATCTATTCTACCCAGATCAGTAAGAAACAATTAACGCATAGCATTGACTTCTCAGTCATAGATCAGGTATTTGTAGATTCTACCATATTGCAAACCATCTTTAGAAATGTCTTAAGTAATGCTATAAAATTCTCAGACCATGGATCTAATTTATCGTTCACCAAAATTGATGAAACCGCGGAAAGAGTATCTATAGGTGTACTCAACACCGGCCAAGACTTACTCATTGAAGAACGTACAAAACAAGAAGATAAGTCGGGTACTGGAATCGGTTTAAAGATCTCTAATGATATGGCCCAAATGGCGGATATTCATCTGGAATTAAGTTCAGTGAGGAAAGGCATGGTGCAAGTCCTCATCAATATGCCTAAGTCGTAGGTGTTTGCTGTTTGTAAAATTCTAGTAATTCTTTTTTGTATGCATTTCCAATTTTTAAGGTAGTGCCATTAGGCATAACGACCTCAGCGTTTTTCATATCAATACTTTCAATAGCTTGTACATTTACAATGGTCGAACGCTGACATCGAGTAAATAATCGAGCATCTAACTGTGGCGTCAATCGTTTCAATGATTCTTTCATTACCATTTTGCGGCCATCTGTTGTAAATATCGTCGAATAATTGCCATCGACCTCAATCCACAGGATATTTACTTGCGGTATCTTATGCAATACTCGACCACTGCGGATAACCAAATTAACGCCTTGCTCTGCTTCCACACTTAGCTCCTTAATTAAACTTTTGATCTTAAAGGTCAATGCTGGCTTATCTAAGGGTTTAGAGAAAAAACCGGAGGCACCCAAGTCTTCGGCTCGTTCTAAATAAGGTTCCTTAGGATAGCCGGTACAGATCAAGAATGGTATGTTCGTTCCTGTTACAGCCTCAGCGAAACCAAAACCACTCTGATTATCGGCCAGAAATAAATCCACGATCATAAAATCCGGATTGAGTTTTTTGATGGTGTCCAATGAATCTTCCCAGGTTTTAAAAATGCCTACCACCTCGACATTCATTTTATCAAGGATCATCTCATATTCCCACACCATGGAAATATTATCTTCTAATATGACAACGCGCAAAGGGGCCATTGGACTACTCTACCCAGTCAGCTATAAATAAATTGGTTTCTCTGGTTCCACCATTGTTTCTATTTGATGAAAAAACGAGCTTCTTCCCGTCTCTCGAAAACATAGGGAACGAATCAAACGTCTTATCAAAAGTTATTTGCTCTAAACCGCTGCCGTCTAAATTAACCATAAATAGATTGAAAGGAAAACCACGAGTGCTATTATGATTAGAAGAAAAAATTACTTTCTCTCCACCTGGATGGAAATAAGGCGCCCAATTGGCATTTCCTAATTCTGTGATTTTGCGTAAATCTGAACCGTCTACATTACAAACATATAACTCCATCTTCGTCGGTTGCACTTGCCCTCGCACCAATAAGTCTAAGTATTCTTTTTTCTCTTCATCCGTTTTTGGCCTAGACGATCTAAAGATTAATTTCTTACTATCTGGTGAGAAAAAAGCACCTCCATCGTATCCCAGTTGATTCGTTACTTGTTTCACATTTGAGCCATCTATATCCATGGTATATAATTCTAGGTCGCCGGAACGAATAGATGTAAAGACTATTTTCTTTCCATCTGGAGAAACCGTTGCCTCTGCATCATAGCCCGGATGATCTGTGAGTTGGGTAACAATATTTCCTTCGAGGTCCGACACAAAAATATCGAAGTCAGAATAGATCGGCCATACATACTTCTCACCTCTTGGCGGCTCATGTGGGCAAGCCTTATCACCTTTATGAGTGGACGCGTATAATAAGGTAGAATCGCCCGGCATAAAAAAGCTACAGGTTGTTCGACCTAAACCGGTACTCACCAGTGGCGCCACTTCATCTTCCTCTAAAGTCTTCGCTAAATCATAGATATAGATCTGATCACAGTCCGCACCCCAGGCTTCATTCTTTGCTTGGAATACTAATTTCTGGTCATCAAAACTGAAGTAGGCTTCCGCATTATCGCCACCGAAGGTTAGCTGCTTTATATTCGCTAGGTGTTTTTCTTCTGGATAATGGAGTATGCCTTCGACGGCGTCTGTAGCGCCGTGGCCATGATAGCTATGTGGGTTTTCACCGGACTTGCTTGTCCCTTTATCTTGACAGCTTTGTACGCTGAACAATACTAAACAAATAAAAGCTAGAGACCAAGAATTACCTAAGTATGACATATTTCGATGTTTTGTGTACTATTTTCGCAAATATATTTAACCCATAGTGTATACCCATATGAGATATTGTCATTCTATTGTCATCCTTCTTTTCGTTTTTGCCGCTTGTACGCCAAAAATTGCGGATTCTACTCAGGATAATGCCATCAATGTTTCCCAAATGAAAGCAGATGTGAAGTTCCTTTCTTCGGATGCCTTAGAAGGGCGTGAAGTGGGCACACAGGGGGAAATTATCGCCTCAGAATATCTCGCTTCTCGTATGGAATACATCGGCTTAGCAACCATTGAAGACGATTATTTTCAGCACTTTTCCGTTCAGAAACGAAGTAATCCTCATGCCGATCCATCACCAGATGACCCAGTTGTCAATGGACGTAATGTCATAGGCATGTTCGATAATGGTCATGCAAATACTATAGTCTTAGGCGCCCATTATGATCATCTAGGTTGGGGACCAGAAGGCTCTTTGCATACGGGCGATCCGGCCATTCACAATGGGGCGGATGATAATGCAAGTGGCGTAGCTATGATATTGGAATTAGGTAGAAAACTAGGACAGCAAGCAATGAACTACAACTATGTAATCTTCGCTTTTTCCGGAGAAGAAAAAGGTCTTTGGGGATCCAATTACTTTACCGAAAATCCCACCTTCGATCTCGACCAAGTGAATTACATGATGAATTTTGATATGGTAGGTCGATTGGAAGAAAAGAAGATGGCCATTTATGGTACTGGAACCTCACCCGTATGGGAACCCATCCTAAATGAAAAAAACACCTACGGATTTCAATCTAAGATGACTGCTTCAGGTGTGGGTCCTTCTGATCATACCTCCTTCTATCTTGAGGATATTCCTGTTCTTCAATTTTTCACAGGCCAACATGAAGATTATCACCGACCATCAGACGATTATGAGAAGATCAATTTCGAGGGTATGGAAGAGATTACTGAGTATGTATGGTCTGTCATCCAAGAACTAGATAAGCAAGCTAAGATTGAGTTTACCAAAACCGCAGACGAGCAAGAGCAGAAGATGGACTTTAAAGTGACACTAGGCGTTATTCCTGACTATTTATTTAGTGGCAAAGGGATGCGCATAGACGGTGTCCGTGATGGTAAACCGGCCGCTATGGCTGGTCTGCTAAAAGGAGATATCGTAGTCAAGATGGGTGATGTTGAGGTCGTCGATATGATGAGCTACATGAAAGCCTTAGGTGTCTTCAATCCGGGTGAAGAAACGGAAGTACATGTTGACCGAGACGGAGAGATGATTAGCAAAACCGTTACCTGGCAATAAAACAATGATAATGCTTTGGGCGATACACCGACGGGTACCGTCGGTGACCGGGTCCCTCCGACTTCACTGTTCGCTCATCCTCGATCCAGCAAAGCTGGCTTCGGGACAAGGTCTACGGACCCCTATCGCGGGGAGAAATAACAGTATTAAAACACAAAGCCACAGTCATAGAAGATGGCCAGTCCGTACTTTATCATTATGTTAGCTCAATAGAATATAAAGATCAAACTATCGATGCGGTATATAATGATGAAGGTCGATATGTATTTGATGAAAATGGTAAAGGTTACTTTGAATGGTATCTGAGAGATCACTTAGGAAATAACCGAGTGAGATTTGCAGACGAAGATGGTAATGGTATTATTGAATATATAGAACAAGATACTAGCAAAGATGAAATCTATGATATACACCATTATTACCCATTTGGAATGCAATGGGATGGTAGCTTTGGTGAAAAGGATGGTAATAAAAACAAGTATCTTTATAATGGCAAGGAAGAAGTTCCTTGCTTGGGATTAATGTATTACGGGGCTAGGTATTATGATGCATCAGTAGACAGGTTTGTTGTTACGGATCCATTGGCGGATGATTTCGATTTAGTAGGATGGTCACCGTTTGTATATGTCTGGAGTAATCCAATGAGCTTTATTGACCCATCAGGAATGAGAGGTGAGGGAGTTGAAAATGAATATGTCAAAGACAAGAATACAGGTGAAGTTGTGAAAATCAGTGATGTGGGTGGCGATGAAGTTGACATAGTTTATGATGGCATTGTAAACGAAGACGGATCCGTAACAGTTGTTGCAGAAAGTACTGAAGTTATGGTTGTTGAAACAACAAAATCATCTGGGATAGATACAAGATATACCCAGGATGAAAGTCCTACTCCAGGCGAAAGAAATATTCATGGAAGTATTCCTTTAGATGTAAAAGCATATGTATTCTTAGCAAATTTATTTTCTGGAGGAGGTGCAAGTGCTACCTTAGGATTTGCTCATAAAGTAAACAAGGTACGTAAAGCTGCAAAGCGTGGAAAAGCAAGTACAAACAACGAAAAAAAACAATCAAGGTAGAAAGGAAGCATGGAAGTCTAAAGAAAATGAAGCGAGAGAAAGGTTGAGGAATGCTACTACAAAGGCGGAAAAGAATAAAGCAAAAAAAGATATTAAACATGCAATAAACCAACAAAGAAAATCTGAAAATCATGCGAATAGAGGACAAGGAAATTAGGCAAATAGAGTTCAGATTGAATTACGGAATCGGGTCGATTGAATTCAATATGACTGAAGATGAAGTGGTCAGAGTTTTAGGTAATCCTATTGAAAAAGAGATCAGAGAAGAAGAAGAAATGGTTTTTATGCATTACGCTGATTTGTCTATTTATCTTCATCCTGATGACAACTTTCTTACAGTTCATCCCCATAAATTATTACTTGGAGAAAATTTATTGATTATGGATGTTACAACAGAGGAAGATGCAATTAATTATATCAATGAATATCATTTATTACAGAATATTCCTATCCATGTCGATTATGAATTAGATTTAGACAAGATGTTATTTTTTTCAAATTTAGGATTAACAATTTGGCTTGAAGATTCTGTTGTTAATGACATATCTATTGAACCAATTAATTCTAATGAAGAGGAATAAAAAGAGAATATTTTAGCAAGAGCCTCGCTTCAGCAAGGTTTTTTATTTATAAGCTAATGGTGTTTTAATCCGTTCTTAGAAGTTTACATAATCCGTTCGTCGAGGTTTATATAACCTCGATGTAATACGCATTTTAAGTTAAATATAGCTGGTAGCAATGTATAAGCTAAATGAGTTGAAAAACCCGTTCGTCGAGGTTTATATAAACTCGATGCAATACGCATTTTAAGTTAAGTATGTCATTGAGTAATATATTAGCTAAATGAGCTAAAAAATGAGATTTATCTAAAATAAGATCTAAACGACTAAAAAAGCCTATGAATCGATCGCCCAAACATCGCACCCGTTCGTCGAGGTTTACACAACCTCGATGGAATACGCTCCATAGTTGAATA
>JAHDDO010000059.1:0-2306 GCA_020629315.1 Saprospiraceae bacterium | reverse complement strand
CACCCGTTCGTCGAGGTTTACACAACCTCGATGGAATACGCTCCATAGTTGAATATGCCACACTGTATTTATTCGCCTAGCGAGCTTACAAAGAATGCATGCTTAAAAAGTATTCCTGCTCAAATCAATTATACAAGCATACCGAATCGATGGTGCAACCATCGACCAGCATCAAATGAAAAGTAAGGGCCATTCAGTCTACCCTCATCGAGCCTACGACCCCTGGATGCACAATAATAGTAAGACCAGCACCTTACTTAACCCTTCGCAATCCTATCCCAAACTTAAACCAACGACCGGGCATCGGAGCACCGAGTATATTTTGATAATTTGTGTCTAACACATTGTGTATGGTAAAATCAACATGCAACCACTTAAATATCTGGGTTCTAGCACCCAGATTAAATAAAGAGTATTGGGCAGCGAGACGAGTATCTATGGCACTGGCTATACGCTCAGGTCGGTTTTTGTACAGATGGTTTATATCGAATGATACCCTCGGTGTTCCTATACGAATGCGGTTAGTGAGTAAATGGCCTGCAGCATTAGCCAAATAAACAGAACTGATATCATCCGCAATTTCATTTTGGCTAAACTGATAACCTAGTTGCCAATCAACATCTGTCTTATCTCCATCGAATACTCGCCAGTCATTTAAAAATTCAAGACCTATGGTGCTTACGCTGGCTATATTATTCGCAAAGAAATAATCAGCTCCAGATTGTAATGAACCCGTCTCACTAATATCGCCAATCGCTGATTCATTGGTCAGAACATAGTCTATCAAGTTTTCGGATTGTCGGCCAAAAATTGTTAGACCCATTTTCCAGTTTGAGCCAATAAATTGATCATAACCTATTTCCGCGGTCCAACTTTGTTCAGCAGCTAATTCTGGATTCCCAACGCTACGACCCGGTGTAAGATCCACTAGGTTATTGGACACGTAGCGTTCTGTATAATCCGCCGCTCGGATACTCCGACCTAGTGAAGCCCTAGTAACTGAATTTGTCGTACTATACGACGCATTTACACTCGGTAATACTTGCAATCCATAATTTTCATCTTGATCAACTCGGATATTAGGAATGATACTCCAGTTACCTTGTTGTATAGAGGCTAAGGCATAGGCACCAAAATGGAGGTCTTCGTGATTCCCTCTATCATTAGATTCAATAGAGCGTCTATCTACCTGGATCCCATATTTTATAGTAACAACATCGTTGATGCTTCTATATTGATTAGCCAAAAACATCAGCGCTTCGGTCGTATGATTATTAGTGGAAGGAAAGTCCGGACTGAAAATAAATTCGTCGGTATTATACTTGTATGAAAAATTAATATCGGTGCTAGCCGTCTGCCCTACTTTACTTAATTGAAAATGAGTAAAACTTTGATTGACTCTTTCGTAGGATTTATCAAATGTACTACCTGTGTAGAAGTACCGCGCATCGAAATCTCGTGCATCTGTTGCAGTACGTAAAGCCGCCTTCCAGCCATTTTTTATATGATATCGTATCCCAGCAGAAAACGTCCGGATATCAAAGCTGCTATTGTATGGCTCGAGCTGTATTACATCATCTAGGGCTTGAGGCTCTAATAAAGGGCCTTCCGCACTTCGATTATCTAATCCTAATTCTATGGCTAATCTACCTTTATTCCGTATATAGGCACCTGAAAATTCGCGTAATCCATATTGGCCACCCGCCCCGAATACATGAAGTTCTTTTGTATTGCTGCACTCAAAGACTTTAGTGATTATATTTATCACACCGCCAACAGCATCAGGGCCATAGACTGCTGAGGCTGATCCACGCAAGACCTCTATACGCTCTATAGTATGAATAGGTACTGGCAAATAACCATTAAAATGACCCGTAAGGGCGTCATTGATACGAATACCATTGACCAAAACTAAAACCTGAGTGAAGGTAGATCCTCTCATTAATATATCTGCTTGAACGCCGAATGCTCCTCTAGATTGCACCTCCACACCACCAACAAATTGTAGCAATTCGTCTATTGAATTCACACCTCTATTTTGCAGGGCCTCCCCTTGTAAGACGGTAATGCTTCGACCGGTTTCACTCACCGTCAGCGGCATTTGCATCGCAGTAACTTGTACCGTATCCATCAGCACACCCGACTGCCCCCAACTTATTCCATACGTAATGCTTAGCAAGGCCCAAACTAAAAACTTCTTCATTATATCGTTCTTTAAAGGCCGCTAAATTAGCATTTTTAAGCAATCACCATTCTAGTTGTTGACACCTTGGCCCTCATTTTACATTTTGCTGACTATTAAAATT
>JAHDDO010000021.1:56689-67881 GCA_020629315.1 Saprospiraceae bacterium | reverse complement strand
TGTTGTACTACACCTTAGAAAGTGGTGCGTTTACAGCTACCAAGAAGATGATAATAATTGAATAATTTGTAAAATAAAGAGAGGCACTATGCCTCTCTTAAATGAAAGAAAATGAAGAATTTATTGTTAGTTGTTTTATTGATCTATTGTAGTCAACCCCTGTTTTCACAACAGCGATTAATAATAGATAACTATGGAGGTGGAGATGGAGTAGTGAATTTAATATCTGAAAATCTGGAATTAGATATAGATCATGTTTCAAGTATACTAATCAATGCTTTAGAAAAAGAGCTTGATCTTGAAGATTTGGTAAGAGAAGATTTACGTCCTTATTTACGTTCAGAAGATTCCAATTTTGAAATTTGGAAAAGTGCTTATTTAGAGGCACGAGATTCTAATCCTGATGATATGGAAACCCAATTGGTTCTCAGAAGCCTAATTGGAAATATGAAAAGAAAGATATAGATTGAGATTAAAAAAAAGAGGCCTGATTCGCAGGCCTCTTTTTTTATATAACCTTTAGTTCTTTACCCACCTTGGTAAAAGCAGCAATCGCTTTGTCTAAATGTTCTTTATCATGAGCCGCAGATAATTGCACCCTGATTCGTGCTTTGTCTTTAGGAACCACTGGATAGAAAAATCCAATCACATAAATTCCTTCTTCCAAAAGTGCGGATGCAAAGTCTTGTGACAATTTAGCATCATACAACATAATAGGTACAATAGGATGGACCCCTGGTATAATATCAAACCCTGCTGCTGTCATTTCTTTTCTAAAATAGCCGGCATTAAATTCAAGCTTATCTCTGAGTTCCGTCGAGCCACTCAATAATTCTAAGGCTTGGATAGATGCACCCACAATGGAAGGTGCTAAGGTATTCGAAAAAAGATATGGTCTACTCCGCTGTCTTAGCATATCGACAATCTCTTTTCTAGCCGCTGTAAAACCACCCGATGCACCACCCAGTGCTTTCCCATACGTCCCAGTAATAATATCTACTCGGCCCATGGCTCCACAATGCTCATGAGTCCCTCGTCCAGTTTTACCCACAAATCCTGTAGAATGACATTCATCAACCATGACCATGGCGCCATAGGCATCAGCGAGGTCGCATATTTTATCAATTTGAGCTATAGTACCATCCATAGAAAATACGCCATCGGTGGCAATCATAATTCGTCTGGCGCCATTATCCTTTGCTTCCTTCAATTTGGCCTCAAGATCTGACATGTTGTTGCTTTCGTACCGATATCTTGCCGCTTTGCATAAGCGAATCCCATCAATAATAGAAGCATGGTTCAAAGCATCAGATATAATAGCATCTTCTTTAGTTAATATAGGCTCAAATAAACCGCCATTAGCATCAAAAGCAGCCGCATATAAGATACAATCTTCCATACCTAAAAACTCAGCTGTCTTTTGCTCCAATTGTTTATGAATATCCTGAGTGCCACAAATAAAACGAACAGAAGACATACCATAACCATGAGAATCAATGGTTCTTTTAGCAGCCTCCAATAGACTTGGATGACTTGATAATCCCAAATAATTATTGGCACAAAAGTTTAGTACTTCATTACCATTCGTATTTATAACAGAATGTTGAGGCGTAGTAATTACTCGCTCTTCTTTATATAAGCCAGCCTCCTTAATCTCATTTAATTCAGCTTGAATGGCTTCTCTCGTGTTTTCAAACATTGTCCTGTAATTTGATTTTTAAATTTGAAATCATTGTATCAGTAATATCATCCAGGTCAAAATTATGATTCCAGCCCCAATCTGTTCTTGCAAGGGAATCATCTATGCTTTGAGACCAGGAATTAGCTATTTCTTGTCTAAAGTCAGGCTTGTATTGTATCGAGAATTTCGGTAATCGTTCCTGAATCTTCTTTGCGATTTCGGCAGGGGTAAAACTAACTGCGGCTAGATTGTAACTCGTTCGTATTTTGATATTCTCGGCCGGATTTTCCATAAGCTCCAAGGTAGCCCGTATCGCATCATCAATATACATCATTGGCAGTTTGGTTTCGGCTGATAAGAAACATTCATAGCTCCCTTTTTCTATAGCATCATAAAAAATCTCCACAGCATAGTCTGTTGTTCCACCATGTGGTTTAGTTTTCCACGAAATGATCCCAGGATACCGAACAGATCTTACGTCAACACCATATCGATTATGATAGTAATTGCACCACAACTCTCCCGAAATTTTACTTATACCATACACGGTACTAGGTGAAAAATCAGTAAACTGAGGGGTATTTTGTTTCGGTGTATATTGGCCATGAATGGCAATGGTGCTTGGGAAAAATATCTTTTTTATCAAACCATCTTTGGCTAGGTTTAACACTGAGATCAAACCATTCATGTTTACATTCCAGGTCTTTTTTGGGTCCCACTCGCCGCTTGCAGATAATATAGCGGCTAAATGATAAATTTGAGTAATACCATGATCTTCAACTATTTCCCTGAGACGTACTTTATTCAAAATGTCAAGCATCATGAAATTAGGGTCATTATTTGACTCCTTGATATCAGATAAAATCACATTCTCAGTGCCATATTTTAAACGTAAAGCTAAGATCAGTTCAGATCCTAATTGCCCAGCACCACCCGTAACCAAAATTTTTTCCACAAAGATTATTTACTGTTTATGAATTGTGTTCGATTTCCTTAGCCTCATTCCACAAGGCATCCATTTCATCCAAACTCATATCTTTAAGAGCTTTAGGTGCCTTTGATTCAATATATTCAAAACGTCGCTTAAACTTTTTATTTATTTTTTCTAAAGCCGTTTCTGGTTCAACGTTTAAAAATCGACCGTAATTTATTAAAGCAAATAAAACATCACCGAATTCTTCTTCAATTTTTTCTTGATTCTCAGTGATTCTTGCCTCTTTTAATTCAGCTAGCTCTTCTTCGACTTTTTTATATACATCATCTATCTCCTGCCACTCAAATCCAACTTGTGCCGTTTTTTCTTGCATTCGGGTAGCTTTGATCATAGCTGGTAAGGATGCAGGGACACCTGAAAGGACCGATTTTTTACCTTCCTTGAGCTTTAGCTCTTCCCAATTCTTTTTGACATCTTCTTCATCTTGGACAGTTACATCACCGTAAATGTGTGGATGACGATGGATTAGTTTTTCGCAAACGCCATGCAAAGCATCGGCAATATCAAACGCAGATTTCTCTTCAGCTATTTTAGCATAGAATACCATATGAAGCATCAGATCGCCTAGCTCTTCTTTAACTTCTTCGAGATCTTCCTTCAAAATGGCGTCTGCTAATTCGTAGGTCTCTTCTATAGTGAGATTTCGTAAACTAAGCATGGTTTGCTTCCTGTCCCAAGGACATTTTTCTCTAAGGTCATCCATTATTTGTAACAAACGACCAAATGCCTCCTTTTTACGCTCCATTGGTAAACTCTATTATATTAACTTTGTTACCTATATAGACCGCAAAATACATAAAATAGATGAGCCCTTTTCTAGCTACCTTATTAATCATATTCGCCACCTTCGCAATATCTTTTGTACTCATTAATATTCGTCACATAGTGACCGGAAATGAGTTTAGAGGTACATGCGCAACTAATAATCCTATGGTAAAAAATCAAATAGGGGAATGCACTGTTTGTGGTAAAAAACCAGAAGAAGATTGTAAAATGCCGGAAGTTAAGCCTTCTGCTTAAATCAGTTTAGACCTTTTCAATAGGCTAAAACACAAAATAATAAATAGCGTTATGGCGAGTATAGTGGTTATTAGCATTGATTTGTATTGACCGCTAAAAATGCTAAAAAAAAACAGCGAATCCAAATGAATTTCAATAGATTAACAAATAGACTATTTCGTAATATATTCCGAGAAATAGGTATAGACTCAAGACTCATTTTGTTGATTGGCGTATTAGCTTGTTCGGTACTAAATAATAGCACTGCTCAAAATAATAACCGCTATGCATCTGCACTGATCTATCAAGATCTGCAGAAGCTCAATACCTTGGCCAACGTACTATATGTTGCGGCCCATCCGGATGATGAGAATACTAGGATGATTTCTTACTTTTCGAATGTGCTTCATGCAAATACCGCGTACTTTTCTTTTACAAGAGGCGATGGCGGGCAAAATTTAATTGGAACTGAAATCGGCGATTTGCTTGGGGTCCTTCGAACGCAAGAATTATTGCAAGCAAGATCCATTGATGGCGGCAATCAATTTTTTAGCCGAGCTATTGATTTTGGATACTCTAAACACCCAGATGAGACCTTAGCTATATGGGACGAAGACAAAGCAAAATATGATATCATTAAAGTTATCAGACAGTTCAGACCAGATGTTATAATAAATAGATTTGATCATCGGACACCAGGTAAGACCCATGGTCATCATACTAGCTCTGCGATATTGAGTGTAGATGTTTTTGAAAAAGCTGGGGATAAAAATGTATTTCCCGAGCAGCTCAGTGAGTTTGATGTTTGGCAACCTTCTCGATTATTCTTCAATACGTCTTGGTGGTTCTATGGAAGCCGAGAAAAATTTGCAGAAGCAGATAAATCTAATTTAATTAGTATGGACATTGGAGAATACATTCCCATCATAGGCCAATCCAATGCGGAAATAGCGTCGGCCGCAAGAAGTATGCATAAATGCCAAGGGTTTGGTTCGGCAGGGAGCAGGGCTTCTCGACAAGAATACCTTGAAATAATCAAAGGCACTAACCCTAAGCCTTCTCAATCGCCCTTTGCAGATATAGATATTAGTTGGAATAGAGTAGAAGGTGGCGCGCCTATTGACAAAGCCTTACATGACCTGCTTGCTAACTTTGATTTTACAAACCCATCGTCCCACATTGATGAGTTATTGGACATTCACAGCTTGATATCTAATTGTAAAGATCCATTTTGGAAGAACCAGAAATTGCCTTTGCTAGAAGAAATTATAGCGTCAGCTACCGGTCTTTATTTGGATGCATTTACAGATACTCATAAAGTATCTTACGGAGATACGACTGAATTAAAAATAGAAGCGACGAGCAGAACTGATTTTCCCATAACAGTGCATTCTTATAGCATTCCAAAGCTTGGAATTAGTGCTTCTCCAGAAGTTACATTGGTAAAAGGAGAAGAGAATCTATTTTACGAGAACATGGCCATCACCGATAAAGCATCTTTCACAACACCGTATTGGTTAGTTAATGATCACGCCTTAGGCTCATTTGATGTAGATGATACCGCCTTGATAGGTAAGGCGCAAAATGATCCAGCGTTTGACATTCGCTTTTCGGTAAGCATTAAAGGAAGGACATTGGAATACACCCGACCTATACAATACAAATATGTGGAACCTTCTTTTGGAGAAATAACTAAACCATTCGAAATTATTCCGCCTGTTTCAGTTAGCTTATCGGAAGAAGTATATGTTTTTGCTTCTGAAGCATCCCAAAAGTTGCAAGTAGAGTTAACGGCAGGTAAAAATGCTATTGAAGGAGACCTGAGCCTACAGGCAGATCAGTCGTGGTCGATTACGCCTAAAAGCCATTCGTTTTCATTACAGTTAAAAGGGGAGAAACAAGTATTTGAGTTTACCGTCACACCACCGAAAGATGGAAATGTGAGTAACATTGTCCCGACAGCAACATTGAATGGTAAAGACTATGCATTAACAACTCACACCATTGCCTATGATCATATCCCTGAGCAAACAGTTTCGGTAAATGCTTCAGCAGTACTTAGTAGGATTCCTTTGGTCAGAAGAGGGAAAAATTCAGTAGGGTACATCATGGGTGCAGGAGATAAAATTCCAGATGCATTGACCAATATGGGCTATGATGTAGTCGATTTGGATCCGTCTCAGCCATTAGGTGACTTATCAGAATTTCAAGCCATTATAATCGGTATTAGAGCTTATAATACTGTAGAAAGCTTACCGATAGCTCAGCGTAGTTTATTTGATTATGTAAAAGCAGGCGGGAATTTGATTACACAGTATAATACGACATGGCGATTGAAATCGGACGAGGTGGCCCCATATTCGCTTCAGTTGTCTAGAGATAGAGTTTGTCAAGAGGATGCTCCGGTACGTATCCTGAAACCCGATCACCCTTGTATGTTTTATCCCAATGTTATTGATGAGCAAGATTTCGAAGGCTGGGTACAAGAAAGAGGATTGTATTTTCCTAATGAATGGGCCCCTGAATATGACGCTATTTTGTCCATGAATGACAGCGGTGAAGATCCGAAAGAAGGCTCATTACTCGTGGCAGAATACGGGGACGGATACTTTGTATATACAGGTTTATCATTTTTTAGAGAGTTGCCAGCCGGTGTTCCAGGTGCTTATAGAATCATGGCTAATTTAATCTCACTAGGTACGAATAAGAGATAATGGATAAGCCAAAATCTTCATTCATTTATGTAGGAATAGTAGGGCTTAATGTGCTGTATATCATTCTATTCTATTTGATCATGAAATCGTACGCTATCTAATGCTAAGTATAGACTGGATAGTTTTATTAGGTACCATAGGGTTTATTATTAGTTATGGTATTTGGAAAACCAGGAAACAAAATAACCTGAATGATTATTTTCTAGGTGGTGCCGAAGCCAAATGGTGGACGGTAGGATTATCAGTCATGGCTACGCAAGCGAGCGCGATCACATTTTTATCAACACCAGGTCAGGCTTTTCACGATGGGATGGGTTTTGTTCAATTTTATTTTGGACTGCCGATCGCCATGATCTTAATCTGTATATTTTTTGTACCCATCTACAAACGGCTTAAAGTATTCACAGCTTATGAATACCTAGAACAACGTTTTGATAGGAATACCAGAGTATATACCGCTATTTTATTTCTGATCCAACGAGGCTTAGCAGCAGGCATTACCATTTATGCGCCCGCTATCATACTGTCTACCATACTAGGCTGGAACCTTAAATTAACGGTGGTAATAATCGGCTTACTCGTAATCATATATACCACTTTAGGGGGTACTAAAGCCGTCAATGTGACACATAAACAGCAGATGGCCGTTATTTTTCTAGGCTTGTTCTTAGCCTTCTTTATCCTGCTTGGCAAATTGCCTGATGGTATTAATTTTCAAAACGCATTGCAAATTGCAGGTCAAGGGGGTAAGATGAATGTATTGGATTTTTCCTTTGATCTAAATAACAGATATACCTTCTGGTCAGGAATAATTGGGGGGACGTTTTTAGCCTTATCGTATTTTGGTACTGACCAGTCACAAGTGCAACGGTATCTAAGTTCTGCATCTATTAAGGAAAGTAGATATGGTTTGCTGTTCAATGCCGCTTTGAAAGTCCCTTTACAATTCTTTATTTTATTGATCGGGGTAATGGTTTTCGTTTTTTATCAATTCAATGCCGCTCCTGTTTTCTTTAATACTCAGACGCTGGAAGAAGCAAAAGTCTTAGATAAGGAAGGTCGTATACAAGATCTAGAAGCACAGTATATAGGTCTCATAGAAGAAAGGAAGACACTCTTGAACCAAGCGAATTCCTATACTGGGTATTCTACCTTAGTGGCTAAGGAGCGAATGATTAGAGATGAAGTAAAAACAGTTATAGAACAAGTGAGCCCTACGGCCGTGGTCAATGATAAGGACTATGTATTTCTTTATTTTATTTTAAATAATATACCTAAAGGAATTTTGGGTCTGTTATTAGCCATGATATTCAGTGCAGCAATGTCTTCCACTGCTGCCGAATTAAATGCATTAGCTAGCACCACCACAATCGATATATATAAGCGAAATTTCAATCCTGGATTATCGGGCGAACGATCGGTATGGGTGTCCAAAGGTTTTACCATCTTCTGGGGTTGTGTGGCTATATTATTTGCCAGTTTTGGGACACTGTTCGAAAACCTAATTCAATTCGTGAACATTATCGGTTCTATTTTCTACGGGACCATTTTAGGTATATTTCTGTGTGGGTTTTTCTTGCCATTTATTAGGGCTAGAGCGGTACTTATTTCAGGACTTATAAGTGAAGCCATAATCATTTACTTGTGGTGGATTGACCTTGTCCCTTTCCTTTGGTTAAATCTGATAGGTAGTCTTTTGGTTATAGTTATAGCGACCATCATTCAGTTAATAGGACCCAATAAAAAAGAGCTTGCTACATTAGCAAGCTCCTAAAATAAACTGTTTTTGGAATGAGGTGTTCTATTCGAACACGCTCAGGTGGTTTACTTTTTCATACTCCACTCCTTAATTGAAGCTTCGTTTGATTTTATATAACTATCGTAGTTTGCTTCTTTTGCTAATTCTAACGAACGTTCAGCTGATTTTATTGCACCTGCATAATCACCCATATCCGCTTGGATCAATGATTTTTGACGTAGAATCCAGAACTTCTCACCTCTGATCTCAATCGCTTTGTCCATCCAATCTAAAGCCGTGCTTAAGTCTTTTCCATTTTCACGATAGAAACGCGCAGCATTGTAATAATCATTACCAGATGGACCGCCCATTGTCTTGTCTATAGTAGCCATAACCATATCATCAGTATTGATGCTAAATGGTATTTGGATTTTTGATCCTGCCCAATCTACAGTAAGGAAAGCAGAGCCATCTCGTAAGTTATCGAAATATACATTGAATGATTCCATGCTACTTCCTTGACTGGCTGCAGATGTTCCTTTAGCAGCTACTTTAGCGTCATCCCATTCTTCAGGAGTACCCCAATTTTCTGTATCTGTGTACAAGTACCATTCCCAGTTACCAGCAGAAGGCTTGGTAAATAATGCATATGTACCTGGCTCCACATCAGTACCTCCAATATTCATTTTGTCGGTAAGAGTAACCATTGTGTTTTTATTGGCACCCGTTCTCCACATTTTGTCATATGGAACTAAATCACCATAGATAACTCTGTCTTTTTGACTAGGTCGAGAGTATTCTAATGTTACGGTACTTAAACCAATACTTTGTTCAACTTTACACATTGGACTTGCGGCAGGCGTTTTTACCTGAGCATCCATGCTAACAAAAGCAGTAAGAATGCATAATAGTAAGATAGAAAGCTTTTTCATCTGTTGTTTTTAAATTATTTACTTGTAAAATTAGTGTTTAAAATGGTAGTTAGGTAAAATGAAAATATCCATTTTTGTCTTTCGTCTACCTATTTAGCTTAACAAGGATTGGCTTGCCTTGTTCAATGTTCTTTCGTTTTAGACAACCAGTTTCTTACTTCTTTTTGTAAAGAAGGGAAAAATCTAAGAAATAATGCTTCTAATGCAGGATTGTGATCTTCGAACTCTTGCATAGCTACCAGGAAACCAGCATCAAATCTAGCTCGCTCTTGTATGCGCTCCATAATAATCTGCATGTCCTTAACATTGGTATACATAGTCAAGAAATCACGCTCCAATAAGAAATGTATCTTTTTTTGTACCCGATCCGGAAATACATTCATCTCATTCCTTAGTAGGGTATATGTTTTTGATATTAGTTGATCCAATGGAATGTCGATAAAAGAGTCCCAATGTTTAGCTAGAAAAAGATCCCAGAAAAGATCTGTAACTACAGGCGCATATTTGCCTTGGGTATCACGAATAAGCCCAATTGCCGTGCGTGTAAGTTCGTTTTCATCAGTAAATGTATCTATATGCCGGTGTAATTGTACTCCTTTTTGAACAGGCATTGGAAGCAATGGAACTTCATTATTACGCAATAAATCAGCCGTTGTGTTTCCTAAAGAAATATAGGGATCATCATAGCTTAAGGCTGCGTGAGCAAGGAAATTCATGACAGCAAAGGTAGGCCTTAAAACTCATTTAAAGACCTTTAAAAAAGTGAATTGAGGCTTTATTTTCGAGCTAAATCCATAACTTGAAGAAACAATCTTTTATATGAGAACCATTTCAATTACGATCTTTTTTACTTTCCTTACAATCCATTTGATATCCCAAACGGTAGCCATTACCGAAACCGGCGATACCGTTTTTTTGTACGATAACGGCACTTGGAGTTTTGAGCCTTTTGAAGATTATGATTCAGAACTGCCTGCTTATTTTAAGCCAGAATCCGCGATACGCTTTGATACTTCATCCATCGCCTATGCTAAACCTGCCCAGGCTAAGAAAGCCATTTCTGATGAAAACAAAATGTTCTCCATTCACTATGATGATAAAAAATGGAAACGAATACCTCCAGCTACCCTAAACCCAGATGCTCAATTTGCTTTCGAAGGTAAAGGCATAGATGTCTGGGCTGTTGTGATTTCAGAAGAAACGATCATCCCTAAAGAAAATATGCTCGGTATAGCTTTGGAAAATATGATAATGAATGGATTGAATGACGCAGAAATACTCTCTGCAACGTTTAAAGACGTTAATGATTCAGAAATACTACATGGAAAAATTAAAAGTAGTTTGCAAGGGATAGATTTTGTATTCGATTCATATTACTTTTCCAATGATAAAGGAACCCTACAATTTGTAGTATGGACCAGTGCACAATTAACAGATAAATATGGTCAAGCTACCCAAGATTTATTGAATGGCTTAGTCATTCATTAAATAGACTTATTGTATTGAATTTTCTTCAGTATTTATTACTATAGCTTCTTTCAATTCAGTTTCTCTTGGGATTTGGAACTCGCCTTCCATAAAGTCAAACATCCCTTCGGTAACTTCGAAAACGAAGGTGTCTCCTTTCTCTTTGTTTCTGTCCAAAACTCGTTTTTTACGTACATGATAAGATGCTTCCAAATAGTGAATCTGAACTGGAATATTCATCTCTGCTGCTTGGTTTATAATTGTAGTCCTCTTTTCGAATTTTGTAAAACCCAAATCCAATATTACATGGATATTGAGCGCTGTGAGTTGCATAGTCATTTTCCAAATTTGCTTTTCGCATCTTTCTATTCGCTTATTAATCCAGGTCAGACTCATTGAAGGAGGTAAATCCTCACCATATAGGGTCCACATCCATTCATCAATAGAAAAATATACGCCGCCTGTTTGTTTGGCTAGGCTTTGGGAATACTTAGTTTTTCCAGCACCTTGACGACCGAAAACTATGTGTATTTTTTTACTCAAAATTGTAGGTGTTCAACTTGATACTTTATTATTTACGAATCTTAACTTTTATGTTTTCATTCAGGTCAATATCGTATTTATCCGTTTACATAGATTTAGCAAAACCAATTCTTAATCCAATGAC
>JAHDDO010000021.1:17807-56589 GCA_020629315.1 Saprospiraceae bacterium | reverse complement strand
TATCGTATTTATCCGTTTACATAGATTTAGCAAAACCAATTCTTAATCCAATGACCCAAGCACATAATAGGCACATGTAGAAAAGAAATTTCGTAGATATGGAATTTGGCCAAGCAATGGAAGCTGCTCCCTTACTTTTAAATTAAACTTATGTTTATAAATAGGGTTGATCAAAAACAATTTTCGTTGGAGAACTTCGAAATTATTTGACTTCAATTCTTTTTCAAACCGTTCAATACTTATTCCCGTATCCTTTATTTCAAGTAAATTTTCAATGGTGCGCTCATTTTCACCGAAAGCCTTAAGCATTCCCTTGTACATGCCTTTTGGTAATAAATGGTAGTAGGGTAGTTTTGATGCAATGGAATGACTGGCTATTTGTTGATGACCCCCAAAAGGCATTTGCCAAGGCGGGAAACCGAAAAATACAATGCCATCAGGTGCCATAAATGACGCTAATCTGGCCATGAATCGCCCTTGATCATGTATATGTTCTATGACATCCTTAAGGATGATTATGTCGAAGGGTCCTTCAAATCTAGTGTTAGGATCAATATTATAAATATCTTCTGCTATAAATTCCACTTGATTTGACGCCAGTTCGGTGGCCATAAATTCCTTGGCTAAAGCTACTCTCTTTTCGCTAAGTTCAATACCTACGCATTGATGACCCTGTTCTGTAAATGCTTTTAAAACACCAGCCTCAGCTGAACCGATTTCTAAAACTCGTTTCTGAGATCCTAAATCGATATATCTAGAAATGAAGGGAATAATATAATCCCTACATGTCAAATACTGATAATTAAAATATACTTTCTTCGATTGATGAAAATCAAACATAGACTACAAATATAAAATCAGAATATGTTTAATATGTATCCAAGCGAGATAATCTATATTTGCGCCCTGAAATAGCTATTATGGGATTACAAGCGGGAATCGTGGGTCTACCTAATGTAGGAAAATCGACCTTATTTAATGCTCTAACCAATGCAAAAGCCTTAGCGGCTAATTATCCATTTGCCACAAAGGATCCAAATGTGGGTATCATTACGGTACCTGACCCAAGACTAGATGCTTTGGCAAAATTGGTAAATCCTCAAAAAGTGATACCTACCACTGTTGAGATTGTTGATATTGCAGGACTAATTAAAGGAGCCAGTAAAGGGGAAGGTTTAGGAAACCAATTCTTAGCCAATATCCGTGAAGTGGATGCAATCGTGCATGTCGTTCGTTGCTTTGAAGATGATAATGTGATTCATGTCGATGGCAGTGTTGACCCCGTTCGGGATAAAGAAATTATTGATACAGAGCTTATCCTGAAGGATATTGAGACAGTTGAAAAGCGCTTAGATAAATACAAAAAGCAAGCGAAGAGTGGTAATAAAGAAGATATTAAGAAAGTCGAAATAGCGGAATCCGTCTTAGCCCATTTGGAAGATAGTAAACCAGCTCGAAGTTTTGAAGTCGATGATTTAGCGCTCGAAATTTTTACGGAGCTGAGTTTGTTAACTGCAAAACCGATTTTATACGTGTGTAATGTTGATGAAGCTTCGGTTTTGGAAGGCAATGATCATACTAAAGCGTTTGCTGATGCTGTCAAAGAAGAGGATGCTGAACTTATTTTAATAAGCGCTGGAATTGAAGCAGATATTATAGAGCTAGATGATCCTGAGGAACGTATGGAATTTGTAAAAGAAATGGGCTTGGAAGAGCCCGGCGTAAATCGGGTGATTAGAGCGTGTTATGATTTGTTAAAGTTGATCACGTACTTCACAGCAGGTGAAAAAGAAGTAAGGGCTTGGACTGTCAGGATAGGGTCCAAAGCACCCCAAGCCGCAGGTGTAATCCACACCGATTTTGAAAAAGGCTTTATTAGAGCTGAGGTTATTGCGTATAAGGACTATATCGAGTTTGGCTCTGAAGCCGCTGTAAAAGATGCGGGTAAATTATCTGTAGAAGGTAAAGAATATGTGGTTAACGATGGTGATGTGATGCATTTCAGATTTAATGTCTAAGCATCTTGCTGAATTAATTCAGGACTTTTCTTAAAGCTGTAAACCATTATCACCAGTGAAGAAAGACAAAGCAGCGAAGCCAAAAGGAATGGCGCTCCCGGAAAATATACACCAGTTTCCTTGTTAGCAAAATGACTAAATAATTGGGTCATTATATACGGTCCAATTATAGAGGTAATGCTGATCATACTGGTTAAAGCACCTTGCAATTCCCCCTGTCTATTCGCCGCCACGCCATTAGAGACAAGCCCTTGTATGGTAGGTGTAGCGATTCCACCTAACGTAAACGGGAAAATAAAAACAAACATTAATAGGCCGGTAGGCGCCAACGCAAAGAGAAAAAAGCCAAACGCATAACAGATCAAGCCTATAATGACTGTTTTCTTTTGACCTAATGTCTCTACAGATCTCTTTATAAGTAGACCTTGAACAATAGCAATTGAAATACCGATAAAACCTAGTGAATAACCTATCGTAGCTTCATCCCAACCAAATTTTTCCTTTGTGATAAAAGTCCAAGTAACTTCATTTGCTTTTCCAGATAAATAGAGTAAAAATAAGGATAACACGGTACCCCAGATTATTGGATGTTCTTTAATCAGTTTAAGTGAACCAATGGGATTGGCTTTTCGCCAATCAAACGGTCTTCTATTCTCAACAGATAAAGATTCTGGTAAGACAAAATAACCATAAAGGACATTGAGGAACGAAAGAATCGCAGCGGCAATAAAAGGAATGGTATACCCATAGCCACCTAATAATCCTCCGATTACAGGACCAATAATGAACCCTAATCCAAAGGCCACCCCAATCATTCCAAAATTTTGGGCCTTTGTTTCAGGGGTGCTGATATCAGCCATATAGGCGGAGGCTGTGCTAAAGCTAGCGCCACAAATACCCGATACCATCCTAGCTATAAATAACCAGAAAATACTCGGTGCGAAGGCTGTGAATAGATGGTCTATACCTAAGCCTAACACTGAGATCAATAAAATGGGACGGCGGCCATATCGATCACTAAGATTTCCAAGTATGGGTGAAAAAACAAATTGCATTAAGGCATAGGTACTGCCTAAAAACCCGCCTATTACAGCTGCATCATCCAAAGCTAAGCCTCCAATAGTCTGGATCATTTCAGGAATCACGGGAATTATGATACCTAATCCGATGGCATCTAATAGGATGGTTACGAAAATGAAAATAATTGCCCCTTTCCGGTTATTAGCCATATCCGATTTTAATACCCTGGTATAACTGTTTGTAATGCCTTTATAAGAGCATCTGTAGCTTCTTGGTTTCCAATGGTAATTCGAATGCATTCAGGCGCACCAAAATTACCTACGGGTCGTACCATAACTTTTTGAGCAAACATATCCTCTTCAAATCTGTCAGGTGAAACGGGAGGTTTTATTAAAATAAAATTCGATTGCGTTTTCCAATAAGGTACATGTAATGTATCTAAGGTTTCGTATATCCGTTGCTTTTGGGTATGGACAGTATGTACCGTACTTTGGATATGTTCTTTATCATCCAATGCCGCCATCGCAGCATGCATTCCCAATGAATTTATAAAAAACGGCCGTTGTATGTTTCGCATATAATTCATCAATTCCGGTTTGCCATATCCATAACCCATCCGTAAGCCAGCAAGACCATAGGATTTAGCAAAACTATTGACGGCAATTATATTTTGATTATTCTCTACATAAGGAATGGCCAATGTGAAATCGGGTGCATCACAGAAATGGAAGTATACCTCATCATATATCAAAAGCACATGATCTGGGATATTGTTTATGATTGTATCTATATCTTCTTTCGGAATATGTGTTCCGGTTGGGTTATTGGGACTAGTGATGTAAAGTAACCTTGTTTCAGTCGTAATAGCATTGAGAATACCCGTTACATCTAAGGAGAATGAAGGTTCCATAAGTGGGACATCAATAACGGTAGCCCCTTGTTTTCTAGCAAACATTTCATAAGGACTGAATGCTGGATTGCTAATGATAACCTCATTGCCTTCTTGAAGAAACGCTCGTGATATCATTTCTAATAGTGCCACGCCACTATTACTGGTAATAAAATGATCGGGTCCCAAAACACCGCCATAGTATTGGCTTAATTTTTCCCTGAAACGTACATCAGTACGATCGGGATATATATGGATAGAATCTAAATTGTTTTTAACAGCTTCAAGTGCCATAGGTGACGGGCCTATTGGATTTTCATTAGATGAAAGTTTGTAGACTTTTTCTGATCCGTCCACATCTTGTAAGGTTTTGCCCCCTTTGTAACTGACTTTACTTAATAGATTCGATTTAAAAAGAACAGGGTTTACTTTCATGTGCTTAAGTTAATAGTTTCCAAGCGGCTTCTATTTCGTTTTGAGCCAAAAGTGTTTTAATTTTCAATTGTAACTCTTGTCCCTCCATATTCTCTTTTATATCAATAATGCTAGAAGGTAAACTTGGAACAGACGCTAATTTTGCAAGATCATTTCCCGACAATATGTGGCTATGCTTCAATGCCGCAGGTAACTGATCTATACCTATGCCTGGAATACCTAATGGTTTTTGTATTTCGAACAGGCTATCTTTTGTTACTTTTCCATACCATGCCTTACCTAGTCTGGATACAGGGTCCAATAAAAAAGGATCAATCATGCCATTACTGTCTAGTATAGCATCATTAATATGGATGTATTGCACTTCACAGATTACTAGATTACCAGCACCTCGGTCTTCA
Organism: Saprospiraceae bacterium; assembly: GCA_020629315.1. Classification (GTDB taxonomy): domain Bacteria; phylum Bacteroidota; class Bacteroidia; order Chitinophagales; family Saprospiraceae; genus JAHDDO01. Next base: position 51,826 of record JAHDDO010000021.1, on the reverse strand, counting down.
CCCAAAGAAATAACGTCTTTTACCTTACATTCAAAAGAGACAGGCGCTTCTGCCATTCTTGGCGGCGTAACCGAAATTGAAGGACTACTTTTGAATCCTGCTTTGATAAATTCATTCTCTTCACGAGCATATTCAGCACTAGAAAGGGATAATTGTTCTACTTGCTCGCTATTGCAAATATGAATAACAGCTTCAGGTACTTCTAGAACATTTTCTAAGGTATGCTTGACTGTATTATCTCTAACTCTTCGAGAAGGGCTAAACACTAACGTGGGTGGGTTTGCCCCAAAGGCATTAAAAAAGCTAAATGGGCTTAAATTTACCTGACCGTCTTTTGCTATAGTTGAGACCATTGCAATAGGTCTGGGGGCCACAGCCCCTGTAATAATGCCAAACATTTCTTTTATTGGAATTTCTGTAGCTGCCCTTGAAATAACACTCATGAGATAAATTATGTAGTAAAGAAACAAAAAAAAAGCCCGATTTTACTCGGGCCTTTTATTTACACTTTTGATTTTTCTACTTGTTCCATTTTCATGGAATTGCTTTTCGCTTTCTCTTTAATCTTCTTCTTTCTTTTTCCTTTGACACCTTTAGCTTTTGCCACGGCAGCTTCGGCATTTACAACGCCACCCGTAACGCTCAATGAGCTGAAAGGAACCATTTCTTCTTTGGATCCTGGGACTAAAACCTTTTCATCAATTGGTTTAGCTGTAGATTCTATAATTTCTTTTACCTGCGCAGCAGACAATGAAGGGAAATAAGATCTAAGGATTGCTGCAACACCGGCTACCACTGGAGCTGCCATACTAGTTCCTTGAAGATTTGCATATTCGTTATCTGGAAGTGTCGCATAAATAGCCATTCCTGGAGAAAAGATATCCACCTCAGATTTTCCATAATTAGAAAATGGAGCGGCGAAGTTCTCACCTTGCTTGTAATTTAAAGCGCCTATTTCCATCCATGTATTTGACTTCTTGCAGAACAAAGATCCTTTTTCAAACGTATCGTTAGGAAAGTTGTCACTAGTGTCATTGTTCTGACTACCATTACCTGCTGCATGCACTAAAAGCACATCATTTTTAGTGGCATATTTAACAGCATCATCAACCACTCCTTTATTCCAAGAAAATCCTTTTCCAAAGCTCATGTTAATGATGCTCGCACCATTATCAACCGCATAGCGAATGGCATTAGCTACATCTTTATCTCTTTCATCACCATTAGGTACTGTTCTTACAGACATGATTCTAACATTATCAGCTACACCATTCATTCCTACACCATTGTTTCTTGTAGCAGCAATAATACCCGCTACGTGTGTTCCGTGCAATGCATCAGGACCTTCTACATCATTGTTGCCATAGATTCTTTCATTAGGGTCATTGTAATTATCACCTACAATAGTCCTTGGGTTGAAATCAGTATTGTATGCATGATCTAACTGCCCTTGGAAATAGTTTTTAGCACCATCTAATTCGCCAACAACTAATTCTTTAATTCTGTCAAAATTTTGAATCTCTTGACCTTCTCCTAAAAAACTAGAAACGATCTCTACACCCATAGCTAATGTTTCGTCACCTTCTAAAGCTTGGATATTTTCCAATGTGAGTGTTGAATCACCTAGCGCCATTTTAACAGCATCCACTGAAGAGATGATCGTGTTTTCTCTATCCTTGATACCTTCCAATCTTTTTGTAGCTCTTTCTCGTTTAGTCCTTACCTCTTCTTCTACACGCTTAAAAAGATCATAGTCTGCCTTTTCATTCTTAGACAGTTGATCTCTATTTGCATTTTCGTACTTATACTTAAGTTTCTTATATAGACGAGTCGCCTCATAGGTATCTTCATTCACATTACCACCTGAACCACCAATGAAATTCCAGCCATGTACATCGTCAACATAGCCATTCCCATCATCATCGATACCATTACCTGCAATTTCTCCTGGATTAGTCCACATCACATCTTTTAAATCCTCGTGGTCAGCATCCACTCCAGAGTCAATAACAGCAACTACCACAAGTTCTCCTTTTCTACCATTTAGCATAGCATAGGCTTCCTCTGTAGCTACTCCGTGCCATTCACTTTCAGATGGATTTTGATGAAACCAATTTTCGGGTGCTTGTGCACTCATTTGAAATTGAGCCAAAAGCAAGAAACAAAGTGAAAGAATATATTTCATAATTATTAAGTTATTTAGATTTGATTGTCAAGGTTAGCTACCTTTGGACAAATTAAAAATTCGCACAAAGATAATAATGCTGTAGGTATTATTGTTTTAAAGATATGTTAGAATACGTGCTTCCCAACATTCTTTTATTTCACGTATAAAATTAGCTACAAACCGCAAAATGATGCTGTTTTTTAGACGCACGGGCATTTGGATTATACTTTTTAGTCTTTTTTCTGCTGGAAATAGCCATTCTCAAGGGTACGATATCTCTTTTGGAATAGGTGGTGCCATGTATGGTGGTGATTTGAATAGTCAAAACTTTGGAAACAACGTTAAACAAAGTAAATGGGCAGGAGATGTGAGACTACACAAACGGTTTAATCCCAACATTGAAATCTTTGGCGGATTTTTAGCCGGTCGTATCGCAGGTGATGATCGTTTTGCCATTGCCGCTTCTCAGAAAGAAAGAAACCTTCATTTTTTTAGTCCTATATACGAGCTATCTGCAGGGCTCAATTATTATTTTTTCGGCTATGATTATCGGCAAGAAGGTCGATTTTTTACGCCTCTAGTGAGTCTAGGCGTAGCTGGATTTTACTTCGATCCACGAACGACATATAATGGAGATAATTATAGGCTTCAACCCTTAGGTACGGAAGGTCAAGGGATCCAAGGGAAAGCCAGACCATATAAACTTTATCAAGGTGCCATCTTTGCTGGTGCTGGAGCAAAAGTTCGCATAAACGCTCGCTTTGCTATATCAGCTGAATTAAATATTAGATTTACATCCACAGATTATTTGGACGATGTAAGTACTACCTATGTGAGTTATGATGATCTTCTTTTTTTCAATGGAGAAACAGCGGCTATTCTAAGTCAACGTATAGATGAGTTTCACAATAAGGAAGAAGGTACATTTCCAGGAAATTATGCTGGGAAAAGAAGAGGCAACCCTGAGGTAAATGATTATTACTTTATCGGATTGATTCGTCTTCATTATAATTTAGGTCCTAGGTTATTCTATAGGGTTGATTGCCCACCTATTTGACAACTCCTATGGATACTGTTTCACAAACACTCAAACGATATTGGGGCTTTGATACTCTTAGGGAAAAGCAAGTCCCTATAGTTGACGCTGTTCTTGCCAATAAAGATGTATTAGCGGTATTAGCTACGGGTGGCGGTAAATCCCTCTGTTACCAATTGCCAGCCTTGATTAAAGAAGGTACATGCTTAGTAATCTCGCCCTTGATGGCACTGATGGAAGATCAAGTCGCTCAATTAAAGAGTAGAGGGGTAGCGGCAGCATTCGTTCATTCAGGAATGCCTTACAGAGATCAAGATCGTATTTTGCAAGAGGCTATGGATGGCTTGTTAGATTTGCTTTACGTCTCGCCCGAGCGTATCAAAAGTAAGATGTTTGATGCACGTGTGGCCCAAATTAATATAAGTTTTATAGCGGTTGATGAAGCGCATTGTATTTCACAATGGGGCCATGATTTTAGACCGAGTTACAGAAATATTTCCGATTTACGCAGTCAATTAAAAGTACCCATTTTAGCAGTTACAGCTACGGCTACGCCCAATGTCCAAGATGATATAATAGAAAACTTAGGTCTAGAAAAGCCTGTGCAATTGATCAGTTCACCTAAGCGGGAAAATTTATCGTACCAAGTGATCCAAACCGAAGATAAACTGGGTTTTCTTAAGGCTTTTATTTTGAAACATAAGACGGAGACTGGGTTGATTTATGTTAGAAGTCGAAGGCTAACCAAAGAAATCGCTGCCATGATTGGAAAGTTTCTCCCAGAAGTGGCTAGCTATCATGCTGGACTAGATCAAAAAGAAAAGGAGCACATTCAAGAATCTTGGGTACGCAACGAATTACGACTGATAGTAGCGACGAATGCATTCGGAATGGGGATTGATAAATCGGATGTGCGATACGTTTTACATTATGAAATGCCCCCTTCTTTAGAAGAATACATTCAAGAAGCCGGCCGTGCGGGAAGGGATGGTCAAGCGGCTCAAGCTATCTTATTATTCAGCCCCTATGATAAGGCGAAAAAGCTAAGAGAAATAAAGAATAGCTTTCCAAATAAAGACTTTATAAGAAAGGTGTATTACCACCTTTGCCGAAAGTATCACATTCCACCAGGCGAAGGCGTGGGCGAACGATTTCGTTTTGATTTGGCCGCTTTTACCGAGGAAAATAGTTTTCCAGCTCTCCAAACATTCCACGCGCTAAAAATCATACATCAAGCAAATTATATTTTCCTGTCAGATAAGCTTTTCCATCCTTCTAGAATGAAAGTCGATTACGACATCTTTAAATCCCTGCTTCGTGAAGGAACGCTACCCAAAGAGTTGGAAGAATATATGAGAGGCTTGCTTAGAATTTATGAAGGACTCTACTATGATTTTGTAAAGATTTCTGAAACGGAAATAGAAAGCAAACTTCAAATTCCGCGAAAGGCACATGCACCTATTCTAAGCGCATTAGAAAAACGCTATTTGATAAAATATATCAAAGCTCATCAATCCGCTTATATTCGTTTCACCCTGAAAAGGCCTGATAATGACATATTATACCTTCCTAGTTCCATTTATGAAAAACGTTTAGAAAGAGCATTGGGGGCGGTAGAAGCAGTCTTTAAATACATAGCATTTGAAGATTGCAGACAAGGCTATATTGAAAGCTATTTTGGCTTCCCAAGTGATACCTTATGTGGCGAATGTGATTATTGTCAAAATGAGAATGAGCAGGACGCTCTAGATCACCAAGTCCTTAGCTTGTTACGTAATGGTACTGTTCGTTTTTCAAATTTGCGTGTCCACTTTAAAAATAAGGAATGGCCATCCGTTATGGATCTTCTGTATAAATGGAATGAAAATGGAAGGATAGATATAGCAGGAGATACCTTAACACTTAATGAGTAAAGAAATTTTCATAGTATCTACGAGTATTGCCGATTATGATAGGCGCCTACAACGTGTCATTCAGTCTTTGCTTGATTGGGACTATAGCGTACATTGGATTAGTCGAGGAACCTGTGTGATGGAAGGCCTGATTCATCATTCAATACAATCTACATCTAAAAGTGGTATATCGTTCTATCGTGAATTGAACGTAGCTATGTCTGCTGAATTACGAAAGCACAAGCCCAAGTTAATCTATGCGGTAGATCTAGATTCTTTATGGGGTGTTTTCAGAGCAAAAGCTGGAGCAAAGGTGATTTTTGATAGTCATGAGTACTTTACTGAAGTACCAGAACTTTTATCTAAACCCTTGAAAAAGTGGATTTGGTCCAAGGTAGCAGATTGGTATATCCCAAAGTGCGATGCGCATATCACAGTGAATCAAACTTTAGCAGAAATATTTACGGCCTTGTATAAGGTCCCTTTTTCTGTACTGCGTAATGTACCAATGCTCAAAGAGGACATTGGACCGAAAGAAAAATCGAAAAGACTCATTTATCAAGGTGCAATAAATGAAGGAAGAGGGGTGGAGCTTGCCTTAGAGGCATTAGAACAATTAGAAGACTACTCACTCATTCTAGCAGGTGAAGGTGATCTGAGTTCGAAGATAAAGCGCCTCATCAGTGATAAGCAGTTAGAACAACGTGTTGACTGGCATGGTTGGGTGCTGCCTAAGGATCTACACACGCTTAGCTCCCAGGCATCCATAGGTCTAAATATGCTTAATCCAGCCAGTAAGAATTATGATTATTCTTTAGCTAATAAATGCTTCGATTACATCCAGGCGGGTATTCCTGCTATACATATGGACTTTCCTGAGTACCGGAAAATAAACGCGAAATATGACGTATCCATTTTGGTCAAAGAATATACGAGTGATGCCCTTGTAAAGGCCGTGCGATCTATAGAGCAGCCTAGCGAATACGATCGACGTCGGACTAATTGTTTAGTCGCTAAACAAGAATGGCATTGGGCCAAAGAAGTAACCGTGCTCTCTAAAATATGTGATTCCCTTACTCCATAGATGCTCGTCCCGCTCGATCTAATAAATAGGCGTACTCTAAAGCTGTTTCTTTTAATCGTTCGAACCGACCTGATGAGCCCGAATGACCGGTCCCCATTTGACAATGCAGTAGCAATGGATTGTCATCTGTCTTTAATTCCCGTAATCTAGCAATCCATTTAAGAGGTTCCCAATATTGCACTTGAGAATCAAAGTACCCTGTGGTAATCAAGGTAGATGGATAGTCTTTAGCTTCCACATTATCATATGGAGAATAACTCTTCATGTAATGATAGTAGGTTTCGTCCTTAGGATTACCCCATTCATCAAACTCGCCAGTCGTCAATGGGATGGACTCGTCAAGCATGGTGGTTACCACATCAACGAAAGGAACCGCAGCAATAACACCATTCCACATATCAGGAGCCATATTCATAACGGCACCCATCAATAAACCACCAGCACTGCCACCCATAGCATATAAATGCCCTGTGTCGGCATATTCGTTTTCAACTAGATACTTTCCACAATCAATAAAGTCAGTAAAAGTGTTTTTCTTCTTAAGATATTTGCCATCTTCATACCATTGCCGACCCATTTCCTGGCCGCCACGAATGTGAGCAATGGCAAAAGCAAATCCTCTGTCCAGCAGGCTCAAACGGACACTTGAAAAATACGGATCAATACTATAGCCATAGGAGCCATATCCATATAATAACACTGGCTGTGTTCCATTTTTTCGAAAATCCTTTCGGTAGACTATACTCATCGGTACCATAACCCCATCTCTAGCCTTGACCATAACTCGCTCAGAATGATAATTTTCTGGTTTGAAATCTCCGATTACTTCTTGTTGTTTTTTAAGGTCCAATGTCCTTGATTGCATATTGTAATCGTAGGTAGTATTAGGCGTAGTGAGGGAGGTATACGCTATTCGCAATTCATCTGTATCAAACTCAGGATTTACCGAGGTGTACACAGAGTAGGCTGTTTCCGTAAAGGCGATATGATGGGGTTCGCTACCGTCCCAAGGTCGAATCTGAATGTAGGTTGTAGCATTTTCCCTTTCTGATAATACCATATAATCTTTGAAGATATCGATACCTTCAAGAAGCACTTCTTCTCGATGAGGAATTACATCTACCCAGTTAGCTGCATCTGTCGCTGACTCTGGTGTCTTCATCAACTTGAAGTTAGTGGCGCCGTCTTTATTCGTCAGAATGTACCATTGATCACCATAATGTTTGATACCATATTCTAGCTTCCGTTCTCTAGGGTGGAATAGGGTAAACTCAGCATCTGGTGTATCTGCATTAATGATCCGATATTCATTGGACAAGGTAGCCCCTGATCCAATCACAATATACTTGTCGGACTTTGTTTTATAGACAAAAGTTCGGAATGTCTCATCTGCTTCATGATACACTTCTACATCTTCTGAAGCATCGGTGCCCAATTTATGCTTAAAGATCTTATAAGCTCGTAAGGCCTCATCTTTTCTTGTATAAAAGACCGTTTTATTATCATTGGCCCATACCACACTTCCAGTGGTATTTTCAATGCGATCCTCAAGCATTTCACCAGTCCTTATATTCTTGAATCGAATGGTGTATATTCGACGGCTCAAGGTATCTTCACCATAGGCCAATAAGGTATTGTTAGGACTTACATTTCGCCCTCCAACTGTATAAAAATCATAGTCTTTGGCTAATTCATTTACATCCAACATTATTTCCTCATCGGATGTAAGACTTCCTCTTTTTCGAGTATATAAAGGATATTCTTGACCTTCGTTATATCGAGTGATGTAATAGTATCCATGATATTTATAGGGTACGGAAAGGTCAGTTTGCTTTATTCTAGCTTTGATCTCTTCAAATAGGGATTCTTTCAGAGGATCCAGATGTGACATTGCCTCAGATGTATACTGATTTTCTTTGCCAATATAGTCCAGGACCTTTTGGGTAGCTTCATCTGGTGTGCTTGCATTTTTTTGTTCATCGCTCAATCGCATCCAGTAATAATCATCTACGCGCGTATCCCCATGAATTTCCATTTCATAAGGCACTTTTTCTGCAACAGGCTCTTCAAGACCTATGGACTGTTTGTGAATATTCAACATGGGCATCATATCATTAGAAATTTGGGCTACTAATAAAAAAGGAAAGAGTAGAAAAACGGGTATAGTCAATTTTTTCATGTCTCTGGTTTTAACAAGGTAAAGATAGCTATTGAAGGGTCATATCCCACTTCGTATAAGCATGTTTTATATATTTGTTTTCTTATGCGTTTGAAGACCTTAGAAATAAAGGGTTTTAAGAGTTTTGCTAATAAGACTACCATCCATTTTAGCGAACCAATGATAGGAATTGTCGGGCCTAATGGGTCTGGTAAATCCAATATTGTTGATTCTATACGATGGGTTCTTGGAGAGCAAAAAGGGAAGGCCTTGCGATTGGAGTCCATGGGTGATGTGATTTTCAATGGTACAAAAACAAGAAAAAAGGGAAATGTGGCTCAAGTAACATTGAGCTTCGAGAATACAAAGAATATTTTACCTACAGAATATTCAGAGGTATCCATATCCCGAATTTTATATGCTTCAGGGGAGTCAGAGTATCGCTTGAATGATGTTAAATGCCGACTGAAGGATATCACAAACTTATTTATGGATTCGGGTATTGGATCCAATTCATATGCTATCATAGAGTTGGCTATGGTCAATGATATTCTGACCGATGAAAATAACGCTCGGCGGAAGATGTTTGAACAAGCGGCAGGTATATCTAAATTTAAGATTCGTAAGCATGAAACCCTTAATAAACTAAAGTTGACTGAAGCGGACCTGGATCGAGTAGAGGATCTATTGTTCGAATTAGAAACCAATATGAAGGGCTTGGAAAAACAAGCCAAGAGAACAGAGCGGTATTTTGCTCTAAAGGAAAAGTATAAGCAAATACAGATTGTAGCCAGTCGTACTAAGCTAGCTGAACTTAAAGAGAAAAGTCAAAATTTGCGTACCCAATTAGCAGAAGCAAAAGACAAAAAGCTACACTTACAAACGCAATTGCGAAATGAGCAAGCGGCTTTAGAAAAGGCTCAGTCTGAGAGCATAGGATTAGAGCAAGCCTTAAGTTCAAATCAGAAGGAAACGAATCAGTTATTTGAGCAGATTCGAAATCTTGAGAATGATATAAAAGTTCGTCAACAAAAAGTAGAGTTGTTCGAACGAAATCAAATGCAGCTAAAAGAACAAATACGTAACTACGAAAGCCAACTAAACCATTATGAACAGCGCAAAGCAGAATTAGAGCTGCAAGGGTCGGAGCGAAATGAAGCTGAGCAAGGTTTACTGTCGGAAATGCAATCGGCCAAAACGCAATTAGAGACATTCCAAGGGCAATTTGATGAGATCCATAAAGAGATCGATAGTGAGAATGCAGCTTTTGATGAAGTGACAAGACTGAAATTTGACTTGGAAAAGGATATAGCTATTCTTAAAAATTCATTGCAGACAGAAACACAAGCACGGGAAGGTCGACAATTAGAAATACAGCAATTAAAATCCGATAGAGATGGCAAGCAATCGTTGTTCGATAAAATGTCAAATGACAAATCAAAGTTAGTCACCGAATTAGATGCAGTTAGGTCAAAACAAGGTAAAGCCTTGACAGCCTTGCGTGAGATGCAAGAAGAACGCGATGGCCTAAAAGAGCAGCTTGAGTTAAATCAGCGAAGCTTGGATAAGAAGCAGAATGAATTTAACCTGATGAAGAGTATGGTTGATTCAATGGAAGGGTTTCCGGCTTCTGTAAAGTTTCTATATGATCACTACAAGGGCAAGCTGCCGATGCTGAGTGAAGCATTTGAATGTGAACCTAAGTATAGAGATGCTGTAGAACGTTTTATTGAGCCGTACATCAATCACTTTATTGCAGAAACGGAGAAAGCTGCCTTTGATGCCATTGAACTACTACGAAATGGCCAAAAAGGCCGCGCCAAGTTTTTTGTGCTTTCAAAATTTACACAAAAACTAGCCGCGCCTGCCTCTAAGGACGGTCTAACCGCAGTGCTCGATGTCATAAAATATGATTCCAAATACCACCCATTAATGGTCCATTTATTTGGGGACGCATACTTGTCGGATGAGCAAACACAAAGATCGGATGATGCGGTAATTATCAATACTACAGGAAATTGGGTGATGACACCTTACACCATAAGCGGTGGGTCCAAAGGTCTTTTTGAAGGGAAGAAAATTGGACGTAAAAAAATATTACAATCCTTAGAAAAAGAAATACTGCAAATTGAAAAACAAATAGCTAAGGAAACAAGTGCTTTAGAAGTCATAGAAAAGAAGATCGAAGCCAATCCAGCTTTAGAGATGGAAGAGCAATTGCGTCAAAAAGAATTGGCATTGGACAGACTCGATTTTCAAATGAGTAGCTTGGAACAAGGGCTAGAATCAGCCAATAGTGTCGTAGGCGAAAAAGAAGCAGTATTTACAGACAAGGAAGCCGCTATCTCGAGATTCGAACTAGGTATTAAAGACAATGAAAAAAAGCTGAAGACAATCGCGGTCTCTTTTGCTGAAGCCGAAGCTAAAATTAAAGATCGATCTGATGCTCTTGCTAAAGCACAGCTGACTTTGAATGGGTATCAAGAAGCCTTTAATGCAAAGAACGTAGCTTACCTTCAAGCACAAAATGTCTCGAATCTAACTAAATCAGAATTGGCTAACCTTGGCGAAAATATTTCTAGGTTAACAAATAGCATTGGACAAGATAAAAATCAAATAGGGAATCTGGACGCAGAAATTGCTGAGGTGAAATCAGCGCTACATGCTAACGAAACAGATTTAAAAGCCTTGTTGCAAAATAAAACGGACCAAGCAAGTGCCTTAAACAAAGCCGAGGAAACCTACTTCGCAAAAAGAGGTGAGGTCCATGAATTAGAAAAATCCATCAGAGAGCTTAACAGCCAATCGATGCAAACCCAATCTCTTGAAAACGAGATTGGCGAAAAAGTACATACCTTTTCGTTCCAAGAAAAAGAGGTACATAATCGGATGCAAATCGAGTTTAACTTGGATAGTAAGGAGCTGCAAGAATTTGAGGTTACGGAAGACTTCAGTAAAGTTGAGAATGTGGGTATGGAGGCTGAAAAACTCCGGAATCGATTAGCTAACTACGGAGATATTAATCCGATGGCCATTACAGCCTATGAAGAAATCAAGGAGAGATACGATTATATAGTCTCCCAACGTGATGACATTCTTTACGCCCAAGAAGATCTTCAAAAAACGATAAAGGAGATTGAAGAAACCGCAACACAACGGTACTTGGATGCCTTCACTCAAGTAAAAGAAAATTTCCAGGTAACCTTCCGTACGCTCTTTACTGAAGATGATGATTGTGATTTGATCTTACTCGATGAGGAAAATCCATTGGACTCTAAGATTGAAATCATAGCTAAACCTAAAGGAAAGCGGCCTAAATCTCTTAGTCAATTATCTGGGGGAGAAAAAACCTTAACGGCGACTGCTTTACTGTTCTCCTTATATCTTCTGAAGCCCGCGCCTTTCTGTATACTTGATGAGGTAGATGCACCGTTGGATGATAGGAATGTAGATAAATTCACAAACTTGATACGAAGGTTTTCAGATAACTCTCAATTTATACTCATCACGCATAATAAAGCGACGATGCGTGACGTAGACGTACTTTATGGAGTATATATGCAAGAGGTAGGGGTATCTGAAATGAGTGCGGTTGATTTTAGAGATAAAGAATCCGTGAAGCAATACGATGCGCTGGTAAATTAGAACACATTATATATGATTAAACAACTAAGAACACTTTTTTGTCTGCTCCTTTTTGTGAGTACGGCACAGCTTAGTTTTAGCCAAGGATATACGGCTAAAATGGGTTTGAAAGTTTTGAATATCCCATACCTCGGACTGGAATACCATACAGAGAAATGGGGTTTTGAGGCAGGCTTGACGTCTAGATCTGATAACTTATTCATTGTAGGGTCTGCACCGATGGATAGTACGACTATAAGTGGGCTTTTTTTTGATGGATATAATAGACGATTTCTAGATGTCCATTTGCAAGCCAAAAAGTACTTTCTCAATGGATTTAGAGATTTCGAAGGATTTGGTTCTTATGTCGGGGCTATCGTAACCGTTTCGAATCAAATGAGTATCGACGATACGTATTTTACCGATTATGAAGAACAATTTGGCATTGCCTTAGCAGATCGAAGAACGACCATGATTGGGATAGCACCTACATTGGGATACAAGCATTACATTAACAAAAATTTCTCTGTAGATTTTGGTTATAGTTATTACATCAGGCCAGTTGTGATTGGTTTGGAAAATGGTTTGGATAGGCGAGGAGGCGCTGCTCATATTCGATTAGGATATAGCTTTCCAACCCCTCGACAATTGAGTGGGTTTTCGGGAGATGATGAAATGGAGGTCGATGAAAGGGATAGAGATAGCGATCGACGAAAATCGAGTTCAAGGAAAAAGAAGAAAAGAAAGAAGAAAAGAAGATAATGGAAAAGGCCGGCTACAGACCGGCCTTTTTTAATTTAAGTTATAATCATCGTCTAGATCATCAAGCATATTGCCTAGCTCATCTCTAAAACTGACATTGTTATTTACTATTTGTTTTCCGATTATTTGAAAGGCCGCTAAGCCATTTAATAGTAATTCCCTGAAGACTAGTTTTTCATCTGATGAAATATCCAGATCATTGATTCTACCCGTTAAGCCTGGGATATTTTCCAAGGACTGCTGATAGGTTTTAGAATCTAGGTCGATAGGCAGATCAATTTCATTTCCATCTGCAAACCATAATTTGACAGCACCATATGGATCGTTGTCACCATCATTATCCCATTTTTCAGGGTGTGGGAAATAGTCAAGAAAAACCTGTTTAATAGCTTCATTTAGAATATTGATGGCAACATTATAGGGACCTATTTGTTCACCCTCGTAGACTAATTCTACTTTGCCGGTAACAGCGGGAATAATACCCCAAAAGTCACTAAGCCTTGCTTGCGTTTTTGTTTCCTTATTTAGAATCATACGTCGCTCTGCAGTCGAAATCAAATTTTCATAAGCGGCAATACTCAATCGGGCTGATACGCCACTTTTCTCATCAGTAAGCTCGCTTTCACGCAATTCAAAAACGAAATACTCTAATAGATCTTTAAGCATCTCAGAAACTTGGATTAATTCCTTAGTGTCATCATGGACCTTAGCTTCTTGTTGTGTGATCTGTTTAGCTATTTCTATACTGGTCGGGTAGTGCGTCAATATTTGACTTTCAATCCTATCCTTAAGCGGTGTGATTATCGAACCTCGATTCGTATAATCCTCAGGGTTAGCAGTAAATATGAACTGAACATCTAAGGGTAAACGTAATTTAAAACCTCGAATTTGAAGATCTTCTTCTTGCAATATATTGAAGAGTGAAACTTGAATTCTAGCCTGTAAATCTGGGAGTTCGTTTATTACAAAAATACATCTATGCGCTCTTGTAATAAGCCCAAAATGGATGACACGCTCATCCGAGTATGGCAACTTTAAGGTAGCGGCTTTTATTGGATCTACATCCCCTACAAGATCTGCAATACTCACATCTGGTGTAGCTAATTTTTCGACATATCGCTCATCTCTATGCAACCAACGTACCGGTGTTTTATCACCCATCTCCGCTACAATATCTTTACCAAAGCGGCTGATAGGGGCTAAGGGATCATCATTGATCTCACTACCTTCGATGACAGGGATATAGTCATCTAAAAGAGTTTGGCAAAGACGGGCAATTCTAGTTTTTGCTTGACCTCGCAAACCTAATAATAATATATTATGCTTTGATAAAATAGCTCGTTCCAAATCGGGAATAACGGTATCGTCAAATCCAACAATCCCTGGAAAGCTAGTCTCTCCTGATTGCATTCTTTTGATTAAATTCTGCCTCATTTCCTCCCGAATAGACTGTGGCGCATAGTCGGACGCTTTCAGTTCTCCTAGGGTCTTAATCTTCGTATGATCCATGTATTAGATTTGTTTATCCTTTAAATGTGCTTGGATATTTTTGTCCAATGCTATTTCGGCAAGTGGACGTGTATATTCGTTCAAGATGTCCATCGCATTAAGGATAGCATCTTTTTCTCGGGTTTCAATGGCCGTTCTGAGCAGCTCAGATTTTTCTGTTATCATTGATTTTTGATCACTTGATAACCAACTGCCATTTTGCCTAATAAATTTATCAGCGGCTAATAAAACGGCATTAGCTTCATTCGTGGCTTCTATGATCGCTCGGCTACTCATGTCAGATTCAGCATTTTTAAGTGAATCCAATAACATAGCACCCATCCCTTCTTCATCAATTCCATAGCGAGATTGAATCTGTATCTCTGCGCTGGTATTACTCCTTGTCTCCATGGCTTTCACCCGTAAAATGCCATCTGCATCCAATAAAAATTGTATTTCAATTTTGGGTATTCCAGCTGGCATCGCTGGAATATTCTTGAGTATAAATAGGCCTAAATTTCTATTGTCTTTTACCAGATCTCTTTCACCTTGAAATACATTTACCTTTAGATGTTGTTGCCCATCCACAGAGGTAGTATATTGCCTGCCTGCCCTGTGGGGCACTTTTGTATTTCTAGGGATGATTACATCCATTAACCCGCCTACCGTTTCTATACCGAGAGACAAGGGTGTGACATCTAACAATAATATATCCTTACGATTTCCAGCTAATATATCCGCCTGAATCGCAGCGCCCATAGCCACTACTTTATCTGGGTCAATGTCATCCTTGACTTTTTGATTAAAGAAGGTACTAACGGCCGATTTAATGGCTGGAATCCTACTGGAACCACCTACCATAATTACCGCATCGAGCTCGTTTTTGGAAAGACCAGAATCTTCAAGGGCTTGCTGACAGGAGAATAAAGTACGATCAATTAAAGGCTGAATCAATGCTTCAAACTCACTCCGACTCACTTGAATATCAGGATTGTTCTCATCTTGATAGTGCGCATTGAAGCTCAAATGCTTTTTAATTTTTTCAGCACTAATTCGTAAGGCATTATCAGGTAAATCAAGTGATTTTTCTTTCAAAAGTTCTATTAGAACGGCATCAAAATCATCACCTCCTAAATGCGTATCGCCATGCGTGGATAAAACCTCGAAAACGCCTTCATCTAAACTAAGAATACTTACATCAAAAGTACCACCTCCCAAATCATAAACGGCCACATTTTTGGTCTCATTCTCGTAGTGACTCATTCCATAGGCAAGCGAAGCAGCCGTAGGTTCATTGATGATTCGGAGTACTTCTAAGCCAGCCAATTTTCCCGCATCTCGGGTCGCCTGCCTTTGTATATCATTGAAGTAGGCAGGAACAGTGATTACACATTTAGTGATCGACTCACCTAGCAATACTTCAGCTCTATTCTTTAATTCTAGTAAGATCAATGCAGCTAGGTCTATGGGTGTATAATTCTTATCACCCACCTTTACTCTGATTAAAGCGTCTTTATTCTCGGATTCAATGAGTTGATAAGCCGGCTTATATTTTTCAGCTAAATCTTTGAGCGATTTGCCTAAGAGCCGTTTACTTGAGTATATGGTCCGCTCTGGATGTGTCAGTAACATAGCTAAGCCCTCCTTGCCCACAATAGGGGTGTCTGAATCTGTAAAGTGTATAACGGAAGGAACTAAACCTGTACCGGCTTCATGGCTTCGTAAGACGATGGATTTACCGTCCTCGATTATAGCTACTAGACTATTAGTCGTACCTAGATCGATGCCTACTATTCTAGATTTTTTTTCTGGGCCAATGTCCACACTGGCCTCTTTTATATTAATGGGAATTTTAGCCATATTGTAATAAAGGACGTAAAAGTAATTTTTGCTTAGCTAATAAATTTAGATTTTACGATAAACTCTAATAGCTTAGCTATTAAATCCTATATACCATTTATGAATATCGGAAAAGGGGGCAAATTGTTCATTGTATTAGCAGGTTTCTTCATTTGCAATGCCATTTTAGCGGAATTCATCGGTGTAAAGATCTTTTCGCTAGAGCAAACCTTGGGTTTGCCACAAGCCTCATTTACTTTTTTTGGTGAATCAAACCTTGGATTCAATCTTACTGCTGGCGTTGTTTTATGGCCTGTGGTGTTCGTTATGACAGATGTCATAAATGAATATTACGGGAAGAAGGGTGTACAAAGGCTATCTTTTCTTACGGTTTTCTTAATACTTTACGCTTTCCTGATGGTTTTTTTGGCCATCCATTTAAGTCCGAATAGTTGGTGGCAACATGAATCGGGCATGATTGGAGAAGGGCCTGGCCTGAGTGATATGGATTTGGCCTTCAGAAAGATTTTTGGACAAGGCCTTTGGATCATAATAGGCTCATTAGTAGCCTTTCTAATTGGACAAATAGTGGATGTTTATGTCTTTCAAAAAATTAAAAATATAACTGGCGAATCGAAAGTATGGTTACGAGCCACAGGTTCGACACTGGTTTCTCAGTTTATTGATTCATTTGTAGTCTTAATGATTGCATTTTACATTGGATCAGATTGGCCATTAAGTCGGGTATTGGCCATAGGTTTAGTGAATTATATCTATAAATTTATAATGGCTGTAGGCTTGACGCCGGTCATTTATGCAGCACATTACTTAATAGACCGTTATCTCGGTGACGCCTTAGCCCAACAATTAAAGAACGAAGCAAGATTAACTGTATAACTATGAATAGAATGATCACTAATACAATTATGATGGTTAAGCCGGCCTGTTTTGGATTCAATGCTGAAACTGCTGAGAATAATGCTTTTCAAGATAGTACAGGGGCTGAGAATACAGAGCAAATAAAACAGGAAGCAATCCGGGAATTCGATTCGATGGTATCGCTTTTACGATCGAAAGGAATCGAAGTTATTGTAATGGAAGACTCCGAAAACCCAGTAAAACCAGATGCTGTATTTCCAAATAATTGGTTTAGTACGCATTCCACTGGTGAAATTATCACCTATCCAATGCATGCCGTAAGTAGGCGAGTGGAACGAGAAGAGTCATATGTACAATATATAGTCGATTCATATAACTATAATCATCGCATTGCCTTTGAATCCTTTGAAAATAGACAAGTCTTTCTTGAAGGTACTGGTAGTTTGATCCTAGACAGAGCCTATAAATTAGCGTATGCCTGTTTGAGTCCTCGTACCCATACCTTATTACTAGATGAGTTTTGTTCAAAATTAGGATATACTAAAGTGGCTTTCTTTTCACAAGATGAGAACGGCCAAGCGGTCTACCATACGAATGTTATGATGGCCCTTGGTCAGCAATTTGCCGTAATATGTTTAGATAGCATTCCAGATGCAGTTGAACGAGAGCATGTTATAGCTTCACTTGCACAAAGTGATAAAGAGATTATAGAAATCACATTGGACCAAATGAACCAATTTGCAGGTAATATGCTACAGGTTTTAGGTGCGGGCAAGAAACCATATTTGGTAATGTCTCAAACAGCAAAAGAAAGTTTACGAGAGGATCAATTGCAAGCGATTCACAAGCATACTGAAATCCTAGTTCCGTCGATACCTACCATTGAAAAGTATGGCGGTGGCAGTGTGCGTTGCATGATGGCTGAAATCTTTCCTGCGAAATAAATCGGCTATAGCAAGGCTCTTATTTTTAGGTAGTCTTATTAGAAGTATATGTATGCATATAGTGTTCATATTGTGTTAATAAAATATTTACATATGACATATACAATCTTTTCATATTTGAAGTACTTTCGCTGGTAAACTAAATCAATTGATATGAAAAAACTATTCTTTACACTTAGCTTCTTAGCTATGGGTTTACTTACCTATGCACAGGGAGTTACTACTTCTTCAATGCAAGGCCAGGTTATGGACCAAGACGGTGCTGCATTGTTAGGAGTTACTGTTTCCGCAGTACATACTCCGACGGGAGCGTTCTACGGAACTATTACGGATGAATCTGGATATTATCGAATTGATAATATGCGAGTTGGTGGACCGTACACGGTTACAATCTCTTATGTAGGATTGGACGAGGTAAAGAGAGAAAATGTATTTCTACGTTTGGGTGAGCCCTACCGTGACAATGTAACTATGGGCGAAAGTGGCATTGCTTTAGAGGAGATCGTAGTTACGGCAAAACCGGGTTCAGTTGGAAAAAATAGTGGTACGAGTACTCAAATTGGAGAAGAGGCCATTGAAAATATGCCTACACTAAACCGAAGCCTTTCCGATTATACTCGATTAACACCGCAGGCTAGTAATGCAGGTTCAGGAACTTCTTTTGGTGGTATTAATAATAGATTCAATGCTATCTATGTAGACGGTGCAGTTAACAACGATGTATTTGGATTAGCTAGTTCTGGAACAAATGGAGGTCAGACAGGTACGGCACCATTTAGTATTGATATAATTGATCAGTTGCAAGTAGTCCTTTCTCCATATGATGTTACCTATGGTGGTTTTGCAGGTGGTGGTATTAATGCTGTTACAAAATCAGGAACAAATAACTTACAAGGTACAGCCTACTATTTCTGGCAAAATGAAAATTTAGTTGGAAAGACTAATAGTACCTTAATTGACAGATTAGGGCAAACAGCAGATGATCGGGAAAGAGTAGCTGAGTTTGATCAAAGAACCTTCGGTGTTTCATTAGGAGGACCTATTATCAAGGATAAGGTGTTCTTTTTTGCTAATGCAGAGATTCAGAACGATGTGACGCCAATACCATTTGATGTAAGTAACTATACAGGCGAATCAGCAGATAGAGCACAGGAAGAGGATTTAAATAATCTGAGAAGCCATTTGATGAATACCTATGGCTATGACCCAGGTACCTTTGGCGATACACAAGACGAATTACAAGGACTTAAGTTATTTGGTAAGCTAGACTTCAATGTGAATGAGAAAAACACATTGACGCTAAGACACCAGTATACAAAAGCAGAACAGTTTAACAGAAGTGGAGGAAGAACAGACCTCATTAATTTTTCTAATAATGGCATTTATTTCCCTTCAACAACGAACTCATCTGCTTTAGAATTAAATACAAGAATAGGAAGTGGTATGTCTAATAACTTGATTATTGGATATACGCATGTGCAGGATGATAGAGATCCATTGGGCGATCCATTCCCATACGTAATCATCTTTGATGAAGCAGGTGGTGATATTGAGTTTGGTTCTGAGCAATTCTCTACGGCTAACTTCTTAGATCAAAAGATCTTTACCTTGACGGATAACTTTAAGATTTATAGAGGAAAGCACACGTTTACTATTGGCACACATAATGAGTTCTATGACATAAGAAACGTATTCTTAGCATGGAACTACGGTGAATATGAGTTTGCTAGTTTGGATGATTTTCTAAATGAACAACCAGCCGTTGGATATACAAGAATTTACTCTCTTATCGATGATGTAGCGGGTGATGAAACAGCGGCAGCAGCAGAATTCAATGCGATGCAATTAGGGGTGTATGGCCAAGATGAGATAGCTGTTAATGATAAGCTAACCATAACAGCAGGCCTTCGTTTGGACATGCCTATTATCACAACGGATCCTGAAGAAGCACCGGGATTTAATGATGAAGTACTACCTACTTTATTAGCAGCCTATCCAGAATTTGAAGGTAATGTAGAAGCAGGTTCGGCGCCTGATGGGCAATTAATGGTAAGCCCAAGAGTTGGTTTTAATTATGACGTAAATAGAACATCCAGATTACGAGGTGGTGTAGGAATATTCACAAGTAGAATTCCATTTGTTTGGCCAGGGGCTATGTTTAATACGAATGGTTTAACTACTACTTTCTTAGCAGAGGGGGGCATTCCAGGTGACGTCATCTTTGAGCCAGATGTTCAAAATCAATATACCGCCGAAAACCCAACTACACCAGCGGGTGATATGAACTTGTTTACAAAGGATTTTAAATATCCACAAGTACTTAGAGGTAATATTGGCTATGATACCGAGATTGGTAATGGTTGGAATGCTACCGTTGATGTATCCCTAACTAAGACATTGAATAATGTAAGGTATACTAACTTAAACACCTCTAATGAAGTGATTGCAAACTTTACTGGATCAGGTGATAATAGACCTATTTACGCAAATTCTGAACTGGACAATGATCTTGAATTGAGTAGTTTAAGCGCTGTTTATTTGGCGTCTAACACAAGTGAAGGATATGCATATAATGTTACAGGTAGTGTTGATAAGCGATTTGATTTTGGCTTAGGTGTAAACTTGGCTTATACCTATGGAGATTCGTATGCTTTATTCGAGGGTACTTCTTCACAAAACTCTTCACAATGGAGAGGTGCAGTTAGTATTAATGGAAGAAACAATCCAGAATTTGGTCGTTCGGACTTTGCATTAGGAAGTCGATTAATAGGTGGTCTTGATTACACGATCGGATGGACTGAGCACACAGCGACTACTTTTGCCATTTTTTATAATGGACAAAGTGGTTTACCAATGTCATATGTAATTGGCGGAGATAGAGATGCAAGAAACTTAAATGGTGAAAAAGGAAGTACGTGGAGATGGAGATCTTTAGTGTACGTGCCAGCTGATCAAAATGATATCAATTTGGTGGACTACATGGATGGTGATGTGTTAGTAACCGCTGATGAGCAATGGGCTGCCTTAGATGAGTTTATCGAAAGTGACCCTCATTTATCTAGTAGACGAGGTGATTATGCTGAAAAGAATGGTGGAAGAGCCCCTTGGGCAAACTTCCTTGATTTAGCAATACGTCAAGATTTAGGAGCTAAATCCGGTGATAAGGTTCATAAATTCCAGATTTCATTTGATGTATTTAACTTGGCTAACTTAATAAATAGCTCTTGGGGAGCTAGATATTCAATTCCTGGTGATTTTAATAACTATGAATTGTTAAACTTCGAAGAGTTTGATACAGATGGTACTACACCTGTATACACGTACAGAGATTCTGGTACTGGTGTAGATACATACGATATCAGTGATCTATCTTCAAGATGGAGAGCTAGATTAGGTGTTCGATATATTTTCAACTAATCGTTGATTGATTGCATAAATATGAAGCCTCAGCAGTATTGCTGGGGCTTTTTTTTATTCAAGTATGTATACACTAATTACCGTTATTTGGCTACCTATTTTTTGTGACCTCATGATGCTTTCTTAATTTGCATTCAAAATCAACCATCATGAATAGAATTATACTGTCAGTATGTTTTATGCTTTTATGCCATAGTATTTCTTCGCAGATTGTAATCAGTGAGATCAGTTATAACCCGCCAGAATCAGGTTCGGATTCGTTAGAGTTTGTTGAAATATATAATAGTACAGCAGATGCCATTAATTTAGAAAATTATGCATTTACCGAAGGCTTTGAGTATGTATTTCCGAATGTCACTATTGCATCTGAAAGTTACCTTGTGATTGCAAAGAATGCATCAGCTATTAATAACCAATTTGGAGTAAATGCGTTAGAGTGGACCGAAGGCGCACTCAGTAATAGTGGTGAAGATATTCAACTAGTGGATGACTCGGGAACTGTGGTGGATTATGTTGATTATAAGCCGGATGGTTTGTGGCCTAGCTTCGATGAAGGTACTAATGGTCAAGGTGCAACGATAGAACTCTGTAATCTAGACGTAAATAATAATGATGGTCATAACTGGGAAGCTGCGGATAATGATACAGGTGTTTCTATTAATGGTTTTGTATTTAAAGGAACACCAGGAGCAGCGAATACCGTTATGTGTAATGAATCACCACCCTTACCTCAGTTAATTATTACTGAGATTATGTTTAATAGTCCAGATGGTGCCTTAGACTTTATTGAGGTGTATAATGCTGGAAGTGATACTGTATTTATGAATGATGTTTCTTATCAGACATCCTTTTTTACGTACACGTCTTTAAATGGTGTTGTAGCACCGGGAGCATATTTTACTGTAGCTACCGATGAAAGTGTGCTTGAAGGTGTTTTTGGTAATGATGTAGAGTCTTTAATCAATAATCAATTAGCAGATGATGGTGATTTAATCCAGCTGACTTCGATATCTGAAGGTGGTGCTTTGATAGATTCTGTTCGATATGACTCTAGTTGGCTAGAAGAAGAATCGGGTGTTGTTCAATCTGTTGGTCTAGCAGATTTGACAGCTGACAATAACTTTGAAGCTAATTGGTGTCCGATGCAAGGGGACTTCACATTTGATGGTAATATTGTCAGAGCCAATCCTAACCTAACGAATAGTTGTTATGTTCCCGATCTTGAAACCACCTCCTTAGCAGATGCTTCCGTAGTTGATGATGAAGGCGTGATGATAATGAATGGAGAATATGCAAAAGTAGAAGGCATTGTGTATGGCATTAATTTACGACCGGGTGGCTTGCAGTTTACCATTATTAATGATGATAATACAGCCGGTCTCCACGTTTTTTCTTCCGCTGATGATTTTGGCTACACCGTCAATGAGGGGGATAGGGTAGAAATTACAGGAACACTAAATCAATTCAATGGCTTAGCTCAGATTGGGCCGGATAATGTGACGATACTAACAGATAATAATGATCTGAGTGAACCTCTCCCCATTTTTGCATTGGGTGAAGAAACGGAATCAAGACTTTTGATATTTGAAAATGCAAGCCTAGTTGATCCGAGTGCTTGGACGAATGACGGACCAGGTTTTAATGTAGAATTCATGAACCCGAATGGAACCATCACAGTGCGTATAGATAATGATACCGAAATGTATGATGAACCAGCTCCATTAGGCACATATCACGTTATAGGAATTGGTGGACAATTTGATGGTGATGCACCATTTTTAGATGATTATCAAATGTTACCTCGATTCCCATCTGATTTTATACCTGTTACAAATGTTGAGGATATTTTGACTGAAGATCAGGTCCATATAGCTCCCAATCCAAGTAGTGGCTTATTTAATGTTAGTAGTGATCTTGATCTTTATGCTAAAGCAGAACTCATACGAAGTGATGGCAAAAAAGATATCGTTTATATAGAGAATGCCTCCATAGATATTAGATCCTATTCAGATGGAGTCTACTTCTTACTATGCAGTAGTCCTGATGGGGTAATCATAAAGAAACTAATAAAGAACTAAAAAAGAAAGGCGCTCATTTGAGCGCCTTTTACTTTTAAAAAAGCTCCGAAATATATCGGAACAAGCAAAAAATATTTGTCAATAGTGCTTAATATCTTCTGTCATTTCCATAACCACCTCGACGATCGTCACGTCTAGGTCTTGGCTCTGCTTTTTTAACCACAATTCTTCTTCCATCCATCTCTACATCATTCAATTCCTGAATTGCATTCATTGCTTCATCGTCATTTGGCATTTCGACGAAACCATAGCCTTTGGATTTACCAGAGAACTTGTCCATAATAATTTTAGCTGAAGATACTTCTCCGAACTCCTCAAAGGCAGCTTGAAGTTCAGCAAGTTGAGTGTCATAACTCAATTTTGCTACAAAAATGTTCATAAATAAAAAATTTAAAAAAAAATAATAATGCAACTCCAATTGAGATAATTGAATTGCACAGTGCAAAGGTAGGATAATAAAAAGAGAAAAGCAGTTTTTTTTTGATTTATATAAAAATATTTATAATACAAAAAAAATTGATTGCCAAAGATTTATAAAGGAGGCGCATAATTGGATCGCCTCCTTCTATATTGTACTATCTATTTTAGTAAGGTTACATCCCCTTTATCAAAGAGGGTAATAGGCTCCTCGCAGGCCATTATTTCTATAGTATAAAGCCAAACAAAGACGCCTGGATTTACAATGTCATCGTTAAAATAACCATCCCATCCTCTGATTGGATCGTCTGTTTCAAACATGAGATTACCCCAGCGATCATATACGCGGAAGTCCCAAGATAAAACGTCCATGCCTCTCGGTGTGAGGGGTTTGAAAATCCCATTGATGGGATCACTATCCCGGCTAAAGACATTTGGCATATATATGCTTGTGTTGTGCTCTGATTCTGAAAGATCTACATCATAACTATACTCTCTCGATTCACATTCATCAGAAATGGTTACCGTATATGTACCTGTTTCAAGGACGGTTATACTTTCACTAGATTCTCCAGTCGACCAATCAAAACTGGTGGAACCCGCACTCGCC
The DNA here is from genome assembly GCA_020629315.1 of Saprospiraceae bacterium. Classification (GTDB taxonomy): domain Bacteria; phylum Bacteroidota; class Bacteroidia; order Chitinophagales; family Saprospiraceae; genus JAHDDO01. Next base: position 27,431 of record JAHDDO010000021.1, on the reverse strand, counting down.
AATACTTGAGGTTCCAATACAATGGATTGAGTGCTACAGTCCGTTTCAGGATCTAAAAAGATGGCTTCTATACCAGCTAATACAGGTATCTCTACAGTGATCTCACTGGAACAGCCATTCTCGAATGCAATAGAAATGGTATGACTTCCTGGCGAAAGGTCTTCGAAAATATTCGAATCCTGGAAAGTAAGGCCATCTATCGAGTAAATGACGTCATTACCTGCACCTTCAATAGTAACTAAACCATTGTCCATGGATTCGCAACTGCCCATAACATCACTGCTCAGTGAAGGCGGAGTAAAACTATCTATTGAAAAACTGAGTTCTTGATTGCATCCATCGGCCGTTAAAATATATAGGGTATGCGTTCCAATGGGTAAGTTATCGAAAGTATTATTATTCGAGTAATTCAGTCCATCCAATGAAAATTGAAGCCCATTGTTCCCTGCAGGGTCGATTAATAGGGTGCCATTATCAATGCCCTCACAACTGGCTTCTGTTGAAATATCAATGACTACCGCTGGTATTTCATCGATTAAGAATGGCAAAGTCATTTCACACATATCATACTGAACATATAATGTGTGTGCGCCGATCGCTAAGTCTGTAAAGGAAGGAGTCGGATCATAATTTATTCCGTCTAATGAATACATGAGACCAGCATCCGAAGTTTGAATTGATATAGCTCCATTAGCTAGATCCAAACAACTTGCTTCAGTTAAAATATCTACAGTAGGTACTGGGATTTCATCAATTACAAAAGGCATGCTTATCTCACATCCATATTCATCTTTGATAAATAGTGTATGTGTTCCAACCCCTATATTATCCCAAAATATGGCAGGTAGAAAAGTTACATTTTGATCTACAGCAAAGATAAGAGTAGGCGAACTCAAATTAGAAATACTGAGTGTTCCATTATCCTGATCCGTACATGAAGAAGTGATGTCAATATCTACTGAGATATCTGGATATTCATTGATGAAAAATGGGGTCTGGTATTCGCAACCATAGCTGTCTAAACAAAATAATGTATGTTGACCTTCATCTAAATTATCGTATGTAAGATTGGTGCTCCACATACCACTTCCGTTAATGGAAAAAGAAAGACCCAATTCGCTAGTAATGATTTCAATACTGCCATTATCCATCGCAAAGCAGCTATTTATGGTGTTTACAGAAAAGACAGGCTCAGGAACGGCAAGGATGTCAAAATTATATAGAGTCTCACAACCATCGGGTGAAAGAAGAACTAAACTATGCGTCCCTAATGAAAGATTACTATACGATGTATTAGCCATAAATACACCCCCATCCAAAGAATACATAATTCCAGACATGTTGGGAGAAGTGATATCTAAGCTGCCATTCATGGCTGATTGACAAGCTTGAGTGACAGCAAGTGTGGCCTCCGGTAGTTCATAAGGCAATACTTCAATTCGTATTAACGAGTCACACCCGTCGATCGTAGCTAATGGAATGGAATCTATATCACCCGGTAAGTAGTCTTGACCTTGGAACGAAACCCATTCACCTGGACATGAAAACAATTGGGTCAAGGATTCACTAACTGTTTGACATTTATCGATTAAAGGAAAATGTAGCTCAGTGTCCTCAATACAGTTTTGCATAGAAAAACTTTGACGAATAGGGGAGTTTGTTCGTAGCCCTAATCCCGTCGTATCTATTTGAATATCTCCAGTTGAGCTTGGGGCAGGATCAAATATATATTCACCTGAACCACTAGTCATTATCATTTCTAAAGAGGTATTCCCTTGCATTACATGAACGGGCACCCCTGTTAATGGCGTATCTCCTGGGTCAAACATGCCATCTTGATTTTCATCCATAAATACCATCCCTCTAATGGATTGGTCTGCTGATTTAGCACTTAGGTTTAAAATATCAGTGGTGTCTTTGCACCCATACCAGTTAGTAAGTATTACTTGGTAATCACCCGGATCCGTGGCTATAAATTGATAACCCACTATTCCTGTAACAATACCGTCTTTTACCCAAGAAACTTCTGATACGCCAGCTGTTGCACTTACACATAAAGTATCTGGGAAACAAACTTCTTTACAACCTGTCAGGAAGCCATCGGTTGATGGTTTCTCATAGATGGAAAACCAATTGCTATTTCGGCGGCAGCCAAATTCATTAATACCCGTCACGTAATAGCTACCCGGTGTGCTAGTCGTTATACTCGTTCCTTCTTCTCCGGTATTCCAAAAATATCTCACACCAGGTAAAACATTTTGGACAGTAATCGTATGTACTTCTCCATCACATTGATCTGGGTTATCTGATGCTATAGATATGGCATCAGGTAGCGGATAAATCTCTAGCTCAAATGGACTGGATTCAATGATACATCCAGATCCAGGATCATTAACTTTTACAGTAATTTGATATACGCCAGGCGTTAAAGAAGAGAAGTTATTATATGACAAATAATAGCTATCGGCCGTGGTGATACTCCACTCGTAAGTAGCACCCCAGATATAGTTTGTGCGCATAGCAAATCGCTTGCCTTGGCAAAGTCTCATACTACCATAATGCTCTTCATTGTAATACGTACCTTCAACCTCTTCTAATCCTACTATGATGGGATCAATGGGTTTGTCTACCGTGACCACTATTGGGTCCGGTTGGTAATCACAATTGTCTGCGCTATTTACGGTTACATGATAGAGTCCGGTCTCCTTTACAGTAATACTTGGTGTTGTCTCACCTGTAGACCAGAAATAAGCAATACCTCCTGTTGGAGCGGTTAATTGCACACTATCTCCATAACATATAGGTAGATTTTTGTCTAGTCCAATGTCCCCCGTTAAACTTTGATCATTTACATCCAAAGAAACCATTGTACTGGCTGTGCATCCATATTTGTTTTTTCCCGTTACACTAATAGTATAATTACCTGATGCATCAAACGCATGAATAGGAGTAGGGTTTTGTGAGTTATTAGCGGAACCGCTTGAAGGATCACCAAAATCCCAATCCACTTGCAAAAGGTCATCGCCTAATACACTGAAACCAAGCCCTTCTTCAATACAAGCAGACGCTGGTAATTCTATTAGTAAATTTGGCGCTTCTTGAACCTCTACTTGTTTTGTGATTTTTGCTTGACAACCAGCGTCTACGGTAATGATTAATTCTACATCATAGATGCCCGGTGTGGTATAGTTATGAATTGGATTTTGATCATTACTTGTGTTAGCCGTTCCTGAAGCAGGATCTCCAAAGTTCCAGTTGTAATCTGTAATAGTATACTCATATAAATAGTTACATAATTCAGTAAACTGCATGCCTTCATTCGTACAAGCTATGTCGTACTCAAAATCAGCAGAAGCTGGAACCGTAATGAAATCCACATATCTAGCGCCACAAAATTGACCCGGTTGGGTTGCATGAGGCACTGTGCCACTCAAGGAAACTACAAAGTGACCCGGGTGTGAAAATATATGAGTTGGATTTTCATCCTGCGTATAATTTGCTGCACCACTTTGTGGATCTCCAAAGTCATAACTTAACGATCCAGGTACATAGGAAAAGGATTGGTTAGTAAAGCTGTATTCGTTACAACATGATCCTTGGGTATATGTAAAATAGGTGCCTCCATCGGGTCGACATTCACATTGACTTTCTTGGCATTGTGCCACCACAGGTGGTGAGTATGCCTGGCATCCAAAGCTATTAGTAACTAGGACTTGATAGGTGCCGGGACCAGCACCCATTAATCGTACATTATTGAAGCCTATGGGTGCACCATCTTTGAACCATTGATAATCATTACCGCCATTGCTTACATAGGCTTCAATAACGACAAGGCCATCAGGATCACAGAGCTCTCCCCATTCATCAGACGATATATTTACTATGGGTTCAGGATAGGCTTCTATATAAAAGGTTTCAATGGCTTTACAACCATTAGCATTAATTAACTCTATATAATAAAAGCCGGGCCCTACATCGAAAGTGAAGCTACTACTTACCAGAAGGTCATCTTCATTGTAGACAGAAATATCAGTATCTGGGATAGGAGGAATGGAAATGGTTTTCGTATCCCCTGGACAAATACCATCATCCAAAGACCCTAAACTAAGGTCGTTACTTATAATATCTACATCAATTTTTAAATGGCTACCACATACTTGGGCCGTGACACTATGCAATCCATCTTCATGCCAGTGGACGGCGATGCTACCATCGCCAAAATCTTGAATAGTCCCAGCATTTGCCGGTGTAATAAACCACTCGTCTATTAGCCATGCTGGACCTTCAATCGAAAAGGTATCTATGGCATCAATACAACTAGTTTCACTGCCTTCAATGACACCCGTAGAAAGTGGCTCGACCATAAATGTAGCAGAGGAATTACAATAGTTTTCAATATCATTAGTCACCACTTCTATAGAATATGGTCCCGTTGACGTCCATAAGTGACTAATTTCATATCCAATGTAACTATGATTGGCACCACCATCAGAAATAGTCCATTCTAGCTGTAAAGGCAGATTTACGGGTTCTGTATAATAGGTAGATAGTTGTCCTTGACAAACAAGTTGAGGGCCTTCAATTTCCAAAACGGGATCTGGCAAAGCAATGACTTCCACTTGTAAAGTAGCTTCTGAGTTACAGTAGTTACCTGTATTGTCAATCGCTTTTATAACATAATTTCCGGGACCATCATTGAGTACTGTATTCATATTTGATACACCTGAAGCCACTAAACTTTCTGTTCCATCAGGTGAAATGACATACCACTCAGCCAAACTTGTATTCCAACCATCAGAGGCCCAAAAGCCACTGCTGTTTCCTTCACATTCTCTGAAATTTCCACCGACAACAAATTCGCGTTTTAGGTCTACATCGATTAAACCTGATGATTCGCATTCCAAGTAACAATGTGTGATAATTACTTCAATTCGAGCCGTATCAGGGCTCCAGGGTACTTCATCCCATAGTACATCTATGGCGTTAGTCCCATACCCATCTATGATCCATCCATTACCTACAAGATTCCATTGATAACTAGCACCTTCATACAAAGGCACACTAAATGAAGCGGCTCCTGTTCTGCAATCTTCGGTTGGTCCATCAATTAAAACGGTACTTGGTATAATTCCAATGGGAACAATAGTTGGCGTTGGACAAATTATTTCATTACAATTACTCACATCTAGACTAATCGTTCCTTCTTGTCCAGATTGCCATTGGACCGTAACATAATTATCAGATGCGCCACCGCCTTCTAAAATGACCCCTTCAGATGAGATCTGCCAATTATAAGTATCACAGGTTTCCAAAGCATAATATGTCGCTTCTTCACCACTGCAAACAGGGCCTAGACAAGTAATAGTTGGGCCTTGCAGAGCTTGTACATCAATGAGCAAGGCACTGGTATCCTGACAGGCACATTCAGTCTCACTAATTAAATATAGCGTGTGTAAACCAGGACTTGAAAAGCTAAATTCGGCTACATCGCCTTCGGCAGCTTGACCATCGGATGTCAACCATTCATATCGAATGCCATGATCACTGAAAGCTTCTAGGTACAAAGTTTGGTTAAGGCAAAGCGCATTAGGATCTTGACCTAGTCGCAAACCAATACTACTATTGGGGTTTTCAAGAAATTCAACACACACTTGCGAGCTGTCCACACAGCCTTCATCGCTGGTGGCTCTAAGAAAAAGCAAGCCTTGACCTTGATCGGCCCATTCTACTTCGATGCCTGTCGGGTCAGTGTTACTGTTCTTTACATTGTTTACAAGCCATTCATAATTAACGTCAGTGGAATTTGGGTGAAAGTATCGCAGGGTGCTTCCTTTACAAGCAGATATACAATTGGGAACTGGAATATCATTTCCATCTTCCTGTGTAGAATCCACTTCGATACAATTGGGAACAGTAGCTGGGATAATTAACGCTCTTGGCAGATCTTGTACCTTGACTTGTTCTTGATGAATAGGGTTGTTAAGATCCACGATAGGGTCTAAAATGGAAATAGTAAAGGTGCCAGTTTCGTCCCAGCATATAGTAATTTCGTTGCCTTCATTTGTGTTGGCAATTCCGCTGTCTACTTGCCAAAAGAAGTTATGTCCTGAGCCGTCATCATATTGATAGGTTTGACAATCATCTCTACATACATCCACTTCACCGGTGAATTGCCCAAATAGCTGTGTGCTTGAGCTGAAGAGAAGGAACAGGATTATTGATCTTAGCATAATGATTTGTTTTGCTTTATACCTTACATAGTCATTATTTTCACCAAACGTTGCTTAGGGGTCTAATTTTATCAAAATTTATATGATATATTCAATTTTAATATGAAAGTAGTTGCATTATTCTCTCTTCTTTCCTGCCTTAGCTTATCAGTACATGTAACAGCTCAGGAAACACGTTTATTTGTTTTTGGTCATAGTTTAATTGATCATAGACCTCCATTAGAAGCTACGCCATCAGATGAGACTACTGTACCTCATTGGTTATATCTTTTGTATGCCAATGTTAATTTGGATTTTGCAGCAGGTGGCCAGTATGGATTCCTACCTCAGCATGCAGATCTTCCTCCTTTTTCTCAGTGGGGTTATGATATAGTGCCCGGAGTGTGGGAGTCGGATGTAGAATCATTTGCTGAAGCAAACATTTCGCATAGTATGATCACAGCAGCAAACTTTGCTCAATGGCAAGGCCCCGATGAGGAGTATCCTACTGATCCTGGTATTTCACCCGTTTCTGCAACCATAGACATTGTGGATTGGCTTTCAGAGCAAAATCCCGATATGCGTATTTACATTTATGAAAATTGGCCCGATATGGCGCCTTATTTATCCGGTGACTTTCCACCCAGTGAAGAACAATTGTCCAATTACTATGCGTACACAGAAGGTGACTTTCATAATTGGTGGTTAGCGTACCAAGACCTTGTGGTCGAGTCTTTTGAAAACACAAATCCTAAAATGATTCCTGTAGGACCTCTTATAAGTCGAATCTATGAAGAGATATTGACAGGCGAAATCAATCCCGGAGATTTGTACGAAGATGATGCACCCCATGGTAAACCAAATATTTACTTTCTCTCTGCATTGATCTGCTATAGAGCCTTTACTAATGAAGATCCTGTAGTGGATGGTCTGGATTTAAATTTAATTCATCCTTCGATTCAAAATAATATGGATGACATTATCAAACTCATAAAAGAAGAGCTTGCCGTTTTCAATTTTGAAAATGATGTCAGTAGGGTGTATTATGATGATGTAGTATCCATTCAAGATGTACCGTCTCAATACGAATTAGATGTGTTCCCTAATCCTGCACTTACAGAAGTACATGTTTCGGCAGGGAAAGCAAACGGGATGCTTTTTATTTATAATACTTTAGGTCAACCGGTAGATCAAAGTCCACTAATAAACGGTAAGAAATCCATAGATGTGTCTACCTTGGCGAGTGGTATATACAGACTTCAATTAAGAGATTACGAAGGCAATATTTGGACAGCAAAGTGGGTAAAACAATAATCCATGGGGCGATTTATTAAAGTACTTCTATTTATCATTATTGGGGTAGCCCTACTCGTAGGAGGACTGTTTTTATATCGATTGATATCTACAGATGCACCTGTGCTTCATGGTGAACATGAACATCATAGCTTTTATAATGAGCTTGAATTAGATCTATATTACCCTACAACCCAGGTATACGAAAAGCATCCAGTGCTCATGTATATACATGGAGGAGCATGGGTGGTAGGATCTAAGATATCTGTGAATAATGATCGTTTTCATGAATCTTTCAATGCCCTCAGAGAAAAAGGATACGCTATTGTAGCTCCAGATTACACACTAGGAAAAAATAATGCGTCGCCATTTCCAGATTGTATACAAGATGCTAAGAAAGCCTTGGAATGGGTCTATGCTCATGCGGAAGAAAAAGGATTAGATGCTTCAAATATTGGATTGCTAGGGGAGTCCGCTGGCGCGCACATTGCTATGATGGTGGCCTATGACTCTACATTTACTGAGAAATTCCCGGTGAATTATCTGATAGATGTATACGGACCTAGCTCTTTATATCAATTGTATCTAGACCAACAGCCTTTAATAGACAGCATAAATGCCCGAGTGGCTAGTTTACCATCATGTTTAGTAGGGGATTTTGATTTGGCCGGATACTTATTTGGCTTCAATCCCAAACAAGATACCAGTAAAGCAAGAAGTCTAGCCAGCCTGTTTTCACCAGTATCTATTTTGAATTCTTCCATTAGGATACCTAATTTATTAATTCACGGAAATGAAGATCAGGTTGTTCCAGTAAACCAATCCTCATTCTTAATGAAGACATTGGACCAAAAGGGTATTTCTTATGAATATTTGGAATTAGATGGCGTAGATCATGCCTTTAGGGGGATTACGGAAGATCAAAAAGCAAAGGTTCAGGATCAAATTGTAAGCTTTGTTCTTGCCAATAAAAAAGAATAGAAGAGACATCAAATGCATAAAACATATTATAAAAAATTTATATTTGTTTTATGTCAGCCAATAACAAAAAAAAGACCCACGATCAACGCTATTCTAATCCCGTTCGCTCCATTTTTTCAAAGAAAATCAATAAGAGAAATTCAGCAGCTAAAAGTATTTCGGAAGATAGTTTTCCTGTACCTGCAAATGTGGATATTAACGTTTGGCAAGGAATGACTAAACAAGAATATCGGACAGCTATGGCAGAGGCATCTATTGGATATATCTGGATTCAATGCAGTATTGAGCCTAAAGATAATTTGGCTAAAAAAGAAGAATATGAACGAATCGTTCAAGATATTCAACAAAGAGCAGAAACAGACGTCAATAGCTGTTACACCTTAGATCCATTCTTATCGGCTTATGATTAATTTGTGAATACTAGTTCGCTTATTAGATCCTTTTCTGATTACAATAAAATATAATCCTGCTGGATAATCGGACACATCAAGTTCACCACCATCTGAATATGCTCGCATAGATTTCCCTTGCGAATTAAAGAGGGCAAATTGCACATCAGGTGCGTTTGAAATAATGTAAACCTTATCCATTGCAGGATTGGGGTGGATCAGAAGCGACTCTTCAACGGAGTTTTCAGTAGATGATACGAAATCCATTCCGTCGCAATCTTCATCTATACCATTGTTAGCTATTTCAGAAGCATCAGGATTAATCGTAGGATCGGAATCATCACAATCTTCGTTATTAGCCACATAACCACTAGGGGGTGCACAAGTCGTAATGCTCATCTCAGCGTTCCCAAAACCATCCCCGTCATTATCTAAATAATAACTGTCTGTCGCTAATCCTTCATCAATCTGTCCATCACAGTTATCGTCTTTGTTATTACAGAGTTCTTCAGCGCCGGGATAAACCGCTGGATCCGAATCATCACAATCTGCATCATTAGAAACATAGCCATTGGGTTGCTCGCAATCGGTAATGGCATCCTCAGGGTTTCCAAAACCATCCCCGTCGTTATCAGCAAAGAATGCCATTGGACCAACCCCTTCATCAATCTGTCCATCACAGTTGTCGTCTATGTTGTTACAGAGTTCTTCAGCGCCGGGATAAACCGCTGGATCCGAATCATCACAATCTG
>JAHDDO010000021.1:0-17707 GCA_020629315.1 Saprospiraceae bacterium | reverse complement strand
CATCATTATCTACAAAGCCCGTTGGTGGCGCACAGTCGGTAATGGTATCATCGGGGTTTCCATATCCATCTCCATCATTATCCGCAAAATATGTTACGGTGTTGAATCCTTCATCAATTAGACCATCGCAGTTATCATCGATGCCATTACAAAGCTCCTCCGCTCCTGGGTTTACATTGGGGTCACTATCATCACAATCCATATCAATGGTGTAGCCATCATTGTCATTGTCAGAAAAGACGTCTAAGCAACGTAGGGTAAGTAGCCCATTAGAGATCTCAATAGATGGACCGCCACAATCATTTGCATCAGCAATGATAATCATGATGTCAGGATATGTAGGATTTGATTCATAAATGAAATCTAATGAACAGGCATCTGTAGCCCCGATGACCTCACCGAGTTCATAATCTTCATTTGTGTAGACAAGCGTAATGCGCACTTCAAATATTGCGGGGTCATATCCCTCACAAACTTGTAGTCTATATTCTTGTCCATCAAGCAGGTTACTCAAATAGTAGGATTCGTTTGACCAAATTTCATAGCCTATGACTTGTTCCATAGCACAACTTCCATCAAAATCAGGCGGGAACCATGGACCTTCTGCATATTCTAGACATACCGCTAGATCTAGACCATCACAATCCTCATCGATACCATTACCCGTGATTTCTTCTGCCCCGGGGTTTATCTCTGGATTTGTATCATCACAATCGACTTCTTCTGCATAGCCATCACCATCTTGGTCATTGCCAGGTTCGCTCCCATAAATAAATGATTTTTCTATGATCTGATCTCTATATGCAACACGTAAGGTCCATTCGCCGTGAGGGGCAGACGAACCTAAATTTCGGATCCAATACCAATACGCTTTTACATACGAATTAGGGCTGGTAAAACTCCAATTAGAATGTACATTTCCGCTTGGGTCTGACACTTGGAGGTAGGCATTATCACCTTCTCTAAGATCTCTGAAATATAAAGCCATATAAATGTCTTGACTTTCCTCAAAGAAACTGGCAAAGTTGGTTTGCTCATTGTCACAAGAAATACCGGGTGCATCATCATGTGTGAAGACAGCATTTAAAGTAGGATTAAAATAGTCTTGTTGATCGCTCCATAGACTCTCACTAATACTCGGGTTACAATTCCCTTCGTATGGATCTACAAGATTGCCATCACTGTCATATAATTCGAAATGCAAATGAGGACCGGTTGAACACCCGGAACTGGCAATGATCCCCAAAATGTCTCCTTTATCTACACGATCCCCAACTTCTTTCTCTGTAAGACTAAACCTTTTAAGATGCCCATACCAGGCGATAGATCCATCATCATGCATTATGTAGACCGCATTCCACGATCCCATACAAGCGCAATTACGATCATTATTTCCATCATCTTTTCCTATGATAACACCATCAGCCGCCGCAACGGCTTGGGCTATATCATTATCTACCATATACCATTGGAAGGGCCATAGAGCCACATCTATACCTGCATGGTTATATCCAGAGCCTGTATCATAGGTTCTCGTACCACAATTATAATCTTGGTTCGTAGGTCCATTTTGGTTAAAGTCATTCGAACCCACCTCATCGTTATGATCTACATAATTGGAGATGCAATAATAGTTTGAAAACTCATTGTTCTCTTTCATGCTCAATGGCCAATCTAAATCTGGGACACTATTACTTTTATAGGCTGGCGGTTCAATGTTATGCAAGGCCATATTAGACTCTAGCATGTGTTGAATACGCTCGTACTCAGACTTAGAAACACAGTTGTCCGTTTGTATGGATTCTTCAATCACACCTTCTATAGCGATATATTCCTGACCATCTGCTACTTGAGCAATGCCCATGAAAAATATACATAGCAATACGTGATAGGATAACCGTCGAGTTCTCATGTCGTTTGATTTAATGCGCCAATGTCCATCTAAAATAAGGACTTCGATTTGAACGAGTAAAAGGCTTGATTGATAAAAAAAAGAAAAAGGGTCCTATTTACAAACCAATTATACTGAACTTGACTTGGGTAAAGGGCAGGTAATACGGGTACGCATTAATGAACGATGAGGAGCTTTTCCATTGATCGACGATTCGTAGATTTATCTATTATAATTAGATAGTACATTCCTGAAACAAAGTCCACTAGGTCCAATTGCTTTTTATTCGTTTCTGCTAAAACTAGAATACCTGAGGCACTCAATATAGAATAGTACAGGTCCTCAGACTCGAAGGTGATATTTAGTACGTCGGAGGCAGGATTAGGGTAAATGTTATAATATGTGTGTAAGTTACCTGTGCTTGAATGTATAGCATCACTACCATCGCAATCCTCATCTATATCATTATTAAAGATTTCTGGAGCCCCTGGATAGATGCTATTATCGCTATCATCACAATCCTCATCATTTTCTACATAATTCTGGGGTTGAACGCAATCTGTTATGGAATCATTAGCATCCCCAAAACCATCTCCATCTTGATCTGCAAAATAGATACTTGGCTCTACACCTTCATCAATGATACCATCACAATTGTCGTCTAAGAAATTACATATCTCTGGAGCCCCTGGATAAACAGTGCTATCACTGTCGTTACAATCGAAATCATTTTCTACGTAACCAGCAGGTTGTGTGCATTCTATAATGATGTCATTTCCACTACCATACCCATCGCCATCTTGATCGGCGTAATAGCTTCTAGGTTCCACTCCTTCATCAATGATACCATCACAATTATCATCTAAATGATTGCAAATTTCGGGTGCGCCAGGATAAATGTCAATATTCGTATCATCACAATCATTTCCATTGCTTACGTAACCGTTAGGTTTTACACAAGCTTGAATAAATTCTGCTGGATTACCATTGCCGTCCCCATCTAGGTCTCTATAGAAGGTCAACAGTTCTACATCTTCGTCGATTTGCCCGTCGCAATTGTCATCTTTGCCATTACATGTTTCTTCAGCCCCTGGGAAAATGGTTGGATCTTCATCATTACAATCTACCTGACTATCATATCCATCACCATCCGAATCAACCAATGCAGTACATCCGTATTCAAAGGTCTTTTCGATGACTTGATCATAATACGAGACCCGTAAGGTCCAGCTTCCTTTTATAGCATCCATGCCTAAATTGTGTTGCATATGCCAAAAGGACATCAGTTGGTCACTACTACTCTGGTAGGTTCTTGTGTAGTGACTTTGTCCTTCGGGGTCAATTAGCTCAATGAATGATTCATCCCCAGCTCGAAGGTCCCTAAAGTATAAGGCAATGATTATAGTTTCACCTAACTCGAACGAGGATTTAAAATTGGTTTGCTCACTGGTGCAACTAAGGTTTGGTACTTCGGAATGTGTAAATACTGCATTCAAAGTAGGATTGAAATAGGGTTGCTGACTTTCCCAAAGGCTTTCGTTGATGGTTTCATTACAATCTCCATAAAATGGATCCACTAATTCTTGATCACTATTGTATAGTTCAAAATGCAAGTGAGCACCAGTTGAACATCCCGAGCTTGCAACTATACCCAAAACTTCACCCTTGAAAACTTGTTTGCCTATATCTTTTGCATTCAGGCTATACTGTTTTAGATGTCCATACCAAGCGACAGATCCATCATCGTGCATAATATAGACAGCGTTCCATGTCCCTTCGCAATCACAATTTCTATCATTATACCCATCGTCTTTGCCAATAATTACCCCATCGGCAGCAGCCACTACTTCTGCTATATCATGCTCCACCATATGCCATTGGAAAGGCCATAAGGCTATATCTACGCCTGCATGATTGTAATCATTGCTACTATCATAGGTCCGTTGCCCACAATTAAAATCTAGATTGGTTTGGCCGTATTGATTAAAGACATCATTACCTAATATTTGGTTGTGATCCATATAGTTACTGATGCAATACAAATGACTGAATTCTTCATTTTCTTTCATTTGTACAGGCCAAATCAGTTCAGGTACACTGGCACTACGATAACTCTTGGGTTCAATATTATAAAGACGTTTATTTTCCTCAATCATTTCCCAAATGCGTTGCGCATCTGTTGGAGAAACACATTGTGAAGGTGATGTTTCGTGAATGACAAAGGATTCCTTATACAGCGAAGGTATTTGGGCTGAGCAGTGTGTTGAAAATATGAGAAAATAAATGATTGTGAAGCCAGCATACAGTGTAGCTGAACGATTCATTTCTCAGAGCGTTAGTTATTAATTAAGACCTTCCGAAAGTAAGTGATTCTCAATAAATTGACTGTCTACATTTCGTTAAAATTGAGCGAAGACGCATTAAAATGTCTTATTTATGCCGTATGAATCAAAATAGAATGGCTTGCAGCCCTTTTCATATATTAAATATCCAATTCTCTATTATTATACTCGCATCTCTTATGATAGCCTGTTCCGACTGCGGAAAAGATGAAGTCTTGGGCGCCATACCTTTGTCAGATAAAACGTTTAGCATTGTGCCCTATGATTCTGGTACGAGTCTACTTTTTGAAAATGAGAATGGGGTAGAGATTGTTGTAGATGTTCTAACTGATAGTATTTCTATGTCCCAATTGACGGTTGCCACCTTATGTGATGAAGGGATCTTTGATAATCAGCATCAAACATTTGATACACAAATAAGGCATTTCGAATTAGGGGATGAAAATGACTCCTTACGTTTGAATATCAGTTTACAAACCTTAGCCAATCCATTTTTGCATGTGGCTGATCCTGAATTTAGTCATCTCACCGTTGACAGTATTCATATTCTAGATATGATGTTTTTAAACGGTAATATCTTGAAGAATGGGTCCGTGGATAGATCGTTTAATTTAAACATCAAAACGGATGATCAGCAGTTGCCTAGTAATAGCAGTTTTTTATTGCAAGCTCAGACAGGTGAGTTTATAGGTGATACTATTTTATTTGATCAGGCCTACAGTGATGTATTTAAAGGGTCTAATTTTCAAAATAACCAATGCTTTTATAATGCGGCCTTCGGTTTGCTAGGCGTCACTTTTGAAGAAGGAGGCTACTGGAAGTTGAAAATGTGATACGCTTACTTATAGTAGTTAGAATCTTATTTCTTGACTTCTTTTTGGAATTGTTCTTTAGGTCCAATGGCATGGATTTATGTACATTGAGATAGTAATCCTAACGTATGTTGTATAGAATTTCTTTTTGTCTTTCTCTATTTAGCCTATTCCTATATTCTTGTAAACTTCAGAATGTACCGCCGAAGACGTCTTCCTTACTCACGCCTGTAAAATCTATTGATGTACCTAACGCGGCGGTAGTGACGGCCCATCCTGAAGCGACAAAGATTGGCTTCGATATTTTGAAGCAAGGCGGTAACGCCATTGATGCTGCTATAGCGGTACAATTTGCCTTGGCCGTTTGTTATCCAGTAGCAGGCAATATTGGTGGCGGTGGATTCATGATATATAGAGATAAGGCGGGTAATGTCGAAGCCTTAGACTTTAGAGAAAAAGCCCCCGGTAGGGCCTTCCCAGATATGTACTTAGATGAAAATGGACAAGTGATAGACGGTTTAAGTCGCAAAGGGCATTTGGCAGCTGGTGTGCCTGGGACCGTGGATGGTATGGTCAAAGCCTTTGAAAAATATAGCCAACTAAATGATTGGGCCGCTTTAGTGCAACCCGCGGTTGATTTAGCTACGGAAGGCTTTCCCATTACGGCGAGACAAGCAGAACTGTTTACTACATACATGCAAGATTTTACAGAGGCTAACACACAAGAAAATGCATTCACAGCTAAAGAGACATGGAGGAAAGGAGATCTTTTGATACAAAAGTCCTTAGGCCAAACTTTAGCTTCGATTCGTGACAAACGAGAAGATGGGTTCTACAAAGGATGGGTGGCCGAAGCCATAGTAGCCGAAATGGATCGAGGTAATGGCATTATTAGTTTAGATGATTTAGCCAATTATGAATCTGTTTGGCGGAAGCCAGTAGTTGGCGAATATAGAGGTTTGCGGATTTATAGCATGCCACCCCCTTCAAGTGGTGGCCTTATTCTACTCCAGTTATTGAAGATGATCGAGCCCTTTCCGATGACTGATTATGGCTTTCAATCCACTCAGGCCGTACATCTAATGGTTGAAGCTGAGCGTCGCGCATATGCTGATCGGGCTACCCATTTAGGGGACCCAGATTTTTATCCGGTACCTACAGTCGCACTTTTAGATGAGGCATATATCCGTGATCGTATGACTTCTTTTGATCCATCTTCAGCGAGTAAAAGTGAGGATATAGCGGCTGGTGATTTTGGAGAAAGTGAAGAAACTACACATTTCTCCATCGTTGACAAAGATCGGAATGCAGTCTCTTTGACTACTACGATTAATACGGCCTATGGTAGTAAAGTGGTTGTAGGTGAGGCTGGTTTTTTCTTAAATAACGAAATGGATGATTTTAGCGCTAAGCCAGGTGTTCCCAATTATTTTGGACTCGTAGGTGCGGAAGCCAATAAGATAGAATCAGGGAAGCGAATGCTAAGTTCTATGACACCCACTATCGTTGAAAAAGACGGTGATCTGAAATTGGTTGTTGGGACACCCGGTGGATCTACCATCATTACATCTGTCTTTCAAGTGATGGTCAATATTTTTGACTTTGGACAAACGGCAACAGAAGCGGTCCACAATCCACGATTTCACCACCAATGGAAACCGGACGTTCTTTTTATTGAAGATGATTGCTTACAGGTAGGAACGCAAGATTCCTTACGATATATGGGTCATGAATTAAAGCTTCGAGGCAAAATCGGAAAGGTAGAAGCTATCCTCGTAAGAGACACGGGCTCTTTAGAAGCGGTTGCTGATAGCAGAGCGGATGATCATGCCATGGGATATTAATGGATTTTGTTATGTATAGAAAGAGATGGTTCGTAAGGGTACTACTATGGTTCGCTGTTTGTTTTGTATGGTTTGGCTGTAGCTCGCAAGAAAGTAGGCCAAGTAATCATAAAACAATAGTAGAAAAGAATGAAGAAAAGCAGATTGGTCAATATGTAGGTGTTTTCCAAGATTCTAAGGGGCATTTGTGGTTTCAGACATTAGAAAAAGGCGTAGCCAAATTTGATGGTACGAGCTTGCGATATTTTACGGTTAAGGATGGATTACCAAGTAATCGAATTGTCTCAATTATTGAAGATGAACACGGGTATTTGTGGTTTGGAACAGGGGCGGGTATATCTAGGTACGATGGCCAATCCTTCACTAATTTTTCTGAGGATGATGGACTTTGCAAAAACCAAATCAGTCAATTGTTAATAGATAGTAAGGGCCGATTTTGGATCGGAACATGGGGTGGCGTTTGCACATTTGATGGCGAGACATTTACAGATTTTCCCTTAGAATATCCAGCCGTAGATACGCCCATTAATCCAGACACAAAAGACTGGATCACATCGATAATCGAAGATTCGAAAGGTACTATTTGGATGGGTAGAGACGGGTATGGCGCCTGTAGGTTTGATGGAGAATCAGTGGTACATTTAAGCACAGATGATGGTTTAAATTCGAATAATGTCCAATCTATTGTTGAAGATAAAGACGGTTTTATTTGGATAGGAACCCGAGTGGCTGAAAAAGATAATCCAGACCCTGATGCACGCATAGGTGAAGGCGGGCTGAATAAATTTGATGGTAAAACAGTCGTCCATTTTCCAGAGTTCAAAGGATTACACAAGAATGATGTGTACACCATTTACAAAGATCCAATGGATGAACTATGGTTTAGTACCATAAATAATGGGCTTTACCAATATGCTAATAATAGCTTTATTCATTATGAGGTTCCTGTTCCAATCATGGACATACTACGCGATGACAAAGGACGAATTTGGCTGGGTTGCGCAGGTGGCTTATTTAGAATTCAAGAAGATGGAGATGTAATAAATATTACGACCAGTGGCCCATGGGAATAAACGACAACAAGGCAATTATGGAACAATTTCCTACACTAGAAACCCAACGTTTAGTACTCAGAAAACTAAAGCTTGAAGATCTTGATAGATTGGTTTTTATCGCTAATAATAAACGTATTGCCGATCAGATCACCAATATGGTGCATCCTTATAATCACGTGCATGCATCTATGCGATTAGGTTATGTGAGTAGAGGATTTAATGAAGGCTCGAGATACTGTTTTGCCATTATAGAAAAGGATCGAGATCGAATGGTAGGAGAGATCAGTCTGCACAATCGTGATGGCAGGACGGCAGAGTTGGGCTATTGGATAGATGAAGGGTCTTGGGGTTTAGGTTTTGCTTCCGAAGC
The DNA here is from genome assembly GCA_020629315.1 of Saprospiraceae bacterium. Taxonomy (GTDB): domain Bacteria; phylum Bacteroidota; class Bacteroidia; order Chitinophagales; family Saprospiraceae; genus JAHDDO01. The sequence continues at coordinate 9,393 of JAHDDO010000021.1, read as the reverse complement.
GTGTAAGGTGATTATCGGCTTTGGCTTTTCTGAAATAGGGTATAGCTCGCTATTTGCCACTTGTTCCATTCATAACCCTGCTTCAGAAAAAGTTCTTCTTAAAAATGGTTTTCAGCTGGAGAGTGAACAAGGGCAGCTGAGAACGTACAGCCTAGATAAGCAGTAGATAGATCCATAAAGGCTCAAAGCAACATAGGTTTTGGAAAGACATGTAATTGAATCTAAGCGCTGTTTACCTACAGCTGTATTACAACAATAATGGAAAAATAATTTGTCTCTCATTAACGGGATCTGGATCTGCGTAGCGTAGGTAGTTTTTAGCTATATTAATTTTGAAGGTAAAAGCTATTATATTGTACATACAATGTAATTACGATGATTTTGAATATAGTTAAAATTGGTAATTCAAGAGGAATTAGACTTTCCAAGGCCTTACTTGACGAATATAATTTGAGGGACACTTTGGAAATTATTTTAAAGGAGACCCACATGGAGATACATTCAGGAACACAAATACGGGCAGGTTGGGAAGACGCATTTAAACGAATGGCAGCTGATCAAGCCGAAGAAAGACTGCTACCTGATGTTTTTGAAGATGAAGATATATGAAGCAATATTCAATAGTCATTGTAAATCTAGATCCTACGATAGGCAGTGAAATTTGGAAATCTAGGCATACATCATCGCTATCTCTAAGAAACTTTATAAATCAATAATATGAGTGAAAAATTAAACTTTTTAAAAGTCAAAACGAACAAAGAGGACTTATGTTGAAAGATGATGAGCTTTGGCTTAGCAGAATGCCAGTTGATAATAGTTATCAATTTGAGAAAGATATAAATTCAAATAGTAAATTTAGAACCGCCGATGCCATTAAGTATAAACGAATTGAAAAACTTGCTATGAACCCATCTGATAACAGTATCAAATTTATTTATCAAACTGTATTAGGTAAAAATAAGGCACAAACTTTTCTTTTCTCTAGTGGTGCAGAATCAAAATTTGTATTAAGCCATATTTCAAATATTAGAAACTTCAGTAGAAGTGAAGAAAAGGAAAGCATCTCAACGCCAATTATAAAATATGGAATTCCATTATTTTTTGTAATTGGTCTGTTAGTACTTATGAATATATATCTACCTGATGGTCAGGTAAATGTTAGTGGTAGAAGGTCGATTATGAAGGCAATTTACAATGTTATTGGGAAATTAGGCTTCACAGCTTTGGGCTCAATCGTTGGTCTAATCCTAGCATTCTTACTCGGAAAAAGGGTCCTAAATCCAACTAATGAAATAATTTATTCTTAAACGAATGAAATCCTTGTGAAAACAAGCGATATAAGGGCATACTTCGTACAGGCCTAAATCGCCGATCCGTTTCACCCAATGAAATGAATAATGCGCTTCGCACTGTTATTGTAGTTCCCATAACTAGCAACTTACATGCTTAACCATCTATGCATATCCGAAACTATATCATGAAATTTAGTACGTCAAAAGAGTTGAATTTCAAGACACAAGATTTTATCAACGTGTACAAGCAAAGATGTCCAAATGGGGACGTCTTTACTTGTACATTGGACATAGAAGAAACTATATTAAATAGCCAATTTATCAAAGAGTTTAGTTTTACTACCTTGTTTGAGAATGAATCATTTATAGATAGTTTACATTTTCGATGTTATATACAAAATGATGATATAAAAAATAGTACATCTGTTTTCTATAGTGATGGCTTTGATTTAGCTTCTTCCTTATCCAAAAAATTATTCTTGGGTGGCTCATATTTGTCCACTATGAAGGCCGTAAATAAATATATTGGCCCCGAAATAAATGAAGTTGACTCCTTTGCGATTACGCTAGATTTTATGTTTAATTCTATTTGTGATAATCTAGCTGATATATTTAGCTTCGGCTTATTTTCATGCTCATGGGGCTCTTGGTTTGATGGGGGGCAATCTTATCTTTCCGACAGTTATTTTATATTCAACAAGGTCACCCATTCGATGACTTATCTCCTTTTTAAAGATTCGGACTAAGAAGCATGTCTTGCTTAATCCAAATATGAATTGAGTACAAATTCCTTCGTTTAAGCTTTGGAAACGATCAATAATAGGATAAAATTGAATAACGGCATACACTGATGTTATTAAAACTCTTTCCCGCGACAGTGGGATAGAAGGGTGACGCCAGTCACGTCCGATAGGACCGACAGCCTGACATCACGCGGTGCCTTGGCAGTCGCCCTAAAAAACAAATAGTGTAGAAATTATATATATTAATTCTTTCTTAAATGTGTTACTATTGCTAAAACCCATCGTATAAATAGTGGCTCCGATTTACAAGACCTGCGTAACATCGGCTGTTTTATTTCTTGCTTTTCTTCCTATTCGTACTTCAAGATACTGGGTATATTATTTGAGCACAGTTTTTGCGTATACCCATCTGGATAACAAATTAGAAAAAACAGTAATATGAAAAACTGGTTATTTATTTTCTCGCTGCTCCTTGTAGCGCTTCATGCCAAGGGAGAAGGGGAAAACTATTACACATCAGATAGTCACTTCTTTGCCTTGACTGGATCCGGCACCATTGATGTTGATCCGGTCTTATTGCTTAGCCCTTGTACGGGTTCAGGAACGATCGATCTTAATTTCACGCCAGCTATGGATGATGTCATCATATGGAACGATGGTTCGGATGATGTAAAGCGAGTAGGACTCGGTGATGGGGACTATTCGGTAGACTTATTTATAGACGGATGTGATACGACGATATTTTTCACCCTTGATTTCCCAGAGACCTTAAGCGCCTCGGTGACGGACCCTACAGATAAAAACTGTATCGAAGGTACCTTGGGTGGATTTACGGTACAAGTCCTTGGTGGAGAAGGGCCATATACCTATAGTATCAACAATGGCGCCTTTCAAGCCACGAATATTTTCAATGATCTAGAAGAAGGCAGTTATGTGGTGGATATTGAAGATGCAAACGGATGTCAAGCACAGGTGATACAAGAGATTCGATGTGTAGGCTGTAAAATTTCGGGTAACCCAGTGATCTCGGGTGAAGACTTCTTTGTGGATGTATTCTTTGGTGATGAGACGGAGACGGCCGAGCTATATATATTCAATTCTAATGGTAGACGGGTCAGAGGACCGATCGATATTCCAGTCACTAATGGCGAGGTGAACAGCTTCCCGGTGACGGCCGATCTAAGTCCCGGTACCTATGTAGTATTAATTAAGGGAGACTCAATCAGCTTCTCGAGACAGTTAATCGTAATTGAATAAGTTATTCACTAAGTACGTGATTCAAAAAACAAAGACAATGAAACATCTAATAATATATATATTCAGTTTGACTCTGTTCATGCCGCTTGGGTATTCCAATGTCGAACTTGGGCCAGACGTAGATCCACCATCATATACTGCACCCAATGGGAAGACCTATACTTGGGGCCAAAATTTCGCTCAGCTAGCGGATGATTACTCTTTAGCCGAATTAGTAACTATGCCTGTATGGATTTGTTGCGGTAATACGGCCTTTCAAAAATTGCCTTCGGCGGCTTGTCGAAAAGGGATATTGAACAGTGGTATCCAACCGCATGAAGTATTGAAATTATCGGCTAGTAAGACCTATACAAACAGTCTCGGTAATCCATTTACACCTGACCCAGACAGACTACGATTGTATGGATTCTGTATTGTAGAAGGTGACAGTCGAGGCGTCAACCAAACCGTAGATATCAACAAAGTGTGTGATGAATTGAAGGTACAGATGGAGCGAGAAGGGATCCAGCCTTGTGACGACCTAACGCCCCAAAATATTTATCCAGACTACAATAAGCAATTGATCTACTATACCGTATGTGGTAAGACCTACTCTAAGCCAATGACGGATGAATTTAGAACGCAAACGACCGAGAAGGAAGTGGTTACTGAGGTCGTGAATTGTGTGGATGATTTTAAGAATCTTCCCGTTATAAAGATTTGTGAGGGCGAGAATTATGTGTGGAATATTGATGGTAAGAAATATGAGTACGATGCACCAGGCACCTATTTACATTCAACACCTAAGGCGGATAATTGTGGAAAGATCAATACGATCTTGAACCTTGATTTTTATGAGCCGATTGATACGACTATTGTACCTACGCAGAAGTATGACTTTGCCGCAGGAGAGGTATTTACTTTCCAAGGAATGACCTTGGATTCAGCGGGTACTTATAAGAAGATGTATACAGATCCAAATGGTTGTGATGCTATGGCGACAATTGTATTACAAGAAAAAGAAGCCCCACAAAGCAATTGTACGGATTGTGCCACTAATGCTAGAGATCTAGGAAATATAGAAGCAGCCTTGCGACTGAATTATGGAAGACAGCCTATATCTCCAGATGCCAATCCATTGGCATTGAGCCCTTTGCATGGTGCTCTTGAAGTGGGACTTTGGAAAGACTGGCGAAATAAGCGAGACTTGATGAACGGCATTACCTGCAAGAATAATCTATTCGAATATGGTATTATCGGTGGATTGGCTAGCCATGCCTTACATGGTAGCGACCCGACTGAATGTGGTTGTAATGACGCGTCGGCTGGCTCCAATATTCATGCTTACCTGGAGCCTGGGGTTCGCTGGCATTTATTGGGCCTTTGTGACAGCTATCGAGCCCTGCCTATTCCTGTGGTAGGAGCTGGATTGAGAGCGCATTATAATGATCATAAATTAGACGATATCTCCAGATGGACCTTGTCACCTAAAGTATTTGCTGAAGGAAGATGGTATTTTAATCAACTATGGAGAGCCCCGCGGGTAGCTAGTCTATTGGATACGGATAGAGAGGATATTAATTCATTGTTCTTTGCTATTGGTGCGGAAGCATTTGCGCCAGCCTTTCAATTTGATCGTTCGAATTGGATAGGGTATTTAAAATTAGGCTATCGATTTTAAAAGAATGCTTGACGGGTGAGTAACCCATTGGGTAATTAGAAATATAGATGTAAAAAAAAGCGCTACGGCTGAATGCTGTGGCGCTTTTTTTTGGTGTGATTTATTGATCGTTGTTTACTTCATTTATTTTAGTTGCAAGTAATTAGCTACCACTTATCTTGTTGTTTATGTAATCTTCATTAAAAACTGTTTCAGTGTTTAATCAGATTATAAGAAGTTTGCGTTTCATTTTCTTTGTTTCTATTTGCTTATTCAATGTAAGTAATGTTTAAATAGCGCAGGAGACTAAAGCCTTAGATCCAGTCATTGCGAATGTATCAATTGAGCCAGGAATGGGCAAAAATCAAGGCACTACAAATTAAGGTAGCTGGCCTATTCACTTTGTAAATAGTAATAAGAAAAAGTAGATAAAGAGTATTTTAGAAACAATTTTACTTCATATATGAAGTAATAGTAAATACGCAAAACAATTATTATATGAGACTAATCGTGATCTTTTTGACATTTTCTTTTCTTATAAGCTGTGGTAGCGGTGATGATGCTTTAGTAATCGAAGGAGATTACATCGCTACTTGGTTTGAGATAACTAATTGTGATGATTCTCAGTTTAATGTCGAAAGAATATTCACGGATGAATCAGGCTGTTATGCAATCAATAACAATACATTTTGCAGTGAATTTACATTTACAGCAGATGGTATTTTGTCAATAAGAACAATTGATCCTGTTTGGTCAACAGAAAGTACTGAGAATTATAATTATGAATTAGACAACGAGACTTTAATCCTAACCTTTTGTGATTCTCTTAATAACTGTTCCTCTAGCTATTTTGGTGGATTAATTTTACGTTTTGATTTAGTAGGTTCGAATTGCATTCCTACGTATCAACTTGAAAGTGTTGAATGATAATCATCTGATTTTGACTTGATAAACGAGAATGTTTTATGTCAGTAAAAAATATTTTATCCATATTTCTTCTCATTATTTTATTCTCAGCTTGCAAAGAAAAAGAATGCTGGGACACAGGATCGATTGATTTTGAAGGCAGTGGACAAATGGTATTAAATGGAGAAGTCAAAGTTATACAATCATATTTTAGATTCCTTGATGATACTAAGGAGGTAAGTAATCTTTCTTTTAGATTTGACACGGATAATTATAGACATGAGTTTGTACTAAATAGGATAGTATCAGATATTTTTTAAAACAATATCGATGTACATAACTCTGCTGCGTTGGATTTGACCGCCTATTCTCAAATTATAGACGCATGTTCCAATTTCGATTCGAGATATGATATTAATATAAATGATACCATAGAAGACTATTTTAAGTTTACTAAAATAGATACTCTAAACGATGTCTATGAAGGAGAATTTGAAATGTCATTTGAAGTGGTCAATCATGGAAACGCTTCTCATCCAGTTGAATTGGTGATACGGGATGGCAATTTTAGATTTGAAATGTAGAAGGTGTTCTGTCAACTATTCTTGAAAATCTAGTCTCCCAATTATGGCCATGATTTCTACTAGATCATCTTGAATTCTAAAATAAATAGTATCAGATCCATACGGACAAGGACGATAGCCGTGCTTGATATGATGTACGGATTCAAAGGCAAACGCATTGTTTGCTATAACGGAAAATTGTTCAAAAAAGGCGTCAAAATATAATTCAGCTTGTGTTGCTCCAAATTGGCTTATGCAATATTGATAGATTTGAATTAAGTACTCTTGGGCTTCATTGCTAATTCTATAATTAATCATGTATCCTTGAATTGGCCTGTCTTAAGATTTCCTTTTTATGTAATAAAGAGAAGCCACTTTTTTCAGCACGCGCTAACTTTTGTTGTATCCAATTAATCTTAGCCTGTTGGTGTCTTGCTTGCCGTACAAGATCATTGATTAATTCACTCTTGCTTGAATACTCTTGGCTAGCAACCATCGCTTTTAACCAATCATCATTGGGTTTAGTAAATGAAATACTTTGCCTGCTCATATCAGTATTTATTTTTGATGTAAGTATACATCAAAAACGCATCAGAAAATACGTATCCATTTTACCTTGCGCACATGCCCTTGCGTTAGCACCAGAAGAGTCATATGACCCGATCATGAAATTGACCAACAATGCAGAATGTTTATCAAGAAAGCCAGCTTCTCAAAACTTCAAAATCCACTTCTGTCAGTCTAGAATGTCCATATAGCATAGTTGATTTAACCAATTATAATGTACAGGCTTACTTTTTACTATATTTAGTAAGAATTGCGAATATATGATACTTCGATCCATTACTATACTACTTCTTTACGTATTGACTAATTCTACATGTGAGGCGCAATATGACGCTGTGTACAGTAGAATGTTTGGAGGTTCAGGGAGTGAAGTTGGTAATCTAACAATAGTTCAAGACAATGGAGACATTTTAGTTTGTGGGCGCACAAACTCTACAGATAGAGATATTAAAGAAAACTTTGGTGGATATGACTTGTGGGCATTTAAAGTGGATAAGGAAGGGAAATTTGTCTTTTCTAAAACTTTTGGAAATGCAAAAGATAATATTTGCACAAGTCTAAATAATAAAAAAGAAGATGGCCATATCGTTAGTTATGGAAATGAGGATAATGATAATGATACCTTGGATTACTCTTACATCGTGAATATGAATAGTGAAGGAGAACTTATGTGGGAGAATGAAATTGAAGTAAATGGAGAAGTAATAACAAAAATTGTAAAGCAACTTCACGACTACTCTTTTCTGATTGTTGGTACGATTATCCAACGAACTGGTGATGAGCAAATCTTTTCTAATAAGCGTGATGTTTTCATTCGCAAACTAGATGTTGAAGGTAATTTATTGTTTGAAAATATTGTGGGTACGGATAAAGCTGATGAACCTTTTTATCTCGATATTCAAGGGGATGAAATTAGTTTAATAATTAGAGTCTATGATGGTTACGGAGGGACTGAATGCCAAGGGCAGGATGATGGAAATGGGCTGATATTATATAATCTGGATGATCATGGACAAGTATTAAATACAAGTTGTTACCCAGAGTATGTAGGATACAAACCAACTGTTCGATATTCGGATAATAATGGGGAATTGTACATAACCTTAGAAAAAAACAGACATATTATCGTTTGCAAATTGATTGATGGGCATTTAAAAGAAGCGTTTTCTTTCGATATTGAATTTAATTTAGGTGATCATGTTCAAATAACAGGTTTTGAAAAAGATATATTTGGTAATTTTTATTTTATATCGCACTCAAAGAACGTACCCGCCTTACGGACACAATCAATATTAACCAAAGTATCATATGATGGTATATTTCAATGGACAAAAAATTATGGAGGTTCTGAAAATGATAATTTATTCGATATTGCAATATTGAATGCGAATTCAATAATGTTAACTGGGTTCTCGAACTCAAATGACGGTAACATTCCGTTTGGAGAAAAAATCGGAGGAATAGATATTTGGAACTTGGAGGTCGACTCTTTAGGCTTCGTTAATGGAAGTGATATATATGGTGGAGATGGTTCGGAATTTGGAGGCGTGGGTTATTTTGATTACGAAGGAAATCTAATTGTTATTGCAAACACAAGTTCAGAAATAGGTCCTTTAATTCCTGAAGACATTCCTGCAAATTCAAACATTTGGCTGCTAAAGATTAAAAACTGGATAGACCTTGAATCTGATAATCAAGAAATGGATAATGAAGGTACTGACGGCGATTATGAAGCGTATGTACATTTTGCACCTAACCCAACGTCAGATATCCTCCAGATAGATAAAGATCCCTTAACTACTTATTACTACTCTTTGTTTGATACAAAAGGACGAATGGTACTAAATAAAAGAATGCTTCAGGATGAAATCGACCTTTCCTCCTTGCCTAGCGGTCTTTATATTTTGAAGATTCAGACCCGCTCTACTGTGATACTTACAGAACGGATTGTGAAGATGTAAATTCAAAATATTAGAACTAGTACGCCCTAAGTCCTTATACCCCAAAAGGGTAGTCACCCACACCTATAGATTTCTGAGCCTCTCTATTCGTAGCCCATAACTAGCTATAAAACCGATTACTATCCCTTTTATAGCTAGGCACTGAGGCCGCCGGACTCAGACGGGCAGCTCACTACGGGCATAAAAAAAGTCCTCATTTCTGAGAGTCTCTTTTCGTAGCACGTAGGGAATCCTTTTAGATTATTATGTAACTAGTGAGTCAAAGACGACCTATGACTTGTTTAGTTTGCATGGATCAATGTATTTTGTAAAGGTTACAAACTTATCCAATGGAAATACTCAAGTTGAAAAGGTGGTTAAGCATTAGGGATCTTTATAAGATTGGAATCAAATTTCTTATATCATCTATCATCTTGATTCCACTAGTTACATTTTCTCAAAGCAAAGAAGACTATACTTGGATAT
>JAHDDO010000058.1 GCA_020629315.1 Saprospiraceae bacterium | reverse complement strand
TTATAATATGTTTTGTGCGCATTAATAGGACATTATTATGCTCTTTTTGTAAAAAAATGAGATCTAGACCCTATGTTTTACATCTTTATAAATCGCCCAACATAATTCTTACCGTCATGTTTTAGGAATATAGAATACAGACCTTTTTGAAGAAATGATACATCTACACTTTCATTTTCATGTATTTCTTTAGTGAAGACATAGCGTCCGCTCATATCTGTGATATGTATTTTAGCAGGCCAATGTCCTTCTTCTATAGTAAGATCATTCTGAACCAAGACGGGATATACTTGTATTGATTCTATTCTGGTATTTGTTGTCCCAGAATCGATATTCTCAATAAGCTGGATTTGGGCCAAATTAGTATGAATCGGAAGATTATAATCAAAATATATCGATGCTTCATTTTCTATTTCCGTACCAATGATTACCTCTTGATTCGCTTTTATCTTGAATACTAGGTAACCATCATTTACATCATCTTCAAAGCCCAGATTGATGTCTTCAAACACAAAAGACAATATATTTCTATCTAATATAGTCTCAAGCTCATGACTAGCCTCTACGAGTTGGAACGTAGATATGTCCAGAGTAGACTCATCTAGGGTGTCCTGCACTACGATATGCAATGCATCAGCTGTGCCAAGGTTTTCAAATCGAATCATATAATATAGATAGTCCCCTAAATTTTGTAGTTCTAGAAATCGCCCTTGAAGGCATTGTTTATCATTAGGGTCTTGTGAATTAACCACAATATCTTCTAGACTATTAAATACGCGTTCGAGTTCAGACTCACCAACAAATGATGCAGATATGTCATACCGCAAGGTATCACCTACGTCCAATGGAAAATCGTCAGTAGGCGTATTAAGGTCGAAGCTGACGATTAGTTCTATTTCCTGAAAAGCTTGCAAGCTTGGAATATTCCATATGACCCGATTCTCTTCGATACTGAACGCATCTGGTATTACTTCGAATACATCCATGTAATCACCGTCAAAAGATAAGATCAGGTTTCCTTGCGGATCGATCGTGCCTATATTTCTGACTTTGATAGTATAGGTAGCTCTTTCCCCAGGCCGAGTTAGCGGCGCGTCCATCATGACCACTTCCAGATCCAAAAAGTCTTCTACGGCTTTAACACAAAAGTCCTGAGAAGCCGCAAGTGCATTTTCATCATATAAGGCTGTAGCTGTGGCAGGATCAAACGTAAAGAGCTGGTTGAATTCATTTCCTACTGCTTGGATGCTAATGGCTTCTAAATTGTGATTCACGCTGTATTCTCCGGCACTATTAATTACGATCTGTCCTAAGGTAGAATCTTGCGTAAATAGTTCTACACTCACAAAAGGTATAGGAATCGCATTTTCTGTGCATTCGTTATCTCCATAATCCAATCGAATAGTACCCGTTAATTTGTTCAGATTGCCATCTGATGTATGAGGACAAAAGTCACCTTGTACCGTTTGGCTTGGAATATTAGTGGGTGTATCTATCGCATCTAGGCATAAATAGGCTAAGTCTTCACATCCGATACAATTTAAATTCTCATTACTTCCATTTTTACAATAGAGTTGTTCCACCGATGTGGAGTTTACAGCAAGTTCCTGTAAACTAGGCAAGGTGCTGAAATCCACGGCTTTTATTCGATTTGAATGAATATCAAGGGTTGCTAATTGCGTTAAATTTTCCAAACTAATATTGCGAAGTTTATCTTCTGCTTTTAATGACAATTCCTCCACTTGAAAACAGTTGGAAATATTTACGTTTTGCAATGCGGGTGCACTTAATAGAGAAATTTCTTCTGCATTTATCAAAGAATCGACTACAAGGGTCTTCAATTCATTGCATATCCCAATTCTCAAAATGTTGAGAGACGGTAGCTTAGAACAATGTATCGTATGTAAGGTGAAAAAGTTTTCAATATGCACTTCCTCTAGTGTTTCATTATTCGATATTTCTATAATCGGAATATTATTATATCCACCCGGATAGTGTAGGTATTGTATATTGGGGAAATGGCTGAGGTCCATTGCTGAAGCTGGAGGTTCCTCAATATACATTGTATACGTGTGCAGATTCTCATAAACACCTAGTTCCAATTGAGACAATCCATTTTCATTCCCTCCAATGGTCAATATTTCTAAATTAGGGACATGGGTCAAGTCTAAGTAGGGCATGGCATTATAAGTTAATAAATTTAAATCCACCAAATTGTCTACATTCTGGATAGTTAATTGCTCCAACTCTTGGATAAATGCTATTCTTAGTTTTTCCAAATTCAGCATGTTCTCAAAAGAAAGAGTTTTTAAATTATATAGGTTTGTCCCTGATGGGCCGGCCACAAAGATCTCTTTGAGTCTTGAATGACCACTTACATTTACATGTCGCAATGCAGGACTGTTACCAATGGTTAAATCTATTAGATTTGGTAGACCTAAAACATCAATTGTATCAATTAAGTCATTGGAATACAGACTCAAATATTCCAAATTAACGAAGCCCTCGATGCCTTTGAGACTTACAAAATCTTCACCACTGATATCTATATCGTAAACAGATTCAGCTTCGGTTTGCTGAATGACACCATCTCCATTACTATCTATGCCTTCTTTAATAAGTGCCGATAGAAAATCAGGATCCTCAAAGCTTACATTTTGAGCATGGGCGTTAAAAAAAAGAAATGATAAAAGGACTAATGGAATGTATTTCATATCAATGACTTTCTATGAATGTAAGTAAAAGTCATTGAACAAAGCGTTCTAGTCACTAATTACTATTTGTTAAATTAAATCCTTATACTGCCTTTAATTCGATCACTGTAATCTCAGGCCACATCCCTACTCTACCTGGGAAAGCTAAAAATCCGAAACCTCGATTTACGTATAAATACTGATCAGCATCATTGTAAAGCCCCATCCAATGTTTGTACCTCATCTGGGCTGGACTCCATTTAAAGCCAGGCATATTTATCCCGAATTGCATGCCGTGGGTATGACCACTTAGGGTAAGATCTATTTTTTTAGGATGTCCAATGACCTTCTCTTCCCAGTGTGTCGGATCATGGGACATCAATACAGTGAAGGCATCATTATCAACATCCTTCAAAGCTTTGTCTAAATCTCCCTTCTTTGGAAACCATCGACCGGCACCCCAATTTTCAACGCCCGTCAATTGGATAGATTCGCCATCCTTTTCAATTTTTACCGAAGCATTATTTAGGAGGGTCATGCCCATAGACGCATATTTAGCAAAGAAATCATCCCAATAGGCTGGTTCATTTTCTTTTTCAATGCGGTACGTCCCGTAATAATCATGATTTCCCAGGACAGCATAGGTGCCATGCTTTGATTCTAATTGTTTGAAGGTATTTATAAAGGGATCTACTTCATTCTTATCTGAGTTTACTAGATCTCCTGTGAAGGTGATCAAGTCGGGCTTCTGCTCATTTATTAAGGCTACTCCTTTTGCAACTTGTTCGAGGTCATCTAGACTGCCTGAGTGGATATCGGAAATTTGAACAATCTTAAATCCATCGAAAGCTTTGGGAAGATTCGGAAAATTAATACTGACCTCACTGACCTTGAAATTATACTTCCCTCGCGTAATTCCATAGATCATGGCCGAGAAAGGAACCGCTGCAATAAGGGTGGCTGCCCAAGTCAAAAAATTACGCCTTCCTGGGATCATTTGCGCTGGTTTATCTGCACTATCAGATAAAGCACCACTAATGGCATTCCACGCTCCAATACCCAATCTAGCAACATCTTGCGTAAGCATCATGGCGCCGAAAAACACCAGCGTCACAAGGGCTGTAATGACGACTCCAATATTAAAATTAAACTGTGTAGAACTGAATATATTCCGAGCCTGAATAGCCGAATACATATTGTAAATCGAATAGATGACTAATATAGATAATAGCACATACCCGATAATGAATATCCACTTAGGTGTTCCCGCTTTGACTAACGACTGCAAGGCAAAAAAAGCGTAAATCTGCAATGCAATGGTAAGACCTGAAAGAAAATAAAATTGACTCATCTGCCCTAAAACTAGCTTGGTTAATGTATTCTATGCTTAGAACACAAGATCCGCTCTTTTGTTATCTGACAGAGCTACAATTCGATGAAGGCTAATAAACTTTCGACTGCTATCTAGATTTTAGAATTTTCTGATGATACACTTGTCCACCCATAGTCCAGCTTAGTATGTATGTACCCGATACATTTTCTGACAATAGATCTTTAGATGCTCCTACACCCAGATTTGAACGACTGATTATTTGCCCATTTAGGGCAGCTAGTGTGTAATCAATACCCTCGTTGGTACGATTAGTAATGGTAACATAATCACTGGTTGGGTTCGGTCCAATGTCCATGCGTTCTTGTATATCCAATGAAGGATCATCAAAAGATAAATGCAGATCAAAGGTCTCAAAGGCTTGATCATACACTTCAGAATCAAAATGGGCATCCAGATGTAAACTCTCTGATAAATAACCATCTATGTTACTGGTAAAGCTCAGTTGGAATAAAGGCTCATTTTCCGAAAATTCAATAGCTGAACCATCAAAAGAGGTATAACTTCCAGAAGTCGTGTTTCCATCATCGTGAGCTAAACCGGCTAGCTTTGAGGAAGCTTCCCATTCAAAATCAGAGAGATCTGGGCTATTAAACGCCGCTTGAAAACCCAAAATAGTACCATCAGTAGCCGCATTAAATTGTACGGTATACCGATTTCCTTTTTGAAGAAAAAGATCTTTACCTTTCAGTATGCACCGCTCTCTTGTGTCTGCTTCATCCTCCTTCAAGCCATCTCCCCAAGAACCATTAATATCTCCTAATTTGATGGCCTTTACCCATGGGAGGTCCATCAAATAATCATTAGATCTAAATGTGTTGAAATTTATACGTTCAAAATGTGTATTCGTTGGCATTAAATGCCAAATAACATTTTGATTCAAACTAAAAGAGTTCTGAGCACCTACTATAACCTTACGAATTTCAGCTAAATCCTTAGCACTCAAAACACCATCTAAGGTGACATCTCCTGCTGAAATTTGTACTTCATTCAAATCTTGCATACCCAATATATGATGCTGAATAAGCACAATATCGAGCGTACTTAAACCAAAACTCAAAGGTATATCAAGATAGAACTCATATGTTATCTCATTTCCAAGGCTAGGGCACCAATTGTAATTATAAAATCCAGATTGATTTGTAGTCAAAATAACATCATTTTGTTCGCCTTCTAAATCTAGAATTACTGTACCGTTTTCTTCTAAAGGCTCATTACTTATATCTACCATTTTACCGTGTATAACTCCAAAACCGCAACCTTCACATCCGCACCCAGAGTTTGGCACAAGCAAAGTCACCTCGCAATCATCCCTATTATCAAATTCATCCCATACCGATACATTTAAAGGTATTCTAGAGATGCTTGTAGAATCGGCATAATCACAAACTGTCGTACAATCAATCACCAAAGATGTTGACTGTGCCAGATGATCATAATTTTGATTAGACATGTCTGGATAGTCCTCTAGTCCAAATGAGTACCTAAGTTGGCTAGTATCAGCACAATTATCATATGAGTCAATTTCAAAATCAGAAGCCCAAACCTCCACTCCACTATGCCCCATATTGACAACTAGTGTTTCGAGGCAATATGGCGTAGGCGCTTTATCATCTTCAACAGTGAAATAATAGGTTTGTGATTTTACATTATTACATCCATCACTAGCTTTAACTACAATTCGATGTATATACTTTGTGCCATTTAATAATTCAGGTAATGTAATCGATAGCTCTTGTCCGCTTGGACTTGGTTCAATATACAATTCATTAAGAGGCGTTCCAAAGTTGGGATCAAAAGGCGAAATAAAAGAACTGAATTCATAATCTACTGACCAATCCCCCCAAAGGTCCACAAACACCTGCCATGAAATGAAATCTGAAGCACAAGGGCCTATGGTATCCCATCCAATAAAAGAAAAGTTGACTGCTGATACACAACTTTCATCTACGAAATAAGTAGTATCCTGAGCCACTATCTCTGGGTTGGTTTGATCTAATATATAAATCCGTTGCACATGTTTAAACTCTTCGTTTTCACACCAATTCACGATAGTATGTTCACGTTCGATCAAGGCACAAGCAGATGTAATATTGTAAAAGGTGTCTTGCTTAGTATTGAGTCCAATAAACTCGCAGGGGTCCAATTTATCATAAATCGGATCATCGTAATCATCGGACCAACAATCTAAAGTAGCATCATCTGGCCAAGTAATTTGAGATTCATCGAATGGGTTACTTAGTTCCAAAGTTATAGTCTGAATACACTCATCACCGGTAAGCTCCATAAACCACCGACGATCAACAGTTCCGTAATTACATAATGCTACATAATCACTTTGTGGTAGATCTTCATACTCTATAGGCGCATTAACGCCTTCAAAATCCCAAGATGCGGTGCCTAGCTTATCTAGGTCATCAAGGGGAACCCAGCAGTTAACCGTCATATCTGGCGGACAATCAATGCCGGCAAAGGTTTGCGTTACGAGAAAAAAGGATGTGGCTACAAGCCAAACAAGGGAGGTATTGTTCGGAAGTTTGATCATGAGTCGGTCGATTACATTTTAAAGCTACAAAAAACTAAGCGCAAGGCTTGCTTTGTATTATATAAATGAAACGACAGTTTGCATATTTTCGCTGCAAGCTGTCTATTATTTATAAGTCGATTTTATTTCCTATTTTAATAGTATTGTTAAAAACTCAACTTCAATATCATGGCGGAGAATATATTAGATAATGATTTTCAATCCAGTGGCATACACCTGGATGCAGAAAACAGAGGCTATTTAGCTGAGGTGGCTCGTTGGAGTCGATTCTTGGCGATTGTTGGTTTTATCAGTATCGGTTTATTGGTACTCATTGCACTATTTGCTGGGGTACTTTTAGGTTCGGTTGCCGCAGAAATGGGCGGAGGACTTCCTATGAATCCCGGGTTCTTGACTGGTATTTATTTGTTGATAGCCTTGGTTTATTTATTTCCTGTCTTGTACCTATATCGATTTTCGACTCATATGCGAAATGCCTTACACAGCAATAACCAACAAGCATTAACTACAAGCTTCAAGAATTTAAAGAGCTGTTTCAAGTTCATCGGTATTGTAACCATAGTTTTCCTAGCACTATACGCATTGTTATTCGTGTTTGGATTAGCTGGCGCATCTATGATGGGTATGTAACAAAAACGGTAGTACAGTTTGGCTAGCAAAGTACCCGTGATAAGAGCTATTTCGTTTGTTTCCTTTCTACCTCATTTTGTAGTGGTGGTATGCAGTATTCTATTTTGGAAATGGATGGGATTTGAAAGCTATTTGTTTTTGGGACCCCTGACTTATTTAACTATTTCGCAGTTAGTAAGCAGAGGTATACCTAGTGATCATAGAAAAGGGATGCAAAACGTTCGTGCCGAAGCCTTTGAAGAAGCGATCCCTTACTTTGAATCTAGTCATGCCTATTTTTCTAAAAATGCATGGATCGATGACTATAGATTCATTACTATGTTGAGTCATTCAAAAATGAGTTATCGAGAGATGGCTTTAGTCAATATTGCTTTTTGTCATACTCAGATTGGAAGGACCCAAGAAGCAAAGGAAATGTATGAGGACATATTAGTCGCATATCCAGACAATACTATTGCCAAGACGGCGCTTAGGATGATTGAAGGTATGAGCTAGTTTTTTTTGATATGCTTGTGAGGTGCACCGTATTCTATTGTTCTTTTTCTTAGATAAAAAGTAGCTGGCACTTTGTCATTGCAACAAAGTACCCAAAATGCTAGTCAAATTAAATGCAATGCCTTGCAAGCAAGGATCACTCAATTCTTCGTTACACGCAGAATTTTACAGCTTGCAAATTGCCAGCTTTAAAATACACCTACCCTTGAATATTCGCTATTGCTTTTAATTTGCCGGAGTAATAAAAATCCACCCAGATCATTATAAAGATGTCTTGACGAAGGCGGCGCGTTTATGATCCAAAGCGAAATCTTTCATGACTTTTATTTGCTCCGGTGTAAAGGCATATTCCTTCATGTAGCAAGGAGCATAATAACTCATATAATTATTTATCATCGGCTTAAACTCAATCCCATTTTCATCGTATGCGCCATACATCTCACAATCCGTATAATTTACCATGGCTCCATAGGCGCCTGCTCCAGGGTCAGGTGGTGTATCACATATTTTATCACCGGTCTTAGCACAGTCATGCCCAGAATGTTGATGTGTATAATTATAATGCGTGTGTTCTAGATTAAAGAAATGCCCAAATTCATGAATCGGAATTTTCATGTTGGTGACGTCTTCTTTAGGGATCACTATGCTTGATAGCCATCCGCCGGTAGTTGTAAATCCACGTCCTTTGGCACAACCTCGAACTCGACCATCATTATAGCACAAATTGCGTTCATGATCCACCAGATACAGATCAATAACGTTCGGGCTATTGTAATTAGTCAAGTAATTATAATAGTTATAAAAATCATTCTCTACCAATGACTCATAGGTATAATAATCATGCAGTTCATTGGTCTCGGTGATCTCGAATTGAATGCTTGCGGCGGCATACACCTTATTCAATTGATCTAGCATCAACTTTAGTTTAGCATCACCAATGACTACTTTATTTTGGGTGTCAACCACGTTCCAAACTACGATTTCGAATACATGCATATGCTGCTCCCTATTTACAGGAGGGGCTAATTGAATTTCATTATCGTAAGTGGAAAACGATTGATAACTGGAAGGATTATCCTTCCAAAAAGGAGTTCGTGAACAAGCGCTTAGCGCAAAAACCAGTACCAACATCAAATACCTCATAACACTCAATTTTAGGATCAACTAATATTGTTGGGATGTACATGTACTAAATAGTTATCAAAATTGTTATTGCGCTTATAACGATAATAAGACACGGGATAATGCCCTATCCACCAAATATTATATGTTAATTATGGGAAATGTTAAAATGAATACAAAAATCCATTTTACCATAGGGGACATTGAACAAAATGAAAAAGCGTTAGGAAAATATATTTGATAGCTTGTTTTTAAGTTTTAGGTGGGAATACCGATTTAGAATTATATTTTTGTATTTATATATGTAATCGCTTGATAACTATGTGGAAATATATTACAATTCTTAGTGTTTTATTTATCAGCTGTGGCTCGAATGCTAGTGGTGAGAAGGCTGAAGCTACCAATACGGTGCAAAGTAATGTGCAGGCCAGCAATATTAATAAGCCTGGACAATTTCAAGATCCCAAGACGAAGGGCGTAAAAAAACCTGACGACAATGGTATTGTGCCAGGTGGTCCTGCAGATTTTACGATCAACTACAGTGATGGTGCTAGAGGTAAAGTGTATATGATTGGTAGCTATGCCGATCAAAATATACGAATGGACTCAGCTCAAGTCAGTAATAATGCAACCCGCTTTATTAGAGAAGACGGGTATCCACAAGGATTGTATTATGTGTTGTTCCCGAACAATAAATATGTACAAGTGATGCTTGGCGAGGACCAGAAGTTTACGATGACGACCTCGCTTGCTGATCCCACACAAACTAAAGTGGATGGCTCCTTAGAAAATCAGTTGTTTTATGAAAACCTGATTATGGAACGGGCACATAGAGCAGCTATTAGTCCATTAAATCAACAACTTAAAGCTGAATCTCAAGGAAGTCCTCGATATGAAGAGATCAAGGCAGAGCGCCAAAAATTGATAGAAAAGCGTCAAGCCAATCTAGACAAGGTGTTCGGCAAGTATCCAGACAATTTCTTCACGGTCTTCAAAACGGCGGGCCAAAACCCTACCCTTCGTGATGAGTTACCCGAGGATGAGCGCGTCACAGCTTACCGAAAGGAATTTTGGGATAATGTAGATTTTAGTGACATGCGGCTAATGCGTACACCGGTCATCAAAAATAAATTAGAGCGATATTTTTCAGATCTAACGCCCCAAAATCCAGACTCTATTAAGGCAGCGGCAGACAACCTATTAACTCGTGTGTTGGATCACGGCCATTATTATCAATTTTTCTCTAATTGGATTGTGTTTAAGTATGAACCTACCAAGACTACCTTGATGGATGCGGAGGCTGTTTTTGTACATATGATACAAGAGTACTTTTCGTATAATAGAGCCTTTTGGTCAGACAGTACTTCCACCTATGGACTTCAACTAAGAGCTTTTGAGATGGCCCAGAGCCTGATAGGTCAGGATGGCCCTAACGTTACCGCTAATGACCAATATGGTAAACCGCAGACCTTGCTAGATCGCACTGCCGACTATCTAGTAGTGTATATGTTCAATCCGACTTGTGAGCACTGCGCTGTGGAGACACCAAAACTAGTTCAACTCTATAATGAAGAAAAAGGCAAGGGTGACATTGATGTATACTCTATAGTGGTAGATACTAATGAAAAGGAGTGGAAGGAGTACCTAAAAGAAAATAATATCGAATTCACTTCGGTATTCGACCCGACTAATAAAGCTATCTATGCTAAATACTTTGTGAACGTCACACCAGAGATTTACGTCCTCAATAAAGAGCGTAAAATTGTAGGAAAGAACTTGAAGGTAGAGCAGATCCGAGAAGTTATCCGTATGGATAAAGAGAACTAGGCTTTACGTTTTTCCTTTAGGTCTTTGAAGTACAATTTGTGTGCTTACTTTATTTTTAATAGTTGAGCTTTACGAATGGCCAGGTCTGTAACAAACCATTTTCTGATTGGTATCTAAGAAAGTAGCCGCCAGCTATCCAATCTTGGGTGGATATGAGATGTTTCCCTTGCTTGACTGTTTGCTTTAAATAGCTCTGTCCCATGGCGTCATGGATTTCTAATACACCTTCATAAGGAATCGACAGTTGCAAGATATCTTGAACCGGGTTGGGTGCCACTACAATATCCCTTGCATTTTCTTCCTTATTAGCACTCAGTTCACCTTCCGTAATGATTACTTTATCAAAGGAAAAGTAACTAAACTCTCTATTTTCAATACTCCAATATAAATACCCTTCTTCCACATCCCCTACTGAAGAGAGGTCTACTTCGACATCTTCCCAATCTTCAGTTGGTGAGTAGCTTAGGATTTCCATTTTAGAGGAAGGGTCGGCAGGATCTGACATCAAGCCAAAGCCCATAGTGGGATCCCCAAATTGTTCGCCAATTGTGAATATGGCTTTGCCGCCATTATTCTCTTTTAGATTAATACGTGGGCTTACGAACACTAAGTCTGATTCAACACCACTCTGTCTAAAAATTATGACTCTACCTTCAAACCAATAGATGTAATCCAGGTTTTCTTGATCGATATGTGTAATCCATCCTTCTGGAATATCGTTATCAAATCCCTCTTCAAAATAATTGGATCGCAGCTCTATTTGAGAAAAGGAGGTATGAGTAATACTAACGAATAGAACTAAGAAAAGGTAAACTAATTTCATGATGCTGGTTTTTCTAAAGTTAGCGATTTAGAAATATAAATCGAATTAGAACATTCGGCTGAAAATTAATTATGATAGTTATGAAAACTCCGTTAATCAATCTTTATAAGTCGCTTACTATCTAAACGACCATCTTGTGTTTGATAAGAAATATAATAAATACCAGATGGTAAATTATGAATGGACAATTCATGGTTACCTTCATAGAGGCTAACTGAATGACAAATTATTCCATTGATGTCTACGATCTGTAATCGGCCTTCCTTTGGGAGTTGAATGTAAACCTTGTCTTGTGCTGGATTTGGATACACCTTCCATATGGGTTTGCCAATGTCATCGTTGGAGCTTGACTGCGCACATGGATTCTCAGCCGACCCATCAAAGCTAGCCCAGCCACTAGTTGAGCATGTGTACAATTTTTCATCTGATAGAACCGAAATAGCAGCACCACTACTATTAGTAAAACAGGTTTCCCGTTGCCAGAATGATCCACCATCTACTGTTTTATACATATCTCCACTTGAACAAACAAACCAGCCTACAGAGTCATTAGCAAATTCAATATCTACGATATCCCCTTCAGCGCCAATGTACGATGTATCAATCGTTTCTGCTCCATCATTGGTATATAACAAAATACCGCCATTCCGACCTACAAATCCATGATTTTCATCAATAAAGTAGAAACAATTATACTCGGGCACAGTAGTGGACTTTGTCCATTGACTGGTCGACCATGTAGCGCCTTTATCGTAACTCTTGGCAACAAAGCCTACACCCCCCATTTCGCCAAATCCAAAGATGGTTTCACCCTCCATTATCTGAATCCGCTTTATGTCTGGCATTTGATTTAGGTTGACCAATTGCATAGCCGCTCCAAAATCATCGGAAGTAAAAAATCGTTTATCATTTGAAATCGCCGCTGTAAATCCATCCGCTCGCATTTTAGCATCAAGCATACCATAGGTTTCAAGCTTTCGCTTCCAAGTCTTCCCACCATTCTTAGTGATCAATAATGATCTTGCTTGCTGAGAACCATTAGCAATATCGCAAGCAATGATACCATGATCTTTATCTGCCATGTCTAGTGCTTTATGAAAACGTTCACCAAACGGATTTTCTTCAAAAGGTTGTTCTATCCAATTGGCTCCTCCGGATTGAGTATGCCAAATTTTATCTTCTGTGATGATCCATCCAAACGCTTCATCCACAAATTCGATGTCAATACCAGTCGCGTTGTCTTCTTCTTTCCATGGGTCAGCTATGCAGATGGGGATTATTAATTCTGTAATCAAAGAATCTATATCACACAAATCAATTGCTGTCATTGTCACATTGTAGCATCCTTCATTTTGATATGAATGAACGGGTTGGAATTCATTAGACACGAAACCGTCTCCAAAATCCCATAATATTTTGCCTACAAATTCAGCGTCAGTAACTATAGTTAGAACATTACTGTCAACGGAATGGTCAACATCGATTTTCATAGGTGGACAATTGTATGCACAATTGTAGACAGTATCTAAAACGAACTTGCCAAAGTTATTTCGAGATGAGCAATAAATAGTACTATCATTAACAGCTGAAATCGTCCTATGAAACTTTTCACTGCCACAACTACTGTATTGCCAAGTTATTCCTCCATCTTCCGTTTTATGAATTCCTTTCCAGCCAACAGCCCAGCCCCGAACTTTATCCATGAAATCGATATCTACAATCGTTTCATCTTTTAGCATAGGGACACTCTCCCAAGTACTACCTCCATCATGGGTTTTTACCAATCTATTCTTAGCTCCTCCAACAAAAATATTTTTCGCGTTGGTGGCCACTATTGTTCTTACAAATGCATCATTTCTTATTTCTGAGTACTCTGAAGTAGAGAACGTCAAACCAGCATCTGTTGAAATATACACCTTAGTTACATTATTATCCTCAAAGAGTCTAGCTCCAATGACTGTGTCGTTTAAACAAAACAACTCTTCAAAGATGGGACAATCTTCATTTTGTCTGATCCATGCACTTCCATAGTTGTCCGTGCGATAAAGAATACCTTTCCCGTAGGCATAGCCAATACCAGAATCTGAAATGTGTGCTCGGACAGTACCGCTTCCATTAATCCTATCTTTCCATTCCTGTCCACCATTATTAGTTACTAGTAAGCTTTTATCGTTTGTATTACCTACAGATGTTTCAGCGTATCCTATAAGAGAATCAATCATATGAATAGATTGAAAGTACCTTTTTGAAACCGATTCAGGTGGGTCAAAATATTGTGTTTGCCAAGTAATTCCTCCATCATTCGTAAAATATATACTGTCATTTGTGATGCCCCAACCTTTTTTATCATCAATGAAAGAAATATCCTGAAAGCTTGTAGGAAAAAAGTAGTCCCAATTATTCTGGCTACATGTGTTTATTTGTTTAGTGGTGGTGTAGCTTCTTTCCCAACACTCATCATACACAGTCAAGCTTGTCAAATAACATCCTGCTTCGTCGTATGAATGTTTTGGATTGCTTTCTGTACTTGAATTGCCATCTCCGAAATCCCAAGAAAAAGCATCGCCATTTGAAGTGTTATTTATAAAATGAGCCTCTAAACTATCTACATAAAAATCAAAGTTGGCCGTTAATTTGGGACATAATAGTTTTTCACATGTTGATTGATCATATTCATATGTTTCAAAATAGCCAACAAAAGTATTTGAGTTTGAAAGTAATGGTGCATCATTTTCATCTCGAACGCAAATAAGTTCACCCCAGCCATCAATATGAGAAAATGGCGTAATAAATTTTGAATTCCCGATTCCTTCTATCCAAACGACATTCTCAAATTGCAGATCACTATCAACAACTAAATATCTCCGTTCACTTCCATTCTCTAAAAATAAACTCCCCTTTTCAATTACAGTCCCAAAAGCGGGTAGACCCCAAAAACCTTCCCAATACGTAGTAGATTCTCCAACTTCTAGATCAAAATCATAAAGCAAGAGCAATTCATTACCAAACCATCCATCTGATGTGTAAACCTTGCCCCCATCGAAAACATATTCCAGACCAATGAAACTACTTTCCGGACCTCCATACCCTAGGGAAGGAAGACTGTCTACCATACCTTCATTCGTCAATTGAATAGTTGAAAACCAACAAACAGAATAACTAGCTGAGTTACAATTTAACGTACTAATAGAATAGGATTCCTTAAACAAATCATAGGTACTCTGCCCTGGGAGAGATAGGCAAGAAATGGCCACTACACAAAATGCGGCCAGGGCGCGTGTTGTTCTTTTCATGGTATAGACGTTGGCGTACTTATAAGACAATAATACTACAACTGCACCCCTATCAGCCCGTTACAAAATTTAAATATTCTTATATATCTTGTTTAGATGTGTTCTAGTCACTAAACGATAAATGCTATATACCAGATACTTTGTACTATATACTTTGTAAACGCCCAAAAAATAGATACTATTAATAGCCTATGTGAGAAAGAAAAAGAAGTCTACCCTATCCTAGGCGCCTCGCAATTCATTTTCACCTACGGGTT
>JAHDDO010000001.1:46729-233166 GCA_020629315.1 Saprospiraceae bacterium | reverse complement strand
ATATGAAATGCTCGGTTTCGTGTGTGCCAGCCACTGCATGGGCCTCCCCAATAACCACTAATCCTGAATCAATCTCAGATAAAAAGGTATCAAGATTCAGACTGTCTAATCCTTTTTGAGACCAGGCACAAAACGAAATAAAAAAGGAAGCAACACTTAGCGCGATTTTTGTAAACATCCAAATAAGATTGTGTGTTTAAAGACTATTGCTAGTATAATCGTTTAAGAACACGAAATAATTGCAAATTAAGCCTCAAATTAATCAGTTTTAGTGCCATTTAATTGTTAATTGTTCACGATCTTTAGAAAAGCTGATACTCCATAGTATAGAACATGTATTGATTTAACCTCAGATATACACTTGACTATGTATAACACCTCTTCCTTCAAATCTTTGATAATTCTTATCATCGTCCTAGCTCCCATGTGTTCGTTCTCTCAAACCGAAATTCCAGAACTATGTGATAGTGGCAGTGAGAACACTTGTCAATGTGAGACCGCACCGGTGCTATGTACCTTGGAGGAATTGCACGAATATGAGTATGATATGTCTACCTTTTTACATCCAGAGGATGGCCCTGAACCGATGTGTACAGGTTCAGAAGGATTAAATACGGCCTCTCATAATCCCACTTGGTTTTCATTTATTGCATGGTGTGAAGAGCTTACTATCGAACTAATTTATTTTGATTGCACTGATGAGCAATCAGGTCCTGGTGTTTGTGCAGGTATTCAAGCAGCCGTTTATGAGGATTGCTCATTAGATCCGGCATCCGCTATTGCATGTGATACTAGTACGGACGGTTGTGATGGTGATGATGTAAGGATTGTTGAGGTTACCGGTATGATAGTTGGAAATACCTATCACTTTCTTGTGGATGGTTGCTGTGGTTCTGCGTGCATGGTTAAAACATTCATTATTGGTGATTGTGGGGTCAATGAAATACAACCATGGGATCAAGAAATTCAAGGACCAAGTGTTCTTTGTGAACCGGGTACTGGAGATTACAGTGTAACCAGTCACGATGGGGCTGTCAACTATTACTGGTATGTAGATGGTGTAGAAGAGGATGACGGTGAAGAGCTGCTTACTTTTTCGTATGATTTTCCTGCAGCAGGAGAATATGAAATTTGTGTTGATGTGGATAATCCACCTTGCATAGAAGTTGATGATGCCCCAGATCAATTATGCAAAACAGTGGTTGTTTTGGACGCAGAGGCTGATGCAGGCACAATGGACGATTATACAGCCTGTCCTGGTGAAGAGATTATGTTTAGCGTTGATGATTATGCTGTTTCAGAGTTTTTGGATCAATGGGTTTTTGTAACAGATGATTCTGGAGAAATCCTATATGCTAACAATGCGGATAATGGCGTATTTACGCATGAGTATTGTGCGACATTCAATGTCTACAGCTACAATTTTTATATAGATTCAACATTTACGATTCCAGTGGTGGGTGAAAATTATAATGATTTTGAAGAGTGTAATTCTTGTTTTTGTGACATCGATATGGGTGTTTTAACTTTTGAGGATACAGAAATCCCAGTGTTCGATGAGCCACCAGGTGATATGACCTTCGTATGTTTTGATGAGCTTCCACCAATGGAAGCATTAAATTATGGTGACAATTGTATGGACCCAGGCACAGTTGATGGTGTAGAAGAAGGTTCACACACAATTTGTGATGGAGGTAGCTATACTCGAACATGGACCATAGTAGACTCATGTGGTAATGTCGCGGAGCATGTTCAAAATATAACTATCGAAATTGTACCTCCTGCCATTTTCTTAGATATTCCAGATGACGAAAACTTGAGCTGCGCAGATTTGATAGACGGAGAAGTGCCTGTAAATTATTCAAATAGTGCCATGGGTAGTTGTTTGATAGAAGGTTCTGTGCTAGGTACCACAGATGATCCGATAGATGCCTGTGGAGGAACGGTCACATTTACCTGGACGTTTACCGATGATTGTGGTCGAGAAATTTCTGAGTCACAATTGGTCACGATTGACCCACCTTTAGATGTCACGTTCAATGATGTGCCGGAAGATATTACCATAACTTGTGATGAATTGCCGTTTGAGCCGGTTGATGTCAATTATTCAAATGGAGATGAAGGCGTTTGTTTAATAGATGGCACAGCACAGCCTGCCACCGATGGAAACTTATTAATATGTGGTGATGAATTAACTGTTACATGGTCTATCACAGATGATTGTGGAAGAACCTTTGATACGACTCAAGTTGTGACATTGGAAGATACTGAGGACCCTACCTTTGATGATACGCCAGCTGACGAAACATATGAGTGTCATTTAGATATCCCGACACAAGAACAATTAGCTTGGTCAGATAATTGTGATGGCTCTGGTATGGTGGATGGTACCGAAACCGGAACCATAGATCCTTGTACTGGAGGAGAACTTACACGAACTTGGGAATATACGGATGATTGTGGATTGACGGTCTCTTACAGTCAGACAATTACAGTTAATCCAGTGCCTGACCCAGATTGGGTTTCAGATCTGCCAGCAGATATTACTCTACAATGTATCGATGCAATTCCGCCGCCAGAGGATTTAGATTATTCAAACAACTCACCAAGCAGCAATTGTTTAGAGGAAGGGACAGTATCCCCTACAGAGGAAGGCGAATTGGTAGTGTGCGGTGACCAAATAGTTAGAACGTGGGAAGTCGTTCCAACTTGTGGGGCCACCCTTACATACACTCAAACTATAACACTGGATGACCCAGATCTTCCGGAGTTTCCGGATGGTCCTGCTGATGAGACTTTTGACTGTCACTTAGATGTTCCAGCCATCGAAGACTTAGAGTGGATTGATGATTGTGATGGTTCGGGTTTTGTTGCGGGTACTGAGACAGGAACCGTTGATGCCTGCACTGGTGGCGAATTAATTCGAACTTGGGAATACACTGATGAATGTGGTAACACTGGGAGTTTTGAACAAACTATTACTGTAAACCCAGTCCCAGATGTTGATTGGACTAGCACTCTCCCAGAAGATATTAGTGTTCAATGTGGTGAGCTAATAGATCCAGCAGTGCCACTAAATTATTCTAATGATGCTGTTTCAGCTTGTTTAGAACAAGGTGTTGCTGTGGCAGTAGAAGAAGGAGAACTTTTAGTCTGTGGGGATCAAATAATCAGAACTTGGGAGGTGGTTCCTGATTGTGGAGCAACATTGACGCATACACAAACGATAACATTGGAAGACACTGAACTTCCCGTTTTTATAAACCCACCTGGAGACGCTACGTATGATTGTGCAGCAGATGTGCCGGATGCCAGTGCTTTAATGTGGGAAGATAACTGTGATGGGGATGGCATGGTTGACCCGGTAGAAACAGGCACTATCGATGATTGTTTGGGAGGTGAAATTATGAGGACATGGGAATATACTGATGCCTGTGATAATACAGCCACTCATATACAAACGATCACAGTAAATCCAGTGCCAGATATTATGTGGACAAGTAGTTTGCCAGCAGATATAAGTGTTCAATGCGGAGAGGCCATTGACCCACCCGTTGACCTCAATTATTCGAATGAAGGGGTTTCTACTTGTTTAGAAGAAGGATCCGTAAGTCCAATGGAAGAAGGTGAATTATTAGTATGTGGCGATCAGATTACCAGAACTTGGGAAGTTGTACCTATTTGTGGCCCTACATTAACTCATGTCCAAACGATTACATTGGAAGATATGGAGGCCCCAGAATTAGCAGAGATGCCAACTGATTTAGTATTTGATTGCTATTTGGATGTTCCGGATGCCATTGATATTAATGCAACAGATAATTGTGATGAAGACCAATTGGTAGTGCCTACTGAAACAGGCACCATTGAGGATTGTATTGGAGGCATGATCACTCGGACATGGGAAGTTTCAGATGAATGTGGTAATATTACTACCCATTCACAAAATATCACAGTAAATCCAGTGCCAGATATTATGTGGACAGGTGCATTACCTTCAGATCTTACTGTTCAATGTGATGATATTATTGATCTGGCTGTTTCTTTAGATTATAGTAATAATGCAGTAGCAGGCTGTTTAGAAGAAGGAACAGTTGACCCAATTGAAGAAGGTGAATTGGTAAACTGTGGCGACCAACTAATTCGAACATGGGAAGTTGTACCTATTTGTGGAGCAACCTTGACTCATGTACAAACAATAACATTGGAGGATATTACACCACCGATGTTTATTAATACACCAGATGCGGCTGTTACGATAACCTGTTTGGTTGATCTGCCAGATGCAATTGACTTAGAATATGAAGATAATTGTGATCCTAATAATTTCGCATCACCGGTGGAAAGTGGCACTTTAGATCCATGCACAGGAGGAAGTATAACGCGCGTTTGGGAAGCTACTGACAATTGTGGTAATGGACCAATCACTTTCACTCAAGTAATAACCTTGGTAGCACCAACACCTACAGCATGTGATGATATGGATGAATGCACCATAAATGATATGTGGGTGGTAGACTGCGAAGGTACAGTGTGTGTACCATGTACTGGTGATGTAACCGATTGTACAGGAGTGACGGAAGTGATTCCTTGTGATGACATGGATGAATGTACGATCAATGATATGGTAACCATAGCTTGTGATGGATCGATATGCGTGCCATGCGCAGGGGAATTAACCAATTGTGACAATGGGGTTACATTTGAAATTCCTTGTGATGATGGGGATCCATGTACTAATCTTGATGTAGAAGTGGTAGATTGTCAAGATAATATTTGTATTCCTTGTGAAGGAAAGGATAATCCAACACCTGATCCAGATGTACTACCACCAGACCCTGTTTGTATAGGCGAAAATGGAGAGATAGAAGTTATTGGCTGTATAGGAGGTAATGTAAATTGGTATGACGATGCGGCAGGGACAAATCTGGTTAATGTTGGAAATGTTTTTATTCTGACAGGACTTACAGAAGATGCGACATTTTGGGTTGAGTGTGATCTCAATGGATGCTTTTCCAATTTAGTCTCCGTAACGGTAACTGTAAACGAACCTATAACAACAACAATAACAGGAGATGAAGATATATGTGAAGGAGAAACCTCCATATTAGATGCTGGTGATGGGTTTATATCTTATGAATGGGATGGACCAGACGGACAAATTTACTTTGCAACTGAAACGGGTAATTATGAAGTAACCGTAACTGATATAAACGGATGTACTAGTACGGCTGACTTTTTTGTAACCGTGCACCCTGCGCCTGAAATTCAAATTGGAGGATCCACTAGTTTCTGTACTGACGGATCCACTGTATTATCAGTGGATGATGGATATGCCGAGTATCAATGGACTCCTGGTGGTGAATCAGGTAGTTCTATAGATGTAAGTGTTCCTGGTGATTATACGGTTGTTGTAACAGATGATTTTGGGTGTACAGGTAGTTCGACAGTTGAAGTGATTGAATCTACTGAACTGAACCCAGAAATAATAGGAGGGCCAGGGTTCTGTCTAAATAGTGAGGTTACACTCTCTGCAGGACAAGGCTTTGCTACCTACGAATGGGCACCTAATGGAGAAACTGATTTTTATATAGATGTAACGATTCCAGGAATGTACACAGTTACAGTTTCTGACGTAAATGGCTGTACAGGCTCAAGTACACTTGAGGTTTTTGCTTACGACACGCCATGGGTAGAAATATATGGAAACATGGCCCTTTGTCCAGGTGAGAGCTTTACTCTTGATGGATATGATGGTAGTAATTTAGTGTCTTGGGAATGGAACACAGGTGATATCGGGCCTGAAATAGATGTTGAGGATCCCGGAGAGTATACAGTAACAGCCACTGATGATAATGGATGTACTGCGACATCTTCCGTAATTGTTTATGATTATGATGCACCTGAACCGGAGATATTAGGAGACCCTAGTTTCTGCCCAGGAGGTAGCGCCTCTCTCTATGTACCTGATTTTTTCCAAGAATATCAATGGTCATTACCTGGTGCGGATGAACATGAAATTGATGTTGATATGGCTACTACAGTTTCTGTGACCGTAACTGATGCCAACGGGTGCACAGGTACCTCTTCTATATTTGTCACTGTAGAACCAGAAGCTACGGTTATTATTGGAGGTAGCACTTCATTCTGTACAGATGGGTCCACTCTTTTGGATGCTGGTGTCTGGGCTTCTCAAGTATGGCAACCAAATGGTGAGATTACACCAACACTTGAAGTTTTTGATGAAGGCGATTATACAGTAATTGTTACTGATGAAAATGGATGTACGGCAAGCTCTACAGTATCTGTAACTGAGGAAACAGAACTATCGCCAGTTATAACCGGTGATCTTTCTGCATGTATTGGATCTGATGCATCGCTATTTGTGTCCGGAAACTTTAGTTCAATCGAATGGTCGACAGGAGATATGACCTCATCGATAACTGGGACATCTGGTAATACCTATTCTGTTACAGTAACCGATATCAACGGCTGTTCAGGTAGCTCATCAGTGGAGGTAATGGGTATAGAAGCAGAGCAAGTTATCGTTGATGGCAATACGGAATTTTGTGCTGGTTCCTTCAGCGAATTATCCGGATCTGATGGATTCGTTATGTACGAATGGTCTAATGGAGTTAACGATCAAAGCATTTTTGCAGGTTTACCTGGATTATATTCACTAACAGCTACTGATGATGATGGATGTACATCAGAGAGTTCCATTGTAGTTGAAGAGGTAACTATTTCGCCTCCAGAAATTGACGGTGTTGATAAGCTTTGCGTAGGAGAATCTCTGGATCTAAGTATTGTAGGTTCGTATGCAGAATATGAATGGAATGACGGTAGCATGGAATCTTCGCTAACGGTAAATGAAGGAGGAACATATATTGTTACAGTTACAGATGATTTTGGTTGTACGAGCAGTTCTGCTGTGATTGTCGATCAATTTAGCTTGCCTACAGTTTCTATATTAGGCTCTAGTTCTTATTGTGTTGGAGGCTTTACTACACTTACTCTTAATACGGAATTTGCCAATGTTATGTGGGGACCATTGGGTCAAAATACAAATGAGATTCAAGTATCCTCAGAAGGAACATACCAAGTGACAGTCACCGATGAAAATGGCTGTACGGCAACATCATCGATTGATGTAACAGAAGAAGAGTCCTTATCACCTACCTTAGATGGTCCTGAAAATATTTGTCAAGGAGCCACAGCAACACTATCAGCTGGGATCTTTAGTACCTATGAGTGGAGTACCGGAGATATGACTCCATCCATAGAAATTGATGGGCCAGGTAGTTACTCAGTAACAGTGTATGATCAATCAGGTTGTTCTGGTAATACGAGTATTTCTGTCGGAGAATTAGATCCTACTTCTGTTACCATAGAAGGAGATCCTTATATATGTGTAGGCAGTACTACAGAATTAACTATAGATGGAAACTTTACAGAATTTGCATGGTCAAATGGATTTAATACGTCTTCCGTTATTATCAATGAAGAAGGAAATTACGGTGTTACTGTTACTGATGAAAATGGATGTACGGCATCTAGTATGATATCAATTAATACAGAAGAGAATCCAGAACCTGAGATTGATGGGGATCCGTTTTTATGCCCTAATACAGCGGGGACATTTGGCTTAACAGAAACCTACTCTTTGTATGAATGGAGTACAGGGGAATCTACACCTACCATCACGATTTCGGATATTGGATTATATGCCGTCACTGTTGCTGATGCTAATGGGTGTACGGCAAGTACAAATCTTGAAATATTTACGCATCCTCCATATTCAATAAATATTGCTGGTTCTACGAGCTATTGCCCAATGGGCTTTGCGGTACTAGACGGTTCTGGTGAAAATATAGTGGCCTGGTCATGGAGTAATGGCTCCTCTGATCCTACAATTCAAGTAAATGAAGAAGGTGAATATAGTGTTACAGTAACCGATGTAAACGGATGTACGGCTGAAAGCTCGGTTATGGTGACAGAAGAAGAGTCACTAAACCCTGTCATTCTCGGTAATCCATTTATTTGTGAAGGGGCAAATACGACCTTGGATGCAGGTAGCTTCTTTGAGAGCTGGATTTGGAGTACGGGTGAAGAAACGCAAACTATTTTAGTTACAGATGGCGGTGTCTACTCGGTAACAGTATCTGATGGTTTTGGTTGCACAGGAGAGGGTAGTGTCGAAGTATTTGAGGCAGAAGCCCCAGACCCCGTTATTGAAGGGCCTGAATATATTTGTAGAGGAGAAACAGCCACATTAAGTCTTACCGAAACATACCAATCATATGATTGGAGCACTGGCGGCACTAATCCGAGTGTAATGGTTTCAGAAGGGGGACTTTATACGGTTTATGTAACAGATATTCAAGGATGTCGGGGTTTAGCTGAGTTTGAATTAGTGGTGGAGCCTAGTCCAGAATTCGTCTTAAACGAATTGGATTGCGCAGAGGATAAAGAAACGTATGATATTTATTTTGAAACAAATGCGGATGAAATAACGGCAGGCACGTTCACTATAGATAACATTGGACCAAATGCATACTTGATTGCAGAAGTTGATACATCTGAAACAATCAGTATTTACCTTCAAAACACAAGTACGGGTTGTGATACTACTATACTGGTAGAAGCGCCAGATTGTGCTTGTCAAGTAATCGCAGATCCAGGACCTAACCAAGTCATTGATTGTGAAAATAATGCCGTAGCGCTAGGAGGTACTGAAACGAGTGAAGGTGATGGTATCACATACGAATGGATGGATGAGGAAGGCGAAATTGTATCTACTGACCCTATGTTCTTAACAGAAGAGGGCGGCGAATACACATTTACAGTATTTGATGAAATAAACGATTGTTTCGTTTCTGAGACCGTCCTTGTCGATGACATAAGAAATGAGCCAATGGCGCAGATTGTGGCCGATCCTGGAAATATCATCGATTGTGTAATCGACACGGTTTACCTTAGCTATGTTTCTGAGGAGAATGTGGTTTATACTTGGTATTTGGATCAAGAACTACAAGATGGTGATTCATTGCTAATAACATCATCAGGAGATATCGTCTTAGTGGCATATGATTCTATTACTCACTGCATGACAGAAGCATTTATCAGTATTGAAGATCAAGAAGATTATCCGATCATTCAAATTGCAAACCCAGATACATTAACGTGTAGCATTGATACATTATTTATTGATGCCACTAATTCACAAAGTGGTCAAAATATTGTCTATCAATGGTATGATGAAGATGGTGTTGCCATTGAAGGTGCCATATCAACAACCTTGCTAATCACTGAACCTGGTGTTTATTTCTTCGAAGCGATTGATACTGAAAAGGGATGCTCTAACTTGGACTCAGTGGTTGTTGTCGAAAACACCTTGCTTCCAGAATTTGATTTAGCCGAAGAGGCATTCCTTCCTTGTACTATTGATGAACTTACTTTAGAGATATCTACTGTTGACCCAGAAGATAAGTTACTCTTTGAGTGGACTACACAAGAAGGAAACATTGTCAATGGCGAAGATTCGTCCAATCCGATCATTGATGAATCAGGCTGGTATTATGTTCTTGTAGAAAGCCTGATAAATGGTTGCATAAGAGAGGATTCAATATTTGTAGATTATAATGATATCCCAGAAGGGTTTGATGCAACAATAGATGGACCTCTTTGTGCAGGTATAGATGACGGAACCATTATAGTGACAGTGAGTACCGGTGGTACAGCTCCATTTAGTTATTCGTTAAATGGAAATGAAAATGCTACAGGCGTATTTACCGGACTTGGACCTGGATCTTACGAAATAATCGTAGAGGACGCTTTAGGTTGTACATTTGGTACAACGTACACATTAGACAGTCCAGATCCAGTACTATTGCAAGCGCAAGATCCTTGGCTGGAGTTAGAGTACAATGATGACGTCGAATTAATTTTAAATACAAATGTAGATCCATCTGACATAGATCAAATAACATGGGAGCCGCCTTTGGAAAATCCATGCGAAAATTGTCTAGAAGTTCCAATTGAGGATGTAACGGAGAACATTACCTACTTGGTTACCTTAATAGATGTAAATGGATGTATTGATACAACACAAATACGTCTTCAAGTAGATCGAGAAATTGACATTTTTATACCTAATGTAATATCACCTAATACTAACGATGGGAATAATACCTTTTACCCTCAAACGGGTGATGATGATGTAGAAGTGCTTGAAATGTACATCTTTGATCGATGGGGAGAACTGATATATTATAATGGTTCATTTATGACGAATCAACCGAATGAAGGTTGGGATGGTACCTTTAGGGAAAGGAATGTCGTAAGTGGGGTATATGTATACTATTATGTATTCAATGTGCCGGGGCTCGGCGAAATATCAAGGACCGGTGATGTAACGGTCATTTATTAGAATAAAAGAAAGGCCTTTCAATTTTGGAAGGCCTTTTATCTTATTAGCGTAACGTCGCCGGAAACTCTTTGCTGGCTACCATCAACAAAATTTACTAAGGCTATAAAGGTATAAACACCTTCCATAGCGTTATGACCATTGAAGGTCCCATCCCAACCTTGCTCAGCTATACCTGGTTCAAGATTTTCTCCTTCGAACATTAAATTTCCCCAACGATCATAAATCATAATTTCTGGGATTAGAACCATTGCAAAATTACCATCCAGCGTGAAGAATGCATTGTTGCCTTGAGCATTCGGTGAAAATACATTGGGTACATAAACATCTTTTATCAAGTAGATACTTATTAATTGTTCGTCTCTTGATTCACAACCATTTTCTGAGATAATGGTAACAGTGACCAAAATATCTTCAGTGGGTGATACTTCTAGGTTTTCACAATTGCTACATGCTAAATCTCCATTTGCAAACCACTCAATATTTTCTATTTGTGAGGAGGGAATATTACTATCGTAACTTAGGTCAAGGCTAGTTCCCCAGGCTATGGTAGTATCTTTATCTAGTAAAATATATACAGGGTCAGGATCAATTAGAACAGCCGTTATAGAAATGGAGCATTCGTTTTGATCAGTTATCACCATAGTATACTCGCCAGCGGAAAGTTCAGAGAATGAACCTTCCATTGATGTAGCTAGGTTTTCGATTGAATAGGAATAAGGTGGTGTTCCTCCTTCGGCAAAAACGATAATGCTACCATTGGCATCACCAAAACAAAGAGGGTGAATTACTTCAGCCGAGGCCTGTAATATCTCTGGTGACAAAAGGGTAAATCCAGTAGAGTCAATACATCCATTTTGGTCTGTAATCGTAACTGTGTAATACCCAGCTAAAACATTATTAATTGAAGCCTCTTCTGAACCTGTGGACCATATATATGTGTACGGAGGAGCTCCACCTTGAATATCATCTATGCTTATCCAGCCATCTTCACTGTCGGAGCAAGAGGTATTTGAATTACCATATGTAGAAACAGTAGTACCTACGATAGCAGGACCTGCTGCCATTTCGATGGTAAAACTGCTAGACGCGAAATAACCGTCAGATGAGACTATTTCTACCGTATAGCTGCCCACGCCAATTTCTGGAATATAGTAGCTATTATTACTAGCCATGGTTAGCTCTCCTGAGTAATTGAGCCCTCCATTTATTTCAGTCAGTGTGTATTGGTAAGGTCCAATGCCATTGCTTATGCTAATAAATAAAGTATCTGAGTTAGATAAACAGCTAATAAGTGGGACATCTATGCCGAACTCAAGCCCACACTCTTCGCTCGGAGATAAACTGATATCTGTAATAACTAGACTATCGCAGCCAAATTGACTTGTGTACATTGAGTCAAACAAACCTAGGAGGCTAGTGTCACAAACCGTTTCATACAAGTAAACAGTGTCTGGTAAAATGTCAACAATGTTCAAAAGTAAGCTGCTGTCACAACCATTTGATGCGGTTAAGTCTTGAATGTACTGCCCTTGATCTATATATGTAATACCATTTATAACTACTTGATCTCCTAGGCATTTAGCAACATCTAGAGTCCCTTCTTCTACATTAATTTGGTTAACTATTATTGATAAAAGGCTGTCGCATCCAGAATCAGCAGTTAATGTTTGTAAATAGGAACCTTCCTCAGAATACCATTGACCATTATAAAGAATACTGTCTCCTTGACAAATTTCTCCAACTACCGTTTGCGACGTTGGCAAGATAAATTCCAATGTAATGAGAATAGTAGAATCACAATTTTGAGCATTTACTAATGATTGCTCATAAGAGCCTGAAACAGTGTATACCTCATCATTTATTATGATAGACTCACCGTCACACAATGTGTCAACAATACTTGATGTTGACGGAAGACGTACATCCAAAGAAAGAACACTTATGCTATCACAACCTTGAGCAGCAGTCAGGGTTTGTGCGTGAAACCCGTCTTCATTATATAATTGTCCGTTCCAATCAAAAAACTCTCCTTCACATATACTAGCTACTATGGTGTCGGATGGAATAGTATAGTGAGAAAGATTAAGTTGGATTATACTATCGCATCCTTGTACATTATTTAATTGTTGCGTATACAAACCAGGGTCTGAAAAGACTTCGTCATTGAGAATAATTGTGGATTCAGCGCATATTACAGTGTCTATTGTAGCACTTGAATTATCTAACTCTATAACATTCAATTGAATCAAGCTGTCGCAACCATCGTTAGCTAGTAAGATTTGATTGTATATTCCTTCAGAGGTGATGAGTGTATCGCCGAGTAAATAACTATCCCCTGGACATAATTCTATGACAGGAAAGCTCTCATAAACAGGCAAAATCACATCAAAGGTTTCACCTAAGAAGCACGACTGTTCAGTGGTAATAATAAGAGAGTATGATCCTTCAGGATCAGGATCATCCGCGTCTATAATTAATTCTATGTCATTCGCGCCAGGAATAGCAATGCCATTTTTATACCATTGGTAAATACCATCTACTATATCTGCACTCAGGATATGTAAAGAGTCTGAACAAATATTTCCTTCTACGCTGATAATTGGGATTCCAAATTCATCGCTCTCTCCTAAAATCAGATTATCGAAAAAATAATAAGGATCAAAATTGTAATTCGGATTTGCTTCACAAGCAGGCCCTAAAACAATCGCTTCATAGCTTTCTTGCGCAGTAAACGTAAACCGAGCTTCGACCCATTCATCAGTACCACTAAAACTTGCAGCATCCAATTGAACCCAATCAGGGCCATTCGTCGGGCAGCCATAATTTAAATCACCTACACCAAAAGGAAGGTTATTACAATCTGTTGTTGCAAAAAGTGCCAAGGCTACTTCCTGAGATGCCCAATGACTATGAAAACCAATATCGAATTTAAGCGTATAACTTTTTCCAACATCCATGGACTGGGTCAAACAAGCGCCTGCATATTCCTTAAAATTGGGGTTAAAAAACAAGCCATCTCGAAAGCCTATGGCGCCCATCCCATCCGGTAAAGGTCGCGGCATTTCAAAGCCAAGTTCAGGATGTGCGGTTATCCCGCACTCATGCAAAAAGTCAGTGGTGGGCTCAGAAGCTTGAATCCATCCCACAGCACAAAATAACTCTTCATCAGCCATCGGACAGCAATTAAGCTCTTCGAAAGAAGGGTTAGGAATCAATGAAGTAGGTAAGAATTCTTCACACATACAGCTGTAGCTTCCTTTCAATGTATCTTGAAGACAACCAAATATATCTGCTACGATTATTTCATATTCGTCGTGATTAGCCAATGGCCCAGCCGTATAACTACCGTCAGGCTCATTCATAATATTTGGCCCGTTAATAGAAAATGAACCATCTACTTGTGCTGCAATTCTAAAGTGGACAAAGTAATTTTCGTCTGTTTCATCACAGCTGATGGAAACATCCGTCAATTCAAATTTTGGAATTTCTAGCTTAGATATATTTCCCAAACAATCCCCTGGACAACCGTTCAATCCGAGACAACCAGCAATAGTAAATTGTCCTTCATCAAGATATCGCAATGTATCAAGATTACCTTCAATAAATACGGTATCCAATACGCCGTCCTCATTAGATAGTATCAAGTAGAGACTGTCTTGAATATCTATTGGAACATCAAAAGCAAATGCAGGAGCAAAGCCTTCACAAGTAATTATGGTTCCATTTATCTCTAAACTAGGTCTGGGTTGAATATAGATATCTGCTGTATCTATTCCCACACATCCATTATTATCCATATAACTATAAAAGGCGTAATGAGTGCCTTCTTCTAAGGTGTTTAGGTTGATGCTATTCCCATTAGTTATTCCTGACCAAGTGCCGCCCGGAGGATTTCCTATCAATTGTAAAATACTATCTGACTGGCAGTAGATTCCAGACGGACCAGCTGCTACTTGTGGCTGAGGTAAGATTTCGAAACTATCTAATATCTCTGCATAACAATCCGCACTGTTTTCAAAACTGTAATAAACATAATGAATGCCAGGCTCTAGGTCAGCTGGATAAAATATACCATCATTGTATTCTTCATCGTCTATGAATAGATCTCCATTTCCTGGAAAGATCTGAATGACAGCGAACGATTCTGATTGGCAAATTTGGTCATCGACTAAAATACTCAGTACAGGATCTTCAAATATTTCAATAGCAAAACACTCTTCAAACAGGCAATCAGTAGTAGGATCAATGTAGGTATAAATGGCTTTAAACGAACCAGGACCTAACAAGGCTGGATCGAAGGAGCCTGATGCATCTACATCACCAGACCATGAACCACCAAGCGGCGTTATTACAAACGTAAATGGGCCGTCACTTTCACAGAAATCAGGTACAGGATTATAATTGAAGTCTACTTCAGGAAGGACATTGACCAAAACATCATCAACCAGTACGGCATCACAAGCATAGGTAATGCTTACCTCATATAATGTGGTTTCATCGGGACTGGCCGTCGGGTTTGCACTATTTATATCAGATAGACTTCCATTAGGATCATTCCACTCATACGAAACACCATTAGGGTCAGCGGTAAGGGTGACACTTTCTCCCGGACAAATCTCTTGGTCCTCCATTGGTATCAGTTCGGCCACACTAACGCAAACAGATTGATTATTTACAGCACCTCCAGTAGAAGCAGTGAAACCATAGTATACATCAGTACTACCAGCATGAATACTAATGTCACCATTGTAAGTCATAACTAAATTCCCATCAATAAAAGTTAGAAATTCTTGAGTCCCTGGATCCCAACTTGCGGTGAAGCAATGATCTTGCCCATCTTCTAAATTGCCCAAAGCGACAGGACCTTCCAGGTCAGCATTATGATTATTATTTCCATTACTGAGTATAGCTACATGATCAGCGGCGGG
Organism: Saprospiraceae bacterium; assembly: GCA_020629315.1. GTDB lineage: Bacteria > Bacteroidota > Bacteroidia > Chitinophagales > Saprospiraceae > JAHDDO01. The sequence continues at coordinate 217,809 of JAHDDO010000001.1, read as the reverse complement.
ATCTCCTAAATTGCCATTTTGCCACGTGTCAAATTCTACACCTAGTGAAGGCGAAATGCCGTCATAGGCAATGCTCCCACCAGTGCCCCCTAAAGCAGTATTGCTCGTCGTTAAAACAAAGACAATACCATCTGCTCCACCATCATTGTTTCCAAAATTGAGGGTGGCTTCGATTACAAAAGCTTCAGTAAGGTCGATGGTAGATGATGAAAAGATACTGCCTGCCTGGCCGGTGGTAGTTATGGTAAGTTGGTAACAATCTCCCCCTAAAGAATAGGCAGTGCCATTCGTTACCATTTGGGCTTTACCAGACGCAAATGGAATGATTAGTAGGTATAGAAAGATGAGAACTCTCAGGTTCATAGACAATTAAAATACAAAACTTGCAGCATTTTACCGAGTTCGCGCATTATACCATTGTCGGGTATATAATGTTTTTAAAGTCTAGATTAAACTTGTATAGTAGCTTTGAAAATATTGAATATCTTTAGTTCAATTCATTAACACAAAACCAATCATTTATGATGAGATCTTTCATTTTACTCATTTTAAGTTCTATTGCATTCAATGTATCGTCGCAAGGTCTACAAGATAAGCTAAACTTGCGTCAGCAATTTGCACTTTCTGAACTTCAAACTGATCGAACAACAAACGATTACATTAGTGCGCATTATCAAGAATTTGGCCTAGATGCGCCAGAGGATTTTGTAGCCCAAAAAGTATTTGATAATCCTAATGGATGGACAAGGGCTCGATATACCCAATCCTATAAAGGACTACCAGTACTAGGCACAGGCATGGTATTTCACGAACAATATGGAGTTCTTAAAAAGGTAAGTGGTGAATATCTGCCACTCATTGCATTAAATACATCACCAAAGCTATCAGAGGATACAGCAAAGGAGTTGTTGAAGCAACAAATCATCCAGCATGTTTTTGAAGAAGATGGCAATGTCATGGACGTGTATGAGAAATTAAAATATCACAATGCTACATTAGTCATTGTGGATAGAGCTTATCCCGAATTTTCTGGTGACTATACCTTGGCTTATGAGATCGAAGCGTCCTTTGATAGTCCTCAGTATCACAAGAGTAGATATATCATCGATGCTAACAATGGTGAAAAAATTCAAGAGATTGATCGGATTTGCCATGTTGGTGTTGAAGGGGTAGCTAATACAAGATATTATGGGGAGCAAGTAATCCGCACAGACTCTCTATCTCCAAATAATTTCCAATTATTTGATGATGAACGAAATATCTGGACCATCAACGCAAACCAGTTTGATGGTGGATCGCCTTATGGTTACGCTTTCTTTGAAGATGAAGATAACTACTGGGATAACCAAAACAGTGATTTTGACGAAGTAGCTGGAGATGCACACTATTGTACATCTAAATACCATGATTTTATGGAAGACAGATATGGATGGGATGGTGTAGATGGTAATGGTGGAAATTTGGTTTCAGTGGTACACATTGGGGGTAAATACTTTTTAAATGCATTTTGGGATGGTACGGCTACATATTATGGTAATGGACAATGTATTAATTATGGTCCATTAACCACCTTGGATGTAGTAGGCCATGAATTTGCGCACGGCTTTACAGAGTTCACCTCAGGCTTAATTTACATGAATGAATCAGGAGCCTTAAACGAAGCAATCAGTGATATATTTGGAAAGGCCTTGGAGTATGAGCATGATCAAGAAAATTTCAACTGGTACATAGGAAAGAAATTTATAAATGGAGATGTTGACCCTTTCAGGAATATGGCAGATCCAAATGAGTTAGAATCGCCAGATTATTATAAAGGTGAATTTTGGATTACAGGTTTCTTTGATAATGGAGGCGTTCATTTCAACAGTGGTGTATACAATTATTGGTTCCATATGCTAGTAGAAGGTAAGGCTGGTGTAAATGAGGCAGGGAACAGTTATGATGTTGCTCCTATTGGCTGGAAGAAAGCGTTGGACATTGTGTATGGCGCCCAAGTGGGTTATTTTACGCCTTCTACAAATTATGTGGATGCCTTTAACTACACATTATCCTATGTAGAAGATGTGTGGGGTGTAGATAGTCCTGAATATGAGTCAGTCGCCGAAGCATGGTATGCTGTTGGATTATCGAATGACATTGATCAAACCAATATAGGCGGTAGCTTACTCATCGATGAATTAGCATTTACTTTATGTGAAGGCGAGAGTCTAGAAGTAAGTTTGGACGTTGTCAATCTAGGATTGGATACTTTATTCCCTGGTACAGTTCTTAAGATGAGATATCTTCTTGACAACAACGTAGAAGCGGATCAAGATTTGGTGATAGAAGAACCATTCGCACCCGGTGAAAGTATCTTGTTTACCTTTGATAAGGTGATAGAGCATGATCCTTTTGATTCCCAAAAGTATTTGCAAATTATGATGGCTGTTGATGATTCTGAAGAATATGAACAGATCGATTATGATTTTATAAATTTCCGAAATGGGGAAAGCTCTGATCTTGTTTTGGATAGGGTAGAGTTGACTCCTGTCATTTGCTCCGATGGTAGTTTTACTTTGATCTATTATTTTGAATTGGAAAGCTGTGAGTTTATCCCTGTCGGAGAAACTATTTTTCTGACGTTTAATGTAGATGGTGAAGAATATGTTTTAGAAAGACCGGTTAATTTTCCTATTAGGCCAAGTATTACCTATATCAATATTACCGGTATTTCATTCCCATTTGACTTAGACGAATACAATGAATTTGATGTTACCATTAGTCATCCACTAGATGAGTTTCCTGAGAACAATACACTCAGTTCATTTTTCTTGACACACGAAGAAATGGCAGGTGGCGATATCGAAACATTTGAAAATTTCTCTGATCAATATAGCCAATATGTTTCAGTGGATCTAGGATTTACAAGCGTGTCAGATCTTCAACAATTAGAGGATAACCAATGGTTAGGTTTTGGGGCAAATTCTACGTTTCTGAACCCAACCCCTTGCCCAGATCCTGAAGATATTTATGACCAATTTTGGTTTTATGGATCGTCTATAAATGTGTGTGCAAATACATTTGGTATGAGTGAGCCTGTACTGCGTTTTGAGATGACGCCATACTATTCAGATCTTGTTCCCGATTTGGAACCTGGATTTTCGAATTTAACTAAAGTGCAATTAGGAGGTAGCTTTCCTCAACAAGACGAATTTCCTGTAATTCATTCATTAGACGAAGGGGGTGCATATCCATTTGAATATGATCTTCCGATAGGAAGTGGTGTTGTCAGCATAAACTCATTGCTCTTTTATGGATTTGAGTCTTCTTTGTTCAATGGCACCTATGAGGATAGCGATATTTCATTCTTTAATAATGTACGTATAGAGGAAAAGAGTGTAGTAAATGTAGAAGATACGGCTGTTCCATTAGCCAAGGTATTTCCAAATCCTGGAAAGGAAATGATAAATTTCATGTTATTAGATGAAAGTGAATACACTATTCAAATAATGAATATTCAAGGCCAACTAGTGACTAAAGAAAATAGCCTAAGAGGTCAATGGCAATGGAATAGTGACTCTATGTCATCAGGTATATACGTTTATAAAATTCAATCTCAGGATGGACGTATTTCGCAAGGAAAAATAGTTCTTGAATAGAACGATACATATAAGCATAAAAAAGTCTTTGTTATCATTGTGTAGCAAAGACTTTTTTTATGCTCATAACTCGCACATTTGGTACCCTTGTTATTTTATTGAGTTGGATTTTTATAGTCCAATGTCAACCCTTATCCACTGACAGCAGGCTTTATGAATTAGCCGCTGATGTTTCTGCAGACCGAATATATGATGATATTCAAAGCTTAGTTAATTTTGGAACTAGACATACCTTATCCGACACCCTATCAGAATCTAGAGGTATAGGAGCGGCTAGACGTTGGATTAAATCTACCTTTGAGCGTATTTCTGATGATTGTGGATCATGTTTAGAGGTCCGATATCATCGTGGCATGGTACGAGCGGGTGAATCTAGGCGGATTCCAGAAGACACTTGGGTCGTAAACGTATTGGCTATCAAACGAGGCACCCAATATCCTAACCGATATGTTATTATGGCTGGTGATATTGATTCTAGAATATCTGATCCTCTAAATGCCAAAGATGATTCTCCTGGAGCCAATGATAATGCATCTGGAATGGCGGGAGTGATGGAAGCAGCCCGTGTATTAAGTAGGTTCGATTTTCCAGTAAGTATCATTTTTGCAGGTTTGTCCGGTGAAGAACAGGGTTTGTTTGGAGGTAAATTCCTGGCAAAAACAGCTCTTGAGGAAGAGTGGGATATTTTAGGGGTTCTTAACAATGATATGATCAGTAATATTCAAGGAATTGATGGTGTTATTGACAACCGTTCATTCAGGATATTTTCAGAACCACACAGCTCTACAGTAGATGAGCAGAAGCAAATTTGGACACGGTTTTATGGAGGTGAAGTAGATGGACCTTCTAGACAATTGGCTAGATATATCCACAAACTATGCGTTAACTATATGCCTGAATTAAACCCAGTTTTGATATATAGATTGGATAGATTTGGTAGAGGTGGCCATCACAGACCCTTTAATGATGCTGGATTTCCTGGGGTCAGAATTATGGAAATGCATGAAGATTATAATCGGCAGCACCAAGACATAAGAGTTGAAGATGGGATAGAATATGGAGATGTGATACAAGGTGTAAACAAAGAATATGCAAGAGATCTTACCGCTGTTAATGTTATATCATTGGCTTCTTTAGCATGGGCACCTCCTCCGCCTCAAAACGTAATGATAGGTGGGGCCGTCAAACCATCTACTACCTTACGTTGGGATGTAGTGGACGATAAAGAAGTGATAGGTTATAAAGTGTATTGGAGAGATACGACATCTCCACAATGGCAACATAGTAAATATGTGGGAAAGGTATCAGAGGCTGTGCTTTCCAATGTAATCATTGATAACTATTTATTTGGTGTAGTCAGCGTGAATAAGGAAGGAAATGAAAGTATAGTGCAATACCCTAAAACATTAATTCCTAGGCGTTAGATTGTTTTCTTTTAGCTCGACCAGTCATTCTTGCAAAGAATCGTTTCTCAAACTCCCAAAACCATTTAAATTGCCCAAAAATGAACCCATAGATCAACAAAACAATATTGTACACAGGGAGTATTAAGATATAATAGAGAATTGAGAATAGTAAAGACTTATTTCCGTCTGGAGCAAAGAATCCAACGATAGGCTTTTTAAGAAACATAATTGTAAATCCAGTACAAGCAAAAACCACTAGGATAATGAATACTTGGAAGGCCGTTACGTTCCATCTTTTTTGAAGTTTGTTAATCCAACTCATACGTACAATTTGCGTTTACAAGGTACTTAAAGAACAACGGCTTATCCTTTTTAGATGTCATAGAAATGTAAAAAAAAAAGCCAGAACTAGTTCTGGCTTTTATGATACGTTCAATTTTACACTTAGAATCCGAAACCTGCATGCAATGCAAGTCCTCTAACTTTTCCGCTAAATGCAGATTCATCTTCTGTGAAGTAGATATGATCACCTACTCTATTAAATTCTGTTCTATACCTTAGATCTAATTGGATGTTTCCAAAATCATACGCTATAAGCGCTTGAAAACCTTGTGAAAGACTTCTGCTTTTATCTGAATAAAAAGATAATTCAGTCAGATCAGTAGTCATATCCAAATTAAACTGAAAGCTCGGTCCAACACCTATTCGCCAGTTATTTAATTTAACACCGGATAAAACATTCAGATTTACATTTTGATATTCTTCTTGTAGTGTAAATCCATCAATCTCATCATTAATGTAAGAATCAACAACATAGCTAGTGCTATACTGATTGTAAAGACCTTCGGCTTGGAAAAAGATTAATCCCATATCTGAGATCGTATATAATCCAATCGATGGTGAGGCCGTACGACCTTGATAAGTAACTCCATGGGAGATACCTCTGTTATTGGCTTCTACATATGCTGTCTCAGCATTATCTAGGGCCACATTAAAACCTGCCTTCACTCCAAATTGAATTTGGGCACAAAGGTTATTTGCAATAAATAATAGGGTCAGCAGGGTTAAGTAAGGGTGCATTCTCATAATTATTCTGTTAACTTTATAGAAGACCCTATAAGAATGATTTTACCCTATATATATTATGTAAATTTTAAAATGAGCTACATTTCTATATTCAGGTGTCGGCAAAACGATTTGTTGAAATGGATATAACGCTGTATACAGGTATTTTAGATTCAAGGTCAAACCAAATTTATAGCTTGTCCTTAGGTGAAAATCAATATGAAATTTGAAATGTTAAAATTTGTAAAATAATGCCAAATAAACCCGAATTAAAAGCCTTTTTGGACTCTTCGATTATATTATTTACGTATTACAAAGAATTAGGCGAACGAGCAATGGATCAATTGGATGAAGCATCTATATTTTATAAAGCAAATGAAGAAAGTAATTCCATAGCCATTTTAGTAAAACATATGTGGGGAAATATGATGTCTAGGTGGACGGATATATTTGAGTCTGATGGTGAAAAAGAATGGAGAAATAGAGAGATGGAGTTTATTTGGGATGAACCAGAAGAAATCCAAAGAGTGGACCAATATTGGCAGAAAGGTTGGACTTGCTTATTGGATGCGCTACATGGTATACAGGAAGCTGATTATGGTAAACTAATATACATTAGGGGTAAAGGACACACCATAATAGAAGCTGTCCAAAGACAGCTGGGGCATTATGGGTATCATATAGGCCAGATTGTTTTGATGGGAAAATCCCTTAAAAAAGAAGAATGGACAAGTTTATCTATTCCCAAAGGTGATAGTGCTAAATACAATAAGGAAAGTTTCTCTAAAGGAAAGAGAAAAGAACACTTTTCAGAACATTTCAAAAATCAAGATCCAACGACAAGGAAATGACTAATAATTAGGCCCGTATTTCTTATTTTTAGCAAAAGCATTAAAATGTCCAAATCTACTTTCCAAATACTTCTGTTTTTATTAGTATCCAGTTCATTGTTTTCTCAAGTTGTTTTGCCAAAAGGCTACGCTGAAGGTGAGAAAGAAGCTATGAAAACATACATTGCTTCCGCGCTTACAGAATATAGAGGAGACCCTAATCCACCGGAATCACCAGTACGAACCGTGGCAGAGTGGGAGGAACTAGAAGGTGTTGTCATTACCTGGGCTTCATTCCAAAATATTTTAGCACAAATAGTTGGGGCCATTCAAACAGAATTAAATGTTTATATAGTTTGCTCCAATGCTGCATCTGTTCGAAATTATTTGACGAACCAAGGTGTCGATCCTGATTTGAACATTTTCTACGTCGAAGATGAATATGATAGTATTTGGGTAAGAGACTATGGACCCAACTCAGGATATTTGAATGATGTGGGTGAGTTAGTCTTTATTGACTGGATATATAACAGACCGAGATACAGAGATAATAGAGTACCTGATGTAATCGGTGAATTCATGGATGTACCTGTTTATAGTACCAGTCAAGCACCGTATGACCTAGTCAATACAGGCGGAAACTTTATGGTAGATGGATTAGGGATGGGTTTTTCTTCGGATTTAGTGCTTGATGAAAACGGACTTTTTAATGATTTTGGCACTAGTAATCATGATGAAGAAGCTGTAGATCAAATCATGTTTGATTTTATGGGTGTACATGAATATGTAAAAATGGAAGCATTACCCTTTGACTTAATTCATCACATTGATATGCATATGAAACTAGTCAATGAAAACACACTTTTAGTTGGAGAATACCCCGAAGGGGTTGCTGATGGGCCACAAATTGAAGCAAATATTCAATATGTGCTTTCTAACTTCGAAGCGGCGTTTGGACGTGACTTTAAGGTGGAGAGGATTCCAATGCCTCCAAGTGCAAATGGAAATTTCCCTGATCAATGGAACGCAGACTATAGAACATATGCAAATGCATTGATTGCAAATAAAACTATCATAGTTCCTACTTATGAAGAGCAATATGATACCACAGCTTTACGTATTTGGGAGGAAATTATGCCAGGATATAATATAGTGGGTATTGATTGCAATGATATAATCCCACTAAGTGGAGCATTGCACTGCATTACTAAGGAGATAGGACACCGAGATGCATTACAGATATCACACGTCCCATTAGATGATCTTCTTGAAACGGAAAATGATGATTACAAGATAGAAGCTATTATAAGACATAAGACCCCTATACAAGAGGCTAAATTGCACTATAGACTAAAAGGAAGTGAAGAATATCAAAGTGTCATTATGGAATTGACAGATGTGGATACTGATATGTGGGAGGCCATAATTCCTCAACAGGCAGGAGGAGCCACCATAGAATACTATATAGAAGCATTAGCAGAAAGTGGTAGAACCATGAACAAACCTTTAGTTGCTCCAGATGGTTATTTTGATTTTGAGATCTTGCTATTGAGCAATCAAATAGATATAGTTTCAAACCATACGGTTGAAGTATTTCCCAATCCTGCTAAAGAAATTACAGCTATAAAGTTGCTTGGATTAGCCAATCAAAATATTAATGTCACCCTTTATGACCAAAAGGGGCGTAAAGTCTTAGATGTATTTTCAGGCAAAATTTGGAGGCAAGAAGACTATTTGTTCTTTGATGCTAAGGATTTCTCTTCGGGTAATTATGTATTACATATCCAAAATGAGCATTTTGAAGAAGGTATACCTGTTATAATCCAACATTAATTGCCAATTAATGGCCAAAACGGCTTTAAAATGCTAGCTAAATAGCTAGAATTCAAAACTTTTTGAAAATTTTTCTAAAATCCCAATAGTATAGGGGTTAACCCCTATTACGATGTAACATACTTATAAACAGCATGTTAAATATGATAGATAAAAATATAGGTATTGAAATCACTCAATGTATAGGTGGGAATACCTAAAAAAAGATGCAAAACCCTTGTTATTTACGATTTCGCACCATATATTTGAGGATGTAACGCGAAATAATAATTGTGAACATTAAAAACTGAGGGTATGAGACAGCTAGTATTAACCTTAACATTAATGATCACTGTAAGCCTTGGATACGCGAACTCACCAGTAGGTTCGATAATAGAAGAAATCAATAACAATTCAGTTAGTTTTGAAATTCCGTCTGATTATAGTGAGGCGTTTGTTTCAGTTGTTTATGAAAGCAACACAGACAACATAAACATCAAAACTATCGATCAGATTGCTTTCCTTAAAGTAGTAGATGCAGACAAAGAAGTTGAATTTGAAATGCCAATAATGGCTTCGAATGTGCATTTGTTTGTAAATGACTTTGATAAAGGAGAGTACCAAGTACTAATGACTATAGATGGAGTTCAAGTTTCCACTACTATGGTCATTAAATAAGACATAATTTCATTATAGAGAGACTTTCTAAGTTCTCATACCCCGATTCTTACTTCACAATCGGGTAATAAAAAAGATGCAACATTGTTGCATTTTTTTTATTTTTACACCTGACATGAGAACATTCAGTAAAACATACAAGCCGTCTGACCTTCTTGGCATCTTATTTTCTAGTCTTTGTTTAGTTCATTGTATACTAGCTCCATTCATTATTATTGCCTTGGGAATAGTGCCGTCACATGAGCATTCTATACTGTCATGGCATAATATCTTTCTTGTACTTACCCTTCTTGCTGTCTTATTCTCGATTAAGCATGCAAACAAATACATAAAGATCGGCTTGATAGCTGGATTTATACTTTTATGTGTTGGAACACTATTTGAATCACACGGAACGGTCTATAAATATGTCTTATACGCAGGTTCGTTAAGCCTTATTTTCTTTCATATCTTGAATTATTTTACACACAAACACTAGGCTACTCTACGTAGCATGGATACAATTCTGACATTTTTACAGTTAGGGGTCGAGCATATTCTTGACTTTGAGGCATATGATCATATGCTATTCATAGTATCTATTTGTTTATCCTCAGCACATTTGTCATTTAAGCAATTAGCAATAATGGCAACAGCCTTCACCATAGGCCATAGTATCAGCCTAATCTTAAGTGTACTAGATATAGTCCATTTTCCGAGTTACTTTACAGAGTTAGGCATAAGTGGCTCAATTGTAATATTTGCAGCAGTCAACCTTTTAACGAGGCACAAAGATTTGGGTAATGTTACCTTGAAATACCTAATAATATTGATTTTTGGTTTAATTCATGGTATGGGTTTCTCTTCCTATTTGAAGCAATTATTTATAACAGATACGGATATTTTAGGCCCTTTATTAGGCTTCAATTTGGGTATTGAATTCGCTCAAATAGCGGTAATTCTTTTATACCTACTCATCATGTATATACTGAGCCGTTTGGTAAGCGATAAAGCTCAAGATACAATGGTAAAGCTGTGTAATACCGTCGTTCTTATAATGGGTATTTTTTTGTTTTCCAATGTTCTTTTTGGCTTATAAGACTAACTCAGTTTTTATGGTGTAAATATCTTCGAGTCTTTTATGAACAGGGCATTTGCCAGCAATGGTAAGCGTTCGTTGGATTTGTTCGTCAGTAAGCGCTCCCTTAATTACAATGGTCTTCAGTAATTCATTCTCACCAGTGGATGTAACATCACAAGACAAATGCTGGATATTCCAAGCTTTTCTTTCTAAATACATTTTCATGGTGATACAACTGCATGCGGCTAATGAAGCATAAAGTAATTCAAAAGGAGTTAAGCCGAGATCCTTACCTCCTAATTCGGTAGGTTCATCAGCAATAATGCGATGTGTTCCATTCGTAATTTCAGTTTCGAATTTGGCATTTTCATTTAATTGTGCACTTATCATAGGAAAGGTATTTTTGTGGGAACTATTTAACAGTTTTAAAAGTATTAAAAACGACATTATTCAATTAACCAATTAAAACAGATTTATGGGTTTATTTTCATTTATTAAAGGCGCTGGTAAGAAACTATTCGGCAAGAAAGAAGCAGCGGCCACTCCAAGTGCGTCAGCTGAAGTAGCTGCACCAACTAAAACGGAATTACTAAAGGCAGAAGTGGATCGACTAGGTATACCAGTTTCTAATTTGAATGTTGAATTATCAGAAATGGTTACGGTTAGCGGTGAGACAGAGACAAACGCTGACAGAGAAAAAATTATCTTGGCCATGGGTAATATCGATTGTGTTGGATGTGTAGAGGATAATATTGCGGTAAGAAATCCTGAGCCAGAAGCCGTATTCCACGTTGTAGAAGCAGGCGATACATTATCAATGATCTCTAAAAAAGTATATGGAGATCCAATGAAATATAATGTAATATTTGAGGCTAATAGGCCAATGCTTGAGCATCCAGATAAAATTTATCCGGGACAGACATTGAGAATACCACCAATGGCATAAAAATTTATAAAAAAAGGCGGACATTCCGCCTTTTTTTATTTGGGGTACTTTGATTCTAGTGTGTCTTATATATACCTTTACCTAGCTTTACAACACACTATGAAATATATAAACAGCCTTTTCCTGTTTGTTCTTGGGATATTTATATTTATTTCTTGCTCTAAAGATGGTCCTGCAGATACTCAGGTTCCTCAGTCTTTTCAAAAACGTATTTTACTAGAAATCTTTAGCGGTGAATGGTGCCCTCCATGTGCAACGGTACATGAGGATTATGTGTCCCCATTATTGGAAGAATATCCTGAGCGGGTCATTCCAGTCAGTCATCATTTAGAAGATCCATTTGCTAGTTCTGAGTCATCATTCTTAGCTGATATTTTCAAGGTTATCGGTATCCCTCAAGGTATGGTAGATAGATATGGGTTTCAAGGTGAAGAAGTCTTAGGTTTGAGTTTTTTAACAGAACGAGTGCCTAGCCGTCTTGAGAGCAGTACAGTCCCGTTTGGTATTCAAATTGAATCTTCAGGAGACAGAAGTACATTAGATATTAATATCGGAATTGTATTACGTGAAGCTATTTCTAATGATACATATCTTAATGTATATCTTATTGAAGATGAAGTACCTTCTTTTAATCAACAAGGAACAACCGATCCTGACTACAGGCATAAAGTAGTGTTCAGAGAGAGCTTACAATCGTTTCCAGGTAAGCCTATTGATGAGAACGTAGTAGATGAGATTCAATCATTTACCTTTACTTTAAATCCTGATATAAATAAATTTGAAGATGGCTATATAGTTGCATTCTTGCAATCGGAAGGTGAAGTGTTACAGGTGCAACAAGCTAAAATGGGTAGTCAATCTGATTGGTAACAGTAGAATTACAAAAGCGTCCTCCCTGAGGAATCATCAAAATTTTCTTCAAACTTCATCAAAGGAATGGTGATAAAGAAGTTGGATCCCTTTCCTTCTACAGATTCGAAATCAAGCTTTGCATTAAAGGATTCTAACATATTGGTAGCGATCGCTAGACCTAGCCCTGATCCAGAGCTTTTCGTGGTAAATTTAGGTCTGAAAATTTTATCTTTCATGGCTTCGGGAATACCCACTCCATTATCACTCACTTCAATGATTGCATCAGAACCTTGTCGGTATAGTTCAATATTTATCCAGCCATTTCTATCATTGGGAATGGCTTGAATAGCATTCTTTACAAGGTTGTTAAGAACCCGAATTAGGTGAGATTTATCTGCAAAAACAATAAGATCATTTAATGGGATATTCATATTGACCTTAATGTCATCTCTCTTTCTAAATAGATCATGAATAGTTTCAATTACTTCATTCAATACTACCTTTTCATTTTCGGCTTTTGGTAATTCTCCAAAATTTGAAAAGGAGTTAGCTATTTGAGAAAGATTATCAATTTGCTCGATCAAGGTGCCAGATATTTTCTGGACTAATTCACGGCTATTTTCAGGTTGTGTTTTGATGGCTCGATTTAAGTATTGAATGGATAACTTCATGGGAGTTAATGGATTCTTTATTTCATGAGCCACCTGTTTAGCCATTTCACGCCAAGCCCCATCTCGTTCTGTTTTTGCTAGAAGTTGAGCACTTTTTTCCAACTCAAGCAGCATATCATTATAATTATTAATGAGCAATCCTAGCTCATCATTTCGTTTCCACTGAATGGACTCATTGTTTTTCCCTAAGGTAATCTGCTTCATTCGCTGCGCCAGAGTAGAGATGGGTTCAGTTATAGATCGTGCCATGGCAATAGCAATAGCACCAGCAATAAGAAATAGAAATACATATACATTCAATAATGTGCCGAGGAAATCAAAGATCCGTAATCGCTCTCCGGATCTATGTTCTTTAACCACTAATGATATGATGGCGATCGTACCTTTCTTTATAATAGGAAAGAAGGTTTCTCTGGATCCAGTATTTATTGTTAATGGTGTCTTTTGGTCCCTCGTGATTAAATGGTGATAGGCTAAAAATGGTAACGTAGGGTATGGATTAGCAAATTTAGAGGTCTCAGGATCCATAAGGCGGCCTTTATGATCATAAAAGGCTAGATCGACATTATGTATACCTTCTAATGATTTTTTGCCGGCCATTAGAATTTGCAGTGATTCTTCGTCATTTAAATTGAGTTGATCACGTTCTTGAAAACTCATATTCAAGGCTGTAATCTTTTCTTGCAAGAGATTATCATCCCCTGTTCGTATTTCTCTACCTAAATACCAGCTCGTAATGAATACAATTGAAATAAAAGAGAGAATAATGATGCCTATGATAATCAACTGAATCCTGGTAGATAAGCTATTCATTTGATTGACATCAAAAACCAAGGAAGGTGGAAGTATTTTTTTGACTCGATCAAGAAAGAAAATAATAATGACAAGCAATACAAAAAGACAGAAGAATAGAGAAAATAAGCTAATGGGTTTTACAACACTAGAAAATCCTTTTTTGGTAACCAATACTATATCTTGATCGGGTTGATAACAGATGTAGGCATTTCCTCTTTTATATTTTACATCTAATTCACCTGGAAGTAATTCAAAATCATTCCATTCTGCAGGTAATAGCTTAGAGCCATTGAAAAGTATGCTGTCTTGTGCTTTTAAACTATATGGGAATGGTGTTATTTGGCCTCCTTCTTTCCATGCTAGGCCAATACTACCATTTATGATTTTATCTGAATCCGAAAAAAATGAAAAACTTCGTGTATATGTATTGGATAGAGGAGAAAAGGACCAGTTTCTGCGTAAACTTTGATCTAGTGCAGGACCTACACTTACATCGCCTGTTTTGCGACTGAATATAGATCTTCCATCTGCGAAACTTCCTTCTAATGAAACCTTTACTTCTGAAGCCGCTACCGCTGGATGTCTAGCCGTTAAATAACTGATGATATCCGCCTCATCAATACGTCCCAGTGAAGGGTGCGTTTGAATAACTCTTGTTACATCAGATACCAAACTATCATTTATGATCAATTGACTCTCTTGAAAAAGATCTTTGTCTATTAACTTATATTTTGACCTAACAAACGCGGCACGTTCATTTATCTCCTTATTTGTGTCAAAATGAAAAAGTAGAATAGACGTAAAGGCAGAGTATACCATAATCCACCATATAAGCCAAGTCATTGTTCTTGTACGCGCATCATAATATAAGTCATGATTCAAATAATATGTCAATAGGAACAGCGGCAGAGTCCAAAATGGATGAATGTCAATGAATTGCCTTACTAAAAGTGTACTACCTGCAATTACGGCAAGGATTACAGCAAATCTTACCCAACTATTCCCAAACCTTAAATTCCTAATGAATATTTGTGTCAAAACAAAAAATGCAACATTGAATGATGCGAGGCATAATAGTGCAGTTAGTTCATAAGCAGTAATATTAGCTAACTCTTGGAAGTTAAAATTGTATTTCTCGTTATAAACGAGAGAATCAAATTCATTGATGAAAGCGGTAATAAATAATATGTTCAGGATAGCATAAAGAAATGCCTTTACTTGCTGATTTTTGATTCCTGTACTTTCTTCGTATTCCCATCTTTCAATATTGAAGCTGATGGCAATGAGACAAATGGAAAAGAACAATAGATCAAGTAATGATGGAAATAAAATGCTCAATGCATAGCTTTGATCATTAATAATAGAAGCCACCTCTTGGATTTGCCCGTTTATTACTAGATAGCTCAGGAAAAGTAAAGCAAAGCCACCAATCTTAAACACTGGATGGAACCTATTATCTTGAATTAAATAGGCAAAGAGCAAAAATGAAATAATCAGAAATACAATGCCTAACTGGTTGATAAAGGATATTGATCGTTGCGTTGCCTTTATCCAAATGGTATCGGATAACAGAAAAGCAGATGCTTCACCAGGCCTGGCTTGCCTGTAATTATAAGCTAAGGTAGCATCTGCAACCCAATGAGCATGCAAGGTACCTTCCGTATCGAATAGGTGAAAGTAGGAAGACCACTTATAGCCATTCACTTGATCGCTAAGTACATAATCTGCCTTTGCTTCTTTTCCTTTCCAAATAATCCGTTGTTGAGGATTTTCCACACTAAACGAAGGTCTGTCTGGCCAAGATTTCTGCAGCGCCTGTACTTGATCAAGGGCTAGCGAAGAACCATTTTTATAACTATTTACATAAGGACTTACCTGTTCTATTAATCCTTGGTGAGCATGATCAAAGTAGGCCAAGAGTTTATCCTTATCGCTGCTAGTGCTCGATTCCGATGGACTCCAGAGGTTAAAAAAAACGCCTAGGAAAAGTAATATACAAGCCGATATGACGGGAAGTGACTTCACACTTGTTTATAATTATATAAAAGTAAGGAATTTACATATTAAATTATAGATTAATATGACCTTGCTTTTGATCGATTGCTATTTACCGTACATTTGGGATTCATATCGAGCTATCGCTTCACGTAGTGAAGAGGAAAGTCCGGACAACGAAGAGCAGCGTACCATCTAATAAATGGGATTCTGAAAACGATCAGAATACAGCAAGTGTCGCAGAAAATAACCGCCAATACTATTGGTAAGGGTGAAAATGTGAGGTAAGAGCTCACGATAGGTAGGAGTAATCCTATTTATGGATAAACCTTGCGCGTTGAAATGCCATGTATATTCAGGTGATGTAATTCATAGGCTTGCTCGGCCAATATCCTTAGGATGCCTGAAGGGGTGGGCAGATTGAATCCTCCGGGATCTAGATAAATGATAGCTACTACCTAGGTAGGACAGAATCCGGCTTATAGATATGTTTAAAAAAAAAGCGGCTGCTTCCTTTGAGGAAATAGCCGCTTTTTCTTTATTGAGTCATTGGATCGATTACTCAATGTCTACCGAAATGGTAAATCGTAAGGTATTATCCAATGGATTATTCTGGTTACTTGTTGGTGCTAAGTAGGATAAGTCGATTCCTAAAATTGAAGCCTTAAGACCTACACCAAAGGTTAAGAACTGTCTTGAACCTTTTAGAGCATTTTCGTGAAAGTAGCCAGCTCTAACCGCAAATTGCTTTGCATACCAGTATTCAATAGCTACTGCTTTTGTTATTTCTGACCATTCTTCAGCGCCGCCTCCTGGAGCATCACCAAATGAAGATATAATACCTGAGAATAAAGGCTGTTCTCTATAATCTGGAATATCATTTTCTGGATCATCATCGTAATCTGGATTCGCTACCACCACACCATCTTCTAATATCAATTGAGGTTGAGGAGTAGGTACCAATAACTTATTCAACTCTACAACAAAAGTCATTCTGTTATAATCATCAAAATCTAGATCTAATGCAGCACCGATACCAATATTTCCAGGAAGGAAATCTCGCAAGATATTTTGAGTATAAGTAACCTTAGACCCAATATTGGTGATAGCTGCTCCAACTCTTAGGTTAGAACCGTAAGTTGTAAGATCTAATTCTGTGTCATATGTAAAGCTCAAATCAACAGCAAAAGCATTAGCCGCGGCGATAATGAAATCACCAGCTCTTTGGCCCCTTGCTAAATTAGAATATACATATTTCGCAGTAAGACCAGCAGAGAATTGATCGCCTAACTTTCTCGCATAAGCAGCAGCAACTTCTAACTCATTAGGTCTTCCGGTACCGGCTGGATTTCCATCTACATCAGTAAAGTTGATTTCACCCAGTGAAAAATAGCGTAAACTGGCACCAACAGACTGTAAATCATCCACATTTTTATATCCTGACACATAGCCAAGGAATACATCCGATAGTCCCAAATTTCGAAGCCATGGAGTAAAGGTTGTACTCACTCCAAAGTCATTTTCCGCAAAGGCTAAATTAGAAGCATTGAAATGCATAGCGTTGCTGGTAGGGGATAAGGCAATACCTACATCGCCCATTCCTCCAGATCTCGCATCGGGAACAATTCGAAGAAAAGGTAAGGCCGATAACACTGTATTAGGAACACACTCACCATTTACGTCTACTAGGCATCCTTTGTCTGGATCATAGAAATTCTGCCCGTTCATAGAAAATCCGCATATCAGGAAAGCGACACACAGCACAATTGATCTCTTCATTAGGTAATTTAATTTTGGTTGCAAATATAAAGTATTAAAAGTATTGCTAATTTATAATGACCAGTTTTTCAAACTCACTTTCTCTTGAAATACCAGTCATTTCGTCATGAATGTTGATTTTGTAGAGGTAAATTCCATTCGCTAGGCGATTTCCAAAGTCATCTCTTCCGTTCCACATTATACCTCTCTGACGAAAACCTGTTGTTTGGGTATGATCGACTATCGTCTTTAATAACTTACCAGATACCGAGAATATTTTAATAACTATTGAAATATTACTATTTGCCAAATCATGTTCGAACATAAACTCAGTAGATGTACTAAACGGATTTGGATAATTAAACACTTGTTCTATTCCATTTCCATCTTGGTTTACGACCAAAAATTCTATTTTCTTACTACTGGCATTATTTAAATTATCCCATGCGGTCAACTCTATTTCATGTCTCCCTGCTTCTAATTTATTCATAGGATATCGAATCGTACCTGAGGTATAATCATCTAAAGCTGCTTCGTAATATTCATTTAAAATGATAGGGTTTTGGGTATCATCGTCTAATGAGGCACTTAGATCATGCCCAATAGAGGTGCCACTTATATTTATACCATTTTCATCGGTCAGAAAGGCTAAGAAGGTAGGTTCTTCATTGGTGATACCTCCATAAACAAACGATTCGTCATTCATATAAAGATCTATCTGAGGGCCATCGTTATCTGTAATGGTGCCTTCACTAGAACCTCCGACTACAAAATCTTCAAAATACCCTGCCGCATCCGTCTCTTGATCAGTGGCATACATACTTATTCTGCCTAAACCATAATTAAAATTGATATCCTTAGGCAAAAGAAAAGTGGCATTGAACAAACCATTGACAACACTTGCCTTTCCTTTGAATAAAATATTCTTACGTTGTTCAAAGCTATACGCGCCACTATCTTCATTGTTGCGAATCGTTTGGGTAATCGTTTCTTTGTCATAAACAGTCAGTGATAATTCACCATTGAAATCTGAAAGTGTATTACCTAGATAATCTTCGACTAATCCTTCAATCGTCACTAAATCTAACGCTTTGATTGTGTCTGCAAAACTAGTATCTATCACTTTTTCATTGAAAGTGGTCAACCTAATATTATGTTCAGGGCTGTTCAATGCCATGTAAGGATCGCCTATCAAGGTAAATTTTCTCGTATTTTCTCCTGTTTCCTCATTCTTAGCTAAGCGAATAATTTCCCCTAGCTTTTGATTTTGACCTTCTTGCTTTATAAAAATATTATCAAACACAGCTTCCGTTAATCGTTTATTGGCACTAGTAAAAACGGCTCGTACTGTAGAAAATAGAGCGACTGCTGCGCCTTGAGGGTTAAGTATAGCATATTCGCCGGCGGATACTATGCTTGGATCATCATAGCCAGTCAAAGAACAGGTAGCAGTGACAAATAAAGTCAGCCGATCATAATTGCGTAAGGCTTGTATGTGGTTTTCCTGAAGTACTCTTTCTTGTGCCCAACCGGTAGGTCCTCCGTGCCCTAAATAACATTGGACCAACAAACCATTCTCAATATTTTTCACAAGATCCGCTTGCACATCCGGATATCGCTCTCCACCAGGGGTTGTGATTTGAGGATAAGCATCGAAATACACTTTTTTCTGATTGTAAATCGGTGAGTGCGATTCTGTTTTCTCCGCAATTAAATTGGCATCCCCTATATGTAAGGTGCCATCTTCATCGTCTGCAGCAAAACTGATTTGGGTACGCCAAGGTCCGAAGGTATTGGAAGAGGTTTCATAGTGAAGGATCTTGTCCACCACATCACTGGCTTCTTCTAATGTATTAACTGGAATCCTGCCCACACCTATATCTAGTAATCCATCAGTAATATTCCCGCCTTCTTCAATATCGAGTAAGCCATAATAGTCATCTGTAGGATACGCAACTATAGGCTCCAATGATTCGTGAGTTTCGAAAACAGGGATATAATTTCTAAATCCCAGCTCTTCATTTAAATTGCGCTGGTCAAACGAACCATCACCAAACAATAATAAATACCTAAAGTCTGGGTTTCGTTCGTATAGCATTCGCGCCATATCACGGATGGCCGTAGGATCATTCTTGCCACTTGAAAACTCATTGAAGATATGCTGTATATCAACGACTTCGATATTTATATCACTTCTCGATCTGTGATGATCAGCCAATCGCTCAGCTTCCGAAATAAAGTCATTATGGCTGATGATTAAATATTCGGTGTTGTTTAATCCGTGAAGATTTTGATTGGCAACGGTTTCTTCGAAGCTAGGCCGACTAAAATTGCCGCCAGGATTGAAAATCAAGTACTCTTTAAATAAACCATCATTTTGCGCGGAAAACTCTAAAGCACTACCGTTCACTGTATATTCAATGCCTATAGGCTGGGTCTTGCTTAATTCCCAAACTGCGAGACCTGGCTCGTATCCCTCCACAGAAAATCTAACGGTATTAAAATCATCCATATCTCTAGCTCGAATAAGTAAAGGCGACTTAGTATATTGCAAAGCAACCTGACCGGCTATTTGGAGATAATCTATCCAACCCTTAGCCGCATCATTACCTCCTTTTTCGAAGCTTACACCTACTGTATTTAACTGACTTGGAAATAATCGTTCGTCAAAGCTGACTCTACGACCATAAGCAGCATCGACCTTACCTGTGTTTGTTGAGGGAATGGATCGACTTATGTTTTCATTTCCAAAAGCGAAATTGACCTGCATCTGGGAAGACGAACGGCCTACAAATTTGCCTTTTACATCAATCCCTTGCGAAAGCTCGTACACATTGGTTAAAAATTCACCAGAATAGTCGAACTCGGTAATATTAAAGTATTGATCACCAAACCATTCTTGGCCAGAACCTTCTGTTGAAATAAAGTCATCTAGCAAATTTATTTTGTCCTCTTCAAAATGTTGAATAAGGGTATACTCGGTATAGGTATTGTCGGCAGCATCTATAGATGGTTTTGATCCAATGTTATTGGCCGTTTCAGCACCGAGTTGGATAAAATAGAAGTTCTTCTCGGTGTATATGTTCTTATAAAATTCATAACCATCCTCCGTAGATAGCATTTTATCAGGTCCTTCAGCATAAAAAAGAATCTTATCGTTACTATCCCAACTGCCATCCTGTAAGCCTTGTCTAAGCCCTACTATCTCTGCTAGATCATCGATTCGCTCCTCTTCATTAGCCTCAGGTTGAATACCACCTCCTTGTCCTAGGATTCTGACTTTTGATGGATCAATGCTACTTATGTCTATTCCCATATTTTGGAGCAACTCTGTGTCTATAGCATGAATACCCGCTTGAGTAACGGAAACTTTGTAAATATCCCCAGTAGCTAGGGCAGAAGTGTTTACAAATGGGCCTTTAGCTAGACTTGACCCTTGTTGTAATACATCAATCGATAATGTAAATCCTTCCAAGGGATATAGTTCTGAACCTTGTTTAACAAAAGGAAGGAAACGTATTATGGCATATCGTTCTTTGCGTTCGGTAGCCAATTGAATATCTAAGGAAGCGGCACCAACGTCTATCGTATTATCGGTTATTATTGCCGTTTCAGACACTTGTGAAGCGTTAATAGTGACCTTAACTTTTGTAGTGTTAGAAGGTAGTTTGATTTTTTTGTGGTAATAAGGAAGAATCTCACTCTGTAGCATACTCGCTCCTGTAAAGGTAGTGGGCAGGCCATTTTCATTGTAACTCCATTGCAGGGTTTCAGTGTGCTGAAGTTGAGAGAACAAGGAAAAGGAAAGTAGAAAGAGGCAAGTGATTAGGAAGGTCAGTCTCACGGCTTGAAATATATTTTTTCACTAAACGTTAGATGGGTACTTGTATTGCAAGGTAAAGCGCATTTAAGTGCGCAAATGAATCAAAGTTTATTTAATTTGTCATCGCTACGAATTCTTTTTATCAAAATTAACTGATGAGATCCAAAATCAATAGAAATTTTAGCTTCCTTATCTGTCTACTCTTTTTCGTCTTTACTACCGGTATCGTAAAGGCCCAAGATCTAATATATAGCCAATATTATAATGCCCCTCTATTGCTAAATCCAGCATTTGCCGGCAATACAGATTACCCTTTGTTAAACGTAAATTATCGGAACCAATGGCCTGCATTTGATAAAGCGTATGTAAGCTCATTCGCCAGTTATGATCAGTATTTCCCCAATGCAAGAAGTGGCTTTGGTATTAGCCTTTTCAGCGATAATCAAGGCGGTGGGATAATCACCAATACAAGTGTAACTCTTACGTATGCGTACAAGATTGAATTTGGAGATGATTGGCAATTAAAGTTGGGATTATCATCTGGGGTAGGCCAAACACGATTAGATTGGGATCAATTAATTTTCTTGGATCAAATAGATCCAATTAATGGTCCACAACCAGGCGTCAATAGCATTGAAGCTCCACCAGATAACCCTAACAATTGGTATCTTAATGTTAATACAGGGGTACTCCTATATAATAATCAGTGGTATGCCGGCATTGGGTTTTATAATTTAAATAGCCCATATCAGGGATTTTGGGATGTTGCGGTGCCCGATGAAGAAGGACTACCGATTCGATATTCTGGACATGCAGGATATGTATTTACCTTCTCTGAGGAAAATAATAATCAGTTTGGTACGTTTATAAGTCCAAACCTTCTTGTCTCAGCGCAAGGAGATTTTGTTCAAATAACACCGGGCGTCGCATTACAATACGAGAGATTATTAGGTGGATTGTGGTATAGAAACGTGATTAATAACTCGGATGCGTTAATTTTTTCAGCTGGTTTTTTATTTGATATTTTTAAAGTAACTTACAGTTACGACCTAACCATTTCAAGCCTATCGGTAAATACAGGAGGTAGCCATGAGGTATCTGTTGTATTTAACTTAACCAATTTAGCCCCCGAACGATCTGCCATAAATGATTGCCTTAAATTATTTAGGTAAAAATTGCGGTACGAATATTGAGGTGTATAAAGGGTTAAAACCACAATTTTTTTTGTATATATTTGCGAGCTACATAAAATCATGGAAATGTTGAAGAGCCTTAAATTTTTATTCTTACTATCGATTCTAGCATTAATCGGTACTTCTTGTAACAGAGGAGGGGGTGAGCGATCTTCTGCCACTGGTTGGGAATATAATAATCCTGACATGGGAGGATTCGAAAAATTAGAGTACGAAGGCCAGATTAATGGACCGAACTTGGTATTAGTCGAAGGAGGTACGTTTAATATGGGTCTGACTAATGAAGACGTTACCTACGAATGGAATAATATTCCGAGAAGAGTAACTGTATCATCTTTCTACATGGATGAAACTGAAGTTTCAAACATTAACTGGAAAGAGTATTTATATTACATTAAGAGAGTTTATAAATCATACCCGCAGGTTTGGATCGATGCCTTACCTGATACATTAGTTTGGAGGGAAGAACTTTCATTTAATGAGCCTCTTGTAGAAACGTACCTGAGACACCCATCATATGATGATTATCCGGTGGTAGGTGTAAACTGGTTACAAGCGCAAGAATATTGCAAGTGGAGATCAAATATGGTTAATGAAATGCTTCTAATTGAAAGAGGTATTTTCAATCCTAATACACTTGAACAACAAGACAGTGAGACGTTTGATACAAAGTCATATTTAGCTGGCCAATACGAAGGAAGTGTTAAGAAAAACCTTGAAAACAAATCAACAGGTGGTGAAAGACCCGTACGATTTGAGGATGGAATCTTACTACCATCATATAGATTACCTACTGAAGCAGAATGGGAATATGCGGCGCTTGCATTAATTGGAAATCAAGCCGCTTCTGGTGACGAAGTAATCACCGATAGAAGAATGTATCCTTGGGATGGTAATACAGCTAGATACCAAATCAGAAACAAAAGTCAAGGTGATATCCTAGCTAACTTCAAAAGAAGTAAGGGTGATTATATGGGTATGGCAGGAAACTTAAATGATAATGCTTCCACGCCTGGTCCAGTGAGATCATATTTACCTAATGACTTTGGGTTATATAACATGGCAGGAAATGTGAATGAGTGGTGTGAAGATGTTTACAGACCAATGACTAGTTCAACATTACGTGATCCGGAAAACCACGATTTGAACCCATTTAGAGGAAATAAATTCTCAGAATTAATATTGGACGAGGATGGAAGACCCGTAGAGAAAGATTCACTTGGTAGATTACGAAGCCAATTAGTAGAAGATGATACATTAGGTATTAGAGAAAACTACAGATTAGGTGATGTACGAAACTACAGAGATGGTGACGACGAATTTGTGAAGTATGGTTATGGAGTGACTACTTTAATCAGTGATAAATCAAGAGTTATCAAAGGTGGTTCTTGGGCTGATCGTTTATTCTGGTTATCTCCAGGTGCTAGACGATATAAAGATGAAGACAAGTCTGACAGAATGTTAGGTTTCAGATGTGCCATGATCAGAGTAGGTGGACCATCTGGTAATGAAGATACTAGTGGTAATGAATTCGAAGAAGGCAAGAGAACTAAAACAAAGCGTAGATATTAATCGCACTTTGAAAAAATAAATTGAGGCCTTTGCGTAACTTGCGCAAAGGCTTTTTTTATGTCTTTAGATAAACTGTATACCGCTTTTTTGGAGAGTAATGGTGTTTGCACAGATACTCGCAAATTAGAAGAAGGGCAGCTCTTTTTTGCCTTATCTGGCCCGAATTTTAATGGCAACACCTTTGCACAAGCTGCATTGGATAAAGGGGCGGCTCTTTGTATAGTCGATGATGCCCAATTTTTTGACGAAGAAAAACCAATGATCTTAGTAGACGATTGTTTGTCTAGCCTACAAGATTTAGCGAATTACCATAGAAAATCCTCTGAGATATTTGTTATAGCATTGACTGGGTCTAATGGAAAGACAACAACCAAAGAGTTACTAGTGGCATGCTTAGAAACAAAATATCGGGTGCATTACACTAAAGGGAATTTAAATAATCATATCGGGGTGCCCTTAACCTTATTGGAGATACGGAAAGAACATGAAGTGGCTATAATTGAAATGGGAGCCAATCATCAAGGTGAGATAGCGCTACTATCAAAAATAGCAGACCCTGACGCTGGGTTTATTACAAACATTGGATTAGCTCATATTGAAGGCTTTGGAGGGCAGCAGGGCATTTTGAAAGGCAAAACTGAGCTATATGATTACCTTGAGGCTAAAGAGGCTAGGATTTATTATAATTCGAAGGATGCCCATATTCAGTCAGTCATCGATCGTTATTCGAATACTGTAGCCATTCAAGAGGAATTTGATTGTTATGAAGATCAATTGGATGGTTTGTCTATAAGGCATGAAGAGAATATTTATAAAACACATCTATTTGGATCTATCAATGTATTCAATATCAATGCTGCGTATAGTATTGCACAAAGTCTGGATTGTACTAGTGATGCTATGACTGCTGCAATAAGCAGCTATGTTCCAACGATGAATCGATCCCAAATTGCTGAATGGAAGGATCGCACTATAATATTGGACGCTTATAATGCCAACCCTAGTAGCATGATTGCCGCGCTGGATAGTTTTCAAACTATATCTGCAAGATCAAAACTGCTGGTGCTCGGCGATATGAAAGAACTTGGAGATGCCAGTGCACATTTTCATTTTGAAATATTTGAAAAAGCAGTGAAAACTAATGCGAAGTATCTGATTTGCATAGGCCCCGAATTTCAGAAAGCTATTTTGCAAAGCCCCACTGCACTAGATGGTCGGATAAACTCCTATACTACCACGTTTGAGGCAAAGGATAGATTTGTAGAACTCATGGAGTCATGTGAACTTGCTTTCCTAAAAGGCTCCAGGAGTATGATGCTAGAAAAATTAGTCGAAATAGACTAAGAATTTATCAGGTACTTGATTTTGACAAACCGTTTGATAATCTTCATATGTGCACGGTATAAACGCTGAATTTTCATTCTCACCAGGATTTTTAAGCCACCATTTACCCGAGCGATTACCTTGCACAAAGGTGATTTCGGTATCTAAGCTTTCGAGATACACGACTACCTTTTTGTTATTATCATCAAAAACATCTTCACTAGTAGCTTGCTCAAACCCTTCAAGATAATACCAGCTTAATAGTGCAAGTAGCTTTCCTATTTCTGTGGCTTTACACTCATTAGTTTGAAAATGAACAGACTTTAAATGAGGCGCAGCACCTGCATATTTTAGAATTTGGCATATCTCGTATATGGATAAACCAGTAAGATTTTTTGCGTTATTTAACAGACATGTGTGATCTAGTGCATGTAAATTAATGGTTAGATGATGAGCGGATCGAATAAGCGGTTCTACTTTTGTGATATTCGATTTTACTTGGCCTAAACTCAATGTTGTAGCATCGTGAAGTTCATTGAGTTGATCCTTAGTGTTTAGATGCCGTTGAACGCCTATATAATTGGTTTGCTCCGCATCAGTTTCTTGTACTTTATCAGTCACTAATACGTGCTTTTGTTTGCTTGTTTTAGACCGGAGTGTATTGATAATCATATTCGACGTATCAGAATTTCCTCCAGTGAATATGATAATGTGAGACTTTCCAAGGTCTTTAAAAAGATTACTTACAGATTGATCACTACCATTTCTCAGGTACCCTAGATCTATAAAAGAGGAGTCAAAATGATCACTAAGCTCGCCCAATGCTACTCTATGATGAAAATTCATTGGCATATTCTTGTGAACAAACGCGATGGGGTAGTCTTCTATTAAGGAATCAGCCTTTAAATCCAGTAGTCGGTGGCCAATTGAACCTTCAGGGGCGTTTTGTAATAGAACTTGTTTGTCTATTTGATGTAACCAATGCTGTATCATATATTATGCATTTTTATAATGTAAATATAACACGTTTTAAGCGTTTTACGTATTATGAAATATTTAAATACAACTATAAGTGTTAAAATTTGATCTTGCGTGGGGGGAGATGGAACTTGAAGTGTCACTTACATATGAAGAGCTATGCTCTTTTTACACTTCGCACATTTACTATAGCTAATGCACCTTTTCCTATCTAAAAATCGGTAAAAGAGACTAAAATCTCTTTGACTTGTATGCAGAAATTTGGAAAATCTGTGTAGTTCTTAAGATTTATAAAAATTTACTTTAATATTTAAAGAAAACACGTTTAGGAAGTAACACATTAAACTTTTTTTTAATTTTTTACTTCTGAATGGCTATTTTCTTTGAAAGAAAAATTATTTTTGGTGGTAAATTCCGTATTAACTTCAATTTTAGACCTTATGACAAAGAATTTATTTGTGCTCGTATTTGCGTTATTTTTCGCAAGTCCGCTAGCAATAGCACAGGTTGAGGATGATGAATTGATCATCTTGGACACAGATACCATCCCGGAAGGTGAAAAAATTGACGACACCTGGAAAACAGCTGTTATAACTGATGATATGACCGTAGACTCTGAGCAGAATAAGCAATGGAGAATGGGGGAGTATAGTTATTCAGCTAAGCCTAAAAATGCCTGGGAACTAGGTATTGCTTTGGGGCATTTTTTCATAGATGGTGACGTTGATAGAACTATTCCTGGCGGTTGGGGAGTAGGTCTACACTTACGAAAAGCAATTAATTATGTGTTCTCTATAAGAGGTACAGTATTCTACGGCCAGGCTACTGGTTTAGATCCACAACCATGGAGACACAAGTCTTATGTAAACAACAAAGGAGTTGGTGGCGGATTGGTTGAGGCCGAGTATGCGCCTTACAGTCTTGCTAACAACTCAGATACAAACCCTCAGGGCAGCCCAGTATTCTGGTTCCCTTCACACAGAACAAATTACCTTAATTGTACGATGGAAACTATCGTAAATATTGGTAACCTATTGTTCCACAAAGAAAGGAATAAGTGGAATTGGTATGCTATGGGAGGAATTGGTTTGGATAACCACCAAACCTACTTAGATCTTTTAGATTCTAACGGAGAGGTATATAGAGACCTTAAAGTAGCTACTAGTTGGACAGAAGATAAGTTTAATACACAAGCTGGTAGATTAGAAATCAAGAGAGACTTACGAAATATCTACGATGGAGATTTTGAAACAGAAGCTCCTAAGAAGAAAGGTATTTTTAGAGTAGGTGATGACATTAACATTCATGTTGTATGGGTATCATCTATGGGTGTTTCTAGAAAACTTACTAAGCGATTTAATGTTGGACTTGAGCATCAAGTTATGGTTACGGATAATGACCACTTAGATGGTATTAAGTTTAGAACAGCATTGGATCAAACAAACAATGTGGACATTGGACATTATACAAATGCTCGAATCGCTATTAACTTAGGTGACTTTGATAATAGAACGGAGCCACTATATTGGCTAAATCCACTTGACAATGCCTTTAATGACATTGCAGCTTTAAAGCAAAGACCAGAGTTGGATCTTACAGATGGTGATGAAGATGGTGTAATTGATATGTTAGATCAAGAATTAGATACAGATTTAGGTTGTCCAGTAGACACAAGAGGTGTTACATTGGATAGTGATGGTGACGGTATTGTGGATTGCAAGGACAAAGAGCCTTATTCACCACCTTGTCCAACTGACGAATTTGGGGTTGCAAACTGTCCAAAAGATTGTTGTATTGAAGAAGATGATGTAAGAAGGTTAATTAACGAAGAGACACCAACAATTATCAAGAATACACCTGTAAGCTCAAGACCTGGTGGAACGACAACAGTTGTGCGTTCAGGTTGTGGAGAGTGGTTTTTACCTATGATTCATTTTGATTTAAACAAATCAAACATAAAGCCTGAATACTTTAGTCACTTGCATCATGTTGCATATGTAATGAAGAAGTGTCCAGAACTTTGTATTACGGTTCAAGGACATACCGATCAAAGAAGTAACAATGATTACAACACTAAATTGAGTTATAAAAGAGCACAAGAAGCTATTGATTATTTGGTAGCTAACTATGGTGTTGACAGAACTAGACTGAAGTTAATGTATGGAGGTGAGGAGAATCCATTAATCAACTCTCCTAATTCAGAGTCACATCACTATATGAATAGAAGAGTAGAATTCAGAGTTTGTGAGCCAAATGATTTCGATATGCAGGCTCCAGCAAATACAACTATCCAATCGTCTAATTCTTCAGGAGAAGTTATTAGAGATTATAACAACGGATACAAGAATTCTGGATACGAATAGAAAATACAGTTAATCCAATAAGTTAAAAGGCCTGCAGAAATGCAGGCCTTTTTTGTATTCTAGAAACTATAATTAATCAAAAATTGCAAACCCAAATTTGAGCCTCTGGCATAATTGGATATATCGGTAATCGCGTTTACCTCAAAAGAGAAAGCATTTCTTGAATCATAATAACGTCTAAGATCTAGACCAAAACCAGTAATTATTTTATTCCCTGAATTATACCCCAGATTAAGGTTTATCTTATTTCGATTTAGATAACTTCTTACCATCACTGTGTGATTATGTCTAAAACTCTGTCCAATTTCAATTGAATTGGCATACTCTATTTTAGCATTGATGTTATAATTGATATTGGTTCGATACGATAAAAGTGTATGAAACATGAAACCTTGTTTAAAGGAATTATATGTTTCTTGATTAAACCCAGCTAGGGTAAAGGCTCTTTGTATGCCCAAAGAGAAAATAAATTTTCGTGACCTGCACGTTTTTCTGTGTAAACTGCATTTTTAGGTGGTATGCGCAGAACACATTGTGAATGGATTGTGGAAAACGCAAACAAAAAAGCCCGAAATACATAGTACTTCGGGCTTTGAATTATCTTGATGAAAATGTATCAGTCAGAACTGAACTTGCTTAATAGTCGCAAAAACTCAAGGTACAACCATACGAGAGTTACGATCAATCCAAGACTAACATACCATTCCATATATTTTGGAGCGCCCATTTGGACACCTTTATCATAAGCATCAAAATCCAAAATTAGATTTAAAGCCGCTACAGCAATAATGAATAGACTAATACCAATGCCGATCATACCATTATCATGAAGATAGGGCACTTGGAAACCCACAAACGATCCAAAAAAGCTAATGAGGTACACAATCATGATAGCACCTGTAGCCATCAGAATACCTGCTTTAAACTTTTCAGTTACCTTAATCAAACCGCTTCTGTAGATTATAAGCATGGTTAGTAATGTGCCCATTGTAAGCGCGACGGCTTGCATTACAATACCGGAACTTTCATAAGCAAATATTGCCGATATACTCCCGACGAAAAGGCCTTCAAAAGCAGCATATACTGGAGCGGCAATTGGAGAAGCACTAGGTTTAAAGACAGCCACTAATACTGCAATCAGCCCTCCACCAATACCAACAAACAGAAAAAGCTGTGACGGCATTACAAAACTAATGAAGGTGGTGATCGCCATAATACCTAATAGTATCAGGGTTTTATTTATGGCCCCTTCCATGGTCATTGCTTCACCACTGTCAATAATAAGATCCTCACGCTGAAGGACTCTTTTTTCCATTGCCTTTTCACTTAGAAAAGGATTTTTTGATTCAAATAATTTTGCCATAATTCTTAATTACTAAATTGAAATTGTCCAGATTCATAACGTTCGATTACTTCCGTTATTTTCTCTCTACGGTTATCTGGGCTAGGGTGTGTGCTCATATGCTCAGGTTGTCTATTAGGTCCCGAAGCCTTCTCTAGTATATCCATGACACCTAGCATGGCGTATGGATCATAACCCGCTTGTATAGCTAGTATAACGCCTATTTCATCAGATTCTAACTCCTGGTCTCTACCATATTTCATATTTATCATGGATCCTACATATTGAGCCATTTGGCCCATATTATAATCTCCGGAGCCTAAAACAGCCGCCATAGTTAAGCCTTGAGTCAATTCCATCTTTGCCATTCGCTCGGCACCATGCCTATGGATAACGTGTCCAATTTCATGTCCGATTACACCAGCTAATTGATCCTCATTAGCAAACTTTGAAAAAAGGGCCTCGGTTATAAATACCTGACCGCCTGGTAATGCAAATGCGTTGATCACTTTAGGATCATATAAGAGATGGAAATCATATTGATAGTCCGAGTCTAAGGCTAAATTCGTTCTCAGTAATTTTTGCCCCACTGATTTTACATATTGCTGCAAACGTTCATCTGGATGCAAGCCACCATGTTGACGTATCATTTCTGGTGTAGCTTGTAGACCGATGGCTATTTCTTGATCTTCGCTTAGTGATATACGCTGATTTTCACCTGTTATAGGATTGGTTTGGCCCAATGAAAAGTATTTCACGAGATGATACCCGGCAATCAATAAGCCTATTATCAGCATTATTTTTATTCTGCCACCACCACCGGAGCGTCTTTGTTGTGGATTTCCATATCCTCCACCACCATATGGATTTTGTTGGGGTCTACGTCTATACATATGTGTGTTTATTTATATAAATATAAGTTTTGCCCTAATTAGTTTCCCTCAGATAGTGATTTATTTAGCCGTCCTTACCGTGGTATTTCTATTTATCCAACATCCTACCTTAAAGGAGGCCCCTTCTTGGATATTACGTTGAAAGATATCCGCTTTTGAAGGCATATACTGTGCGTAAGTCGCTATCCATTTGTCAGCTTCTGCCCCCGCTGAAGGATCAATGCTTTTAGCCTTTTTAAACATATCAATAGCAGGCCAAGTAACTATTTGGCTGTCCCATCCAGTACCAGGACCACATAATGGCCCTGAAGAAGCATACAATTTGCCAATTAGCAAATAAGGTTCTCCCCAGTTTCCTTTTATGGATGCTGCTTTTTCAGCATAGCTTCGAGCCTTAGGGAAATTCCTAATTTCTCCGTAATAGATTTTAGCAATTAATAAGAGGTATTTGGCTTTCTTCTCAATATCATCTTTACTATTTGCATATTCTTCAAATTTCTGTACCGCCGTGGTAAAGTCACCTGCTTCGTAGGCATTGTATGCTTGTCTAAGCGTGCTTTCTTGAGGTGGTGCTACATAGCATTTTGATTTTTTTACTTGGAGGATTTCTTGTACCTCTGCCATAGACTCATCACACTCAGCAAATCGTAATTTTCGTAAAACAGTGTTAATAACATCACAATCATCTGAATTATCTAGGTATTCCTGGTAATACTTTGATATAAAGTAAGAACATGGGTACAAACCCTTTATACCCTCAAGATTTTCAAGTCTGGGAGGGGCATAATCTCCCACGATCTGCCATGCTTCACAGTCTTTTGTACAGTTCTCTTTTCCCTTCTTTACAGCGGAGAGCACTTGCATAGCATAATTTCCGGCTTCCTCTTTAGCTATATTTCCTTGTACGGCTTTATCATAGAGAATTTTAGCAAAAGGGTTGATTACAAAGTACTCCATACCTTCACCTTTCCCATCGATATGCTCCTTAAATAAAGCAAATATTTCATCTTCAGAACTATGCGGATTTAGATAGTAATAGAGATCAAATCCTTTCCTGCCAGCCACGTATGCCGATTCGCCTAAACATTCTATTCGCTTATCATATATCGAAATGATGGAGTCTTTAAAGCGAAGTTTTTCCGTCTCATCTTTTGTCGTGGCATACAAGTGTTTGTAGATCGCTACACCATCATCATATTGATATCGAATATTTCCTGTTGCCGCAGGAGCCGTATAAAATGCTTTTTCCCAAAGAGGTAATGCTTCATCATACTTTTTCTGCTTAACTAAATCCTTATACAATACATAGGCTGTTTCTGTTGCATCTTTTTCTGAAGGGGAGAGTTGGTCCAATGTAACGCAGGGTCCTAAAGGTTCTTCTTGTACTTCTTCAATAAGGGGTTCCTCAACAATAGGAGTGCTGGTCTTTGGTGTGCAATGCACCAATGAAATAAGAATAAGTAGGCAAAAAAATAGTCTCATGAAATGTGTTTTATAGTACATGTTATAGTCCCTGGAATTAGTTCCCCAGAGAAAGATAGGATTATGATGATGATACAAATGTAATAAAGTGCATCTATGCTTACAAAAGCAGATATTAAGGATTACATTTGCAGCGAAATTCAGAAGCTATGATTACAGTTCAGGACCTCACATTACAATTTGGTAAAAGAATCCTTTTTGACGAGGCTAATATCTTCTTTGCACCTGGTAACTGCTATGGGGTTATCGGAGCCAATGGAGCAGGTAAATCTACCTTTCTAAAAATTATTACGGGTCAAAAAGATGCAAACAAGGGTAACGTAAGCATAGAACCGGGTAAGCGTATGGCAGTATTGTCGCAGGATCACTTTGCGTATGATGAAGAACGCGTTATCGATACAGTGATGATGGGTCATAAACCATTATGGGACCTAATGAAGGAAAAGGATGCTATTTATGCAAAGCCAGATTTTTCTGAAGAAGATGGACTCAAAGCTGCAGAGCTAGAAGCAGAGTTTGCTGAATTAAATGGATGGAATGCTGAACCAGAGGCGGCAGCTCTTCTAAGTGGGATAGGAATTATAGAGGCAGATCATGAAAGATTGATGAAAGATTTGAATGGTAATCAAAAGGTCAGAGTCTTATTAGCTCAAGCACTTTTTGGTGATCCAGATATTCTAATCCTTGATGAGCCTACGAATGACTTAGATTTAGAGACCGTAACCTGGCTGGAAGACTTCTTACTTGATTTTAAGAATACGGTGATTGTTGTATCACACGATAGGCACTTCTTGGATACAGTTTGTACGCATACCGTTGATATTGATTTTGCGAAGATTCATTTGTACACTGGAAATTATAGTTTTTGGTATCAATCATCACAGTTAGCTTTAAAGCAAAAATTGGCTGCGAACAAAAAGGCGGAGGAGAAGAGAAAGGAATTACAAGCATTTATTGACAGGTTTAGCGCCAATGCCTCTAAATCAAGGCAAGCCACTGCTCGAAGAAAAATGCTTGAAAAGTTGAATGTGGAAGAAATAAGACCTTCTTCTAGAAAATACCCTGGGATTATTTTTGCACAAGAACGTGAAGTAGGAGATCAGATATTGAATGTAAAATCTATGTCCTATGAGATGGATGGACAAACCTTATTCTCCGGTGTAGATTTTACCATAAACAAAGGAGATAAAATAGCTCTACTTTCAAAAGATAGTTTAGCGACTACCGCTTTTTATAAGATTTTAGCGGGTGAATTATCACCGAGTGAAGGAAGTTTCGAATTTGGCCAAACGATAACTAAGGCTTACCTGCCGACAGAAAACGAACGTTACTTCGAAACTGAGCCAAAAAGTTTAATGGACTGGTTACGTCAATTTTCCAGCAATAAAGACGAGCAATACATTCGTGGTTTTCTAGGTAAGATGCTTTTTTCCGGAGAAGAGGTTCATAAGATGTCCAATGTCCTTTCTGGAGGAGAAAAAGTGCGATGTATGATTTCTAGAATGATGCTTGCATCTGGAAATGTATTATTGATAGATGAACCCACGAATCATTTGGATTTAGAAAGTATTACAGCATTTAATAATTCTTTGATAAACTTTCCAGGCATAGTCATATTTACATCTCATGACCACGCATTCACACAAACTGTGGCTAATAGGATCATTGAGATTGGACCTGCTGGCATGGTAGATAGATTATCCACGTATGATGATTATGTAAATGATGATCGTATAAAGGAGTCAAGAGCGGCATTATACCAAGTTCCGGCATAAAAGGCATTATTTTCTAGGGGTTCACCCTTAAATATATTTGAATTTTCATCATTTGTACCGCTTTGCTTAGTGGGGTAGAGTAACTCCATTGTCATGTCAGTAGCTACCATCTCTACGACAGAGTAAGCGTATATGTACACAACTAACGGAATACAACAGCTTTTATCTTTACATGCTTTAGAGGCAAGGACACGAGTGTCAACACTCTTAAAAGAAACAAGGCAGCACCTTCTTCAAGTATACTACTTATTTACGCTAGGAGCGGCGGTGTTAGTAATCAGTTATTATCATTTTATTTTTCATGAAACGGCGCACTTTTGTTTTTATTTAGCGGCTGTAAGTATCTTCGGTTTAGGCTGTTTGCGCAATGGCTTATATTATACTTCGCGTTTCATTTTCACCTTTCTGATGCCCTTGGTATGGGTATGGGCGTGTAGAGCCTATTCTCCGGAGTTAAATCTCCCAATCGGCATGACCATGTGGTTAGCACTGACGGTTCCCATGTTCAGAAATTTCAAAGTGCTTGCTTTTGTTATTATCTACTACTTAATTGGTTTTTTGTTAGCGTATCATTGGTCATTCGAACCTGATTTAATCCAGTTTGAATATATGGGAGTGGTTGATAGCCTGGTTATGTTCATTCCGTATACCATTTTAGTTTTTTACTCGTATGGAAAGTTTTTAGATACAAATAAAAAAGTACACCAAGAGATAATTGAGAAAACGGGACAATTGCAAGAATTGAATGCGACCTTACGATCTTCACTTACTAAGACGGCGGACGAATTTGATATTCTCACTCATAGCATTGGCGAAGAATTGAGAAATGATGTTGGACAGGAGTTTGTTTTATTGAAAAATGATTTGGTTTTAGATAAAGCAAAATCAGAAGACCTTCGTACAGTAGATAATTGTATTGATCAGGTACGAATGTTATCTGATCTATTATACCCAAGGCGAATCGAATTATTTGGTTTAGCTAAGAGTATAGAATCTTTGGTAAAAGCACTCAACAATAAAAAAGATCAAAGTATGATCTTTGTTTTCAATGAAGTGGAAAGCATAGAAAACTGTTTTACCATCGATCAAAAATTCCATACATATCGAATTCTCTTTCTCCTATTAGATTTATCTCGAGAAGCTGAAGGTGTGAATTTTTGCCGAGCACAGACTTTTTGTAAGCCAGACTATAGTGGTATAGAACTATTGTTTGATGGCTCATCAGTGATACTTGAGGATCTTAATACTAACTCTAATGTCTCTAGACTATTTATGATTAAGCAGTATGCGGATCTATATAATATTGAAATTGAAGGGTACTGGGTGCCAGATGAATCATTAAATAAAATTGTATTAAAAAAGAATAACCTGTTATGAAAGAGTTGAAAGACTTATCCATATTTAATTTGGAGAACTCTAACATGGATGTTCTTAGATTCATTACTCTTATAAGTTCTATTGTTTTCTTTCTTTTCTGTTTGGGTAATGATATCTTCTTTGATAAGAGCCTACAGATGGTTCCTTTCGCTGTCCCTATTCTTATTTTGGCATTTGTAGCAAGTTACATTTATCGTCCTCTGACCAAGATAGTTTTTACAGTAGTATTTACAGGTATAATAGCTTATTTAGGAGTTAGTCGCTCCAATGTAGGATTTGCTAGCTATATTATCATTTATAATTTGACTATTGCTATGGTCCTTTATCAGCGGCCAAGAGATAGGTATCTAATATTATTATATGATTTGGCTTTAATAGTCGGCATCATTATTTATAATGATGTTGTGTTACAGCAAGTGCCTTTAGAAATCCCTATGATTAAAGTGGTCTTTTATTTTATTCTAGCCAACGCTTGTGCATTATATGCTGTCTATATGTTTTTTGAAAACCATAGAAAGAATAATATTGCCTTATTAAATCTAAAGAGAGAATTAGAAATTAGTAAAAACAGTCTAGATAAAGTAGCTCTGTATAAGAAGGAGATGGAGACAGCATTATTTACTGAAGTAGATTCATACTTTGCGAATCATATAGAAGATCCTATCAAAGCCTTGATGCCTAAATATTCAACGAATAGTAATAATACGGCTGCCACGCAACGTATTTTAGAGTTAGATCGCAAAATCAAGAACTTTAAAACTGAAGTAGGCGGAAAGTTAAGCGAACCTGCCTAAACAAAAAAAGAATACAAAATACTTTGAGGCTCTATGTAAGGAGGCCGAAGTGTGTTTTATAATCCTCAATGCTTTGAGAGATTATAGATTCAGCCACTAGCTTATTTTGGAATTCTTCGATTTCAACCGTTTTATTTTCTAGCTTTTTATAGTCTTCAAAGAAATTTCGAAGTTCTTTAAAAAAGTGCGCAGGTAGCTCAGAAATATCATCAATGTAATTTACACTCATATCATTTTCTGCTACGGCAATGATTTTATCATCCTTTTCTCCATCGTCTAACATGTGCATTACGCCAATAACTTTAGCTGACACTATGCACATAGGCACTATGTTAATTTGAGATAGGACTAATATATCTAGTGGATCTTTATCGTCACAATAGGTTTGAGGAATAAACCCGTAATTAGCAGGGTAGTACATGGATGAGAAAATGACACGATCCATGATGAGCATTCCAGATTTTTTGTCGAGCTCATATTTGGCTCTAGTATTTTTTGGAATTTCTATGATTCCATTTACAATAGAAGGAGCGCTAATACCAATATCTACTTTATGCCAAGGGTTTGAAGCGTCAATAATAGAAGTCATATCAAATATTGTATATAAGGATAAAGGTACAATCCTCTATGAGTAACATGGGCATTGGACCGAAATAAAAAAGACCCATAGCGAATGCCACAGGTCTTTTGAAATATATATTTTTCGGCTGTTATTTAAAACGCACTTTTACGGTCTCTCCAATCCAGCAAGGTACTTTCACAGATTGTCCTGGCGTCACCTTTCTCATAAAACCTTCTTGTTTTTCTGGTAATGAACCATAGTATTTATTCAGTCTAGATTGTGCTTCTTCTGCCGCTGCTGGATCTACACTTTTAGCATATTCGTATTTTTCCATAGCTGCAATGATAGCCAATCGCTGTGCCCAATCATCACCGCAAGAACGAGCAGAACTTCCGTACATATCACCAATTGTAATGTAAGGATCACCCCATCCAGGTCTTAACTTAGCTGCTTCTCTAGCATTATTTCTAGCATCACTATATTTATTAAATTTAGAATACTGGATCTTAGCTACAGAGAGCAAATAACTTGCTTTTTTGACATTATCAGATTCTTTAGAAATGGCTTTCTCATAATAAGATATAGCCCCTTGAAAATCTCCTTCTTGGCGTAATTTTTTAGCATACTTCGCTGGGTTATTCAACTTATCTTCCTCCAGCATAGCAGCATTGGCAGCTTCGGCATATTTTTTCCATTTTCTATCTAATTCCTGCACGAATGGATCAGATTCGTCACAGCCTTGTGCCTTAAGTCTTGCTAACACCTTTTTGATGATATCTTTGTTATCAGGATCTGCATCATATTCAGGTTTCAACTTGTTCTTAAAGAACTCACAATCGAAAATTTCTTTTTCTATTGCACTATAGTGCACTTTTGCTGCCGCCCACGCTTGGTCAAAGGCTGCACCAAAATCAGTATTATTAGCGATGTTATGATCGGCAATAGCTTCTAAGGTCTGATAATTGGCTAAGGCTTGCGCTTTGTCAATTTTTCCTTGCTGATATTGGTAAACCGTAATTTTAGCTAAAGGATCGAATACGATATACTCAACCTTATTTCCTCCTAAATCAACGGCTTCTTTTAGTACATCATAATTTTTAGAATAGACAGAGTTTAATACATAATACATATCGTAGCCTTGTCGACCTCGTAGATATGATATTCGTTGATCATAACATTCTTGGCTATCACCACACTTTTCTATTGTAATTCCTTTTGATTTGTAGCAGTCTACGGCTTGATCATAAAAAGCAACCACTTTTTCGGCGAAGGCTTTTTTCTCAGCATCATCTGAGCTGTTTTTGAATTTATGAACATAAATCTTAGCTCCATCTGTCATGTGGTAATCTCTTTTACCATCTGCAGCAGGTGCTAGGTCATAAGCTTGTTGCCAACTTTCAAAAGCATTATCAAAATCATTATTCTTAATATATCCGCGATATATCGTGTGGGCATCTGTAGCGGCATTTTCATCCGGGCTGCCTATCCAAGTTTCACATTGAGCATTCGCGAAAAAAGCAATACCCATGCAAAACAGTAACGAGAACATCTTACTCATAGCTCTAATTTTCTGGTGTTTATTTCTAAAATTCAAGATGTAATTAATTTAATATTTGGTGTGTTAAAGGAAAATTAAAGTTTAGTTATACTTCCTTTTCAAAAACCACTCATCATCATTGAAAGAGAACCCAAATCGTAATTCTAGATAATTTTCTACGATAATATCAGCGGCATTTCGTTGTGCTAGTGCAATGGATAAATCAGCGATTGATGATTTTCGTTGGTATACAAAAGGCATCCCTAACCCAAAGGTAACGCCAATATTCTGCACTTGTTCATTATTAAATAGGGCTGGTTCTGTTTTATAGAAGAAACCAGCTTTATAATTTATTCTTGCAAGGAAATTTGTAATGGAGTTATACTTAG
The DNA here is from genome assembly GCA_020629315.1 of Saprospiraceae bacterium. GTDB lineage: Bacteria > Bacteroidota > Bacteroidia > Chitinophagales > Saprospiraceae > JAHDDO01. Next base: position 178,900 of record JAHDDO010000001.1, on the reverse strand, counting down.
GGATGTAGTAAAATCCAGCATTAAAAGATTGGACATCAGCTAGCGTTATTGGTTCGGCATCATTACTATATTGGGACCAAGGACTCGCTTGATAGGCTACAGAGGCACCCCATTTATTCCCATTTTTATAACTCAGACCTAGGCCTATATTGGACGGTATCTTGAATGCCCCTTCCACATCTTCCGCTGTGTCTATAGAATCTACTTGTGTGCCTGCGTCAGATGTAATGAAGTTTATATTTGAAACCGTAGCATTGGTTGTTCCATTTATGGCGTTTGTATAATGGACACCAAAGGTTATTTCTTTTGGAAATACGCCAGCTGTTTCATCAATTTTATCTTTGTTCAAAACAAATCGATACATAGCTCCGGCATCAAAAGTAAAGCCTCTCAAATTGTAGAAAGTACTAAATGCATTATTGTATGGATTTGGATAATCTGCATAAAGAATATTCTTTTGATAGCTAATCTTCCCGAATAGATACGAAAGATTGACACCGATAGAGAGGTCCTTATATGCAAATGCGGTGCCCCATAAAAATTTGTTGGTACCACCAAAACCTGTATAATTTCTTTCTATTTGACCCACATCGACAATGGTTTCTGTTGTGGTTAGGTTGTATCCCACTCTAGAGTATTGCTGTAAGGCTATCGCCATTCCTATATTATAGTCTCTCTCTACTGGATCAAGTGCTCTATTAATGGAATTATATAATGGAAAGGCTAAGGATAAGTAATCGAAGCTGCCGGTCCAGTTTCTATAAATAGACTGATCGGTTTCTACACCGTAGTACTTTGCCGTCAGACCTAAGTCAAATGCAGTTTTTTTAAGAAAAGCATAGGACGCTGGATTGAGTGTATTGGTTTGAGCATTAGAATAATAGCCTGATGCTGCGAAGCCTATCCCTGAGGCAGAGGCGAATGTTTGAGGATACAAATCACCAATTCCAAATCTAGAAAAGATTGAATTATTTTGAGCTTGTGTAAGACCTAAGAGAGGTACTAATATAAAGCCTGTGATGAGTACGGTTTTATGAATTATGTTCATTCAAGTGGTTTAAACCATCCAATATTAAAAATGGATGCACAAATATCTCAGTTTTAATGAATTCTGCAAAATGATTTGCCGCTCCACCGGTGAAAACGATGACAGGTTCATTGAATTGTGTCGTTAAAGCGTTAATGTAGCCTTCTAATTCAAATAGCATTCCATAAAAAGCCCCATTTTCTAAGGCCATCTGTGTGCTTTTTCCTATCAAGCGTTCATGTGTGATCATTTCTCCTAATGGCAATTTCGAGGTCATCTCATCCATGGCTTGCAGTCTCATAGACCAACCTGGTGAAATATTGCCACCTAAAAACTCTTTGTCAGCGTTCAGTACATCAATAGTATTGCAAGTGCCCATATCTACAATTAGACAATTCCTATTTGGGTAATGCGAAAGTGCTCCGATCGCAGCGGTAATTCTATCAATTCCTAACGTATGTGGAGTATCATATAAAATACGAATTGGCAAAGAGCTAGTGTGACTTACAATATGTGCATTTGGAAATCCCATTGCTGTTGCAATTTCTTGGGTTTCTTTTCTAACAGAACTGATTATACAATTTGTGATTGTATTCTGCTTTACAAAGTCTTGCGCTTCTTCAGGCTTACATATCTTTGTATAATCCAATAACATTGGACCATGATATAAACCTAGTTTAATCGAACTATTTCCTATGTCTACGGCTAATAGCAATATTAATGTTTGAAGTGTCTAACTCCTGTAAAGACCATTGCGATTCCGTGCTGATTACATGCATCGATACTCATTTGGTCATTAATAGAACCACCTGGTTGCACTATAGCTTTTACCCCTGCCTCTGCAGCTAACTCTACACAATCTGGAAAAGGAAAAAATGCATCTGAAGCCATTACGGCCCCTTGTACATCAAAGCCAAATTTAGCGGCTTTTTCTATGGCTTGGTTACATGCATCGACTCTTGAAGTCTGCCCACAACCCATTCCTATTAGTTGATTGTTTTTGATAAGAACTATCGTATTCGATTTCAAGTGTTTCACACACTTATTTGCAAATGCTAACGAGTCCAACTGGTCATTGGTTGGGCTAATATTCGTTTTAATTTCAAATTCAGAAGGTCCTTCGTTTTTGTCGTCCAAATCTTGAACGATGACCCCGTCGAGAATTGACTTGTACTGTGTTTTACTTTCAGGATATCTATTTAGCTCAAGAAGAATTCGTTTTTTCTTTTTGGTCAAAAGCTCGATAGCCTCTTCACTAAATGAAGGAGCTATTAATACTTCATAGAAAATATCATTTATAGCAGTTGCTGTTTCAAGGTCAATTTCACTGTTGAAAATGATAATGCCACCAAACGCGCTAGTTGGGTCTCCTGCTAGAGCAGATTGCCAGGCATCAATTACGCTGTCTCTAGTCGCAACACCACAGGCATTTGTATGTTTTAATACGCAGCATGTGATTTTATTACCCGCAAACTCTTTCATTAACATGACCGCTGCATCCACATCGACCAAATTGTTAAAGGAGAGCGATTTTCCACTTATTTGTCTAAAAAGGGGTGCCATTTCTCCAAAGAACACACCTTTTTGATGAGGGTTTTCTCCATATCTAAGGGCCGTAGACTGACTAAATTGAACGCTAAAGTTCTGGTTATTGGCTAAATAGCCTGATATATGTCCATCGTATTGAGATGATATTGAAAAGGCAGCAGCGGATAAGGATTGCCTTTCTTCAGTATTTGTTTTCGCTCCTTGATTCAGTATGTTTTCTAAAGTAGGGTATTGATCTTTACTTGGAATAACGACCACATCATTAAAATTCTTTGCCGCAGCTCTAATTAATGCGATACCTCCTATATCAATTTTCTCAATGATGGCATTCTGATCATCTGTACTTCTGACTGTTTCCTCAAAAGGATATAGATCTACGATAACTAAATCAAAAAGAGGAATCTCGTAATCATAAAGCTCCTGTAAGTGTCCTTCTTCACGTTTGGCTAAGATGCCACCAAAAACTTTGGGGTGTAAGGTTTTTACTCTTCCACCGAGAATAGAAGGGTAACCAGTTAGGTCTTCCACTTTATGAAGATCGAGATCATGGTTTTCTAAGAATGCATACGTACCACCTGTAGAGTACACTTTAATCCCATTTTCTTTCAAACCAGGGATAATCTTTTCTAATCCATCTTTGTGGAAAACAGAAATAAGGGCAGAAGCAATCTTCTTTTCTTGCATATTCAGATTGATTTAGAAGGTCGTTTATTGAGCGGCAAATATAAGAATAAGCCTTATATGAATGAAAAGGAGGGGAAAGAGCTTACGATCAACTGAGATTTAATATATTACCCATGCTATAGCATACTCTACATCTGGGCTCGTATTTATCTTTTTCGCCTAAGACCACGGTATCACTTTCCGTGCTTAATCGGTACGAATGGGTGGCCAGACTTCCACAATGAGGGCATATAGCATGGACTTTAGTTATGTATTCTGCCACAGCCAATAGTGAAGGTATAGGCCCAAAGGGTTGTCCTCTAAAGTCCATATCAAGGCCAGCCACAATAACTCTAATCCCTTTTATGGCCAGATGTTCGCAAACGGAGGTAAGATCATCATCAAAAAATTGAGCTTCATCAATACCAACTACATTAACATCACTAATATGATCTAGAATATCCTTGGATCGTTCAACAGGAATGGAAGATATGGCGTTATCATCATGGGAAACGACACTTGTCTCGTGATAGCGAACATCCTTTTTGGGTTTGAAAATTTCGATTTTCTGATTGGCAAAGGTAGCGCGCCGTAATCGTCGAATAAGTTCCTCTGTTTTACCTGAAAACATTGAACCGCAGATAATTTCGATCCAGCCTGAACGCTGGCCTTTAAAACTGGGTTCTAAGAACATAGAGGTAAATTTTTAACCAAATTTATCAAATTAATGCATTTTAGCATATAATTTGATGTATTACAATAAATCATAATATGTTAATTTCCCAATAAATGGGAATTAGAATCAGTTATAACAGTCAAAGCGCATCAAAATGGATCTGAAAAAATTTAAAAAGAAATTTAAAAAGGTGGAAACCTTACTAGAAATGATTGATAATGCGGGAGAAGCAAATGAGGTAGAAAAGGACTTACTAGCTCTGTACTTAAAGGACTTGATTGAGGAGTTAGGAGTTGAAGAAAAAATAGAGAAAGAAATCCCTATCAAAGTAGAGAAAAAAGCAACGCCAGCAGTGGTTTTGCCAGAACCTGAAAAAATAATCGAACCAGCACCTGAAAAAATAGAGGTAATCGAGATGGCACCTGCGGAGATAGTAGAGGAAGTAGTGGTGCCGAGTCCTGTTGTAAAAAGTACGTCAGATCCTTTACCACCGACAAAAGTTCAGAGCACAAATGGTACAAATAGCGTTACAGAAGTAGCTGCTTTTGATCGTTTATTTGCCAGTGAAACCATCAGTGATCTTTCCGATAAATTGAGTTTAACCAAAGTAAATAACATTGGAAAATCAATGGGCATCAATGAAAAAATCTTTACCATTAAAGAACTCTTTGGTGGAAACCAAGATGCGTTTTCTGAAACCATGACCAGTTTAGATGGCATGTCAAATTACGAAGAAGCTATTACCTATTTAAAAAATGGGGTAGCACGGGATTACAAGTGGGCTGATGAAGTTAATTTCAAAAAAGCGAAGAAGTTTTTGAAACTGGTTCAACGTAGATTTGTTTAAGGCAAAACGAATGCATGGATAAGGTAGCCAAAGATTTTTCTAGTGCCGTACGTAAACCCATTTACTTTTTAGTACTTATTTGGGGTATTCATTTATACAGAATTTATTTGTCACCTGTAAAGTATCGACTTGGTATTTTCCCAAGGGAAATGGATGGATTATTAGGTGTCATAACTGCGCCACTGGCTCATAGTGATTTTCAGCACTTAATTTCGAATAGTTTACCACTCTTAGTGCTTATGACGATCATCTTTCTGTTTTATAGAAGAGTGGCTTGGGCTGGCTTTTTAAGCATCTATGTATTAACAGGGATGGCTGTTTGGTTATTGGCAAGGCCCGTGTATCATATTGGTGCAAGTGGAGTCGTGTATGGACTTGTTTCATTTATATTTTGGCTCGGCGTCTTTAGAAGAAACATTAAATCGATTATACTATCCCTGATCATTGTAATAATGTATTCGGGATATTTTTATGGATTGCTACCCAATCAAGAAGGCATATCATGGGAAAGTCATTTATTCGGTGGTTTTGTAGGGATTATTGTGGCTTTTATTTTTCGGGGAATGATAGAACGAGATGAGATAGTTACAGATCCATGGGCCAACGAATCTGAAGATGAAGCTTACTTTTTAGATAGAGATACCTTTGAGTTAACGAAATGGGAGCGCGAAGAAAGAGATCGAATGAGGGGTTTCCAATAGTTATTGGTTTGAAAAGGCTAAAATAGCCTTGCGGACACTCCCTTCTTTCAGCAATAATTCTTTTGCAGACTCTTGATCCAACAAAGTGGCCTGCATTACCATATGAGTTCCTCTGTCCACTAATTTATTGTTACTTAATTTCATATCTACCATTTTGTTGTCAATGACTCTTCCTAGCTTAATCATCACAGTCGTTGATATGGTATTCAGTACTAATTTTTGAGCTGTCCCTGCTTTCATACGGGTACTTCCAGTTACGACCTCAGGACCTACAATTACTTCAATTTTATGATCGGCAAAAGTAGCGACAGGCGTAGCTTTATTGCAAGTGATACAAATAGTCAGAATGCCAGCTCGTTGGGCTTCTCGAAGGCCTCCTAGTACATAAGGTGTCGTGCCTGAGGCGGCTATTCCTACTAAACAATCATTACTGTTTATTTGATATTCGGCTAAGTCTACCCAAGCTTGCGAATCATCGTCTTCGGCAAATTCTTGTGCCTTTCTAATAGCTTTATCCCCACCACTAATAATACCAATAACCCAGTCATCATCAACACCAAAAGTGGGAGGACACTCTGAGGCATCAAGTATTCCTAAACGACCGGATGTCCCTGCTCCGATATAAAATAAACGGCCCCCTGTTTTCATTTTTTCATAAATCGCATCAATGGCATTATTAATTTCTGGCAGTACCTTTTCAACGGCATAAGGCACTGTATGATCTTCTTTATTAATAATCTGAGTTAATTCAAAAGTAGATTTGAGTTCCAAATCTCTATACTCAGCAGATTTTTCAGTGATCTTATCCATGGGTGCGAGAACTTATAAGCCAAAGGCCAATGTAAGTAAGAAGTCCATTAACTGCTAAAATCAAAAACCCAAATGAAAGGCCATTGAACCAATGGCCAGAGTTAGCATTCAAAACATAAGAAAGGATTGGCGATAAAATGCATATAAACCATACTAAGTGATCTTTAATTTGTCGCTTATGGAGTATTCCAAAAGCATATAAGCCTAATAATGGTCCATAGGTATATCCAGCAGCTTTGAAAAGGTTATTGATGACGGCGTCATCATTCATAGCATTGAAAACTAAGATTAATAGTAATAGTAAGAAAGAGAATAATACATGAACTTGCATTCTTCGTCTTGTTTTTTGAGCATCCTCAATATTACTTTTTTCCAACTCCAATATATCAACAGAGAAGGATGTAGTTAATGAAGTAAGGGCAGAATCAGCACTAGAGTAGGCTGCAGCTATCAATCCAAGAATGAAGAAAACAGCAATGGGTGCAGAAAAATGTTCTAGGGCTAAAGTAGGGTATAATTGATCTGTTTTAGTGGGTATTTCAATGCTATTTTTATGGGCAAAAATGTATAATAGTGCTCCCAGGCTTAGAAAAAGGGCATTGGCAAAAATGAGAATTATACTAAAAGTAAACATGTTTTTTTGAGCATCCTTTAGGCTACGACAACTTAGATTCTTTTGCATCATATCTTGATCTAAACCAGTCATTACTAAGGCAATCAGAGCACCACTAATAAATTGCTTGAAGAAATTATTAGGGTCAGACCATCCTCCTTCAAAAAAGAATAGTTGACTGTACTCACTGTTTGAGATAATTTCACCTAAAGAAAAAATGCTACTATCTAATGACTTACATATGTAAGAAATTGTTAATATGACTGCCAGTAACATACAGATCGTTTGCAATGTGTCAGTCCAGATTATTGTTTTTATACCCCCCATAAAGGTATACGACCAAATCAATAGAATGGAGATGACTACTGTAAGTAAAAAAGAAACACCCATAGGGCCTAAAACAAATGCATGGAGTACGATAGCAACAAGGTATAATCTAAACGAAGCTCCAATCAATCTTGATAATAAAAAAAAGGAAGCGCCTACTTTATAGGAATTACGGCCAAATCTATCTTCTAGATAGCCATAAATGGATGTTAAATTCATTCTATAATATATAGGCATAAGCACTGTGGCAATGATAAAGTAGCCCACCAAATACCCAAAGACCATTTGCATATACGAAAATGCCATATTGGTACCACCGGCACCCACAGCTCCTGGAATAGATATAAAGGTTACCCCACTTAACGACGCGCCAATCATGCCAATAGCTACAACGATCCAAGGTGAATTACGATCGGCTAAATAAAAGCTTTGATTATTCGCTTTTCTTGAAGTAAAATAGGAAATCAATAGCAATGCCAAAAAGTAGGCAACAATGATTATAAGTATGACTGAACTTGAAATGATAATTTGTAGTATTTATTCAAAGGTATCAAATTGAAACATCATTACTGATATTGCAATAAAGTCTCAAAGGTAGGAATCCATGGTTTCCATCCATTGTTTTCATAAAATGAACTATTGTGCCAGATTACACGCATGGGAATATGCAACGCCTTTGCTTCTTCAATAAGCTTTATACAAGTAGTAGTCGCGTCTTTTGGGGAGAGCGCTAAATAATTTTTTAAAGTCACATCCATTATACAAAAGGGATGCACCATTAAATTAGTCGTTGTTTCTTTTGTAAGATCATACCACAAAAAGGGACGAGCGGTACCTGCTCTATAACCTATTTCATCAGCAAAACCCATAGAATAGTCATGTTTAATACCTATATCCAGCAGGCGTGTATAAGAAGAAGGCAAATCCAACAACAAATAATGATACCTTGATTTACTTACCTCTTCTTGAAGTATGTCCTCTAAACATGATTTTTCAATGCTGAGCTGATACAGATCTTTTGTTTTAGAAGACGGGTGAATGCCTACATCGGCTATTTGTTTATAGCCTTTGATCGCAGAAATAAAAGAATTATTTGTGGGAGAATGCCCCTTGTCAAGGGCAGATCTATCAGCTAAAAGAATGAATATTAATAATTTATGTATTTTATATTTATTTAATATATTTTCAAGATCATATGGATCTACACTTCTCTCATGTCTTACTTGTCGGCCTTCTGTCAGCTCTTTCCATTGGCCTGTAAGAAACCGCTTTGCATTTCGTAAGAATTGTAATCTGTAAGGAACTGATTTATGCAGCCAGACCTGATCAATATCCATCGTTATTTGCACACCTGAATGCTCAGGAATATCTAAATGTAGAATCGTAGCTAATTTGAATATAAGTTGATCAACAATCGGAACTCTGACTAGCTTAAATCTAAATGCCACTGATTCCTTAGATGAAAAACGCCCATATTGATCTTTAGTATGGGGTAAATACTCTTCATATCTAGTGATAAAGAAAAATATAACTCCAAGAATATCAGGACATTGGTCTACCTCCGCATCCTCGTTTAGAAAGTGGAGAACACGTTGAAGTAATTCGTCTATTTGTGTGTTTTCAATGCCCGTAGAAAACAAAAGACCATCATTTTTTATATTGATCGTGGCAGAAGAGGAGCCATCATTACCGTAATAAATATCAAGCTTGCTATCCTTTTGAAATCTTGGTTCAGAGATCAATACATATGGTGTATCCAGGGCTTGTTTGAAAACAAAGTCTAAAACGTAGCGTAATCTGGACGAACTTTCTGCTGAATATATTTTCATAAGAGCTTAGGTCCTAATCAAATATACATGCATAAATTAAGCTTTAATTAGCTATCTGACAATTTCAATGGTGTTTTGTAAGAAACAAAAGCCTTACCTTTGAGGTTATAGTAAAGATGATAAGAAACGCTGCTATCATATTATTGTTTTTCTTTATTACAAGCCAGGCAAATGCACAACGTGTTATGCAGCCTAAGGTGGTAGAATTGGATTTGAAGGGCGTTATTTTTAAACAGGAGAAAGCATTTCAGTTTAGATTGCATGAGCAAGGTGCGGCTATAGGCTATTATAAAGGCGATATTAAGACGTATTATAAGACTCGTTTTTACAATGTTGAACTTGGATTTCAGAGAGACCCTAGGGAACGAAGGCAGAATAAGAATTACAATTTTGGAAGTGAAGGGGCATCTCGCTCATTTTCATTTGCTAAGATTAATAGTGTCATAAATGTTAGAGCGGGCTTAGGGATGAAAACCTATTTATCTGAAAAAGCTAAGCGCAGAGGCTTAGCTGTGGGGTGGAGTTATGAAGTGGGCCCATCTATTGCTTTATTAAAGCCTTATCATTTAAAACTTATCTATTTTCCAGATGATGGGCAACCATCTGTAAATATTAAATCAGAAGCCTATTCTGAAGAAAATGCAGACAAGTTCTTAGAGATAGATGATATTTATGGTGCCGCTCCTTTTACGGATGGGTTTAGAAATATTTCTATTGTTCCAGGTTTGCAGGCAAAAGCAAGTCTTCATTTTGGTCTCGGTGCATTTGATAAATATATGCGCGCAGTAGAGACAGGGGTAATGTTAGATATTTATACTCGACGAATAGATATTTTAGTAGAATCAGAAACTCGTAGGAATAGCCCATATTTTATACGATTATTTGCAGCCATGCAATTAGGCGTGCGAAGTACAAATTAAGCCAGTGTTAGATCTTCCAATTATACAGAAACAAGAAAACGGACGGGTACGAAAACCGGATTGGCTTCGTGTCAAATTACCCATTGGAGAAAATTATAAAAAGGTCCGGCAATTAGTTGACCAATATAATCTTCATACAATATGTCAAAGTGGAAATTGTCCAAATATGGGCGAGTGTTGGGGAGCAGGAACCGCCACTTTTATGATACTAGGCAACGTGTGTACGCGTAGTTGTTCGTTTTGTGCTGTGAAAACGGGGCGGCCTCCAGAGTATGATGAAGATGAGCCCTCTAGAGTAGCGGAAGCTATTTTGAAAATGCAAGTAAAGCATGCTGTAATCACTTCGGTAAATAGAGATGAACTAAAGGACCGAGGGGCGGAAATTTGGTATCAAACAGTTAGAAAGGTAAAGGAAGCGAGTCCACAAACGACTATAGAAACATTAATTCCTGATGTTAAAGCAAATTGGGAAGCATTGACACGAATGATCTCTGCTGGACAAGAGGTGGTGAGTCACAATATGGAAACCGTAGAAGCCTTATATCGAAAGGTCAGACCTCAAGCTAAATATCAACGAAGCTTAGATCAAATTAAGATTACGAAAGAGTTTGGCAAGCGCACAAAGTCAGGTATTATGGTTGGTTTAGGTGAAACAGAAGAACAGGTATTCAAGATTATGGACGACCTTGTGGTGCATGGTTGTGATGTATTAACTATAGGCCAATATCTACAACCTACAAAGATGCATATTGATGTCCACGAGTTTATCCATCCAGATCAATTTGCTAGGTATAAAGAAGTAGGCTTAGAAAAAGGATTTGATTTTGTAGAATCGGGCCCTTTAGTTCGTTCAAGTTATCACGCTGAAAGACATTTGTAATGTCTTAGCTTACACTTAGCTTTGTGTTGACCTCCAAACCTGGAGGTAGTCGTCATTGTTAGCCACTAAAAGCAGTTTTTCCCCGTTAGCTGAAGTTATAACCTCCATACGTTTCACATCTTTATCTAATAGTAAACCTGTTTCATAAGTAGGTCTAATTTGAAAGCCATTTTCACCTACATAGTTCAACACAACTCCTACACCGGCATCAGCTCTACCTGTTTCTACTTCCGAAACATATAAGTTGCCTCCCAGAATAATTTCATCAACACCATCACCATCTGTATCCATAAATACAATACTATTGGTTGGTGAGACTTGCGCTAGATTTGGAAAAGGAACCGCTTTTAATGAAGTTCCAGCGTTATTAATAAAAGCGGTGGATTTAAAGGTATTAATTGCGGTATGTGAAGCTTGATCAATATCGTCGTAAATTTCAAAAAGGTCTGCACTTGCGAAATCCTTATAAGAAGGAAATTTTTTCTTAATATCTGGACACTGCTGAGATGAACATTCTCGGCCCCTTACTGGAACTATTTGATCATTGTTTTTATAGGCTAGTACAATATCTTGAGAACCATTATCATCAAAATCTTTAGCATAGAGATGGAATTGATGTCCATCACCTGCTTTGTATTTATAATTATTTCCTAAGTTTCCTACACAAAGATCTTCAAACCCATCTCCGTCCAAATCAGTACTTTCTACTGAAAACCACCAACCATTCGTTTCTTTTAGTCCAAGCGATTCACTTATATCTGTAAACGATTCACCAGAAGATTCAAAAACACGAATGCTCATCCATTCGCCGACTATGACTAGTTCTGGATTATTATCCTTGTCTAAATCTGTCCAAATAGCATCCGTTACCATTCCGAGCCCATTAAGCGCTGAAAACTCACTATCAGTCACATTCGTAAATGTACCATTATCATTTTTTAGAAGCTGCGAATTTCCAGGAGTAGGGTATTCCCAAGGGGTATGTCTATTACCTACAAAAAGATCAAGATCGCCATCTTTGTCATAGTCATTAGCAGCAACACATCCACCACTTATAGCTGGAATGCCATTTAGTGCTTGAGTATCATAATTGAAAACACCTTTACCATCATTGATATACAGTCTGTCTCTATACTCAGCAGAACCTTTTCTATACTCATTACCTCCAGATACTACGTATAAATCAAGATCTTTATCTCCATCGACATCAAGAAACAACGCGTCAATATCTTCGGAAGAACTGTGCTTAGTAAATGCTGTATTTTGGCCTTCAATAAAGTGGCCGCTTTTATTCTGAATGTATATTTTTCCTTGTGTGCCATTGGCTCCGCCAAGGTAAAAATCTTCAAGACCATCATTATTAACATCACCTTTTGTTAGAGAAGGACCAAATTGTGACATTTTATGTGGCACTAAAATTTGCTTTTCGAAATCATCAAAACTATTCTCAATATGTTTTACATCAAGATTTACTGATTTAGATACTTCTTTAAAGGGCAAATTTGGATTGGCTATAGCTGCCTTTATTCCACTTTCATTCTTTATTGTTAAGGTTGTATTTACTTCGGGTGATTCTATAGTTTGGAGTACATTTCCTGGCCACCTAATTTCGATTTTTGAAGGTTTTTTCTCTCCAAGTCCGAAATGTAATACAGGTTCTACACTAGACTGGTACCCCCGAGTAGTATAAAGTTCTTGTGACATTTTTTCATCATCTAAATAAGCTGTGACTTTGGTCCCAATAGCAGTTTTATCCCCATTGTCTAGTTTTATTCTCAAATACTGTTGACTATTGCTGTTTCCATTTTCATTTCTATGAAGTGTGGCAGGCGAATTAATATTATTTACGACTATATCGAGATCACCATCATTATCGAGGTCAGCATAACTTGCTCCAGAAGAAAACCCTTCATAATCTAAGGAATATTTAGCGGAAGCATTATCAAAGTCCAAGTCACCTTTATTTAAAAAGAAAACATTTTTAATTGGTGTGGAACTATACTTATTATGAAACTCTTTGTTGATTTTGTCTAATATGGGTAGGTAATTGTTTTGTTGATAGGCATCATAATACATCTTTTGCATTTGGCCTCTCAAATCAGTATCCATAATATTTAACAGATAACCATTAGTAACGTAAAGATCATTTTTGCCATCGTGATTATAGTCAGCCCCTAATACTGCCCAACTCCAATCAGTTTTATGAATACCACCAAGCTGCCCAACTTCTTGGAAAGTACCAAGACCTGTATTAATATGCATCATATTTCGCATGATCTGGTGATGATACCCTTGATCTACCATTGTCCAGTATCGTTCTATATTCATGCTGGCCATTTGCGACTTTTCTCTATAATTATCTTCCGATAGCATGTCTAGGGTTACAAGATCCATCAAACCATCATTGTTTAGGTCCACCGCGTCTGACCCCATAGATGAAAAAGAAATATGCTTAAACGTCTCCGCTATTTTATTGGTAAATGTTCCATCTCCATTATTTTCCCAATATAGATCAGGTTCATTATGATCCGTACAAACATAAATATCAGTGAAGCCGTCGTTATTAAAGTCTGATGCAACAGGATTTAAGGTCCAGCCATAGCTTAGCATTCCTGAACTTTCAGTAACATCTGTAAAAGTACCGTCTCCGTTATTTCGATATACATGATCAGAAAAAGCATGATTTTTTTCCTGCCATTTCTCATAATGGTTTTTCTTTCCAGGAAGGATTAACATTTCTCTCGGGTGGTTGCCAACATAAAGATCAAGATCCCCATCATTATCCATATCAAAGAATAAAGACTGGATGGAGTAACTCTTATCATCTATACCATAATCTTTTGCCTTTTCCGTGAATGTGTTGTCCCCATTATTTATGAACAAAAGGTTGGCTCTTAAGTCTTCAACCTCATCAATATAGGAGCGAGATACATAAATATCTAGAAACCCATCATTATTTACATCGGCCATGGTTGTGCCTGTACACCATGTATTTTTTGCAGCAACACCTGCTGATTCAGTTATATCTTCAAATTGCATATTGCCTTTATTTAGATATAACTTGTTTGAGACTAAGTTCCCGGTAAAATAGATATCAACTAAGCCATCATTATTAATATCACCACAAGACACACCACCTCCATTAAAAACATTGATGTAATCTGCTGCTGTTTTAGTTCTATGAAGTTCAAGTTTGTTATTGAAATCAATGCCGCTATGCTCGGTACTCACATACTCAAATCCTTCTCTTACTGGCTCGTTAGGCTGTGCGTGATTTCCTGATTCCGAATCACAGCTAACAAGAATAGCTGATAGTAATAGTAATAAGAATAGGAAAGTTCTTTTCATTGTAGCTTATTTTTGAGACTGTCTATCTATTAAACTAAAATAGAGCGCAAAAATATTGTTTTTTCTCGATAAAGAAATGTAACTGTGACATTGAAAAAATACAGCGATACTATTGAATATTTGTACAAGCAATTACCTATGCATCAGCGCATAGGGCCTAAAGCCATAAAAAAAGACTTGAAGAATATTAAAAGTCTTTTAAAAGCTTTAGACAACCCACATCTGAAAGGCCATTTTATACATGTTGGAGGTACAAATGGAAAGGGTAGTGTCTCTCATTACATAGCATCAATCCTGCAAGAGCAAGGTTACAGAGTAGGCATGTATACCTCACCCCATTATAAGGATTATAGAGAGCGAATCAAGATAAACGGGGCTCTGATCCCTAAACGAAAGGTGGTTTCGTTTGTAAATATTCTTATTGAAAAGGGCATTATTGATACCATCAAGCCAAGTTTCTTTGAGTTGTCTGTTGCTATGGCTTTCTGGTATTTTAATCAACAAAAACCTGACTTTATCATCATGGAGGTAGGTCTAGGCGGTCGATTAGATTCTACAAACGTTATTAAACCCTTACTCTCTGTCATCACAAATATATCCTTGGACCACCAAGCGACATTGGGCAATACACATAGACAAATTGCTTCTGAAAAGGCAGGTATTATCAAAAAAGGAATACCGGCTCTAATTGGCGAATATCAAGAAGATGTGGCTAAGGTATTTTCAAAGAAAGCTACAAAAGAAAATAGTGATTTGTTCTATGCTAAGGATCTTGGAAACGTGAAGGTATCAAGAAATGAAGACCCTTTTACAAAGCGAAATAAGTGCACAGCAATGGCTGCCATTGAACTGCTCAATAGAAAAAATCATGTAAAAATAACAACGGCTACCATCCAGTCTGGCCTTAGAAATGTGGCGAAGAACACCTATTTCATAGGCCGATTCCAAGCTTTAGATAAGGATCCATTAATTGTCGCAGACAGTGCGCATAACGAGGGCGGCATTTCTTTGTTATTTGACTATATAGAAAAGGTAAAATTCAACAAGCTGCACATAATCCTGGCCATGGTAGGGGATAAACCTTTAGACAAGGTATTAGCTTTGTTTCCCAAATCCGCAAAGTACTATTTTAGTTCGGCAGATATTCCCAGAGCCATGCCAAAACAACGCTTGCAAAACGTGTCAGCGTCGTATGACTTATCAGGTAAAACATATATGACAGTTAGAAAAGCACTCAGTGCGGCTAAACAATCTGCTCAAAAAAATGATTTAATACTGGTAACCGGAAGTGTTTATACAGTAGCAGAAGTCATTTAATATGAAAGTAGTATTAGGAATTGGTGGATCAAGTGGGAGTATCTATGCCAAGTTATTTATGGATGCATTGGCTCAGCAAGATGATATAGAATTGGGCGTTTGTATGTCTGATAATGCGATTGTCAATTGGGAGTTGGAAATTGGGCCGTTCGATAAATCAGCCTATCCTTTCCATTTTTATGACAAGCATGATTTTAATGCACCATTTGCTTCGGGATCGGCTAAATATGAAGCGATGGTAATCTGTCCTTGCTCCATGGGATTATTAGGCCGCATAGCTACAGGATTATCCAATGACCTAATGACTCGAGCGGCAGATGTAATGCTCAAAGAAAAAAGGAAATTAATATTAGTACCTCGGGAAACACCCTTGTCAACCATTCATCTACAGAACATGTTAAATTTAGATCGTTCAGGCGCTATGATACTGCCAGCGATTCCTTCTTTTTACTCAAAACCTGCAGATGTAGAGGCGCTTTGCCAAACCGTAGTTCATCGAATATTAGATCAGCTAGGGATTGATTCTAAAGGATATAGATGGGGGGAATAGCTAGGACACTAATAATCCTTGCCTCGTAGCGAACTCTGTCCAAGAACCATCAAATACTGACAGTGTTGTACCGCCTATAATATGGAAGGCAAGCAAGAGTATGCATGCTGTAATACCAGATCCACAACTAAAAACTAATGGCTTATTCAGCGAAAGAATGGGTTTGAAAATCTCTTGTAACTGTTCTTTAGGTTTCATAAAATAACCATCCAACACCAGGGTGAACGATAGGTTTTTTGAATTAGGAATGCACCCACTTTTTAGGTTTTTTCGAGGCTCAGGTGCTTCGCCATCAAATCGAACTTTTGATCGAGCATCTACCACAATAAAATCTTGAGACTCTATGTTATCCACGATTTGATCATAAGATACGATGGCTTTTTCTCTAAGTTTAGATCTGTAATTTTCTTTTTTGTGGTCCAATGTCCTTTCAGCTTTGGACGTCGTTTTATAGCCTTGTTCTACCCAATTAGGTAGGCCACCGTCTAACACTTTTACATTTGAGTGATTCATGATTTTGAATAACCACCAAGCTCTTGGACTTGTATAAATACCCAGATTATCATAGACAACCACTATCGAATCTTGCTGGATACCGATACTAGTACAAAGGTGTTCAAATGATTCCCTAGATGGTACTGTATTAGGAAATGGGCTACTTGGGTCTGTTAGTTCATTCTTTATATCGAGAACGATCGCTCCGGGAATGACAAGGTTTTGAAATGGGGCGCTTTTACCCTGTACTGTAGAGGCTGGACTAACATCAATAATAACCACACGCTCATCATCTAAATGTTCATGTAACCAATCAGCAGTAACCAGCGGGTTAGTATGTTCTGACTTATGCATTCGAATCTTTTAGCTCTTTCTTTCTAGTTTGATTAACAGCTATACTAGCATTGAGCTCAAATCCAACTAATAATATAAACGCATTGATTTGAAGCCATGCCAGTAGTACGATTAAGGCTCCGATAGAACCATAAATTTCATTATATCGACCAAAATTATTAACGAAATAAGCGAAACCCATGGAGCTCAAAATCAATAAAATTACAGCCAAGGTAGCTCCAGGATTAATAAAAGGAATCCGTCTATACATAGCTGGACCATATCGGTAGATTAATGTGATCATGAAGTAGAATATGGCAATGAGGGCCATCCACTGAAAAAAGTAAAGAATGTTCTGAGAACTCATAGTCCATCCTAAAGTATCCATTTGCCGAGTTATTATTTGACGACCAAAAACAATGAAAACAATAGAACTAAGAAATACAATCGATAATAATATGGTAAGAATGATGGCCACAACTCGATGACGCACCATACTTCTCTTTTTAAATGTATTCTTGTAGCTGCTTTTATCAAAGCCATACATCAATGTCGAAAGGCCACTGCTAGAAAAGAAAACAGCAAGAACAAAACCTAGGCTTAACAACTCGGTTCTACGATTGGTCACTACATCACCGACCATGGAAAATATGTAATCATGAGCATAAGCTGGAATAAGATCTTTTGTGTTGCTGGCAGCAGTATCTAATAGATCTACAGATATTGGGAAAAAAGGGATCAGTGTGAAAAGAAAAATGAGCGATGGAAATAATGATATGAAAAAGTTGAACGCTACAGAGTTAGCCCTAGTAACGATATCATCTTTCAAAGCTTCTTGATAAATAAGCGTCACTACATCATACATACTAGTACCCTTAAAACCGGGAAGCGAATACCTTTTTGAATATTCGACGATTCGTCGAAATAGAATTTTGAAAGGCTCAAGTATCTTATTTTGTTTAGCTTGGCTCAAAGTATGGCCTTAGTTTATCGACGATAAAGGTAGGGGCTGAAACTCTCTTATTCAATGCCATGTCTACAAAAAATAGCTTTACCGTAGCAGTATTAATGACCTGACCAGAGGGATTTATTATTTCATGTTCAAATTGAATCATTTTGCTGGGCAGTGCCCTAAGGTAGCTTCGAATCGTAAGTAGATCATCATAGTATGCGGGTGCTTTATATTTTACTTCTAGACCTAGAACAGGAAGCATGATGCCATGGATATCTTCAAAATCCTTGTATTCCAACCCTAATGATCGAATGGTTTCTACCCGACCTATTTCATAATATTTAGGATAATTGCCATAATAGAGATAACCCATTTTATCCGTTTCTGCGTAACGCACTCTCTTATGGAAATCAAAACTATACATATTTAAAACGTATCTCTAATGATAGGACAAGTCATACAATGAGAACCACCTCTTGCTCGCGATAACTCTGATGATGGCAGGGTGATTATGGTCTTTGATAACTGCGAGAAGAAATCTGATTGGGCGTGGCATGAAGCAATGAAATCCTTAGCCGAGAGTATATTATAACCATAAGAACTAAAGGCTTCTAATGTTTTTGGATTTCTATCATAACTTAAAGCAACGCCCGGCTTTAAGGCTACCAAGTTACAGCCATCAGTCCATTGCTCTCGTTCTTGAAAAGGCGATTGTCCTTGACCAGAAAAAATGAAATTCATATTTGGGTCTATTTCAGATTGAATAAACCCTTTTACAGAAGAGTATTCCCTGATAGCTCCGTTTGATGTATGAACTTCAACGTTGGAACTTAAACCATCAAAAACTATGGGTTTGTAACAAACTATATCCTGCGTATCAATCCGCGTAAAAAGAGTGTCTATATGCATGCAAGCTCTATCATTCGGTATAATCACTTTCACCATATGTTTTAAGACAGCTCGATCGAAAATGGCATTTTTAAGAAGTTCAAACCCGTGCGAAGTGCTTCTTTCGCTGCATCCAACTAAAAGGTAATCATTATTAAACATCATAACATCTCCTCCTTCTATGCTTACCTTTTCTCCCATTGAAGAAGGCGGGAAGGCTTCCAAATCATTCAGGTTAATAATTTTATTACCCTGGTTTAATGCCTCAAATGATGGGTGCGCTTTAAAAATAAATCGAGTTAATAAATTCTCTCTTTGTCGGGCTAATTTAGCAGCTTTGGTTATAAGTAAATGATCTTTTATGGATACAGCAATATCTCTGGTGAAAATAAAATTCGGAATTGGATCAAAAAGAATATGATCCGAAATAGGATGAATGCCTGTAATTAAAAGTTGAGATAAGTCCTTAGCAGCCATACTCATTAGACTGTCAAGCTGAGATGGGGGAAGTTCTTCTTCGGTGATAATTAAACGAAGCAATTCTTCCTTTAGCCCTTTTTCATTAGTGAGACTTTGCTCTAGTAATTCTTCGATGTAAAGGACATTTTCAGACCCAATCGCAGATTTAAGAACATCAGCAAAAACCGTATGCTCTTCTACCATTTTAGGGTAGTAGACTATATCATCAAATAATAATTCTTCCGCACGCTTGGGTGATATACGCTGAATACCAATATCAGGTCTATGAACTATAACTTTTTTAAGTTGGCCAATTTCTGAAGAAACTTGAATCATTAGGACAAGGTTATGAATGTAAATATATAAAATGAATCCTCCGTCGAGTAAAGTTGTTTACACCCCACAGTTTAGCTAATTTAGTTTTGATTTGATGAATATAAAGCTTGGTATATGTTGAAAAAATTGAAGTCACTGTTCATAGTCGAAGAAGGGAATGCACCGAAAAAGCAAGCACCCACGACTGAAGAAGAAGTAAAATTAGAAGTATCAGAGTCAGAACTGGCCAAAGCAAATGAACTACTAGAGCCATCAAAACCCTCGGCAGCTGTTCCTAAAGCGGATGGGAAGCCAAATGAAAAATTCGTCGATAAGTTATTAGGAGCCATAGAAGCGAACAACCTAGACGGGTTTGATTATTTGGAATTTAAGCAATCCTTACAATCATTAAATAAAATGGATATGGATGAAGCCACGCGATATCAATCTGCCATGGCTATGGCTAAAACAATGGGTGCTTCAGAAGATAAGATATTGAACGCGGCAGAACATTATTTAAATATTTTAAAAGACGAGCAACAAAAATTTGAGGTAGCCTTTAAAAATCAAGAATCAAAACAGATTACACTTCGTGAGCAAAAAATTAAAGATTCAGAAGCTGCTATAAAACAAAAAACGGCTCGTATTGAAGAACTAAAGAAAGAAATTGCCGCCGCTGAAAAACAATTGGAAGTTGAAAAGCAAAATGCGAATCAAGCGAATGCAAAAGTTCAAGCAACCAAACAAGGCTTTTATAATGCCTATCATAGTGTAGTTAATCAGATCAAAGCGGACGTAAGTGCTATTCAACAATACCTAAAGTAGCGCGATTTGGCTATATTTTTGGCCTATTCATCGAAAATCCAAGTATAGCGGAATTCTTTAATGCCTTCCTGCATTTTATTCGTAATTTGCCTGTTGTTTCTAATCAAAGGCAAATGATATCTCATGGCAGAAAAATCAAAAGGAAAATCATTTTGGTCTAAGCCCGAAGGTGTTACCGGAGGGATCTTTGTAGCAGGTGCTGTTGGACTAGCAGCGTATGCAGCATGGATATTAGGTGCAGGACTTGTGACAGCACTCACCAGTGGGGTAGGTTTATATGTCAGTATTTTTGCTTTAGGTGTTTTAGTCTATTTGGCCATAGACCGTAAGGCTCGAACATTGGTTAGCTATATGTTTAAAAGCACCATGAGATGGATTACAGGTTTGTTCATACAAATGGATCCTATTGCCATTCTCAAAAACTATGTTGAGGACCTTCGGTACAATCTTAAAAAGATGACTCGCCAAATGGGTAAATTACGATCTCAAAAGCATGTCTTGATGGAAATGGTTCACACCAATCGCCAACAGATTAAAGAAAATATTCAGTTGGCTAGTGAGGCTAAACAAGCGAATAACCAACAGGTTATGATTCTCAAGTCTCGTAAAGCCGGCCGATTGAGAGATTCTAATGTAAAACTAGAAGACTTGCTAAAGCAAATGGAAGTCTTGCATAGAGTACTAAATAAAATGAGAGAAAACTCATCTATTTTGGCTGAAGACATTGAGGATCAGGTTAAGATAAAAGAACAGGAATTAAAAGCAATTAAGGCCAGTCATGGTGCCATGAAGTCTGCTATGAATATCATACGAGGCGATTCTGATAAGAAAGCTATGTTTGATCAAGCCATGGATCAGTTAACCGAAGATGTCAGCAATAAAGTGGGAGAGATGGAACAATTCATGGACCTTTCTGATGAATTTATGCGGTCAATGGATATTCAAAACGGGATATTTGAAGAAAAAGGCCTTAAAATGCTAGAAAAGTGGGAAGCAGATGCAGATTCACTATTATTAGGCGATGCGAAGGAAGATATCTTAAATGAAGTTATGGGTAACGATATTCTAGACCTAGAAGATCGACCTAAAGAAACACTCAAGGCGGATGCAGATGATGGGAATGAATATGATAATTATTTTGACGAATAATCTTTAATTAAGCAAATAAACAATGGCTAGAAGACTGACAACATTTTCGAAACTTTTAATCACATTATTGATTCTTGGTATCATTTTCTTGGGCGCTCGTTGGGTACTCAATAACACTGAATTAGGTCAAAGTATCCAAGAAAAAGCCGAACAAACAGCTGGCGATCAAGGGGCAAATTCCGGATCAGATAGAAATAGCGGTGTTGCCAATTCAAGTAGCAATAATGATAAAAATTCGGGTAAGAAGAATACAGCTAATAGTGGTTCTGATGATGTCCTTAAGGTACAATTAGTATCATGGGGTGGATATGCACCAGGATTATATTATAACGAAGGCGCTGCGGCTAATGAAAGAAGTCGATTTTTTAGAGAGCATGGTGTTAAGGTAGACTTTAAGTTGGAGAACGACCTTTTAAATGCGTTGGATGCATGGATTGCTGATGAATACGATATAATCGTACAAACGGCGGATGCCTTTCCATTGTATACGGCACCAGCAGAAATAAATGCGCTAAAGCCTAGAGCTTTCATTCAAGTGGATTGGTCCAGAGGTGGTGACGCGATAATTGTTAAACGTGGCATTAATACGGTTAATGATTTAAAAGGTAAAACGATTGCTGTAGCCGTTCCTTCACCTGCACAAACCTTATTAATCACATCCTTAGAAGCGGCAGGGTTAAGCTATTCCGACGTTAACGTAATCAAGACCACAGATAATTTGAAGGCGGCAGAGCTATTTAGAGCAGCTGATGTAGATGCTGCAGTCGTTTGGAGCCCAGATGATATTCTAGCCACAAGAGATGTCGCTGGATCTAAAATTCTATTAACTACAGAAAATCAATCGCATGTAATCGCCGATATCATGTTGGCTAAGGATGAGGTAATTAAAAACAAAAAAGCGCAATTTGATGCTTTTTACGAAGGCTGGATGAAGGGCGTGTCGGAACTTAGAAATCCCGCAAATCAAGAAAAAGCAGCAAAATACCTAGCCGAATTTAATGGTGTTTCTGTCGATGATGCAAAAGGAATGATGTCTACTGTTTATTGGACCTCACATGGGGATAATATGAATTTCTTTGGTCTGAATAGTGAATACAAAGGCCAAAAAGGACAAGACTTATATTCTAAGATGTCTAAAAGTTTTGTAGAAACAGGAGATTCTGAGAATGCAGCACCTAGCTGGCGAACCGTTATAAACACGTCATCAATCATGGCTGCCAATGAGAAACTCACTGGCTCAAGATATTCAGCGGAGCGAAGTAAGACTTTTACGCCGGCTACAGAAAAAGTTAGAACGGCCGCACCGATTGCTGTAAAACCAGTGTCCATTAATTTTAACTCTGGTCAATTTGAATTGGGCGCCAATGCAAAAACCATCATTGATTTACAATTTGCAGATGTAGCAAAGTCATTTGCAAATGCAAGGGTTCGGATTGAAGGAAATACCGATAATGTAGGTGGCCGAGAGATGAACATGAATCTCTCTAGAAAACGAGCACAAGCTGTTGCCGACTACTTAGAAAAGGCATATTCTATGGATCGGAATCGATTTGTAATTGTTGGTAATGGGCCAGATAAGCCTGTCCCAGGTTGTGAAAGTAACGCCAACGAATCATGCAAAGCGAAAAATAGACGAACAGAATTCCAGTTAATAGCCAATTGATATAAGAATTTTGGCAGAGAACGTACGGAAAGAGAGACCTTTAGAGTGGATGTTTGCCCTACGTGGGCCCATTTCTCCCATTCAAAGTATTGTATTCGGAATTCTAGGATTTTTGCTGATCCTATTAGTCTGGATTGCACTCACGAGAGGGGAAGTACCTGCTGTACAGCCAAGTATTTTACCATCACCTGGTAAAGTTTTCACGGCCTTTGGAGAATTACTTAGAGAAAATGAATTGATTAAAAATCTATGTCTTTCCTTAGGCTTTAACTTGGGAGGTTATATAAAGTCACTGGCGCTTTCGCTGCCCATAGGCTTTCTGATCGGTTTGTTTCCCATCTTTAGAGCTAGTTTTCAGTCGCCGGTAGATGCGTTTAGGTTTATTCCGATTACAGCCATTACTTCATTATTTATAGTTGCCTTTGGAATCGGATCGACCTCAAAAATAAATTTTCTTGCATTTGGTATCATGATTTACCTCATACCCGTTGTCATTCAACGGATCAATGAGGTGAAGGACGTCTATTTAAAGACGGTGTACACCATTGGAGCTAATGCTTGGCAAACGATAACTACGGTTTATATACCATCTGTGTTATCGAAATTGTCAGATGATATTAGAGTTTTAACGGCTATATCTTGGACGTATATCATCGTAGCGGAAGGGATAGCCAGTCAAGGAGGGTTGGGTTCACTTATCTTCTTCGCAGCCAAACGGCAAGGACGACCGGATAAGACCTTCGCCATTCTGTTGATTTTTATCTTAATAGGTATCATTCAAGATCGATTATTTGTGGCCATGGATAGAAAGTTCTTTCCGCATAAATATCAGATTAAGGATAAATACAAAAAAGAACTTAAGATTCCTGAGTCTATCAAATTGCTGATTTCGTTTGGAGGCAAAATTTTGCTCTGGAGTATGCTTGCGATTTATATCCTTATTGCCATTAATGAGTTTACTGGCATTCTTTCTGATGTGAAAATTTTGGACTACTTCTTCCAAGATACTTGTTGGGTGGTCCATGTAATATTCCTTTCCATTATTGGCTATCAAGCCTGGCATTTATTTAAACCCAAAACCCAGGTGACATGAAGCTATTTATAGACGATCCAAATCAAAAAAATATAATTGAAATCAGAGGGGCTGGACAGAGTTACGATGGGGGAGAAAACTGGATAATAAAGGACCTTGATTTTATTATTGAAGATAAGCCAGATCAGGGCCAATTTGTGGTTATTCTCGGTATGTCTGGATGTGGTAAATCTACCTTACTCCGATATATCGCAGGGCTTCAAGATCCTACCGAAGGTGTAGTGAAGGTAGATGGTGTACCTGTAAATAAAGACAAACGGGTAAGTATGGTTTTCCAACAGTATTCTTCTCTCCCTTGGATGACCGTATTAGATAATATTGGTTTAGCGCTTCGATATCAGGGTGTATCAAAGAAAGATCGTGACGAGCGCGCGATGGAGTTAGTTAAATTAGTAGGATTGGATGGTCATCAACATAAATATGCTCAATATCCGACACTATCAGGTGGCCAGTTGCAACGGGTAGCTATAGCTCGAAGTTTATTGGCCAACCCGAGTATTTTATTGATGGATGAGCCATTTGGAGCCCTGGACATTCGTACTCGTCTTCAGATGCAAGAGCTACTCACTTCGATTTGGCACAAATTTCATAGTACAATTGTCTTTGTGACTCATGATATTGCTGAAGCTGTTTACTTGGCTGATGACATCTATATTATGAAATATGCCCCTTCCAAATTTGTAGAACATATTCCGATAGATCTTCCTTTACAACGCACCAAAGAGATCAAGAGACGGCCTAGATATACTGAGCTCGTGCATCTTGTGGAAGATACCATGATGAAAGTGGCAAATACTTAAAATACAAATATGTACAGGTTATTAGTTTTATTCTTTGTTCCAATGTTATTTATGGCTTGCGAAAGTGCACCTAAGAAACCAGGAAGCACGGAAAAGATCTCGGTTCCAAAAGAGATCGTTGCATCAAATCTATATTCCCATTATGTAACGAACCCTGGGAGCATTGCAGAAAAGGATAACAATGTTTTAATAGAGTATGCTGTCGACAATGATCTGGACTGCCAGCGGACACCTAATGGAGTATACTATACGATTGACCAAAAAGGTTCAGGGCCACTATTGCAAAAAGGAGGACCGGTAACAGCCCACTATAAAGGATATCTATTAAATGGAAATGTGTTTGACTCTAGCTATAAAAGAGGAAAGCCTCTACAGTTTAATGTAGGCCAAATGATTCCTGGTTGGAATGAATGGTTGACCATGGTGAACCCGGGTACTAGGTCCACCTTGCTGATCCCTTCACCATTAGCCTATGGTAGCAGAGGCTTTGGGGATTTAATACCAGCGAATAGTCCTTTAGTTTTTGAAGTCGAAATACTTGCACCGGAAACGGAATAGGGCATCAACTATTGACTAATTCAGATTAATGGTTTTACTTTATAGTCCAATGATAAAAATTACGAACATAACTCTTTGTTGCTGCTGCTGTTGTTTATCGACATCTAGCAGGTTAGTTATGTAGTGTATAGAAATATATTTTGCAAAATTTTAGATAAGCCTTTCCTGCATTCAGGAAGGGCTTTTTTTATGTAACCTTTTAAATTTTTAAGCATTATGGCTATTACATTAGGTGATATAGCACCAAACTTTACGATCAATACCACTCAGGGTGTATTGCAATTTCATGAATACCTTGGCGAAGGTTGGGGTGTTTTATTTTCTCATCCAGCGGATTTTACTCCTGTGTGTACCACAGAATTGGGCCGTTTGTCACAATTAAAAGAAGACTTTGAAAAAAGAAATGTAAAAGTGCTTGCTATTTCTGTCGATCCGCTCAAGGAACACAAAGCTTGGATCAAAGATATCAATGAGACACAAAAGACAGATCTTCAATTTCCAATCATTGCAGACGAAAAAAGAGAAGTGGCAGAATTATATGAAATGATTGCTCCCAATGTGTCTGAAAAGGCGACTGTTCGAACGGTTTTTGTAATTGGACCTGATAAGAAGGTGAAATTAAGTCTTACTTATCCGCCTTCTACAGGACGAAATTTTGATGAAATATTACGAACCATTGACAGTCTGCAACTTACCGCTAAACATAAGGTGGCTACGCCGGCTGATTGGCAACAAGGGGAGGATGTTATTATCTCTCCAAGTGTAAGTGATGAAGAAGCGGAAAAACGATTTCCTGAGGGAATACGAAGAGTCAAGCCATATTTAAGGTATACTGCGCAGCCTGGATAGAAAAAATAGAAATATAAACATCAAAAAGCCAGTTTCTGAAGCTGGCTTTTTTTCACTAAAGCCCTTTACTTATAGCATGTAATTCACATAGTAATAATTTGTAATGTGTATCATTATCCCTATTTTCACAGGGATTTTATACTTAATCCGATCTAAGTATCGTTTACACATAACAAATTTTCATAATGATAAATTTATCTTTCTTTTTCCTTCAAGCCGAGGACGAGGCTGAAAGAATGAGTATTATAAAACTTCTTTACAAGGATGGCAGCTTTGGTGATATATTAGGATTAGTTATTGTCACCATTCTGGTAATTCTTTCTTTTATCGCCTTATATCTGTTTATTGAGCGTTGGCTTACTATTAAGAAAGCAGGTAGGATAGATGATCAATTTATTAACAATATAAGAGCAGCGGTCGCTTCAGGAAATATTGAAGGAGCCAAAGCTATAGCAAGAACCAACAATTCGCCATACGCAAGAATGGTTGAAAAAGGCTTGCAGCGAATAGGAAAGCCTCTCCGAGATATAGATGCTGCCATAGAAAATGTAGGTAATCTAGAGGTTTTTAAACTTGAAAAGGGCTTGTCTTCACTGGCGAATATTTCTGGTGCGGCTCCAATGATAGGCTTCTTCGGAACAGTAACGGGTATGATCTTAGCCTTTTACAAGATGTCTTCGGAACAAAATGTAACCCCGGATGTGTTAGCTGGTGGTATCTACCAAGCTTTATTTACAACAGCAGGTGGACTATTCATAGGTATCCTTGCCTTTGTAGGATATAATATTTTGGTTGCCAATGTGGACAAGGTTATTTACCAGATGGAACGAACAGCCACTGATTTTATGGATTTATTACAAGAGCCATCAAACTAAGATTCTAATAAGTAACTCTTACAGATGAAGAAAAGAAATAAGGTATCAGCTGAGTTTAGTATGTCTTCATTAACAGACATCATCTTTCTGTTATTGATCTTCTTCATGCTTACATCCTCTATGGTACAGATCAATGTGCCATTAGCAAAGTCCGATTCTAAAACGGTGGCACCAACGGATTTATCTGTGATGATGACTCGAGATGGAAAGGTTAAATTTAATGGTCGGAATTCTAGTATGGGACAACTCGAAAAGCAAATCTATAGTGAAGCTATCGGCCAGAGTAATAATGAAAATGCAACCGTGACGATTATTGCAGAAGTTGGGGTCCCATGGGATAAAGTAAATCAAGTGATGAAGATTGCCAGTAAATTACAGATTAAGGCTATTATCGCTACTGAACCAAGAGATTAATACTATGGGTTTAAAGAAACGATCAAAAGTATCAGCAGAATTTAGCATGTCGTCCTTGACGGACATTATCTTTCTTTTATTGATCTTTTTCATGTTGACCTCTTCCTTGGTAGTGCCTAATGCGCTCAATCTACGTCTGCCAGGTAAGTCATCTAAGAATACACCACCTCCTACTACTCAACCTAACATCGTCAAGATCGATAGATCAGGCACATACACGTTTAATGGTAGTCCAATTTCATTGAGTGGTGTCTTTAAGAAAGTTAGAGAAATAAAAAAATCGAATCCTAAAGCGAATATTATCATTGCACCTCATGAAAAGGCACCCAATGAGAAGGTGGTGGCCATCTTAGATGTAGCCTATCAATTTCACTTAGAGGCGACCATAACAGATCCGAAATAATAAACGATAAATCATATCATCATGATACAGAAAATGCTACCCATACTTTGTGCGTTTACACTTTTACTGGGGTTTAGCCAGTGTACAACCAATAAGAACACACAAAAAGCAAATACGGAGGCACCTGCTCCCGTGCAAGAAAAGAAGACTATTGCAAAGACTATTTCAGGCTTGAAGTATGAAGACAATTCTATAGATTTTGGAGATGTAGAAGATGGCATCAGCCTTGAGCATGTATTTACGTTTAATAACGCGACTGAAAAAGAGATGGTAATAGAATCAGTAGAAAGTAGCTGCACTTGTGTAAAAGTATACCCACAAGCAGATCCAATTGCACCTAATAAATCTGGCCAAATTTCTATCAAGTATATGCCTCAAAGCGAAGGAAAAGCGGAGGGTAATCTGCAGGATGTGAAAATCACAGTTACGTCAAATTTGGAGCCTAAGCAGAGCTATCTGTATGTAAAGGGTAAAGCTTTTCCAAGAGGGTAGTCTTTATAAGCTATTCCAATACCATCAAATCTAGTTTGCTCATTACTTTTTAGCGATAGGGGTAGTAGTGAGCCGTAGGCGTATCGAATCTGGCAAGCCAGATCGAGTACCTAGTCACGAATGACCCGACGCTATCTATCATCAGCATTAGCTGAAGATGGATAGGGGATCGCCCCGTCCTTAAAAGTCAGCATCTTCAATGATCAGAGTGGTCTTACCTTCTGTATCTCCAGCCTCGAATGGTTCCCAGATCCATGGTTCCTTAGAAAAAACATCGACGGTGGTGGTATCTCCCAAGTGATTTTGAATAATTAGGTGCTCAATAAATGGCTGTGGTCCATCAAAGCTTTCGAATTCAAATTCAAGGGTGCCAATTTCAGATTCAACACCCAGAATTAAGACATGACCTGCACTGATAACATTATAGTGTGTATCCAAGTCTTGCCAATTCTTATCGATGATATACAAATCGTTTTGGGTACGATTCTCTACTTCATACCAAATACTATACACCGGGTCGCAAGCGGTTAAGGCTATGGTTGCCAGGAGAGCAGCGAGCATAATTTTTAGGTTCATATCCTCCATTTAAAAATCTTCTGGTCTAACTAGTAAATAGACCGCACCTGTTTCTGTTTTGCGGTCATAGGCCGGTAATATCCATTCCTCTCGATCAAAGACATCCAGGGTCGTAGTGTCACCTTCATTATTGAAAATCAACAGATTATCAATAAAAGGAGCCGGTCCAGTCCAATTATCCAAGTAGGATTTAGTGCTTTCACCGATACCAAGGTCCACGCCAATTCGTACTATTTTGTTGTGGCCTATTTCGTCTGTATCGTCTGTAGATTCCAGTTCAGTAGAGGAAATTATGGTAATGTTTTCACCGGTCTTATTTTCGACATAATACTCGACGTCGTACTCTAAATCACAAGCCGAAAGAGAGCAAAGAAGAATAATGAAGATACTATAGCGCATGTGTTTTGTATACTAATGGTTCTATCTATATGACGAAGGTGGGGAACAATTGGTTGGGAATAAAAAAAAGGCCACTGGGTAAGTGGCCTTTACGTCATAGGTATATTTTTAATTTTTCCTCTTAGAAGGACAGCAGCGCTATCCCGAATGTAACTTGATGAAGATCAGGATCTAAGTCATCATTAAACATAGGATCAAGACTGTATTGTGCATAGAACTCTACCGGGCCGAAACCGACTCGTCCAACTAATCCATAACTAAACGAGCGTAGGTTGAAGTCATCTTTTATCTTTTCAGTACCAAAGTCTGCACTTCGTAATCGCTGGCTGGAGTTAATCAACATAGATGCATAACCGCCCGCCGAAATGGTAAACTTAGAATCCAATGGATTATAGGTAATGGTAGCTGGTATTTCGAAATAGGTCGCTCTCAATTTATTTCTATTGTAATCTACACCATCAAAGATCAACTGTACATCACTGGATTCAGTATCAAATCTGAAGTCGTTTTGAAATTTGTAATTTCTCCAGTTTATAGATGCCCCATAATCGAAGGCAAAAGGTCCAGAGCCTGCACGTAACCGATGTCTAAAAATGTGAAGGTTCAAATGGTTAGACCCAATGTATTGCAAATTGTAAGCACTCAATTCTGAAGGTAAATTCAAGCTTTGATTATACATGTAACTCGATATTCCCCAGTCAAGCAAGAATACTCTGAAACGATCTTCTTTTTTACTATCACAGTCATCATCATCATCATATTCTCTATCGAATTTCTCTTCTAATTCATCTTCATACTCCTCCATCTTAGCTTCCAGTTCATCTTCATACTCTTCACCAATCTCCTCCATTGCTTCTTCTACCTCTTCGATAATCATTTCGATTTTTTCGTCTAAATCCTCTAAGTCCTCTTCTTCGTCATCATCAAAGGTGATATTTACTCGGATTCCGTTTTCATCGATGATGATCTTTTTCTCTTTTTCTTCTTCAATCTCCGTAGTTTCTCTAGTGTCTGTTTCTGCTTCTTGTGCAAAGGCGCTTGTTGCAAAGGCGCTAAAAAATGCAAATAATATGATCCATATAGTATTTTTCATAGTGTCTCTAATTTTCTCTGTTTTCTAATATTTCTTTGAAATAGGATGGGATAAATGAAGCCGTTGTATTGGCTAAGGTCACTTTACCCATATACTTTTCCAAAGACGAATTTTGTAATAATGCCATGTCTCGGATGTCCGGATCTAGGAGCTTTCTCCTTTGCATATCTTGAGCCAGGGCAATAGATAAATCTACATCTGACATAATTTCAGGAGTGATGTCTTTAGACAACAACTGCTGTAAAGGCCTGTCTGCCAAATGGTCAATAGCTATTTCTTCTCTTGTTATCAGGATAGGTCCACGTACAACTTCTTGCTTCTTGGGATTCATGCTAGGTTGTTGTATACCTTGATTTTTACTTTTTCCTTGTGTAGTTTTCGCCACAGCGAATTGATTTCGTAAGGGTTTTGGGTCAATCGTACCTCGTGTTGCTTCTAATGGAGTAGACGGATTTTTTGCTTCAGTCTTACTCGAATTAGATTGTTGACTTTTAATTTCTTCAGATGCTACCTCTATTACATTTTCTTCTGTAGTTCTTTTTTGCGGTTCAATGTGATTCTTAGGAAGCTGCTCATTTGTTTCTGTTTCAGCAACTTGCTGTGGAAGTGCCGATTGCTTATCCGAACTAAAGGTGAAGAATAATGCACCGATTAATAAAGCAATACTTGCGGCGACTAGCCATTGTCTCCGTTGGAATACTACGTATGTAGGCTTAGTTTCTTCTTTAAGCAACGCCTTTTTATGAGGATATACTACGTTTTCTTCGGGTTTTGGTAGTGTTATGATCTCAAAGCTGTCCAACTCAGCCGCAATCTCAGGGTGTTTCTTTAAGAATGCATCAAATGCTTGTGAATCCATTTCG
This sequence comes from Saprospiraceae bacterium, assembly GCA_020629315.1. GTDB lineage: Bacteria > Bacteroidota > Bacteroidia > Chitinophagales > Saprospiraceae > JAHDDO01. The sequence goes on along the minus strand of JAHDDO010000001.1, from coordinate 147,350 downwards.
GACAATGTGCCTTCAATCCAATCTAGCACATATGCTTCGTAGTTATTTTTAGTAATCATTGTCTTCATGGTCATTTGATTAAGAGTGAGAGAGTTCTAAAGAGCGAATAGCTTGCTGCATCTTCTTTCTGGCTCTGAATAAATAGACTTTTACTTGTGATAGATTGATTTCCATAATCTCCGCTATTTCTTCATAAGCATACCCTTCATAATCTCTCATCATAATTAATGTTTTCTGTTCTTCAGAAAGGGCCGTGAATGCTTTTTCAAGTATGTCTTTAGCTTCTAAGCCTTGATCTTTATAGGCTTCTTCTACTTGATAATTGGATTCTCTTTCCTTTCTGTTCTTATCCTTTCTGTAATTATCAACTACAAAGTTGTAGGCGATCCTGTACATCAAGGATTTGGCTGTTTCAAAATCAATCTTCTCCCTTTTAAGCCAGACTCGCTCGAAGGTATGTTGGACGATATCTTCGGCATCCATCTGGTTGCCTGACAACTTGAGTGCATATCCATATAATGCATCTGCATGTGTATTCACTGTGATATTATACTCTGAAGTGGTCAAGTTTGTTTGGTTTTGATCAATTTCAATGCTAATACGAAGGGCTGCTACCAAAAGTTACAGCCAAATCCACTTTTTTCCAAAATTAGTGCATTTGGCTGTAACGATATCTGAAAAACAATCGTTAATATATTACATAAAATATTAATATATTTGTAGTATGGCTCAATATGTAAAGGATCTGGAAAATAAGTCGGAAAAAAGAGAAGGCTTACTTTGGAGTATGATACTCCATCTGATCCTATTGTTGTTATGTTTTCTACCCTTTGTATCTGAAATACCTACACAGGAAAGCTTCGCTGGCATTCTGGTTGATTTTGGAAACGAAACCATAGAGGCGACCCCTATTGCAGCGGCGACGCCAACCGAAGTAAAAGAGCAAAAAGAAACAGTAGAAGAAAATAAAGAAGCGCCGTCAAAAAAGCAGCCTAACATACAAAGTAAATCCCTGCAAGCGGAAGCAACCGTACAAGCAAGCCAAGAAGTTGCAGAGCCAGTAAAAGAAAATAAAGAAGAAAAGCAAGAGAACACACCTAGTAAATCCGCAGAAGAGATTACCAGAGAAAAAGAAGCCGCTGAGAAAAAGGCGCTAGAAGAAGCCACCTCTAAGTTTGCAAATATGTTTGGTAAAGAAGAACAAAAAGCAGATCAAGGAGATCCGTCTGGCGCACCATCTACCGATAAGTTACAAGCCTCTGTTGGCGGCAAAGCAAAGGTGGGTGAAGGACTAACAGGTCGTGGCATAGTATTTAGACCTACCATTCAAGATAATTCTAATAAAGAAGGTAAAGTGGTTATTGCTTTATGTGTTGATGCTGCAGGTAATGTAATAAAGAAAAACTTTACTCAGAAGGGTAGTACCACCGCTGATCAACACCTTATTCAGTTAGCCTTACAAGGCGCAGCCAAGTATAAATTCAGCCCTAGTGATGCTGAAGAACAATGCGGTACCATTACCGTCCAATTTATTCTCCGCTCTTAATGAAGGTCTCTGAATAGATACCTTGATTTGAACGCAGCTGTATCGTATAGACTCCCACTTGCAAATGACTAATGTCAAGCTGTTCTATTTGACCTATCCCGCTACGTTCCATAACAAGTCTTCCTCGCTGATCCGTAATTTGGCAGCTTACCTTATCTGTAACAGGAACGGTTTTACATTCAATTGTGATAAATGAATTTGCCGGATTTGGATATATACTAATCTCTGGTGTCCAAGCAGCTTCTGTGGAAACTATAGCTGGGTCCAAGGTAGTTTCAAACATACCTTTACCATAGCTAGCCGCCAATAATTTGCGTGTCTCACGATGAAAATCAATATCGGTAATGACTACATTAGGCATACTTGGTGATACGTCTATCCATTCTTCACCCACGAGCTCGAAAACGCCTATATCAGTAGCTATATAGAGGGTTCCTTGTTGGTCTGGGTCAGGTAAAACTTCATTGACCGGTACTGTAATTAGATTGTAATTTACATTTTCCCATGTATTTCCATCATCAGTACTCTTGTATATATTGCCATCACCATCTCCATAGCGATAGCCAGATAAACTGGCATACAAGGTATTTTGATCAAAAGGATCAAAGGCTACCGAGGTCACCCAAGCCAGGGGAAGGTTAGCGCTGATCTCAGTCCAATCATTACCATTTTCTTGGCTGATCCATATATACCCGTCATCAGTACCGCAAAGCAATTTTCCCTCTTTCAGTGGTGATTCTGCAATTGCTGTAATAGTACCATAGGTAAGATTCTGTTGCGGATTATCGTCCGTTAAGTCATTGCTTATAGCCGTCCAAAAATCAGCCTGATTAGTGGATTTATATAAGCGTTGGGTTCCAAAGTAAAGTACTTCATGATCATGAGGACTGATAATATATGGGCTGTTCCAATTACGTCTATCATCCAATGAAATGCCATTGGTTGCAGGATTGAAATTAGTCCCTCCATTAGTGGACTTTGCTAAATTACCATATTGGTATTCGGCATATACAACATTGGACTCTACAGGATCGACTCTGGTAACAAATCCATCACCCCAATATATTCTGTTGTATTCGTCAATGTCTTCCAAGGTTCGTAAAGTACCATTATCCTGAGTGCCTCCATAAATATGAGAAGGGTTGTGTGGATTATACGCGCCGGTATAAAATTGGATCGTATTAAAATTCTCTAACAATCGGTACGACTCGCCGCCATCCAATGAAAGGTAGGCGCCTCCATCATTGCCATTAATTACCAAATCTGGGTTTAAAGGATGTATGAAAAAACTATGTTGATCCACATGCACGTTTTGAAAAATATCTACCCATGAATCCCCGCCATCCCGACTAGCGTGTGGATAAAAAGCGGGCATGTATACATTATCTTCATTGGTGGGATCAATAAAAATTTTACCAAACCACCACATAAAGCCGGTAGATGATAATCCAGCTTGGCTTTTTTGTACCCAAGAATCTCCTCCATCCGTAGTTTTAAAAATACCGCGAAGATCTCCGGATTGATCCGAATACATCAGATAAAGCACGGCTGGATTTGATGGCGCCAAAGTAATACCAATTCGTCCTTTGTCAGAATCCCAATCAGGAGGGAGTCCATTATCCATATAGTGCCATGTATCACCGCCATCGTCAGATCTAAATACACCAGAATTTGGACCACCATAATCCCGATAATCAGGTCGTCTTACACGTTGCCATAAACAGGCGTATACGCGGTCTGGATTGTCAGGGTTAATAGCCAGATCTATGCCGCCGGTTTGTTCATCGATGTACAATACTTTTTCCCAATTCAACCCTCCATCTAGCGTTCTGAAAATACCTCGATCTTCATTATCACCAAACAAACTACCCATAGCAGCCACATACACGATATCATCGTTTGTCGGATGTATCACGACCTTACCAATAGAACCCACATTTTCTAATCCCACGTGCTCCCAACTATCTCCTGCGTCATTACTTCTAAAAACACCTAAACCATCATAGGCCAATGATCCACCCCCAGCATTGGATTCACCAGTACCCACGTATATCACATTTGTATTGGAGGTAGAAATAGCCATATCGCCTATGGATAATGAAGCATTGTCATCAAATATGGCTGTCCAAGTAAACCCTTGGTCATTGGATCGATAAATCCCTCCCGAAGCAGCGCCGATATATATGGTGTTAAGATCATCTATTGGCATTTCAATATCTGAAATACGACCTTGGATATTAAGGGGGCCTTTTGATTCCCAAGGCGTGCCAGAAAACTTAGCCTGCGAAAGAGTATTCTTATAGGCCTGTGCTTCTCTAAATGCTTTATGATTAATGGCGCCTTCTGGATAGGCGCGTTGGTCATAGAGATAGGTATTTTGTCCCGGAGTTTTCTCCTCAGTTTGGTTTCGGTCAGTGGAGCAGGCTAGAAGTAAAAAAATAAAAGAGGAAAGGAATAGTGTTTTTTTCATATTACTCAGTTGTAAATCCCATTGCTTTCCTTAATTTATTATAGATCTCCGTGTTTTCATAAATTCCTGAAAAATTTTCGCTTCCAGGTCCGTAAGCAAACACTGGAATCATCGCAGCGGTATGTTTTGTTGAAATAAATTCAATATTAAGGCTATCCATTGTGGAATCTTCTCGTATGGCTAATCCACCGGTTTCATGATCGGCTGTCACTACTACTAAGGTCTCTCCATCCGCTAATGCCCATTGTAAGGCTTTTGCAATGACTTGATCAAATTCAGCAAATTCGGTTAATACATAACCGGGGACATTGGCATGCCCACCCCAATCAATCTGAGAGCCTTCTATCATAAGAAAAAAGCCTTTCTCATCTTGTGCATTCAAAAAAGTCCATCCTGTCTCAGACGCATCTACTAAATAGTCTCGGCCCGCATCAAAGGGAAGCGGATCGGCATCGGCCGAGAAGTAACCAAAGTTGCCTGAACTTGGTAGTTCACAATCTTTGAATTCGGTTAATTGATCGTAAATGGTATAGTCTTTACCTTCTAGCTCAATAATTAAATCTCGACCATCTTCTCGTCGGTCAAAGTACTTTTTTCCGCCGCCTACAAAATAATCGACTTCGGTTTGTAGGAAATCAGCCGCAATAGCTTCATAGTTTTTACGATATTCATTATGCGCTATAAAGCTAGCTGGGGTAGCATGAACAATAGTGGATGTAGCCACCAAACCTGTGGCATATCCTAGGGATTCAGCTTCTTCTAAGATCGTTTCGACAGCTACGCTATCTGGCCCTACACCTATAGCACCATTGAAGGTTTTGACACCACAAGCAAAAGCAGTAGCACCGGCTGCCGAATCGGTCACTAAATGACTAGATGAGTGACATTTATGTAATCCGACCACAGGAAAATCCTCTAATGCCGTATGATTGTCTAACCAATAATTTCCGGCCGAAATTTGGGATAGACCCATACCATCTCCAATGAGAAAGATGACATTTTTAGCAATACCTTCAGCAGGGAGCATGGCTGGATTTATTGGACTGGGTATTGGGGTAAAAACAGGTCCCGTGGCGTTCGTTGTTTCAGTGATCTTGTTGGTTCCTTTACACGCGCCAAGCATTAGCAATAGAATGACCCATAGGTGCTTCATGTGATTGATTTTAAGCTAAAATATACCTTTTACCGGGAAGGCTTTTTATAATAGAATGAAATTCAAGATTTAATAACAATAGAGACAAATTTGCCGAGCGGAAGCCTGTCTCATTTTGAATAGCATCGACACCGATTCCTGGTTCTTTTCTGATGCATGCTATTACATGCGCTTCTTCCTCAGAAGCATCATAAAATAAGTGTTTTTGTTTTGGGGGTGTGTTCGCTTCTTCCCAATTCATTAGATCGATTATATCCTTGGCCTGGGTTACCATATGTGCTTGATGATTTTTAATGAGCAGGTTACATCCGGCAGACCTAGTATCTGAAGGCCGGCCAGGTACAGCAAACACTTCTTTATAATATTCATTCGCAAATTGGGCTGTAATCATGGATCCTCCCTTTTCTTTTGATTCTACAACCAGTACAGCGTCCGCCATGGCTGCGATGATACGATTCCGCATCGGGAAGTGTTCTCGTTTGGGAGCTTCCATAGGCATAAATTCACTGAGTAAACCGCCTTGCTGAATCATTTTATTGGCAAGTTTTACATTTTCGGCTGGATAGATTCGATCTAAGCCATGACCTAAGACCCCTAGAGTGGCCACATTATTTTGTACGCAAGATCGATGTACAATGGTATCAATGCCATGGGCAAGACCACTTATTATGCAAAGGGTATATCCTGATAACTGTTCAATGCATTTTTGCAACCATTCCGTACCATGCTCTGATGGATTTCGGGTACCTACTATACTTATCATGCGTTCTGCATTCAGGTCTTGATTGCCTGCAAAAAATAAGAATAAAGGTGCATCATTGTAAACAGCTAAACGCCTTGGATATCTGGCGTGATAATAGGGTATGATCTGAATCGATGCATACTTCTGTCTGAAATGCCGAAGATAGTTGGACCCTTGATTAACCTGGGCTGAAGTGATCTTTTTTGCGGTAGTATACCCTACACCAGGAATAGCCATAAGCTTTTTGAGAGATGCAGAAAAGAGGGCATCCAAATCACCAAACGAATCAATAAGCCGCCGAGCCGTTTTTGGTCCGATGGCAGGGATTTTATACAAGGTAAATAATAGGGCCAATTCCTGATCTGCCATAATGAGTGAGCATTATGACAGTTATTGTCTATTATACGTGGTCAGTAAACATTCACTAACTCTATCTGCATTCCTCTTTTTATTCGAATCGTTTCGCTTCGGCCGTATTGCCCAGCATTCTATGGGTATGTGACATCGCTTTACGTATTCGAGGATCAGTAGAACTCATACTGTAGGCTTTTTTCAAGTACTTCAGGGCGTAGTTGTAACTGTTTTTTTCTTGATTGAGCACATTCCAACCGAGGTCATAATAGAACTCTTTCACTTCGTCAAAGTGATCCCTGCGGTCCGCTAAATAATCACAATATTGTTCAATAAATTCGATACTAGGTCGAACACTACCTACTTCTCTAAATGCTTGTAATAATTCTTGTAGACTGCCTCCTTTCTTATGCAATTCACCAGCTATACCTGCCTTCATTATGTTCGCATTTTTATAATTAGGGATGATCGATAAGGCATGATCGGCATAAGCTTTCCCTCTAATGAGCATATCTTTAACCTCTTCTGGGTTTCCACCTTTCAAGGATTCTTGATATAAAGCGGTAGCCATAAAAGAATTAGCTCTTGCACTATTTTTTGATACTTCTACAGCGGCTGTATTAAGGCTTAAAGCACTTTCCCATACGGGTACTCTTTCAAAACTTTTATAGGCATAAAAGCCAAACAGAAATCCGACCAGACCGTATCCTACCGATTTTGCAGCCGGCCAACGCTCAGGCAAATAATGAAGAAATAAATACACAAGGAGAGTAATCATCCCTAATGACGAAATAAAAATAAATCGCTCGTTCATAAAGGTACCTACGCCAAATATGATATTACTTACAATAGATATAGTGAACAAATAGAACAGTAGTGACCAACTGATAATCGGTTGTTTTTTCCAATTAAGTAAGGCATAGAAAAACAACAAACCGTGAAGTAAAAACGAGAGCAACACACTCGGTTTACCCCAATTCATAATTGGAATATGGTATGGGTAATAATCATGAGTCAATGGATGAGGAATGATACTGAGACCGATGTACTTTAGTAATGTATAAAATATAGTAGCATATTTCTCTGCGCCATTCATATCGGCAAATGGATTATTCATCACATCCGTAAATGGATTGGTATTGATCAGGTAGCCAATAATTAGATACCGCTGAAATAAGTAAGCGATCGTTATAATGGCAAGTAAACCAAAAACCTTCCTGATACTAGCGCCTAAACCTTTTGTAAAGATGAGTAAGGTCATAGGGATCACACCTAAAAATGTCAGGACATTTTCCTTGGATAATAAGCCTAGATAGAATAATACACCCATAAATATTAGATCCTTGATACTCTTGGACTTTATATAATTAATACTGAAATGCAAGGCTGACATTCCAAAGATCATTGCTAGAATTTCGTCTCGACCCTTAATATTTGCGACCGCTTCTACATGGACAGCATGAACTAAGAATAAAAGGCTAATACAAAACGCTAAGGTCAAATACCATTTTTCTTCCTTTTGAGGGAGTATTTGCGAAAGCACTCTAAATAATAGTAGGCAACAGAGTCCATACAAGAAGATATTAATAAAGTGATTGAGCTTTGTGTTAGCCGGTGAGATGGCATACTCTACGGCAAACATCATAATTGAAAGGGGCCTATATCTTCCTCCTTGGACTAGATCTTTTTGTTCACCGAAATAGCCTTCAAAACTTTCATTGGCAAATATATCCCACAAGCCAGCCACACCTTTCTTTGTGTAATTATTGTCGGAGATCACTATTTGATCATCTAAAACGTATCCAAACGGAATGCATTGGAAATAAATTAAAAAAGATAGGCCAATAAAAAGCGGTATGACAAATATGTTCTTTTGCCAGAATCGATCGACATAATTAAACGCATTAAGAATAGTTGGTTTTTTAACAAGCTTTTGCTTTTTCTGCTTTTTCGTTTGTTTTTTCTGTTTAGCTGCCATACGTTCTTGTAGAATTGGTACTATGTATAGGTCAAAAATATTTATAATCTTTATAATGTAAAGTTTCGTGCATGATGAAGCCTTTTGCTTTTTATCTTTTTCTACTCATTTTCGTATGTTTTGTGGGGCCAATCAATGCCCAGATCAACTTCAAAGTGGGTCTTGGAGCGAAGTATCTTTTTGCGCCTAATCATAATGCCCTTGTGGCTGCCTTTAATGATACTCGATCTGATGAACTTTTTATTTTAGAACAACCACTCGAAGATCTCGGTATGATGACTGGTGTTATGCTTGGTATTCGCAATAAAATGGATCAGATGAGTATTGAATTAAATTGGGAATATTTGTCAAGAAAACGAGAATCATACGGAGAAGTAACGTCCGGTGGTAATCTGTACGCCGAAACTCTTTATTACAATAGTATTGACACGTATGTTGGTGTCAATTTTCATGGGCAGGATCGGATTTCCTACGGGATTGCTTTGGGCCCTCGATTTATGCGGATTCGTCGTGATATTGCCAATTCAGATTTTAGGGTAGATATGACGAAAAAAAGTAATCCGCAGTGGACCTCAAAGATTTACTTCCAATGGGAATTTGGGGGCACTGGCAATACTAGATTTGCGTTGAGACCTTCGTATGACTTTGCATGGAACAGTATTGATCTAGAGCAAATGAAAGATGATCTGGACATTGTATATAATGGTGATCTCACAGATCGTTTTAATGGTATAGGTCTTTCCTTGATTTTTTTAAATGGTCCTAAATAAGCAACATGCGACACGTGTTTTTCTTTTTTTTCTGTTCAATGTTATTTTTCTCTTGTCAAAAAAAGATGTACCAAAAATCAATTTTGGATTTTAGACAAGGCATGATTGATGACCACTTACAAGATGAGCGTTCGCCCATCAAAAAAGCAGAGATTGATTATTTGCAATATTTCGAGCCGAATCAAGATTGGGTGTTCCAATGTGATTGCGAAAAAATAAGCAACCCTAAAATTTTGGACGTACCTACCTCTAGTGGGAAAATAAAGCTGTTCGAACCCATGTATCTTTTACACTGTCCAAAAAATGGGTCAAGCTTTTCCTTAACTATTTACCAAAACATCAAGCTCAGACAAATGGAAGCCTACAAGGATTATTTATTCTTGCCATTTACCGATGAGTCTAATGATGTAACGAGCTATGGGGGAGGGCGCTATATTGATGTTATGACTGCAGATGTGACATCAGGCAGCTATACCTTAGACTTTAATAAAGCGTACAACCCATGGTGTTCCTATAGCGATGGGTTTAATTGCCCTATTCCTCCTGCCGAAAATCACCTGAGCTTTCCCGTATTAGCTGGGGAGAAAAAGTATGCTGGGGAGGTGAAGCATTGATGCGGCACATTCAGGATCACATCGGACGAGTCAGCTTATTTCCAGAAAAACCAGCGCGAGGGATATGCTTGGTACCCAGCATTACAGAACTCATTTATGATTTAGGTGCAGGAGAACGTTTAGTCGGTATCACCAAGTTTTGCGTTCATCCTTCATCTCTTCGAAAAAGTAAAACGGTAATCGGAGGAACGAAGACCCTTCATATAGATAAAATACATAAACTAGCCCCTGATTACATAATTGCCAATAAAGAAGAAAATAACAAGGAGGACATTGAAACACTGGCCCAACATTATCCAGTGTATGTGACAAAAATAGCTTCTGTAAAGTCGGGTATAGCCATGATCAATGATATAGCTGAGCTATTGCAAGTTCAGGATGCGGGACTACAACTTGCTAATACTATTAATAGAATAATACCCAGTGCAAGTACCCATCGCATTCCATGTCTATATGTCATCTGGCAATCCCCATTTATGGTAGCAGGAAATGATACTTTTATTTCAGACATGCTATTTACCTGCGGGTTTTCCAATGTCCATACTGGCCAGAGATATCCAGAAATGACATTGGAAGAAATGGCTCAATCGGAGGCCAAGTATATTTTTTTAGCTTCTGAACCCTTCCCATTTAAAGAAAAGCACAAAGAAGCGCTTTCTGCATCACTACCCAATAAAGAAATTCTATTAATTGATGGAGAGATGGTGTCATGGTATGGAAGTCGTATGTACTTGGGGCTACCTTATTTGACAGCCCTTTATGATAGGCTTACGAGCTAGTATGATCAGAGCAAGTGCCATATAAATTTAAGGAATGACCGACCACCTTAAAATTCATGATATCGCCTATGGTGTCTTTTATTTGCTGAATTCTTGGATCGCAAAACTCTAGTACTTTACCGCATTCTACACAAATCATATGATCGTGCTGTTTGTATCCGTATGATTTTTCATACTGTGCGATATTCTTACCAAATTGGTGTTTGGTAACTAAATCACAGCCTACTAATAATTCTAATGTGTTATATACAGTAGCTCGGGAGACCCTATAATTTTGATTTTTCATATGGATATACAGCGCCTCTGCATCGAAATGATCATTGCGACGATAGATTTCTTCCAAAATGGCAAAGCGCTCAGGTGTCTTCCTGTTTTGCTGCTTTTCCAAATGACTCGCAAATATCACCTTGACCTCCTCTATTATCTTTTCTAATGCTTCAACCGTATGACTCATACTGCATATTTATTTTTCAACACGACTAATTTCGTAGATACCATCCAATTTTTCAATAGCATCCATAGCCAACTTTAATTGATCTTTATTTTTAACTAGCACACTGATCAATCCTTCAAAGTACCCTTCTTTTCCTTTAATGCTAAAGGATCGCATGTTCAATTGAAGGTCATTTGAAATCACATTGGTTAAGGTCTGTATTACACCAACACCTGAATCTACTCCTTTGATCATTAATTCTGCTATAAATTCACTATTTCCTAATCGAGTCCACTCAGCTTTTAATACTCGATATCCATACTTCATCAATAGGTTTTCTGCATTTGTGCAATTGAGTCGGTGGATCTTTAGGGAATTTTCAGAAGTGAGATAAGCAAAAATGGGATCCCCTTGAACAGGCTTGCAACAACGGGCAAAATCATATTTATATTGATCTATAGGCTCGTCATTCACTAATATGTTAGTTGATATTTTGGTTTTCGCTGACTTAGGGCTAGTTTTTGTTTGCTCATCAGTAGGTGCTGGACTGCCTTTTGGTGGTTCTTTTGCTGGTGGCACCAATCGCTGATTTTCGACGGTAAAGACTTTCAATTCGGCCATTTTGAAATCGTCATTCGAAATATCAAAGTATAGATCTGGTCTACTTTGGTAGCCAAAGTGTTTTACAATAAGGTCAACATTCTCATCAAATCCAACTTTCATGTTTCGTAGCTTACGCTCTAATGCTTCTTTCCCCAATATACCTTTAGCTCGCCGATCCTCTTTCATGGATGCCCTAATTTTAGATCGAGCTTTACCGGTCACTACCATTTTCAACCATGATTCTGATGGTTTTTGATTTTTGCTAGTGATAATTTCTAATTGGTCGCCATTCTGAAGCTTATAGCCCATCGGTACGATCTTGTTATTCACCTTTATAGCTGTGGTTTTATAACCCAAGTCGGAGTGAATATCGAAAGCAAAATCTAAGGCTGTAGCTCCTTTAGGTAGTACACGCATATCCCCATTTGGCGTAAATACATATACTTCTTCGCTAAAAAGATTGGTTTTGAAGTCATTTAAAAACTCTATGGCATCTGAATGCTGTGTATCCAATATCTCACGAATATTATTTAACCAACGGTCATATACGTTATTACTAGTATTGACGCCTTTGTACTTCCAGTGAGCTGCAAAGCCTTTTTCTGCAATTTCATCCATCCGTTCCGTACGTACCTGCACTTCTACATATCGACCTTCTGGTCCTATCACTGTAGTGTGTAAGGACTCGTATCCATTACCTTTTGGAGATGTAATCCAATCTTTTAATCGCTCTGGAATGGGTTTGTATACATCTGTAACGATACTGTAAATCTGCCAACAAATTTGTTTTTCCTCTTCGATAGGTACATCGGCTATAATCCTGATCGCAAATAGATCATAGATTTTTTCGAAAGGGACTTTTTTCGTTTTCAGTTTATTGTAAATAGAAGAGACTGCCTTGGTTCTACCTAGGATACGATAGTCAAAAGTTAAGGCTTCATCACCGTTTTCACTGGCCATGTATTTATAGCGTCCATTGGTATCTTCCTTTAGCTTGTCGAGTTTAGCGCTTAAGGGTTTAAAGAAGTCCTGTATATAGTTCTTTCTATCTCCTTCCGTTTCCTTAATCTTAGAAATGATGTAGTTATAATCCTCTGGTTCCTTAATCTTTAAGATGATATCTTCTATCTCTTTCTTAATATTATACAACCCCAATCTATGGGCTAAAGGCACATAGATGTAAGACGTTTCGGCAGCAATACCAATTTGTTTATGCCTAGGCATAGAATCTATGGTTCGCATGTTATGCAGTCTATCTGCTAATTTTATTAGGATCACCCGTACATCCTCAACAAGCGTACTTAGTACCTTTTTTAAATTAGCAGCTTGGGGTGAGCTTTCATTATTATATAAACCATCTATTTTCGTAAGCCCGTCTACTATCTTGGATACCTTAGGACCAAATTTGTCTAAAATATCGGACTGGCTTATCTGTGTATCCTCGACTACGTCATGCAATATAGCTCCTATTACTGCTGTGGGTCCCAAGCCAATTTCTTCAAAACAAATTCTAGCGACTTCAATGGGGTGCATTATATATGGCTCACCACTTTTCCTTCGCTGCTCACCATGTGCTTCTAAAGCTAGTTCGAATGCTTCGTTAATGTTTTCCTCATCATCTCCTTTAAACTTGGGGCTTACCTTATCAAAAAGCTCAGTATATGCTTCCTTGATTTCGAGTAATTCATTAGGTGATATGGCTTTATATGTCGGCATCTGTTATGGCTATCCTATGATTGGCAATATAGTAATAAACAATCGTATAAATATTAAACCGTTGCAACTTGTTTATTTGTTCAATTTGGTTTTATATTTGCGTCTCTTTGAAAATCGAGTGAAGCGGGTGTGATGAAATTGGTAGACATGCTAGACTTAGGATCTAGTGCTGAGAGGCGTGGGGGTTCGAGTCCCTCCACCCGCACTTTCTCTTTTTTACATTCCTACAATTGATCTCCAAATATTCATGGAAATAACACAAACTGAACTAGGGCCTTTGAATGTCATGTTACATGTAAAGGTGGAAAAAGCTGACTACGAATCTGACTTCAATGCCCAATTAAGAAAACAACAAGCCGAGGGCCATTTTAAAGGCTTTAGAAAGGGTAAGGCACCGATGGGCTTTATCAAAAAGATGTATGGTCAGCAAATGCTAGCTCAAGCCGTCAATACGAAAATGCAAGAAGGTATTTTCGACTATTTGAAAAAGGAAGAGATAGATATGTTGGGGGATCCTCTTATGGCTGAAGATCAGGAGAATATGGACTTCTTACCTTCTGATTTAAAAGACTACACGTTTAATTTCGAAATTGGTTATGCACCAAAATTTGAAGTAGAGGGTGTAGAAAAGTCAGTGAGTTATACGAAGCATAAAGTGGATATCTCTGATGACATGATTGATGAAGAAGTAGCTGGCGCCGCTAAACGGTTTGGTGAACAAGAAGAAATTTCAGATGGCATTCAAGAAGGCGATCGTATTGCACTATCTGTGTATGAATTAGCAGATGGAGTTAGCAAAGAAGGCGGACATGAATCATCATTTACTGTTTTCAGCAATGACTTGAGTGATTCAGTAAAAGATGATGTAATGAAATTAAAACAAGGAGATACCTTCAAATTTGACATTTACGACCTGGAAACGGGTAGAGATGAAGAGTTTGTTAAGAAGTACTTCTTGCAAGTGGAGGATGCTAGCGAAATAGGTAAGGATTTCGAAGCCGTTATTGATACTGTGTATAGATTGAAGGAAGCGGACGTCAATATGGACCTCTATACAAAGATGTTTGGTGAAGGCAATGTTGCGGACGAAGCGGAAGCTAGAACTAAGGTGAAAGATCAGATAGCTGAACATTATGATCGACAAAGCACGAGTCTGATGTACCGCCATATTTTGGAATCATTAGTGGAAAAGAATAAAATGGAGTTACCATCGGATTTTCTGATGAAATGGCTTAAATGGACTAATGAACAAAATACAGAAGAAGAATTAGAAAAGGGATTCGATGCCTTTTTAGATAATTTACGATGGACGCTTATTAAACAAAAATTGGCTAAGCGCTTTGAGGTAGAAGTTACACCTCAAGATATACGGGGGTATTTGCGAAATCAAATCATGGGTTATTTAGGCGCATATGCGACTAATGAAGCTTTTGTTGAGCAGATGATGGAACCTATATTAAAGGATAAGCAACAAGTCCAAAATGCATATTCTGAAATAGAAGCAGAACGTATATTCACAAATATTCATGAAAACATAACTGTGGATGAAAAAAATGTATCCATAGAAGAATTCAAGGATTTAGTAAAAAATACACAACAGAATAGCTAACTTTTGCATTCAAACTGAAAAAGAAATTTATGTTTCCAAAAGATGAGTTTAAGAAGTATGCAGTGAAACATTTGGGGATGAGCAGTCTTCATTTGGACCAGTATATGGAAAAGGCCTATACTGCTGCCACACCAAATATTAAAGGATTTACGCCACAAGTGATCGAAGAGCGACAAATGAACGTAGTGGGGATGGATGTTTTTTCTCGATTGATGATGGACAGAATCATATTTTTAGGTGTGCCTATAAATGACTATGTTGCCAATGTTGTTCAGGCGCAAATGTTATTCTTAGAATCTACAGATAACAGTAGAGATATCCAGATGTTTATTAACAGTCCAGGAGGAAGTGTGATTGCTGGTTTAGGTATTTACGACACTATGCAATATGTTACACCTGATGTAGCAACCATTTGTACTGGATTAGCGGCATCAATGGGTGCAGTATTATTAGCGGCTGGAACAAAGGACAAGCGTACGTGTTTACATCATAGTCGTGTTATGATACACCAGCCGTCTGGTGGTATGCAGGGTCAGTTTACAGATATGGAGATTTCATACAACTTAATTAAGCAATTGCGGTCTGAGTTATATGAAATTTTAGCTGATCATACAGGGCAAACATTCAAGAAGATTGAGAAGGATAGTGAGCGTGACAAATGGATGAAAGCTGCTGAGGCTAAAGAATATGGTTTAGTTGATGAGGTACTAAAACGTAAATCTCAACGTACTTAAAAGAGAAAATTTACTGCCGTGACTAAGAATAGTGATCAAAAATGCTCATTCTGCGGAAAGCAAAAAGCAGATACTCTTATACTGATTGCCGGTATTGACGGGCACATTTGTGAATCATGTGTGGAACAAGCCCATGAAATAGTCGAGGCAGAATTAAATACAAAAGTGGGGCAGCCTAGTCACAAGGCTGCTCATTTTTCACTACCGGATGATATAACCCCATTGCGTATCAAAGAATATTTGGACCAATATATCATTGGCCAAGATGAGGCTAAAAAATATCTGAGTGTAGCGGTTTATAATCACTTTAAGCGACTTAATCAGGATGTCGGAGATGAGATTGAGATTGAAAAGTCAAATATCCTTTTTGTAGGTGAGACAGGTACGGGAAAAACGCTATTGGCTAAGACGATCGCTAATTTTCTAAAGGTTCCTTTTGCGATTGTAGATGCTACCGTTTTCACTGAAGCAGGTTATGTTGGGGAGGATGTGGAGTCCATGTTAGTCCGATTATTGCAAGCCTGCGATTACAATGTGCCTGCTGCAGAGCAAGGCATTGTCTATATCGACGAAATTGATAAGATTTCAAGAAGAGCCGATAACCCATCCATCACTCGTGATGTATCAGGCGAAGGGGTTCAGCAAGCCCTCTTAAAGGTCTTAGAAGGTGCGGTGGTAAATGTACCTCCTCAAGGAGGTCGTAAACACCCGGAGCAGGCCTTGATTAATGTAGATACCAAGAATATCCTTTTCATTTGTGGGGGTGCTTTTGCGGGCGTAGAGAAGATCATCTCTAAGCGGATGAATAAGCAAGTTATAGGCTTTAACAGTGATGGAAAGGATATGGTAGATCAAGATAATTTGCTTCAGTATGTGAATCAGCATGATATCAAGAAATTTGGATTGATTCCTGAGCTAATAGGTCGATTGCCCGTACTTACCCATTTAAAGCCTTTAGACAAGAAAACCTTGGTTGCTATTCTTACGGAACCTAAGAATGCCATAATAAAGCAGTATAAAAAGCTGTTTGCCATAGAAGGAGTACGCTTAACGTTTGACGATGCAGTACTTGACTTTGTGGCAGAAAAAGCGCTGGACTTTAAATTAGGGGCTAGAGGATTACGATCTATCATAGAAGCTATATTGATAGATACCATGTATGAGCTGCCTTCGCAAAAAGACATAGAAACGTTTAATGTAACCCTGGAATTTGCGGAACAACGCTTAAGTCAAGCGCAACTTCAAAAACTTCGAGTAGCGTAAGTAATATAGTACTTATTCCACATTTTTCTTTTCCCTCCCAAACGGAAATAAAACAGAGATAGCTATTGGATGACTATAGAAATCAGTGGCTTGATGTAATTGTAAAAAATTGCGAGTATACCTTATGCTGTAATACATATCTTGGTTCTTAACTTTCAATTGGCCCATGGCCATAAAATCAGCCGCAAAATTGCCGAGAACAAAATCACCCCGTTCCCAACTCGTATACTCTTCTGTCGCTTCTAAATCGATTAGGGCAGGTTCTACACTAAAATCTTTTTTATACTGATCCTCATGGACATCGGTAAAAATCAAAGCATTAAATCCCATACTTGGACCCACTAGAATGCAAAATTTATTGCCTTTATACAATGGACGAAGCACATTTATTAGATACGATAAATGGACACTTCCTATGTCAAACTGGCTTGCGTATGTAGATTCACGAATTCTACCTGGCTCTCCAAGAGAAGAGATCATCTTTCGATAGTCTAAAGATCCTCTTGTCCATTGCACATTTAATTTGGGAAACAAGTACCTTTTTACATTAGAGTTGAAAGGATTTGCCATGATTTGAAATGAGGTGCCGAATGATTGGCTATAATCTAAAAGCACTGAACGATTAATTGGAAGAGATTGGTCTTTAGCATTTTCAAAAAGGGTACCTGTATAATTAGGGATGACAAATTCAGGTCCCCATAAAACACGTCTCGTTTCGAGTGAATCATTTTGAGCAAAAGAGTGGCTACATAAAGTGATAAATAATAAAAATGGAAATAGACGCATAGGGCTAATTTTTCTATAATGATGAATTACTAAGACGTTTGACAATGGGATTATAGTATGGTTTTAGCTGTGTAAATTATAATCAATATAGTCAAATTTAATAAGGCGTTTTGTGTTTATTCCATTGATTTCGCGAGAGCGCTGGGAACCAGATCCTGAAGTATTTCAGGATGTCCGAAGGACCTGGCTGGTGACCATAGCGACGCTGAAGAACTTCAGCGGCTCGCCCTAATAGCCTTTAGGTAACGAAAAAATAACCATTACAAAACAGAGTATCTCATCATTTTGGCTATCTTGGGGTAGATCGCTGTGACAGCCCCATACAGCGCTCTGACGACTTTAGGGGTCTCAATAAATAGCTCCCCTGATCTGTTTTAAACAACCTTCGAATGATGAGAACAGCCTGTACGCTATTTTTCTTTTTGCTATTGCTTCCGCTTAGCAACTCTCAATGTTATTCAGTGGATTTTGCATCTGACCAATCAAGTCTTGTGACCAATGATTGTGGTGATCTTTGTGATTGTTATTTGTCTTATCCAGAAATGATCGGAATTGTAGAAGTTAGTTCTGGATCCATACTTATTATAGACACTGAAGGGTCCTCTTGTTCAGGAACCAATGACGGTGGGGCTAATGATAATACGTATGAAACAGTGGATATAGATATAAGTGGCAAATGCGGCGTCTATTTTGAAGCTACATACTCATTTTTTAATCCAAGCATATTTACAGGAGCGCCCAACTTAGAGTGTGGGTGTAATTGCGATGGGGAAGATTATTTAAATTTTCAATATTCGATCGATGGTGGGGCTTATCAAGAATTTGATGCCGCACAGATCAATGTGATTTGCACCAATGATACAGGAGGCCCACATGTACTCACATCTACGGGGTATGTCTCTGGTAATACGGTCTCTTTTTTAGTCACTTTCGGCGCGCAGTCAGTAACTGAGGGTATTTCAGTTGATGGTATCGATATATTCGAATCTGTAGCACCCACTATTTCTGATCCAATGATTACAGGTTGTGGGTCTGAACTTGAGAATTATGATCTGACCAGTGAGAATGGAAATGTAGGTACGGGAACGGTGACTTGGTGGAATGGCCAAGCTAGTTCTGGAGGGAGTGAAATCACGCCAGCCACAGACGTCGATATATCATCTACAGGTATTACAAACCTTTGGGTACAATTAGAAGATCCGGATACGGGTTGCACCTCAGAAATAATGGTGACCGTTACAGAAGGTGCTGGGCCCACTATAATGGATCCCATGATTGAGGCCTGTGCCAATGAATTGATGAATATTGACTTGACCGATTATGATTTTAGTGTAGGTACAGGAACGGTGACTTGGTGGGATGGACAGCCGAGTTCAGGAGGTACAGAAATTACGCCCGCAACGGACGTCGATATTTCTTCAGGTTCGGGTGTAGATCTATGGGTGCAGTTAGAAGATCCAGCTACTGGGTGTACCTCAGAAATAGCCGTTACAATTGATGAAAATCCAAGCCCTACTATCACAGATCCCATGATTGAAGGGTGTGCTGATGAACTGATGAATTATGATTTAACTACGGAAGATGGTAACGTAGGCACCGGGACGGTTACCTGGTGGGATGGTCAGCCGAGTATGGGAGGTACGGAGATTACACCTGCTACTGATGTTGATATTTCTTCTGGAGGTATCACAGATCTTTGGGTCCAATTAGAAGATCCAGCTACTGGTTGTACTTCGGAAATTGCTGTAACGGTGACGGAAAATCCAAACCCGCCCATAATGGATCCGATGATTGAAGCCTGTGAAGATGAATTAATGAATTATGATTTAACAACAGAAGATATAAATGTAGGGACGGGTACGGTGACCTGGTGGGATGGTCAAGCTAGCATGGGTGGTACAGAGATCACACCGGCTACAGATGTAGATATTTCCTCTGGAGGTATTACGGACCTTTGGGTCCAATTAGAAGATCCTGCAACTGGCTGCACCTCAGAAATTGCGGTCAGCGTAACCGAGAATCCTAGTCCAAGTATTAGCGATCCTATGATTGAAGCGTGTGAAAATGAGCTGTTAAATTATGATTTGACAAGTGAAGATATAAATGTAGGCACGGGTACGGTAAGCTGGTGGGATGGTCAACCTAGTATGGGTGGTACAGAGATCACACCGGCTACAGATGTAGATATTTCTTCGGGTGGGGGTACTGATTTATGGGTTCAACTTGAAGATCCAGCGACAGGTTGTACATCGGAAATAATGGTGACCGTGACTGAAAGTCCTAGTCCCACGATCATGGATCCTATGATTATTGATTGTTTGACTAATTTAGAAGATTATGACCTTACTGATGAAAATGCCAATGTGGGTACAGGAAATGTAAGCTGGTGGGATGGTCAACCGAGTATGGGTGGGACCGAAATCACACCTGCTACTAATGTTGATATTTCCTCTGGTGGTATAACAGATCTTTGGGTCCAACTTGAGGATCCAGCTACTGGCTGTACGGCTGAAATAATGGTTACTGTAACGGAAACCGGAGTACCTACAGGTTGTGTATCAGGGGCGGCCGATATATGCGAAGGCGGTTGCGGTGACTTTACCTTTTCTATTTCTGGTGGTTCTGGAGATTATACGGCAGGTGTGAGCTTTACATTTTTAGGCTTACCCTTTGGCCCATTTGATATTCCATTATCAGATATTGATAATACATTCACCCTTTGTTTTGATCCCGATTTAACACTCCCCAATTTTGATACCGGCACAAATACGGTAAACCTACCTGTATGTGACCCTCTAGGTTTTATATGTCTAGGTGAAGGAGATGTTATTACCTTGACCCTAGAAACGCTAGTAGATAATACCACAGGATGTGCAGGTGTTGTAGACCCAATGCCATGTACCCAGATAATAACGTTTCATGCGGCACCGACGGCTAATCAAGTCGTGTTTAACTTTTGTGCAGATGAGATGGCTATGAATTATGACATTACTATGCATGATTTGGATGTAAATCCAGATGGAGAAACGGTTGATTGGTTTGATGGGGATCCTGATTTTGGTGGGACATCTCTAGGCACGCCGATTGATTTGACTGATCCAGATCTTGAATTATGGGCAAAAGTTACGAGCTCATTTGGGTGTTGCAATACAGAACAAATGATTATTGATCTAATTGAGGTCCCTACAGTAATCATTGAAGGTGGGGGTGAGCTGTGCCCATTTGATTGTACAAGCACCTCTTCAACAGCCAGCGATTTTACATTTACAGTAATGGGCGGAGTAGGTGTCTATGACATTACTTTTGATGCGAATGGTTCAAGTTTTATATATAACAATGTGGGTATGGGCGAATCCTCTTTTCAGATTTGTTTTGATGATTTAGGAGGTACACCATTTATTATTGATAATGGTGTGGTACCACCATCCATAACCTTTGATATTGGCTCTGGGATTATTGAAAATATTATACAAACCACTGGTATAAATGATAATGGTACAGGTTGTGATGGATTTATTTTAGACCCTGATTTCGCAAAGTATGATTTATTGGATACAGCTACATATGTACTTTTAGATGACCAATTTGCTTGCCAAGACCCTGGTGGTTCGGCTTGTTTTGATCTCAATGCCTTGCTTAGTGATTTAAATCCAACACCTGCTGGATCTACTCTAAATTGGTATGAAGGGGACGATTGTGATATTCCTATTTTAGACCCTTCAAATTATTGTATCACAGAAGATACAGAAGTTTGCTATACAGTTGTCAGTTCGATTACAGGTTGTGAAACAAGACCCGCTTCAGTTCTATTACAATTTGAGGCAGCGCCGATATTTGATGTGCCTGCCTTTGTGGAATATTGTGGTAGTGATTTTACCTTACCGGATATTACAGGTACTAATTTAACGGGAAATGAACTATATTTCGAAGGTATGGGCGGTACGGGTTCGGCCTACAGTCCGGGTGATAATTACTCACCTTCTTTTAATCCTACTACTTTATACATCTTTGATCCATCTGCCCCTAACTGTTCTGATGAAGTGTCGTTTGAGTTATGTGTAGCTGAGCAGCCTTTGATTTGGGAACCAACCGGAGAGATCACTGCTTGTGGTGATTATACTTTACCAGAACTAGATATTGTTAATGATACTGAAAATACAGGCGGCTACTATTCAGGGCCTGGTGGAACCGGTGATTCCTATAATGAAGGGGATATCATCGATTCGGATATCACCCTATATGTGTACGTGGATAATGGATGTGGATGTATCGCCGAAGAGGAACTCAGTATTACTATTACTGACGAGATCGTTTTTGAAGTGCCTGAAATAGAAGATGGCTGTGGATTTATTAAGTTGCCTGAGATCACAAATAATACCGGTTCTGCTTTTTTCTCCAGCCTAAACGATGATCTATCGGATCCATTCTGGGAACCTTGCGATACTATATTTGCCACTGATGGAATCGACGTGCTTTACATCTTTGATCCGTTTGATACGGGCTGTGTAGCTAATAATGGTTTAGAAATCCCAATTTCAATCCAACCGTCTCCGATTATCCTGCCCATTGATGATGAAGTAGTATGCGATTCTTTTTTACTTAGTACTATTTCGGGTATTGATTTGACAGGTGGCGAAGCCTACTTTACGAGTGCCGATGGCAGTGGAGCAATGTTCAATGTGGGTGATTGGATAAGCAGTGATATTGTGTTATACGCCTATGATAATAATGGCACTTGTTTTACAGAAGAATCCTTTTCTATCACAATAGAAACTAGTCAAAATGCAGGTGAAGGGGACACGATCCGGATTTGTGAAGGTTTAAATGATGCCATTGACCTTACTGACTATATAAGTGGTAATGATAATGGTGGCTTGTGGTCAGAAAATACAGGAGGCGTGCTAGATGTAAGTGATCCATCCATGGTCGATATGAGTGGTTTAACAGGGCCAGGGACATATAGTGTCAGTTATGGCTTTGTTAGTGCGGTGTGTGGTGATGTAAGTACAGATGTCGTTATTGAAGTGGTCCAGTCACCTTTTGTAAATGTAGATCCACTAATCCAGGTTTGTAATAGTAGCGATATTGACTTTGATCTGGGTAGCTTAGTCAGCGGGTCTTCAGGAATCTATTTTGATAGCACTTGGGTAGAATTAAATAATCCTGAGATTTTTGGAATTAGTGGGACTATGAATCCTTCAGTGAATTTTAGCGGAGCAGTCCCAGGGATATACGAATATGTATTCAATATTAGTTCGACCTTAGGAGCTAATTGCCCTTCAGCTGAGGATACGGTGCGGTTCAATGTAATTGAACAGTTAGAAGCCGGTAATGATGAGACAATAAGCAGTTGTGGGGACGATATCTTTGACCTTACTAATTTTGTAGATAACTACGATCCTGCTAACACAAATTTCACAGACCTGTCTGGATCAGGCGGCTTATCTGGGACCTTGTTTAATACATCTACTTTAGATCCCGGTTCGTACGATGTTGAATATATAATCATGGGCATTGGTGATTGTGCTCCTGATACCGCTTTAGTTACCATTACGATAACGGATGTTTTAGATGCAGGGCCAGGGAATATTATAACAGTGTGTGAAGGGGAAGTAGTGGACTTGAATGGAACATTAAATGGGGGCGATCTTGGAGGATCCTTTACAGACGCTGGTGGTAATTTGGTGACATCCCCATTCACGGCCATGACGGATATAACACTTACTTATACCGTAGGTGGTGGTTCATGTCCAGAAGATATGGCTGAGATTACTATTCTTGTTACTCCGCCTCCGACAATAGATATTTTAGATCCTGCGGGACCTTTATGTGATCAAGAATGCATGGACTATGTTTTCCAATTTGGAGGGTCTACATTATATACGTTTGATTTAATCATAAGTAATTCCAGTGGTGTGGTTAGCGCAGAGATGATTACGTCTACAGACATGTATGTTTTAACTGTTTGCAATACTGAAGCGGGTATTAGCTTGTCCAATGATACTTTATACGTGGATAATGGGCAGATGGACACTTGGACATTGAGTGTGCAAAACTATGTGAATGCAGAGAATTGTGCGGCAACGGTAACCATATCTGACTTAGTTTTTGAGAGCATTCCAAGTTTAGGAAGCAATTATGTTGATGAGCTTTGTCCAGGTGAGTCCGTTATGATCAATGGAACATTGTACGATGAAAATAATATGTCTGGACAAGAGATATTTAGTGTCAATGGATGTGATAGTATAGTAGATATCAGTTTGCAGTTTTTTGAGCCGGCTATTCTAGACACTATCGTTAATGTGTGTGAGGGACAGACTGTAAGTCTAGGTGGAAATACGATAACAGAAAATGATCCTTCTACGGGTTCGTTCTTACTAGAAGGCTTGAGTGCTAATGCTTGCGATAGTACTATTAATTATACGATCAATTTTACTAGTTCTATACCGGTAGATATAACAGGACCTTTATGCGAAGACCAATCAGTTATAGTCAATGGTAACACGTATGACTTCGATAATCCAAATGGTGTCGAAATGATTGCTGGTCTGAATGGTGATTGCGATACAACTGTGACCATTGATTTAAGCTTCCATCCTAATGAGCCCGGTATGTTTATCTCAGATTTTTGTACCGGTGATGATCCCATACAAATAGGAGATCAGTTTTTTGATGAAAACACGCCTGATGGTATGGTGACGCTAAGCAGTCAATTTGGTTGCGACAGTACTGTGACCGTTTCACTGAATATTCTTCAGAGTATAATGGAGCCTTATGGTATTATGGAGATATGCCCAGGGGATACCATAGATATTGATGGCGAATTATTTTACGAAGGAAAGTTACAAGGTCAAGTTAACTATCCAGGGATTGCATCCAATGGTTGCGATAGTATTGTTTTAGTAGATTTGGCGGTTATTCAAGTTAGTGAGGGTGTATTAAATGAAACGATATGTCCTGGTGGGTCTATAGAAATAAATGGTGTGGTCTTCGATGAAACTATGCTCAGTGGGCAAATAAGCATTGAAGGGGCTACAAATGAAGGGTGTGACAGTTTAGTCAATGTTTCGATAAGTGTATTAGACCCAGGAATGGGTACATACATCGATACACTTTGTAATGGTCAATCTGTAATCATTAATGGGACAACATATGATGAGGCCAATACGTCTGGAACGGAGATTTTGTCAGGCATGGCCAGCAATGGATGTGATAGCATTGTAGATATCAGCCTTGTATTCCAATTGGATTTTGTTTTCGAGCCACAAGCTCCATGCCCAGGTTCAGAAGAGGGGAGTTTACTTATCGAGAGTGGATTTGGTTTTGATTATCCTATAGAAATTATTGAAGAGGGTACTGTTACAGGCACAATAAATAGTTTACCATTTTTCTATACTTCTGTAACGGGTAGCCATACTATCAGTTTGCTAGATCCTAATGGCTGTTCCTATGAAATAAACTATGATATTCCACAGGCGACTGATGTGAATTTTGATATTAATTCTACGCAAAGTAGTGCCAATGGTTTTGATCTCAGTATTGATTCTGAGATCGACGATTTTACAAGTATTAATTGGGAACCATCCGATTTATCTTCTTGCCAGGATTGTGAATCGGCTAGTTTTGACATTGAGCAAACGGAAACCATATATGTTACTGCTACGTATGGAGATGGATGTACTTTAATGGACTCTGTCACGCTAAATTTCCAAAAGGTAGTGATTGTATATATTCCCAATATTTTCGATCCTAACTTAAATTCGGATAATGGTTCCTTTTTCGTGCAGACGGATGATGATAACGATAGGGTGCGCTATTTGAGGATTTTTGATCGTTGGGGAGAATTAGTATTTGAGGCCCTTGATAGCCCAGTAAATGTAGCATCGGAAGGTTGGGATGGGACGTATAATAGTCAGCCTGTGGTACAAGGTGTGTATGTGTATTCTTTGGAAGTTGAGTTTTCGGATGGTCAGGTGCAACAACACATTGGTGATGTTACACTCGTTAGATAATAAGTACGGTTGACTAAAAATTACATTTTTACCAACCATTTAATAATAGTTCTAAGTCTTAACAGTATAAGACCTTTAGGATATTTACATTTAAATAAATATCCGATTAGCTAATTAATCTGAGCTTTGAATTTAGAAAAAGCCATAAAAGGGTGTATTAATAATGATCGTCGGAGTCAACGATGGTTATATGAGCGGTATTTCAATGCCTTAATACCGATGTGTATGCGGTATACTAGGGACAGAGATGAAGCGGTAATTTGCCTAAATAATGGTTTTTTAAAGATTTTTAAGAATCTTCATACCCTTCAAAAGGTATCTAGTTTAGAAGCTTGGATGAAGCGTATTATTTACCATTCAATTTCGGATTTTCTTCGTTCTAAAGCGGGTAAAGTTCGATTTCTTGAGTTGGAAAATAGAGACAAGGTCACAAACAATGCAGGATATCAAAATCTTTTAATGGAGGATTTGTTATCTATTATAGACTCTCTTCCAAAAAATTATTCAGAGGTATTTATCCTCTACGCTATTCATGGGTACAAGCACAGAGAAATCTCTGATTTAAAGCAGATATCAGAGGGAACCTCAAAATGGCTTTTATCTGAGGCGAGAAAAACATTGAGAGAGAAGTTAAAGCATTACGGACAAGGAAACTACTATGCAGGGTAATAACCAATGGTCAAATAAGGAGATAAAGAAGGCGTGGCAGCGAATGGAAGCTGACCTAGCAAGAGAGTTGCCTGTCGCGAAGACTGTCAGATGGGATGCGTGGAGTGTTCTTTTGTTGCTCTTCGCTTTTGGGGCTGGCTTAGCCAGTATGTATGTTGTTCTTTCGGATAAAATGAATACAAAGAGCGCGACAGAATATGTGTACGTTGATCGCCCGTCTACAAAAGGATTTCCACTTCCAATATATACCTATACAGCTGAAGAGAATGTCGAAGCTTTAAGCAAGGATAGAAATCAAAAGAAAGCAAACAGTGCATCTAAGGATGCACATGAAAATAAGAAACAGGGATCCAAACATATCCGGACTATTTTCCCTACCAACGAACAATACCGAATAACAGGAACAGCAGAGGTAGATAAGCCGCTGATGCAGATAGAGGATGCGGACCATCAAATCCAATATGAAAAAACTACTAATGAGGACCGATTGAGTCCTCTATCTGCTATCGATCCATCCTTACTAATGGAAGGTTCGGGTCAAGTAAACATCTTACTTACTGCTGTTCCAACTTTTAAAAAGAAATGGGCACATTTGTTCTTAGAGAGCGGTATTCAGGCTACCTTGAATCAGCAACTGCTCAACTTTAGAAACACAGCAGGATTAGAAAGTCGGATTTCACCGCAGCTAAGTTTCTTAAACGGATTCTCTTATAATTTTGGATATTTAGAAGATCACTTTACCGAAAAGGTGTTGAATGATGATAGGTCTTCTTCACAAAGCCAAGAAGGGCCTCAAACAGATGGGCAAGCGCCAAAATATGTTGATGAGGAAACCTTACAATATAATACCATGCATTCACTTGGTTTTTTCACAGGAATGAAATACAGAATTACGCCTAAGTTTAATATCAGTACTGTTTTAGGTACAGATTATGTTTTGGCTGTTTCTATATATGAAGATGTGAATATATTAAACCACAATAATCGTCAATATATATCTGATCGAAGCTCATTAAACAAGTGGCAATTAGTCAGTCGATTACAGACAGATTATCAAATGACACCATCCTTAAGCTTGGGTGTAGATATGGGCTATCAATTTACTTCTTTGTATAAAAATACGGAGCTAATCAACCGCTCGTTTAATATAAACGATGCCTTATCCATCGGTCTTAGATCTAGGTACATTTTCTAGATTATGTACGAGTAACTACCTACGAAGAGAAGTATATTTCTTTCATTAATTTTTCCATCTTAGTTCGAATGGTTTTGTTGTGCACATTGTAGGCATTGAACATGATCGAAAAACTTCGCCACTGACCAGATTTGGCTTTAACATAGCCTGTATAACTCATTATATCCTTCATAGAGCCACTTTTAGCCCATATCTTGCCACTGGCTTCGGACTTTGCAAACATTGATCTGATGGTGCCAGAAACACCACCACGGGGCAGGTATAGAGTGGCTTGATCTATCCCATTTTTTAAGGCATACTTTCTTAGGAATTCTGCTAAGGTATAGCTGGTAACATAATTACGTGCACTGAGACCGGAACCATCTTCCATATTCAGTCCTCCATAATCAACATCTAATTTTCGTAGATATCTCTTAATAGCCGAGATACCTAATTGCCCAGAACCTGTCCTTCGCACTTTAAGACCTAAGGTTTTTAATAGAGCCTCGCTATATAAGTTGTTTGACTCAAGGTTATTTCTTTTTACAATATCTGCTAAGGCTGGAGAACGAAATTCGTGAATGATAGTTCGTTCTGGTATTTTTTTGCTTAGATCAAAGTTTACTTTGAAACCCTCTGCCGCAATTTTACTTCTTTCCAGCTCTTTGAAAACATGATAGGCTAGAAAGTAGGGAGGGTCGGGGATGGAGCCTTTAATTGAAAATACTCCTTCACCGGCTGGAATGGTCCCCACTATACGTTTTGTATAATTGTAAGGACCACCAAAAATATAGGCATTATCTCCAGTACCAGCTGAGTCAACGGCTAGTTCGTTTGAAAAACTTAAGTCTGGAACGGCAGGATAGTAGGATTTTAATCGAGGTCTCCTGCCTACAACAGTACGACCATCAAAGTAGATGGTATATTGGTTCTCGTTTATATTAATACCCCATGCACCACTGGCATAATAATTACCTAAATCATTCCATTGCCATGATGGGGAAATAGGAAAACTATTGAATATAGATTCATCGGCAATGATATTTCCTTCTATACAACTGATTCCTGCCTTTTTAACGGCTCCAATTATTTCATCCAACACTTGTTCAAAATTTGGATGCCCTGGGAATTTGGTGCTGCCTAAGGTCGGATCTCCTGAACCATAAATAATGAGGTCACCTTTTAAGGTACCATCTACATCTAGGCTGCCTTCATAGCCTACTTTAGTTGAATATTGGTACTCTTCACCTAAAACATCAAGGGCCGTAAGGCTAGTAATAACTTTTAGTGAAGAAGCAGGTGTGAGGCTTTTTTTCGGTCGGACAGAAGCTAACATTTCGCCACTTTCAAGATCCAATACTGTAATACTAACACTGGTATGGCTAAGCTCTCTAGAGTCCAACACTCGATCAATCCCCGATTGTAGCTTAGACTGAGCAAGGACGTTTGAAAAACATATTATTAAAATATATAATATGAAATATAACCTAAATCTCCTCATAACCTATGTGGAATAATGCATCGCCTTGATTAACTACTGAGGCATTGTTATGTCCTATAATAAATCCGTTTTTCTTAGCTACGACTGTTGCTGTTTTAGTCCCATATGGATTTTTAATGGTACCGATAGGTTCACCAGCTTGAACATAATTTCCTGATTTTTTAGACCATAGAAATATTCCAGAAAAGCTAGCTCTTATCCAACTGGTTTTCTTTATATGGATACTTTTTTGAGGAGTAATCCTTTCATCTTTATCTACAAAATCAAAGTGTTCTAAAATGTTAGAAATGCCTTCTTGACCTCTTGAAATAGCGAGTCCATCTAATCGTATGGATTCCCCTGCTTCGTACACTACTACCGGTATTTTTAAATCTTTACATACTCGACGGAATGAATTAGGGATAGTAGATTTCTCTATGGTCAAAGGTGCATTAAAGATATTGGCCAACTCTAAAGATGCGCTGTTACCTTTCGTATATCGAACTTGTGGATAATTGAAACGGGAGGCGCCTCCCGTATGGAAATCAATAGCATAGTCAACATGAGGAAGGATTGTTTTAGTGAGTGTTCTAGCAACCCTTGAAGCTAAGGAACCGCTAGAGGTACCAGGGAAACTTCTATTTACATCCTTACCATCTGGAACGTCTCTGCTAAAGTTTATAAATCCAAATACATTTAAAAGAGGGATAGCGATAACCGTCCCTCGCTTTATGTTATCGAAGTAATTTTGTTCGATACTCCGTCTAACAATCTCGACACCGTTGATTTCATCTCCATGTACACCACCTAAAAAAAGGATTACTGGGCCTTCTTCTTTGCCTCGATATACATGAGCACGTATGGAAATAATGGTATCGGAAGGAAGTCTTCCTACAGTTAATTCGACTTGGGCATTTTCGTTACCCGCTATTTCTTGATTGTGAATGACTAAGGTGTCCTGCATGGGTCTTACTTGCTCTTACTTTATCTTCAACTAGGTCAATAATTTTCCCAGAAATATCAACGCCAGAGGTTTTTTCAATGCCCTCTAGACCTGGTGATGCATTTACTTCTATGATCATAGGACCATTTTTAGATTGCAAAATATCTACACCGGCTACTTCTAGGCCTAATACTTTAACGGCTTTCAATGCGGTTTCTCTTTCTTCATCAGTGATGTCAATCTTAGTCGAACTGCCACCTCTGTGTAAGTTTGATCTAAATTCTCCTTCTTTAGCTTGACGTTTCATAGTCGCCACAACTTCACCGCCTACCACAAAAATACGAATATCTGCTCCTTTTGACTCTTTAATAAACTCTTGTAGTAAGGTTTTTTGACTGGTTTTTTGAAAAGCTTCTAGAATGGTAGTGGCCATTTGATGAGAATCAGCTTTAATAACACCAACGCCATGAGTGCCACTTAAAAGTTTAATAATCAAGGGATGATAACCAAAAGACTTGACCAAATCTTCATACATGATGGCATTATTCGTCATTACGGTCCTGGGTACTTTGATGCCATGCATAGCCAATACCTGAAGGCACATTAGTTTATCTCTTGCAATGAAAAGAGCTTCAGACGTCAGTATCGAAGGTACCTTCATGGCTTCGAATTGCTTAATTACGGCAGCACCATACCTCGTGAATGAAGCGCCAATCCTAGGTATAATGGCGTCAACATTCTTGATTATCGTACCGTAATAGGATACTTTAGCTTTGTTATTTTCAATGATAATATCGCAGTGTTGGTAGTCGATGACTCTAACAAAGTGATTTTTGCGTCTCGCTGCGTTAATCAGACTTTGCGTACTGTATAGGGCGGCGCTTCGGGAGAGTATAACTATATTCACAAGGTGCATACAAGTATAATTAGAAAAAAGTTCCCTAAAATCCGTTCTATTTTCAAATTTAGATATCAACTAATAGAATGGTAAGATTATACTATCTTACTAGTCCAATAATTATGTTATATGGCTGAAGCTTTTGTGTTGAATGATAAAAAAACCTTGCGTTCATGGGCAATGTTTGATTGGGCAAATTCAGTGTATGCCTTGGTAATATCTACAGCCGTTTTTCCTCCTTATTTTACATCTATCACAAATGATACAGTAGATATTTTAGGGGTATCTGTTAGTAATACGGCCTTGTATTCATTTGTTGTTTCAGCAGCCTATCTTTTAATTTCACTCATACTACCTATACTATCAGGCATTTCTGATTATGGAGGTAAACGAATGCTATTTCTGCGCTTTTTTACCTTGCTAGGTGGCGTTTCATGTATACTATTATACTTTTTTTCGAGCGCAGATATGATTTGGTTAGGAGCGGTTGCCTTTCTTTTGGCGACTATTGGATTTGCGGGGGGATTAGTCTTTTATAATGCATATCTACCAGAAATTGCCTCAGAAGATCGAGTGGATAAGGTTAGTGCTATGGGCTATGCTTATGGGTATATAGGTTCGGTTATATGCCTATTAATGATTTTGGCCATGATAATGTTCCCTTCGTTCTTTGGCTTTACAGACAGCACTATACCCGTACGAATTGGTTTTGTTATGGTAGGCATTTGGTGGATTGGTTGGGCGCAATTTTCGTTTAGAAACTTCCCCAAAGATAAAGTTGATTCGTTGCCAAGAAAAATTATTGGTAAAGGCTATAAAGAAGTAGCCGGTGTACTTAAAAAAATCAGGAAGCAACCTATGATTAGAAATTTTTTAGTGGCTTTCTTTTTTTATATCGCAGGGGTATATACCGTTATTTATGTAGCTACTGTTTTTGCAGAAACTGTCTTGGGATTCGAAAGCCAAGAAATGATCATTACGGTGTTGATCATACAATTACTGGCTATTGGAGGCTCTTATTTTTTTGCGTACATATCGAGTTTGTTCGGCAACAAGACTTCTTTATTGAGTCAACTAATTATATGGATATTGATCTGCATTGCTGCTTACTTTGTGAACGAAAAGATGACCTTTTACCTAATTGCAGGTTGTGTGGGTCTAGTTATAGGAGGTATCCAAAGCATGTCTAGATCAAGCTACAGCAAAATGTTAGAAGGGGAAAAAGAAAATGCATCGTATTTCAGTTTCTTCGAATTATTGCGAAATATTGCTACGGTATCTGGCACCTTCATATTTGGGTTCATTGATGCCATCACAAATAATATGAGATACTCGGTACTAGGCTTGATATTTTTCTTTGTAGTGGGGATGATACTCTTATCCAGAGTCAAATTTGATTTTCAATCGACAAATTCGTAACATCCAATATCAGGTAAAACATCTCTAGTAAAATCATCTTTATCTAATTCAAAACCAGTAAAGAGTTTTCCTTTATCTATAGGGATAGACATAGTGTCTAGGTGAAAGTCCAATAATTCTTCATCTATAAAGAAGGAATCAACATCATAGTCTACATTGATGCAAGCTTCACTAAAATCAAGGATTTCAGGCGTCCCTGACTCATCAAGAATATCATCTAGACTGTAAATGCAATGATCAAAAAAGAAATTCATATCTCCATCCTCTTCTGTGATATCACCAATACTAATTTGATCACTATTGAAACCAGTGAAAATGCAGTTTCTAAAGGATCCATTAGCGGGAGATATGAAGATTTGCTCAAAACATAAAGGATCAGAGCATCTGAAGTTATTAAGCACTACAGAAAAGTTTTGAGAGGACGGATTATATACGGTACAATGGGTCATCCTATAATTGCCTCCTTGAATAAATTGGACACCATGACTTCCGGTGTTATGGATCAATGAATTGAAAATATCTACATTGGAATGTATACCCAGAACGGCATTGGCCGAAATAAAACCAAACTCACTTTTATCAATGACTAATTGACTAGCGGAATCAGCTCGAACGCCCACTAAGGAGTGAAATATTTCTGTATGCTCTAATCTATTGCCAATAGAACCGCTTGAAATGATAATGCCAGACCATTGACCTAGATCATCTTGAAAAGACTCTTCCAATCTATCCGTTTGAAAACGAACCGGTGCCTCAGCGGTGCCTTCTGCTTGTATTCTACCGTTGGAACCTATAATGACTAAACCATCATTGTAAATACCTAGATCATTGATAGCGATGCCTCCATGCACATACACCTCCGTTCCAGCAGGCAGCACCCAAGTACACGAATCAATGATAATAGAACCATATATCACGTAAGGTTTAGGATCGTCCCAAACCCACTCACCAAAATCACAACTTACAAATGAAATAGCTCCTTTTTGTTTGCCAGCGGGGATGTAGTTTGCATTTTGACCCCAAGCTTGAATCAAGGTACTATCTATTTGATTTTCGATGATCACCTCCAGGTGATTTTCAATAATGAAGGGACTTATGGAAACGTCTTGATCTGGATCTATGGTTGTTTCGACAAAAACGTAGATACTATCTTCAGGGAGGATGGTAATATCAGTTAGCTCCTTTTGCGCTTGTATACCATCAACATTCATCCTGAAAAAGCTAGAGAATTCATTAGAGAATCGAATTTTATCAATTAAAATACGCTGGTCTCGATCATTGTAGATCTTTAGGTATTTAGTGGTCGAACCAACCGTAGTGAAAACGGTATCAAATGATAAGGTATCTACTGAAAAACGAAGATCAATATCATTTCCTTCATAATACGATTTATCTATTCCACAAGCGTAGAATAGTGTAATAAATGAAATTACGATTAGGACCAGTATGCTCGACTTTTTAATCATGCAAATGCAAGGATAATGAAAATTTTAGTTTGTCCTTTGAATAACAAGTTTATGGTATCAAAAATTCTACATTTGCTGATGAAGATTTGTTATGTCGAAGCCAACTGATCAGATCATAGATGTTATCATTCCTGCATTTAATGAAGAAATGTCTATAGGTCACGTATTAAATGATATTCCTAGTGAGTGGATACGTGATGTCATTGTGTGCAATAATAATAGCACCGATATGACAAAAGAAAGAGCATTAGAGAAAGGTGCTACAGTGGTCGATCAGCCTTTGCCAGGATATGGGAATGCCTGCTTGAAAGGCTTGGAACATGTTGAAGCCAAGAAAGAGAAGCCGGATATCATAGTTTTTTTAGATGGAGATTATTCGGATTATCCAGAACAATTGCCGGATGTTGTGTCGCCTATTATTCGCAACGAAGCAGATATGGTCATTGGCAGTCGAGCTTTAGGTACCCAAGAGAGAGGGTCTTTAACCCCTCAGCAAGTTTTTGGTAATTGGTTAGCTACAAGTTTGATAAGCTTGATCTATAAAGTAGACTTTACAGACCTTGGTCCATTTAGAGCGATTCGTTATTCAGCGTTGAAGCAGATAGATATGCAAGACAAAAATTATGGATGGACGGTAGAGATGCAGGTGAAAGCAGCTAAAGCTGGATTACGAAGTGTAGAGGTTCCCGTAGACTATAAAAAGAGAATTGGAACTTCGAAAGTATCAGGTACTATAAAGGGGACTATATTGGCTGGGCATAAAATACTTTGGACAATATTCAAATTATTGTAATGTATAATTTGTTGTAAAACAAGATATTAAATGGCAATTATCGCTAACATTGTTTTTGTATTATATATGATCTCCTTATTGATCATTACCATTTATTGCTTAATGCAATTTCATTTATTATTTCACTTCATGCGAGGGGAGGAGGATGTAGTAGAGCAAAGGGATGATCAAGAATGGCCTGTTGTTACTGTGCAGCTTCCGATGTTCAATGAGATGTATGTGGCCCAACGATTAATTGACAACATTGCATCTTTGGACTACCCAAAAGAAAAGCTAGAAATTCAAGTGCTAGACGATTCCACGGATGAAACCATTACAATTTCACAAGAGCGTGTAGATCATTATCGCAACTTAGGCTTTGATATAAGCCTTCATAATAGAACAGATCGGACCGGATATAAAGCAGGAGCCTTAAAAGAAGCTACCCCAAAAGCTAGGGGAGAGTTTATAGCTATTTTTGATGCTGATTTTCTTCCTGATCCTTCTTTTTTAAAGAATTGCATCCCTTTTTTCTCCGATTCATCAGTAGGTGTTGTACAGACGCGCTGGGGACATATAAATGAAGATTACAGCCTGCTTACTCGTTTACAAGCGTTTCAACTAAACGTTCACTTTACAGTGGAACAAGCGGGTAGAGAAGGAGGCGATTTATTATTGCAGTTTAATGGTACAGCAGGTGTTTGGCGTAAAGAAACAATAGATGATGCTGGTGGATGGTCGGCAGATACTTTGACTGAGGATCTTGACCTTAGTTATCGAGCCCAAATTAAAGGTTGGAAGATAAAATTCTTAGAGAAGGTCATTTCTCCTGCTGAGCTGCCAGCAGAAATGGGCGGCTTAAAGTCGCAACAGTTTAGATGGATGAAAGGAGGCGCAGAAACAGCTCGAAAAATGTTGCCCTTTGTTTGGAAATCAGACATCGGGATTATGCGCAAAATTCACGCTTCCATTCACCTTTTAAGTAGCAGTATTTTCCTTTGTGTGTTCGTGCTCGGACTGATGAGTGTTCCTGTGTTACTATTTAGTGATTGGATCAATATATCGATGAAACTGCTTAGTGGTTTTATGGTAGGTACCTTGTCTATTTTGATTGTGTACTTTGTTGCCAATGTTTTTGAAGATATGGGAAAAAGTCCTCGATGGAAGTTAGCGGTTAAATTTGTTGTTCTCTTTCCATTCTTTCTTGCTCTATCCATGGGGCTATCATTGCATAATTCGATTGCCGTATTACAAGGTTATTTAGGGATGAAATCAGCCTTTATAAGAACACCTAAATTTAATCTGAATACAATCAGGGATAGTATGAATATGAAAAAATACCTAACCCTTAGACTCACTCCTTTGACTATGATGGAAGGTTTACTATCGATATATTTCTTTGCTGCCGTAATTTATGCTGTCACTACTGGGAATTTTAACCTGGTAATATTGCATATCCTATTAGCCTTTGGTTACGGTGCTATCTTTTTAATTTCAATTAAGCATTTATCCCTAAACAAAAACTAGCACAGATGGCTATCAAGCGTAATACGTTGTTTGCCTATTTGTGTTTGAGCCTATCCCTTCTTTACCTTTGTATAGTTCCTGGTCAAGATGATTTTTTGGGTATTCTAGGTGGTGTTGGGGTAGCATCCGTCTCTTATTTTTTCCTTTTACCTACTTGGCGTAGAAATGATTCGTTTGTTGCCGGAGCCATTGTTCTTATTTCTTTACGTGTGGTGCTCCTTTTCATTTTCCCCAATTTGTCAGATGATATTTTTAGGTTTTTTTGGGACGGCACTTGCTGGCACCATGGAATCCATCCT
Organism: Saprospiraceae bacterium; assembly: GCA_020629315.1. Lineage (GTDB taxonomy): Bacteria > Bacteroidota > Bacteroidia > Chitinophagales > Saprospiraceae > JAHDDO01. The sequence continues at coordinate 111,144 of JAHDDO010000001.1, read as the reverse complement.
TTTGCAAATACCCCCGAAAATCTATTGAATAATGGGCAAGGAAATAGTTGTTTTGATCAACTGTATCCCTTGCTAAACTCACCATCTTATTATTCGATTTATCCTTTGGTTTGCCAACTTATTTATGCTGCTGCAAGTTTGATTGGGTGTGAGGTAGCTTGGGTAGAGGTATTCAGCTTAAAACTGATCTTATTGGTTTTTGATATTGGGACTTTCTTTTTGATAGTCAAGATTTTGGGTCACTTAGCTAAACCTCAATCAATAGCGTTCATCTATTTTTTAAATCCATTATTTATCACAGAAGCGGCCAACAATGTGCACTTTGAAAATGTAATGGTCTTTTTTTTAGCCCTTATGATATATGCATTTTTGACTAAGAAGTGGACAATAGCTGGGGTATCCTATGCATTGGCTATTGCAACCAAGTTGGTTCCCTTGCTTTTTGGTCCTATGTTGTTGTTTTATACCATCCGTAAAAAGAGATGGGCTCAGTTTTGGGGTGCAGCTTCCATTGCTATGATTTTATTATTTGTTCCTTTGTTCAAGGATCACTATTTGAATATGTTGGCCAGTGTAGATCTGTACTTTCAGTCTTTCGAATTTAATGCAAGTATCTACTTTATGGCTCGGGATATTTGGGGATATTTTATTGGCTATAACCCCATTGCAAGTTTAGGACCTATCCTAGGTATCATTAGCTTTTTACTCATTGTTAGTGTAAGTATACTTGCTTTTTTCAGGGCTCGCACTCTTAAGGACTATTTTCCTTATTTATTAGCGGCATTCTATATTTACCTATTTCTTGCCACAACAGTTCACCCATGGTACCTAATTGTACCTTTATTTTTTTCTGTTTTAGTCCAATGTAATTCAGTGCTTTTGTGGACCTGTTTGGTATTTCTTAGTTATAGCGCTTATGATACAAATCCTGTTCAACAGCACTATTGGGCTATGTATTTACAGTACCTACCTGTCGTCGTTTTGCTTTACTTTGATATACGTAGTTATAAATTACGTTCTAAAAAATTACCAAACGAGATTACGATTTAATCATTAACAAGGTCATGTTTTGTGTTTCACTTTTCAAGTGCAAGACATATTGACCTGGTAAAATATTGGCTAATCGTAAACCATCCTCTAAATCATGTTTAGATTTATTTTGCCAGTGAGAAACCCGTTGACCTTGCATATTTAATAAGCTCACTTCATAGTTATCTTCGGTCAAAGTACCTGAAACATTAATTATGTCATCCACAGGGTTCGGAAAAATACGTACGTCTGCCTTGTATGGTTCTATTTCTGTATCAACAAATGACTTAATGACAAAATCATAGATGCCTCTGCCATAGGTTCCAAATCTAGCCGTTTGGAGTGGAGAAACAAACTCTACAGACCAATACGTGTTTGCTGGTGCACATTGACCTGAAATATCATACCATTGAGCTTCATCAGCGACATACATATATGGACCATTCTCGGTAGCTGCAAATAGAAGGGATTCGTCATCATTTGCCGCTATATCATATACTAATGTCTGAGGTAATCCTTCTGTGATGGCTTCAAAACTTTGTCCAAAATCAGTCGATTTCCAAACAGCATTGCCGCCATATCCAGAGCCTCCTACATAAATAGTACCCGGCGTATTTTTAGAAACCCACATAGCTTGACCATATAACCATGCACCATTATTTAATATAGTAGAACCTTGAGTCCATGTTTGACCTTTATCGGCAGAACTGAAGAATCGCCCATTTTCAGTTAGTCCATAATACGTTTCGTCTTCAAGAGTGGAAATACCAATAGCTGTAAGTAGTGAACCTCCAGCAGCCGTCCAAAAGTCGAATGGTAGGTTTTCGGCAACAATATTTGGTGGTTGATACTCTAGTTTGATCATGTATGAGCCTGCTCCTCCTTCAGCCGAGCCACCTGCAGCGTAAATTATATTTGCTTCTGGATCAGGATCAGCGACCATATATTGTAACCAAGGCGCTTCATTATTGGATTCTATGGTATACCAGGTAGTAGGGTCATCGACCGACTGGGCATTGATATACACACTAATAGCACCAAATGGATAGGTAGTCCACATATTTCGTCCACCATTTGTAAATACAATGTGTCCATAATCACCAGAAATTAATTGATCCAAGTACATAAGCTCTTGTTCATCAAAACTAAATCCTCGTTGCATACCTTGATCTTGTGATCCAGCAAAAACAAGCTCTGGCTTATCAGGGCTAGTTCTAACACTGTAATATTGGCTTACGTTTAATCCTTCTAGTGCTATATTCGTCTTGGTGACAAGTTCATCATACGATATACTTAAACCACCATGGTTACTTATCAGTGTAAATAGCTCTCCTTCTTGGTCTTCAAAATTTTCAAAGAACATGATATCTGCGTGCAACTTGCTCTCTACATTATCATAATACTCCCACCATTCATTTACAGCGGTCCAAGTAGCTCCTGCGTCTAGACTTCTCCAACAATTGACTTCTCCAAAGTAAATTATATCGGGATATTGAGGTGAAACATGAAGACCTACCGCCCAAGGGTTAACAGGGAATGAACCTGTTTTTGTCCACGTATTTCCAAAATCTTCGGTATACGAGACCTCATTAGAGCCATTGTAGGTATAGAATCGAGTTATAGTGTCGTTATAACGTATCCCATCCAAGTCCGATTTAAAAGAAAATTCAATATTTGAAAATGAAGAAAGCGTATCTAAAGACCATGACTCAAAATCCCATTGATACATGTGTGAAAAGTTACCACCTTTACGTTCGATAATGTACAAGTCCTCTGATTGGTATGGTTTATTTATACTAAATCGATCATTATCTCCAGTAGCCACGTTATAGGCCACTTTGAAACTGGAACCGAAATCTGTTGAATATATAACCTGTAAGTTTTGTCCAGGGCCTCTTTTATTTACTAAGAAAATGTAAGTAGAGTCCTCTCTATCAAATACATATACATCATCTAGGTCTCCACCCGCGGTATTATCTACACCGTCACTTTTTATCCAAGTAAGTCCATCATCATCGGAATAATGAGGTGTTTCATTGATGGCTGACAGTATTCTTTTTTGTCCTGATTCCGGCCGCAATAGCTTTAATAAACCGTGCGAAAAGACAAAATCTTGATTAATCACTTCCCATTCGTTACCTGTTCTCGGCCCTTTAAAAAGTGTACCTCCTGCTGACACTACGTATATCATGTCTTCTTCAATATCGTAATCGGTGTCAAATACACTCCCTGATTGGTTTATACTGCCTTTTTCTACCCATAAGGCATCTACTAACTCATTTGCATAACTGCTTATTTCATCGCATTCAGCAGATCTGCTTTTATCTTCTGCTTGTTTAGCTAGATGTTTTCTCATTTGATTTTCATACTCGATATCTCTCCAGTTGATTCCTTCTGGAGCGCTATGAATTTTTTCATACCATTCTTTCCTTGCAGAAGAAAGTGAACCTTCTTCATGGTTTTCATACTTCTCGGTAGGAGCTGGAAGTGAAATATCTTGTGTTTTATTTTGATCGCCGCAAGCGGTAATCAATATTGATAGCAATAGGATGGATACGATTTGTACTTTCATAAATCTAGCTTGTCAGATAAAAGTAGTTATTTATCAGGCTCAAATAGTATCATTGGACGACACAATTATACCTTTGATTTCTATATTTTGAAGATAAGTTAAAGATATATAATGCTATGAGCGATATAACTACAATTAGGTTGAAGACAACGGATAATTTGCATCGTTTTGAAGGACAAAATGAGAAAGGGGCCCGAATAATTTTGGGGAATGATGGTCATTCAGTCGGACCCATGCAAAGTTTATTAATGGCGCTGGCGGGTTGTGCTAGTATAGATGTGGTCATGATTTTAGAAAAAATGCGTCAAGAATTATCGGGGTTATCTGTGGAAGTAAAAGGAGAGCGAAGAGAAGAATTACCCCGAATTTTTACTAAAATACATGCTCATTTTACCCTGACAGGGGATGTAAAGGAGAAAAAAGCGGAACAAGCGATAGCTTCTTCTTTTGAGAAGTATTGTTCTGTTTCTCATATGGTTAGTGCTCGGGCAGAAATTAGTCATAGTTTTGAAATTAGGTCTTCCGAAAGCCATGGATAAGCCAAATTTGCAACGCTATCTTTTCCGTATTTCTTACTCGGGGACCTCTTTTCATGGTTGGCAGAGACAAGAAAGTCAAATAAGTGTGCAATCAACCATTGAATCGTGTTTGAGTAAGATCGAAAATAGACCTATTAGTATCGTTGGGTGCGGACGCACGGATGCAGGCGTTCATGCTAGTTGTTACTATTTCCATGTAGATCTTACACGGGATATGGCGAAAGAACAATGGACACATAAGTTAAATCAAATGTTGCCTCATTCAATAGCCGTCCATAATATTGTGGCTGTTTCTGATGAAGTTCATGCTCGTTTTTCTGCTATAAATAGGGGTTATATTTATCGAATCCATCTTCAGAAAGACCCATTTAAAGAATATTTATCTTTTGAGTATAATTGGAAAGACTCGCTTGATGTCAATAAACTAAATGACTTAAACGACCATGTGTTGGCGCAGTCTTCATTTGCCCCTTTATGCAAAGAAGGTTCGGACGTGGAGCATTATCGGTGTGTTATAAAAACCATTTCATGGGAGGAAATAGCTTCGGGTGTTTTCCATTTTAGTATCGAATCAAATAGGTTTCTTCGTGGGATGATACGTCTAATGGTAGGGATGTATCTTAATTATGAACGCGATAAAATCTCAGTAGATCAGATCTTATCTGCTTTTGATACACAAACTAAATTGCCCATTAACTGGAGTGTAGCCCCTCACGGATTGTATTTAAACAAAGTAGAATATCCTGTAGAGATCCTGACTAAACCGATGGGTGAATAGGGTAGTCATTCATTTTAGCTTTGACTTTTTCCTTAATACCCAATAGTATTGTCTCGTTTTCTGCATTTTGTAGAATCTCGTGAATCCAATGTACAATTTGCTCACAATCAGAATCTTGTAATCCTCTACTGGTTATAGCAGCGGTACCTATTCTAATACCTGAGGTAACAAATGGACTTTTATCGTCAAACGGCACCATGTTCTTATTCACAGTAATTTCTGCCATACCCAAAGCGGCTTCCGCTTGTTTCCCAGTGATTGAGGTGTTAGACCTTAAATCGATGAGCATCAAGTGGTTTTTTGTACCTCCAGAAATGATTTTATATCCTAAATCTACAAAGGTGTTGGCCATGACTTGGGCATTATCAATCACTGAAGAAGTATACTTTTGATAGTTTTCTTGTAAAGCTTCTTGAAATGCGACTGCTTTAGCTGCGATTACATGTTCTAAGGGCCCGCCTTGCATACCTGGAAAGACACCGCTATTCAATATGGATGACATTTTAATAGGATTGCCCTTTTTTGTTGTTCGTCCCCAAGGGTTTTCAAAATCTTCGCCCATCATTATAATGCCACCTCTAGGCCCCCTAAGGGTTTTGTGAGTAGTAGAACTAACAATATGGCAATGGGGCAGTGGATCATTAAGTTTATTGGTAGCTATTAGTCCTGCAGGATGAGCAATATCGGCAAGTAATAAAGCGCCTACTTCATCGGCTATTTGTCTAAACCGTTCATAATCCCAATCTTGAGAATAAGCTGAAGCACCACAAATAATAAGTTTTGGTTTGTGCATCAGCGCTTTTTCATGAACCTTATCCATATCTATGAGTCCAGAATCAGCTTCTACGCCATAAAATACTGGATTATATACTTTACCAGAGTAATTCACAGGCGATCCATGCGATAAATGACCGCCATGAGAAAGATCAAAGCCTAGAACAGTGTCACCCGGTTGAAGACATGCTAAAAATATAGCTGCATTAGCTTGTGCCCCTGAATGAGGTTGGACGTTAGCATAAGCAGCTCCAAAAAGCTCTTTTAATCGATCAATGGCAATCGATTCTACTTGATCAACTACATGACAACCGCCATAGTATCTTTTTCCAGGGTAACCTTCGGCATATTTATTAGTGAGTTCGGAGCCCATTGCTTCCATTACTTGTTTGGAAACATAGTTTTCAGAAGCGATTAGCTCTATACCTTCGCGTTGTCTTATCTGCTCCTTCTGTATTAAGTCAAATATGATTGAATCTCTCAAAATGACAAGGTTTTATTTTCCACAAATGTAAGTGCTGCAACTAACATTTTAGTATATAAAATAAAAAAGCCCCGGCAAAATTGCCAGGGCTTATGTATTGTGGACTAGATGTTATAATTACTTAACACCTAATGCTTTCAATGTTTCAAAGTCTAACTGACCGATTGGTAATCCATTATCTTTTTGGAATTTAACCAATGCAGCTTTCGTAGATGGACCAAAATCATTATCAGCACCAGCAGCTCCTACATTATAACCTCTTGAGATCAATGCATTTTGAACTTGACGGATTAGATTTGATGTGATCGCATCATTACAAACAACTTCTCTCCACTCAGTGAAACCACCTTGAGATACAAGTTGTCTCTTACTTACAGTTTGATATTTAGCTGGTACTTCAACTTGGTTAGTTGAAGCAGCATTAGCTAATCTTTGGTAAGATCTAGACTCGTATTGAGCTGGTACATCTGTACTATTAGTCGTTGCAGGACTAGCTAGTCTTTGGTAAGATCTAGTAGTATAAGTTGCAGGAACTTCAGTAGTATTAGATCCAGCAGGAGCAGCTAATCTTTGGTAAGATCTTGTACCGTATTTAGCAGGTACCTCAGTTGACGTAGTAGTCGCTGGGCTTACTAATCTTTGGTAAGATCTTGTACCATATTTAGCAGGAACATCAGTAGATGTAGTTGAAGCTGGGCTTACTAATCTTTGGTAAGATCTAGTTTTGTATTGTGCAGCAATATCAGCTTGACTTGCACTTGCCGGGCTTACTAATCTTTGGTATGTTCTAGTTGTGTACTCATCACAGTCACCACCACCAGTAGATGTACCGTAAGTGATCATTTCAGTTCTTCTGTTTTGAGCTTTACCCGCAGCAGTTGCGTTACTAGCAACAGGAGAAGACTCACCTTTACCTTCATAACTTAATCTGCTTGCAGATATACCTTTAGACACAACCGCATCGTACACAGCTTTTGCTCTGTTATTTGATAGTGTCATATTGCTAGCATCAGATCCATCACTATCTGTGTGACCTACGAATCTAGCTGTAGTGTTAGGGCTTGCATTCAACATAGCAACAACTCTATCAATCTCTGCATAAGAAGACGATGTCAATACTGCAGAAGCAGTTTCGAAGTTGATATTATCTAATGTTGAAGACGTTCCTTTAGAACCACAAGGACCTTCGTTTGTAGCCGCAGCAGAAACCAATTTCTTGTATGTTCTTGTTGTGTATTGAGCAGGTACCTCTACTACTTCTGTTGTAGCTGGAGAAACCAATCTTTGGTATGTTCTTGTCTCATATCTCGCAGGAACATCAGTTGATGTTGATGTTGGAGGAGATACTAATCTTTGGTACGTTCTAGTCTGATATTGAGCTGGTACTGATACTTCAGCAGTAGCTGCAGACATGATTAACTTATCATAAGATCTAGTACCATACTTAGCCGCTACATCATTTGACGTTGTTGAAGCAGCGTTAGCCAATCTTTGGTAAGATCTAGTACCATACTTAGCCGCTACATCATTTGACGTAGTTGAAGCAGCATTAGCTAATCTTTGGTAAGATCTTGTACCATATTTAGCAGGCACTTCCTCTACAGTTGTAGAAGCCGGGCTAACTAATCTTTGGTAAGATCTAGTACCATACTTAGCTGGAACTTCATTAGAAGTAGTGGTAGCCGGGCTAACTAGTCTTTGGTATGTTCTTGTAGAGTACTGAGCTGGAACGTCAACTGTTCTTACGCAGTCATCACCCATATCAGTCCATCCAGCTTCACAAGCCATCTTAACTTTCTTAGAGATTGTTCTTGTTTGCTCTGGAATTTCAACTAAACACCATACTAAACAGTCATCTGGGTTTGCAGACAAACAGTTTTTATCAGCTTTCTTCTTTTCCCATCTCTGAGAAGAAGGAGCGACAACGATAGTTTCCGTTACTGTCTCATATTGAGCAGGTCTCTTTTCTATAGTTGTAGACGCTTCTTTAGTAAGTACTTCCTCAGTAACAGTCTCATACGTAGCAGGTACAACCTGTAGCGTAGAATAAGCTTCTTTCTCTAATACTTCTTCCGTTACTGTTTCGTAAGTAGCAGGAATAGTTTTTACGATTGTATATGCTTCTTTTTCTAGTACTTCTTCTGTTACTGTTTCGTATGAAGCAGGAACAACTTGAAGTGTAGAATACGCTTCTTTTTCTAATACTTCCTCCGTTACTGTTTCATATGAAGCAGGAACAACTTGAAGTGTAGAGTATGCTTCTTTCTCTAGTACTTGCTCGGTAAATGTTGCATAAACATTACCATACTCGTCAGCTTTCAAGTTTGCTGATCCACCAGCAGACGCTCGTAGAGATCGTAATGCTTCTAACTCTGCTGCTGTAAAGTTTCGCACCATACTTGCAGCACTTGCACCAGCACCTGATCCAGCAGCACCACCTGTGATATCACCAATACCAAGAACTTGACCACCTCTTGAAACCGTCAATGAACTTGCACCTGCATCAAGCATTTCGTAAAGCTTGCTCAGGTTAGTAATAGCGGGTACTTTTTCTACAGTTGTGTAGGCATCTTTAGCCAATACTTCTTCTGTAATGGTTTCATACTGAGCAGGTACAACAGAAAGTGTTGTATACGAATCCTGAACCAATACTTCTTCTGTAACAGTTTCGAATTGTGCAGGAACTACTCGTAGTTCAGTGTACGCTTCTTTCATTAATACTTCTTCAGTAACAGTTTCAAACTGCGCTGGAGAAACAGATAATGTTGGTGCACCTTCTTTTACAAGAACTTGCTCTGATACAGTCTCAAATTGAGCAGCCGAAGTTGAAACAGATATAGCAGCTTCTCTTGCAAGAACCTCCTCTGTTATTGTTTCAAATTGTGCAGGCACTACACTAAGAACAGTAGATGCTTCTTTTTCAAGAACTTCTTCTGTTACTGTTTCGAATTGTGCTGGAACAGCACTAAGAACAGTAGATGCTTCTTTTTCAAGAACTTCTTCTGTTACTGTTTCGAATTGCGCAGACGTTGCTGAAAGGGTTGTAGAAGCTTCTTTTGTAAGAACTTCTTCAGTTACTGTTTCAAACTGAGCAGGTGCAACACTTAAAGTAGATGATGCTTCTTTTTTTAGCACCTCTTCTGTTACCGTCTCAAATTGAGCAGGTACAATATCTACTCTTGTTGAAGCAGCTTGTGTTTGAATTTCTTCTGTGACAGTTTCGTAAACATCTTGTATAAGACATTTAGCATAGCACTTTCCAGGCTCAGAAGGCATACCTGCCTCTGGCTGAGCATAAGCTACACAAGCTAACAAAACCAACACAGAAGTAAGAATCGTGTTTAGTTTCCTCATGATTTTACTTAAGGTTTACTTAATAAATTGAAATAAATATGCTAATCAGCCGCGAAAGTACTGTTTATTCGGATAACAGATAAAATGTTTATTAATCTGCTTTCCAGTTGATAAAATATCTGGCAGTATCTCAGAGACTGGCTTAACGTTCTTTTGTTTATTAACTATGCATATTTGGTCTTTACTTATATGCGTAATTATCCTTTCTGTTCCAGTTAAATAGTAATGTTTGATTTCGTCTTCACTTAGATTTAACTGGTATTTAACTTTCTGACGATGCTCTTCGATAAAGTCACTCGAAAAAGCATGTTCTGATAGCATTATTTTAAATAATTTCCTGTTTACAATCGAAGTCGATATAAATCGCAGGATTTCATCTTCACTATTCATTGATTGTTTCAAAAGAAACATAACATCTACATCATCGATCTTAAGGAACGTTTTTAAAATCGGGAGTTTTTGGGCATATAAGTCAAATAGGCATGTAAAGGTATCACTTTCTGAGATTTTTCCTAAAATATAAAGTGCATTATATCGTTGCAGAAAGCTTATTAACATTTGGTCCAATGCCAATACTGACTTATGTAGATAGACCTGGTTATACATTATTTTCCTGGCTATCAGGAACTTCTCTACAGAATACTTGCCTTTTTCCTCTACGACCAACTTGTTATTATGAACATTTATCATATTTAAAATACGGTCATATCCGATGACTCCCTCTGCTACGCCCGTGTAAAAACTGTCCCTATTTAAGTAATCCATTCGATCAACATCTATTTGACTAGAGACGAGTTGACTGAGAAATTCCTTAGGATGCTGCTTAGTAAATATTGCGATTGCCATATCCAATTTGCCTTCAAACTCTTCATTCAATAGCTTCATAATAGCTAAAGAGATCGTTTCATGATCTTCTTTTACAAATACATGTTCAAGAACATGAGAAAAGGGACCATGCCCAATATCATGTAGCAAAATGGCGATCATCGCGCCTTCTGCTTCTTCAGGTGAAATCTCAACATTCTTCCGCTTTAGATTATGAAGGGCTTTATCCATAAGATGGAGTGCACCAATAGCGTGGTGGAATCTTGAATGGGTTGCACCAGGATAAACATAATTTGAAAGGCCTAATTGTGTTATTCTTCTTAATCGTTGGAAATAAGGATGCTCTATCAAGCGATATAGGATATCACTCTCAAATTGAATCAATCCATAAATAGGATCATTAAATAGCTTCCTTTTATTTTCCATCTTTGTAATAATGAAAGCTTTTACAGCGTTTCATTGTATCTTTTGCAGTTTGCGTTCCTTATCAAGCAACAAAAGTCGGCAAAACCGCGGTAAAATATATTATTTACACATTAATAAATTCATACATGTCAAATATTAAAATTCTCTGGGCTGATGACGAAATAGATCTACTGAAGCCTCAATTGTTTTTCCTAGAAAAGAAAGGCTATGAGGTCTTAACAGTTACAAATGGTCATGATGCTTTAGACATGCTTGACGAAATGAATGATATTGATGTGGTATTCTTGGACGAATCCATGCCAGGCATTACTGGATTAGAAACCTTAGAGAAGATCAAGGAGAATTCGGCTTCACTGCCAGTTGTCATGATTACTAAAAACGAGGCGGAGAATATAATGGAAGAGGCGATTGGCTCCCAAATTGATGATTATTTGATTAAACCGGTAAATCCGAATCAGATATTAATGACATTGAAGAAAATCGTTGACAATAAGCGATTGGTTTCTGAAAAGACAGCGATGAGCTATCAACAAGAGTTTAGAAATATCAGTTTAGATATAGGAGGACAATTAGATAGAGATAGCTGGGTAGACTTGTACAAAAAAATTATCAGTTGGGAACTTCGATTAGATCAGTCAGATAATGCAGAATTGTTTGGCATATTAAATACACAAAAGCAAGAAGCCAACCGTGAATTCTCAAGATTTATTAAAAAGAGGTATGAGGGATGGTTGCAGAATCCTGACCAAGCGCCTGTGATGAGTCATCAACTTTTTAGAAAGTTTATAGCTCCCAAAGTTGGAAAGGGAAAACCTACTGTGTTTTTACTCTTGGATAATCTCCGTTACGATCAATGGCGTATTCTGGAATCTACCATTCTATCCTTATTCAAAGTAGAGCAAGAAGATCATTTTTATTCGATCTTGCCTACGTCAACCCAATATTCTAGAAATGCCATATTTGCTGGAATGTTACCCCAACAAATCAAGAAAAAGTACCCCGATAAATGGTTGCACGATCATGAAAAAGGAGGTAAGAATATGCATGAGGAGTTTTTCCTAGGAGAGCAAATAAAACGGACCTTCAGAGAGCCTGTAAAATATCAGTATCAGAAAATAACCAATGTGGCTCATGCTAAAAGCTTAAATGAAAATATCATGAATGTCATGAATTATGATTTAAGCGTAATTGTGTACAACTTTATTGATATGCTTTCTCATGCTAGGACAGAGATGGAAGTGTTGAAAGAATTAGCGAAAGACGAAAAAGCCTATAGATCATTAACGAAATCATGGTTCTTGAATTCACCGCTTTGGGAAGCCCTTCAGAAAATTGCAGAAAAAGATGTGTACTTATTGATTGGAACAGATCATGGGACAATAAAAGTTGGTACACCTACTAAAGTCATAGGTGACCGTGAAACGACTACCAACCTTCGTTATAAATCGGGTCGAAACTTAAATTACAAAGATTCAGAAGTATTTGCTATCACTGATCCAGAATCCCTAGGCTTGCCAAAAGTTAATATTAGCTCTAGTTATATTTTTGCATTAGAAGATCGATTCTTCCTGTATCCTAATAATTACAACTATTACAATAAATTATATCTGGATACATTTCAGCATGGCGGTATTTCACTAGAAGAGGTAGTCTGCCCAATGATTACATTGAGCTCAAAGTAAAATACTGGTGATTATCAGGATGTATGTCCATATAATGGCTAAACATCGCTTTATTTAAAATGAAGAAAGGCCTTTTCCCCATTTTTCCAGGTTCTTTGAGGTGTATTCGAATTATATTGGCGAGTCCAAAATTTATTTCTGATGTTTTCTCTATATCCGTAAGCTTATATCGATAGGTCTTAAAGTAATTGGAAATATAGATGTGTTGTGCATCTACATCCACCCGCTTTAAGCTCATTATGGTTACATAAAAAAGCCCTAAAAATAAGAGGAAGAAAAAGAGGATGCTCCACTTTACAATTGTTTGACTTAAAAAGGGTAGTGCTTCATTGCCAGAAATAAATATCATCAGTGTGAAAAGACCGAAAAAAACGATCCAGAAATTCGGAAGGAAAATCTTTAAAAACAGGGTCATATTACTGGACAATCTATACAGTTTTTGATCAGTCATTTCTATATTTTTTTACCGTTCTCCTTGAAATAAGAATGCTAATCTCATATAGAATGAATACAGGTATGCCGATTAGAAATTGAGTAATAACATCTGGAGGAGTAATAATGGCGGCTAGTATTAAAATAATGATGATAGCGTGCCTTCGATATTTCTTCATGATTTCCGGAGAAATCATCCCAATCCTTGAAAGAAAATACACGACCACAGGCAATTCAAATACGAGTCCAGTAGGTATGGTAAACATAGTGAGATAGCTTACATATGAAGCCAGGGTCGGGCTTGTAATTGCATCTACACCCACATTGTAATTGGCTAAAAATGTAACCGCAAAAGGGGCGATAACATAATAACCAAAGAGAACGCCCATGGAGAATAATAAGGAACAAACAAAAACGACACCTCTTGTTATTTTTTGTTCAGCTTCATATAAGCCAGGCTTTATGAACCGCCAAAATTCCCAAAAGATATAAGGAAAGGCAACTATAATTCCCATCCAAATGGACACCTTCAGGTGGACAAAAAACTGTTCGCCCATTTCTCGGGTGATCAAATCAAATTTAGGTGGATGAAAGCAGGTTCGTTCGCTTAAACCACAAAAGAATTGGTAGGTAGGAAACCACTCGTTTTTAGGGCCAAATATGATAGACTCAAAGACAAATTTCTTTGCGGAAAAAACGACGATACCGATAATTACAACAGCAACAGCAGCTCTGATCAAATGCCATCTGAGCTCCTCTAGATGATCCAGAAAACTCATTTCCTTGTCAGCTGCGTCTTTGATTTTAACTTCTGTACTCAATGATCAAACATTTGTTAAGCGAGGCACAAAGATAGATAGAGATTAACGCTTATGCTCGAAGTCCACATATTTATATTTTATATATTTGTTTTTCTAATTAATACAAAGAATTTGGGAAGCTTAGCTGTGTATTTTATATTGTTTGTATTGAGCTTAAGTGTTTTGCTCTTTGCTTCAGATAAATTCATAGAATCTGCCGAGAAAATAGGCCTATCTATGGGTATATCCCCATTTATTATTGGGGTTACTATCGTTGCCTTTGGTACGTCCTTACCAGAATTGGCTACCTCACTGGCGTCTGTTTTTAGTGGATCTTCAGAAGTGGTGGTAGGTAATGTCGTAGGTTCTAATATTACCAATATTTTATTGGTGCTAGGGGTTACGGGTATTATAAGCAAAGAGTTTAAAATGGATTTTGACATCATGGATGTCGATATGCCTTTGCTCCTGATTTCAGCGCTTTTGCTATATTTTGTGCTGTCTGATCAAGTATTAACTTTTCCAGAAGTCATTCTATTTATTATTGCCTTGGTTGTGTTTTTAGCAAACTCAGTATCCGGGTCTATAAGTGATGAAGACGATCGCCCTAGTTCTTCAGTTAAGGACTATATTTTTGTTCTTTTAGGTATCGTATTCGTCTTTCTTGGCGCTCGATATACTATTCATTATTTGGAGCTAATAAGTACGGAACTAGGCATAGATCCAGAGCTGATTGCCTTAACCGTGGTCGCTCTTGGCACCTCTTTACCTGAAGTAATAGTGAGTGTTGCCGCTGCTCGAAAAGGCAAGCACGCTATCGCTGTAGGTAATGTGTTAGGATCTAATATTTTCAATACCTATGCCGTTATGGGAATACCTGCTTTATTTGGCACCTTAAAAATACCTGACGGTATCATTAGTTTTGGGCTACCATTTATGCTTGTCGTTACCTTTATTTTTGCCTTGGTCACTATGTCAAGGCGCGTTTCCAGATGGGAGGCTTGTATGCTACTAGTCTTATATGGCTTTTACATAATACAATTGATCGATAAATAAATACTAAATTCCAAGTTCAAGAGTTAAAGGATTATGTTTGGAGATATACAGAAAAAACAAGAAGAATTAGCATCTAAAATTGCCCAGCAACGGATCGAAGAGAGCTTGGATAATGGGAGTATAAAAGTGATAGCTAATGGTGCGGGAGAGTGGCAAGAGATTTCTATATCCCCCGATTTTTTTGAGAATAATGATAAGGATAAGTTGGAGGATTTACTAGTGGTAATGGCCAACGTCATTCAGCAAAAATCGATGGCCATTCAGGCGGAAGCACAACAGTCTTTGCTTCAAAATATGATGCCAGGAGGCTTTTCAATGGACCAATTAAAGGACCTATTTTAATGGTAAGAATTATTTTGATCATATCAGTGCTTTGTAGTGTCAGCTTAGTAAATCCGGGCCTTTTTAGCCAAGGGTTTTATTACAACTTTTCCAGTTGTAATCTAGAAGATAGTAATGATACTTTTGCAGATATAGATGCCATTAATGATACCACCTGTGTTTGCGGCGTAGTGGATGATGGACTCTTTTTGGATGGCATAAATGACAGCTTTTTTCTGCCGCCAGTGGCTAAAGAACTTTTTGAAAATGATTTCACATTAGGCTTCTACTTTTCTCCAGAAAAAGATACGGATAATCAACCCATTTTTGCTGTCCAGGATTCATGTGATCGAGATTCTTTATTGACCTTTAGATATTTACCAGGCATTAACAAAGTTGAACTATCCATTTCTGAGAAATTAGGTACATCTTGGTCTCCAAGAGGGTCTCTTGATGAGAATGCGTGTTGGCATAGAATTGTCCTTACAAAAGAAGGTTCTGTGTATAGCTATTATGTTGATAATCAGTTTGTTGAGCAGTTTGATAACATTGTCACCTCTCCATTGATTCCGGAAGCTAGAATTTACATTGGTTCATCACCATGTGTCAATATTGATGACGAATTATACAGGGGCCGATTTGATGAACTATTTATGGATACAAGGGCTTGGTCATTTAGTGAAATCCGTGATACGGACTTTTTCCCAGACAGGATCATAACGAATGACACAACGATTTTTAAAGGTAATTCTGTCGATATATTGGCAGGTAATATTTGCTCTGCTTCCTTCTTTTGGAGTCCGCTAGAAAATATAGTGGATGCAGACACCAATATGCCTTCTGTAACTCCAGAAGAAACGACCACCTATTTTCTTTCGACATCAGGCGTGTCTTGTACAACGATAGATAGTATAAAAGTGAATGTTATTGATGAAGACTTACTGAATTGTGAGGATTTATTATTACCTAATGTTTTCACACCTAATGGTGATCAAGTGAATGATCAATTTGGGATATCAAACCCATTTTTGATTGAAGATATTGATCGCTTTGATATTTTCGATAGATATGGATCTTTAGTTTTTCAAGGTGTAAATAAAAATAGTACTTGGGATGGAACGTATCAAGGAACGCCTCTAATGCTCGGTACCTACATGTATAGGGTAGAGTATACCTGCCAAGATGAATCCTTTGTAAAGCAAGGCAGCCTTTCACTAATGAGATAGGGAGAATGTTACGACCTTGATTCTAGGCTACTGTTTATATCAAAAAACTTTACCTTAGCCACATCTATTGATTCAACCCTGAAAAAATGATAGCAAAAGACCCTATTGTTTCTTTTCGCAACAAGACCTTAGTTTTGTGCTTTGCAATACTAATCGGTGCTTGTGGGTCTGATAAAAATAAATCACAAGCCGCTGTAGATCAGGAAGTTCACCCAGAATCTGCTCTTGAAAAAACAGCTGATGAGGAAACCTCCAATACTGAAGCAGATGCCTTATCTAAATCATCAAATGATTTGCCGCCTCTTAATCAACCACAGCTTATAGCACCAAAGAATAAAGCAAAAAATCCAGATAAAGTAATAGCAAAATCCAAAACTGAGCAGACAGCTTCCACAAAAACTACCCAAATTAAGGAAGAGAAGAAAGCTCAAAAAACACAGGTAAAGGAAGAAAATACTAAACCCAAGGATAAGATAATAGAGGAAAAAGAAATTTCTGCCCCAGCTAAACCCCCAAAAGAAACGCCAGCTATTCCAGATATAAAACCTGAAATCAGAAAGCCTATCATGAGTTTTGAAAAGACAACCTATGATTTTGGTCGTATAGTGCAAGGAGATGTTATTCAAACTAAAATAAACTTTATCAATACAGGTAATGCACCTCTGGAAGTAGTTAATGCCTCCGCTTCATGTGGTTGTACGAGACCTACGTTTCCTTTTCTACCTATAGGACCTGGCGAACGAGGATATATTGGTGTTGAATATAATTCTACGGGTAAGTTAGGGCCTCAAAATCCGGAAATTAGGTTGTATACTAACATCAGTCCAGAACCCGTAAAGGTGTATCTAAAAGGGGTGGTTCTGGATAAACCAGCTGTAGAAGCGAGTGCAGAGAAAGATAGTATGAAATAGGATGCTACCTAATGAGTGTTACATCTTGCGTGAAGATGTAATCCTTCCCATCTTTAAATCGAATGCTTGCAATAGAAACATAAACACCCACCACTAATTGATTTCCATTGATAGAGCCATCCCAGCCTAAATCGTCCGTCATGCTAGGGTCTATATCAGTAACAGAATACACTTCATTACCCCAACGATCATACACTTTATAGAAATTGATTATTTCTGCTGATGGTCCCACTTGAACCATGACTTTTCTATTTTCTTGCGAACCAAGAGGGCTGAATATATTAGGCATGAACACATCTCTTACCTCACGCACAGCAACAAAAATTTCATCATCACCCGTACATCCATTTTCGTCAGTGACCGTTAACGAGAAATTCCCATCTGCAATTGGATTGATAAATACTTCTGAACAAGAAGCATCCACGCATTCTGTTTCATCAATAGGCGCCCATGTGTAATTAATAATCGGGAGTAGCGCGTCGACATCAGGCGTTAAGATAAACTCATCATCGCCTAAATTTACCGTTATATCACCTCCTAAATCCACAAGTACAGGATCTGGTTCTGTGATAGTTATGATCGTGTCTGTAAAGCATCCTAGCGAATCAAATAATGATAGTAAATATTCGGACGCACGGACCTCAATACATGAATCAACACTTATCAATGGCGGTTGATTATTTAACTGAAATCTAAATCGATTTCCAGTACCACCAGTCACATTTTCGAGTTGCACGCAAGTGGATTCACCGGCACATTGAATGGGAACCACAGGCGCAATTTCAAAATCAATTTCGTCTGGTTCTATTACTTCATAACTCACTTCTTGTGCACAGCCACCTTCATCTGTTACCGTTATTGTATACAAATTTGCCGTCAAACTATCTGCTATAGGTCCATCAGAAACGTTAGGAAACCAATCATAGGTAAAATTACCTGGATTACCCGTTCCACCTTGCGTTCTAATTATTATTCTACCATCAGGGATGATTGAACCTGGACATTTAATATCGGTAGTAAAGGCAGAGTCAATTTCGACTATAAATGGCATTAAAGGTTCTGATAATGAGAAACTTAATTCATTGCTGCAACCCACTTCATCTGTTACCGTTACCGTATAATCACCTGCACATAGATCAGTGCGAAGTAAAGCATCTACATTATCATCCCACTGAGCCGTATATATACCAGTAGGGCTAGTACCGCCTATAATTGTAAGATCAGCGACTCCATCACATTCACCTTTGCACGGTGGATCCATGAAAACGCTAGACAGGTCGAATTCAATTGAATCTGGAGCTGGAACAGTAAAGAACAAGGTATCTGACAAACAGCCGTTTATATCTTCAGCTACCACCCAACAATCCTGGTTGCCGATTCCATTACATGTACTGCTTACAAAGCTATTCTGGTTGCAGGTTTGCACACACCATCTATAGTTATATTCTCCATTGTTAGTCGGAGTACCTCCAGAGGCCGTAGCTGTAACAGATCCAGTTTGATCTTCATAACAAGTAATACCTGTAACCATAGAAGTATCTATACTCAAGGCTGGCGGACAAGATAACTCAAGTATAGTATCCGCGGTACATCCCATATTATCCATAATAGTCACGGCAAATAAGCCACAACCCGCGGTATCTATACGTAGACTAGTATTCCCTGGAAAATCAGCCCACATAGCCATATAAGGCGCATCACCTCCCATGGCAGACAGCTCTATTATTCCGTCAGTGCTATTAGCGCAACTAGGATTACTTTGTGCAGTGACATCTAAAACAACATCCACTACTTCAGCCAAAATAGCTGTATCCAAGGCTACACAACCACTTTCATTATCTAGGACTTCTACATAGTACGTTCCTTCGCCTAGTCCTGTAATGGAGGCGCCATTTTCCATAAAAGAAGCATCCTCTTCTTGCGTCCAAGTAATAGAAAGATCATTTATCATTGCATCGATCAATACCGTCAAACCACCCAATGTCGAACCATTACAACCTATAGCACTATCTCTTTGAATATCTATGTCAAACGAAGTGGCACCGATCACCAACACACTGGTTGTATCCGTACATAGATTTTCGTCTGTTACTGTTATGGAATAGAGACCGGCATCCGCCATATCAAAAATATCAGTATTAGACACATCTGGATCCCAATCATAGGTATAACTACCTGTCCCTCCATTGGCATCCACTAAGACAACGCCATTTGGATCTGTGCAACTGGTATTTGGGTCAATGTTTCCTCCGGTAAGCACTAAGCTATCCGGTTGATTTATAGTAATTATGGTATCAAATGCACATTCTGGAGCACCTACAATAAAAGCCGACCAATTATACGTCCCTGCAGGCAAATCGCAAACCTCGACCAAACCTTCATCTAAATCTTGGGACGTTATTGGAAAGGGAAATCCATCTCCCGAAATACTTACAAAATTGGAAAATACATAAGGACCTGGCTGATCCAAATCTATGGTAACACAAGCGGTAGAATCGCCAAAACACAGTAACTCTGTCTGTTCATAGTTTTCTGTCGAAATTCTAGAAAAGCTTGCATCAACATATACCTCAAATTCAAGAACACACATACTATCATCTTGAATTTCAATAATATAGAGCCCTGTGTCCACGGCTTCATTTACTGTATTTGTAATTTCATCAATCAATACAAAATTATTGATATTGACTTCGTATAGCCCTGTCTCACTGGCACCTCCGGTTATATCAAATGCGATAGACCCATCTTCGGATTCGTCGCATGTAGCCGGAGTTATTACTAGGTTTTCGGCAATAATTTCAGGAGCTACTAGATCGCAGGTTTCCACAACAGAACAACCGTTTAGATCGGTTACGGTAACAGTATAACTGCCTGGTGATTGATTAATTAGTGTTTGTGTATGATACAGATTAGACCACTTATAGGAATAATCATCAGCTGTAACAGCATTACCACCGGAAGGAATCGCTGATATCCGCCCATTTTTACCATTAAAGCAGGTGGGTTGTCTTTTTTCGAAGCTTACAGTTAGCGGTGGGTTATCTTCTATGGTGATATTCTCCGAAAAGGTATCTCCATTATCATCTTCAATCTTAACAGTATAGTTCCCGGGTGCAAGACTAGTAAAAGTAGCTACACCATCCTGATTATTCACCACCATATTAGCGATATTGGAAGCACCAATGCATAAGGCAACATCATAGGGTGCATTGCCACCACAAGGATCTACCTGGATTGTACCCAAGCCAATATCAGAGCTACAGCTTGTTGTATATGATTCTAAGGCATCACAACTGACGATCACATTACCTATTTTGTGAGGTTCTGGTTCGTATACACAATCACAACCCACAAAATTTAAGACCGAAGAGCTCGGTTCAGGCTTAACAATGTTCAAGCAGGTTTCTTGTCCTATTTCGCCTATGACAACAAAGCAAATTTCGAATATAAAGGTGCCATCCGGGTAGGGCAAGCAATTTCCAGAAAGGCCGACATAGCTAATGGGTAAGAGTCCTTCATCTATTCTGTTCTGCGCAAAAAGCATCGGTCCATCTAGCATGAGCTCATCATTAAATGAGTCAAATTGTAAGATTTCTGGATCCCATGTAAGTGAAATATCAAAGCCTTGCATGCCTTGTCCATTTGGAAAATTCCAACCATTTGTTTCAAATTCTACACAGATCGTACTACCTGGAGGACCTTCTAATACACCATTAATCGTAAGATCTGGTACAAAGCTGTCGCAGTCTTGTGCATGTAATCCCGCGGATATCGCTCCTAAAAAGAGACAAAGAAGTGTAATACGTGTGAATACGGTAGATAGCATGTGATGTTTTTCGGATCTGTTAATTTCGCCTGCAAATATAGTGGATTTCCAGTCGCTGTATACTTGAAACGGACGACAAGTACTAAACGTTGCGAATGCCCGAAAATTGTGACTATTTTTCTTTGTTCTTTCGATAAATATCAGGGTTTTGGAAGTGTACAGTCTGTATATTATTATAGTCAGAAATTACGCCAAATGTTGCAGGAGGGGATTCTTTTTTTTAGTCCAATGTAATTTTAGGCTAAAAATCACCGGACAAGGGGAGATAAGGCCGGTATTATTTTTAAAGCAACACGTAAGTGGCGCTAAAAATAATGCAGGGTCCACAGGACCGACCGAATAGGGAGCCTGGCATCACCTGGTCCTCGAGCACTCATAAAATGAGGCGCAGAGGAGTCCGCCAACTACATATCAGATGCTTTAATAATTTGATCGTTTAAAATGGTGAAATCTATGACAGAAGAACCATACGAATAGGGTATCCTTGCCAAACTATCGATGGGTTTTGTAAGCACTAGCTTAGCCTCCTTCCCAATGGCAATAGATCCTACAAGGTCCTGACTTTCAAGGGCGTGTGCCGCATTTATAGTGACTGCATTGATCGCTTCCTCTGGTAATAATCGCATTTTTAAGCAAGCTAATGATAGTAAGAAGGACATGTCTCCAGATGGCGTAGATCCTGGATTATAATCGGTAGCTAAGGCTATTCCCAAACCACTATCTATCATTTTTCTTGCTGGTGCATAGGGTATATTCAGAAAAAAGGACGTGCCTGGTAATAGGGTGGGAATGGTATGGCTATTTTTCAGGGCATCAATCTCAACTTCTGTAATTTCCTCTAAGTGATCTACCGAAATGGCGGAATTTGCTATTCCGACTTGGACCCCACCAGAAACGGCTAATTCGTTGGCGTGGATCTTTGCTTTGAGTCCATAAGATGCTGCTTTTTTCAAGATCAGATCCGTTTCTTTAACGGTATAAAATCCTTCATCACAAAAGACGTCGCAATAGTTAGCTAGTTGATTATCAGCTATGTAGGGCAGCATTTCATCGGTGATGATGCGAATGTATTCCTGTCTGTTTTCTTTGTATTTCAGTGGGATAGCATGGGCGCCCAAAAACGTCGCATGAATATTCATGGCAGGATGCGAACGTTTTAATTGTTTGATCACCTGCAGCATTTTGATTTCCGCATCAAAACTCAATCCATAACCGCTTTTTATTTCAATGGTTCCCGTACCTTTTCGCTGCACCTCGAGTAGTCGTTGTTCAGCCGATGCATATAGATCTTCAAAGGATGTTTCTTGTAATACGCGTGCAGAATTAAGGATGCCACCACCATTTGCAGCAATTTCAGCATAACTAAGTCCTTTAATGCGATCTACAAACTCCGCTTCTCTGGTTTTAGCAAACACGATATGTGTATGGGAGTCCACCCAAGCGGGTAGGAGGAAGCGGTCTTGTGCATTAATGTGAAGATCTACATTTTCATAGGCACAATTGGACATGGGTCCAAAATCGGTAATGGTACCATTTTCGATAAGAAGGTAAGCGTCATCGATAGATTGTAGAAAAGACATCGCCTTACCCAATCGCAAGGGGTAAGGCGGATGATCTATACCACAAATTTTTCGGACGCTATGTATTAAAATTGTCTTGGGATGGGACATGCTTAACACATATTTTGTTGATTATCAATATACTATGGCGTCATAGTGGTAATCACGCCTAAGTATTTCGCAGAAGCTTGTGGCTTCTTCAATAGTTTCAAATTCTCCTAACATGACCTTATAAAAGGTCCTTCCGTCATTATATTCGGTTAATACGATTACTTGTTCTAAGAACTTTTCTCTGATTGCCTTGACTTGATCAAAAGCATCTTTATAATTATTGTATTTACCCACTTGTGCATTGAAAGTTCGACCTTCCATTGCTAGCTTTTCTTTGTATTCTTTATACAACTGATCTAGCTCTTGTTGTTCTTTATTTTTAACGGCTTCTTTAGGACTCACATTAGGTGAGACATTTATCTTTTTAACATCATTTTCGAGATGAAATTCGATCAATGATTTAAGTTTTTTTACATCTAAGGTTTCTTCTACGCGTTCGACTAACTCTCCTTGCTTATTAAAAATGAGGATAGTGGGTAGCATTTTGACTTCGAATTGGTTTTTAAGCTTGAAGCCATCTTCTTTGTCTATATCTACTTTGTATGAAATGAAGTTATCTGCTAATAGGTCAACGATTTCACCATTTTTAAAGGTTGTTTCATCCATCCATTTGCAAGGTGTGCACCATCTGGCATAAAAGTCTACGAATAAGTATTTGCTTTCTCCAAGCGCTTTAGTCTTTGCGGCTTCAAAGCTACCTGTATAGAAGGCTACTTCTTCTTCAATGTTGTTTGCGGCCGCTGTAAAGGGGCCAAAGAATAATCCTAATACTAGGATTAATGAGGTGTGTCTGAAAATTTGCGTCTGTATCATATTATTTTTTTTTAATATGTATATCAAATTGAATAACTGATATCTACGACGATGCAAGAAGTATGCCAACATATTATCATAAATATTAATATGTAGTTAATGAGTGTTAGGGATTCGTAAAAAGCCTAAGGAAAATGGGCGCGTGAAGAATATTTAATGAAAAAGCTTTATTACCTTTCGAGCTTCAAAAAAATCAACTTGGTATGCGAAGAGCGGCAATTAAAGGTGTAGGTAAGTTTCTGCCACCTGATGTTTTGACAAATGCAGATCTGGAAAAGATGGTAGATACCAGCGATGAGTGGATAACGACTAGGACTGGTATCAAGCAGCGTCATATGATGAAAGACCCGGATAAGGCGACGACGTATATGGCCACTCAAGCGGCTAAGAATTTAATAGAAAATACGGGGGTAGACCCAAGTTCAATTGATTTAATCATTACAGGGACCGTCACACCTGACCACAATTTTCCTGATACTTCAAATGGAGTAGCACACGCCATTGGTGCCACAAATGCCTTTGGCTTTGATGTCAATGCGGCGTGTTCAGGTTTTCTTTTTTCCTTAGCTACCGCAGCCAGTTATATTCAGAGTGGTATGTATAATCGCGTAGTGGTAATTGGTTCGGATACTATGTCTTCTATTATTGATTATACAGACAGGACGACCTGCATTTTATTTGGTGATGCAGCCGCTGCGGTATTATTAGAAGCGGATGAAGATGGACATGGCATTATCGACCAAGTTCTTAAGGGTGATGGATCAGGTAAAGAATATCTTAATCTAAAATTAGGCGGGTCCCTACATCCTATTACAGCTGAAAACTTGAATGACTCCGGTCGTTATATTTTTCAAGACGGAAGACCCGTATTTAAGCGCGCCGTGCTAGGGATGTCCTCGACTATAAAGCAATTAATGGAACGAAACAATCTACGTCCCGAAGATGTAAATTGGGTAGTCCCTCATCAAGCCAATATGCGAATAATCCAGTCTGTCAGTGATCAATTAGATTTTCCTCCAGAGAAAGTAATGGTTACTATCGAGAATTATGGAAATACGACGGCCGCTACCATTCCATTATGCTTGAATGACTATGAGTCGAAGCTAAACAAAGGGGATAATATTATTCTTACGGCATTTGGAGGTGGATTCACTTGGGGTTCTATATACTTGAAGTGGGCATATTAGCTATTTTAAGTGTTAAGTAGTTCACGCTATTTTGGCTATATTTGCGCTCGTTAAAACAGAAAAATGGCTAGTACATCAGATATCAAAAATGGTTTGTGCATTAATCATAGCAATGATGTGTACAAGGTTGTTGAATTCCTTCATGTAAAACCAGGTAAAGGACCTGCTTTTGTAAGGACTAAATTGAAGAGTTTAAAATCAGGTAAAGTAATTGATAATACCTTTCCAGCTGGGCATAAGATAGATGTGGTAAGAGTTGAAAGAAGAAAGTTTCAGTTTTTATACAAAGATGATTCGGGATTCAATTTCATGGATAATGAAACCTATGATCAGGTTAATATTCAAGAAAGCATTATTGACAATTCAGAGTTTCTAAAAGAAGGAGATACTATCGAAGTGTTATTTCATGCAGAAAAGAATGAGCCACTGACGGTAGATCTTCCTCAGTATGTTAGTCTAGAAGTAACCTACACTGAGCCCGGAGAAAAAGGGAACACGGCTAATAATGCAACCAAGCCAGCTACGCTAGAAACAGGCGCCACCATTAAAGTGCCTTTATTTGTAAACGAAGGTGATACAGTAAAGGTGGAGACAGCGACTGGAAATTATATGGAACGAGTTAAAAACTAAACGTATGACATTCAAAGAAATACAAGAGCTTATCAAATTGGTAAATAAAACTGATTTGGCTGAATTGAAAGTTAAGGAAGAAAACTTTGAATTGACATTACGTACTAAGCATTTTAGTACAAAATCAGCTGTATTGCCGGCAGCTGCAATGCCTACGGTCGTTCAAGCCCCTGCGGTTATTGAGAAATCAGCGCCCGCACCGGCTCCCGCAGCACCCGCAGCGGCAGCTGAGGAAAAACCTGTATCTACTGCTGATAACTTATTAGAGATCCGCTCTCCAATAGTGGGAACATTCTATAGATCTTCAGCACCCGATAAGCCGCCTTATGTGAAAGTAGGAGATAGTGTAGAAGTAGGCTCTGTGGTTTGTATTGTTGAAGCTATGAAGTTATTCAATGAGATTGAAAGTGAGATCAGTGGCAAGATTGTTCAAGTGATGGTAGAAGATGCATCTCCTGTAGAATATGACCAAGTTTTATACTTGGTTGAACCTGCTTAATTAAATACCCTAAACATTTATGTTTAAGAAGATATTGATCGCAAACAGGGGCGAGATTGCTTTACGTATAATTCGTACCTGTAGAGAAATGGGCATTAGTACAGTAGCCGTATATTCTACAGCGGATAAGGATAGTTTACATGTGCGTTTTGCAGATGAAGCTGTTTGCATAGGCCCACCGAGTTCTTTGGAGTCTTATTTAAGTATTCCAAAGATTATGGCCGCAGTGGAGATCACCAATGCAGATGCCGTCCATCCTGGATATGGTTTTTTGGCCGAGAATGGTGATTTTGCTGAAGTATGCACAGAGTATGGCGTGAAGTTTATTGGTCCATCGGCAGAAATGATCCGAAAGATGGGTGATAAAATCACAGCAAAAGAAACGATGATTAAGGCTGGAGTACCAGTTGTGCCCGGCTCGGATGGACTCATTAAAAATCCAGCCGAAGGGGTTAAGATAGCAGAAGAGATCGGATTTCCAGTCATTATCAAAGCTACAGCTGGTGGAGGTGGAAAGGGAATGAGAATCGTATGGGAGGCTAGCGAATTTGAAGAGCAATGCGAATTAGCAAAGAAAGAAGCGAAGGCATCTTTTACTAACGATGGTGTATATATAGAAAAGTTTATTGAAGAGCCTAGGCACATTGAATTCCAGATTATTGGCGATCAATTTGGCAAGGTGATTCATCTTTCTGAAAGAGATTGTTCTATTCAACGAAGGCATCAGAAGTTGGTAGAGGAAGCGCCATCACCGTTCATGACAAAACCACTTCGTAAAAAGATGGGGGCTGCTGCGGTAAAAGCAGGAACTGCCATTAACTATGAAGGGGTAGGTACAGTAGAATTCTTAGTAGACAAGTACAAGAATTTCTATTTCATGGAAATGAATACAAGGATTCAAGTGGAACACCCGGTTACCGAAGAGGTTATCGATCATGACCTTATAAAAGAGCAAATAAAAGTGGCTGCAGGGATAAAAATTGAAGGCAAAGACTATATTCCTATGATGCATGCCATGGAGTGTAGAATCAATGCCGAAGATGTTTATAAAGACTTTAGACCTAGCCCCGGTCATATAACTTCATTTCATAGCGCTAAAGGACATGGAGTTCGGGTAGATACACATGTCTATGCGGGCTATTCGGTACCTCCGTATTATGATTCTATGATTGCCAAGCTAATATGTCGTGCCCAAACACGGGAAGAGTGTATTAAGAAAATGAAGCGAGCATTAGATGAATTTGTCATCGAAGGAATTAAGACTACTATTCCTTTTCACAAGAAGTTGATGCTAGATGAGCGGTTTTTATCCGGTAATTTCCATACGGGATTTATAAATGAATTTGATCTAGGAGAAGAAGAAGGCTAAATTCACGTTATTTATAGTATGAATGCCTCTTTCCGGAGTCTCTTATCGAAAATTAGACCATTCAAATCTCAAGTCACTGTAAGTGTTTTGTGCTTGATATTAGAAGCTATCTTTGCTTTAATTTCTATTCCATTACTCATTCCATTTTTTGACATCCTATTTGGAGGCGAACCTAACATGACTTTGTCATTAGGTGCTGATCCTAGCTTTGTTGATATTATCAAGCATAAATTTTCTAGCCTTGTATTGGATCATAGTAAAGAACAAACCCTACTATATTTATGTCTTTTTATTATTGCGGTATTCTTTCTAAAAAACGCATTTAGATATGGAGCCATGTATTTTTTGGCTGGTGTTAGAAATGGGGTAGTTGAAGGTCTACGTAATCAGTTATTCGAACAATACTTAGCACTACCTATCCAATATTTTCAAAAAAACAGAAAAGGAGATTTATTAGCCAGAATGAGTAATGATGTGCAAGAAGTGGAGTCTAGTATTCTACAGTTTCTCATAGTCACTTTCCAAGCACCATTAATGATAATAGGTTGTATTGGGTATATGCTATATGTCAATGTTCCTCTTACTTTATTTGTGTTTGTATTAATTCTTTTCACCGGTCTAATAATTGGTGGAATCTCTAGAACGTTAAAAAAGGAATCTGGCATAGTGCAGCAGGATTTGGGACGGCTCAATGCGACCTTAGAGGAGACTATCAGTGGTATGCCGGTAATAAAATCATATAATGCCTATGATTATTGGTTACATAGATTTCGAAAGATCAATGCTAGTTATAAACACAGGATTAATGCCCTGATCCGTAGAAAAGATCTCTCTTCGCCCATCTCTGAATTCTTAGGTGTGAGTGTGGTAGCAGCCTTGCTTTACTTTGGGGCTTTTCAAGTGTTTAACGGCAGTATTACTTCTGCTGTTTTTTTCTCTTTCATCTTCGCTTTTTATCAGGTCATTAATCCTTCCAAAACCTTTGCTAATGCCTTTTATAATATTCAGAAAGGTATGGGTGCATTAGATCGTATTGAGGATGTCTTGGGAATGCAAACCGTAGATCAAATTGGGAATAATAGAGGAGAGGCCATTACATTCAATAAAGAAATCGCTATAAAAGGGCTCCATTTTGCCTATGAAGATGAAGAGATTCTTTCTGATGTGAATATTGTGATTCCTAAAGGAAAAACAGTGGCCTTTGTGGGTGCCTCTGGGTCAGGAAAATCTACTCTGCTAAAGGTTTTAATGCAATTCCACCCTCATTATACTGGACAAATACTAATAGATGGGATCCCATTGAAAGGTATCCCACAGCAACAATGGAGATCAAGCGTAAGTTGGGTAACACAAGAAGCCTTTCTATTTCATGATAGTTTGGAACAGAACATACTCTTCGGGCGTCAGCTGGATGTTGAAGATTTCAACAAAGCTATGGAGATGGCCTATGTCTCCGAATTTGTTAAACCATTAGAAAATGGAATACATACAGTGGTTGCTGAAAAAGGCTCTAGATTTTCAGGGGGACAAAAACAACGAATATCTATAGCTAGGGCACTCTTTGCTAATCCACAAATTTTATTATTAGATGAGCCAACCTCTGCGTTAGATCCAGCGGCTGAAAAAATAGTAAACGAAGCCTTGCAAAAGGCCATGAAAGGAAGGACATCGATCATTGTAGCTCATAGACTGAGTACCATAAAAAATGCGGACTTAATTTATGTTTTTGATCAAGGAAAGGTTGTAGCTTCAGGTGATCACGAGAGCTTATCTCAAACAGAAGGTATTTATAGAAAGTATATTGAAATTCAGAATGTAAGATGATCAAACGTTTATTATCCATTACCGCTTTTCTTTGGAGCCTTCAATTGATGGCTCAAGTGCCGCTTTCTTCATTATACTTTCAAGAAGATCAAGATTCTTTGGTGTACGTACGTGTATATGAACCCGGATATATCGGTGAAGATGATCAAGGAAATATTCAGAATTACGATCTTGGTCAATTAGATCTTCCATGTGCCCAGCATATGTTAATAGCTGCGAATGATCATGGGTATACCTTGGAAGCCCCTCATTTTTGGAGAAAGCAGCATAGTCATGAAAAAAAGGCCTTTTATCTAGAGGGCATTAGTGTACAATATATTTTTGGATTCAGTAGGCCGCAAAAACTGATTTTTGATAAAACCCTACGATATATAAGCTATCCTGCACGTGAAGGTCAAAGCCAGACACATAACACTACTGGATATATTACGGTACGGCAAGGTCAGGTAGGGGAGACTTGGCATAAAATATTGACAACAGCGGGAAAAGACTCCTTGATCTTAAAAGTAAATTTGGAGCTTGTATATGAAGTAGACTTGCAACAAAAAACGATTTTCAATTTTGGAGAACGACTGAGTTATCCGGTTAACTCTAATTATAAATGTAGTATCGTCGAAGTCTCGGATCCTGCTTCAGGTACTAATCTTGATTTGGAAAGTATTGCTACACATTTATCTGTTAATGATTCATTTACATA
Organism: Saprospiraceae bacterium; assembly: GCA_020629315.1. Taxonomy (GTDB): domain Bacteria; phylum Bacteroidota; class Bacteroidia; order Chitinophagales; family Saprospiraceae; genus JAHDDO01. The sequence goes on along the minus strand of JAHDDO010000001.1, from coordinate 81,420 downwards.
TATAGATATATTTAATTCGTTTAAGGGTATTTGGATGGCCCAGCTTTGTAAATACAAGGAGCAAATAAAGTATGTTGATTTGATAAGTCAACCTAATTTCCCTATTAATAAACGATTATGCCAGAGTGAAGATTCGTCTATACAAGTGTACCCAAATCCCACTTTTGGGAATGTAAATGTGTTGTGTAATCAACTAGAACCTGGTGATTACTTTTTTGAGTTATACAACATTATAGGGCAAAGACAATGGCGGCAATCCTTCTTAGTAAATGAGGAATTAATGGTACATAAATTTAATCTACCCAACCCTCAAAAAGGAACGTTTTTATATGCCATTGTACGACCAGATGGTAAAAAAATCTTTACTAGAAGATTAAGCATCTTGGGATATTAAATATGTTAAAATTATAATATTAACTACCAAGCTAATCCTCTTCAAGCCAAGTATTTATATATTTGTAGAAGGGTAATATTATTACCCTCACCACCATATCTTATACCCGAGAAATTATTGGTCCTTTATTTGATATAATAGTATATGGTACACAGTAAACTATTACTAGTTATTACTGTAGTGACTTTCTAAGGCTTTATTAGTCAGAAAGTTATGTGATAAAAACCAACCTGTAGCGACCTAGCTGGTCATGTTTACTTTATTTGATGAATTAAAGTTTGATGCATGAAACGCATGCTTTTGCTACTTTTTGGTATTGTTAGTTGTGTACTATTTGCAAACGATGGTTTTGCAAACAGTTCTGCAATTAATTCAGATTTTATTTGCAATGACTCTATCATTGTAGCTCATTTCGACTTAAATGCCTGTGACGCGGTTGTAGGAAGTACAGCCAACGATTATTCAGAGTTTCAGGCTTCTTATCCTTCACAAAGTCAGTGTGGATCTTTTACGGTTTCCCAACTATACAGAAATAATCCTGAAGTAAATGGTCATTCGTGTACACCAGGTGTGGATGATTCCGAAGCCATGTGTATTTCGTCTGTGGATGAATGTGATTTTGTACCGTATCATGATAAAGCCATCCGTTTTGAAGTGCTCGTATCTCCTACAACAGGTGAAGAAGCCTCATTAAGCGGGCTTAGCTTTTTTGAAAAGGCCCCAGAAACGTTTGATTGGATCGATGGTGCGTCTGGTCCAAATAATTATCCTACTAAATACGCTTTACGAGTGACGGTTGATTCCGTCCAAATATATCTCAGACAAGGGATCCAGACATCAAGAGATTGGAGTTTCGAAAGCTACGATTTTTCTTCAAACCCTAACTTTACAGTTACAGAAACGACCCAGTTCAATTTTGAAATTTTACCTTATTGTACAGTTAATAATGGTTCTCCAGTAAATGCATGGGATATAGATGAAATAAAATTTTACAATTGTTGTGATCCATGCAATCCTGAGGCTGCTGAAATAAATGCAGATCAAACAAACTTTTGCTTAAATGATCCAGCGGACCTAGCTATGGACATTAGCATAGTTGGGGGAGTAGGTGAGCACTATTCTTTTGTTCTTGTTGACGCAACCGGTTCAATTATAGCCGTTTATAATGATACAGAGCCTACTTTCGATGCAAATTCATCAAATGGTGTTGCTGTATATCATGTCAATTACGACGATGGTTTTGGCCCTTTACAAGTTGGTGATTCATTATTTGGCTCTCAAGGATGTTATGTGGTATCTAACCCAATAAATGTGAGCTTTGACTTGATCGAAGGGGGCAATTTGACTACCTCTTCCAAGACAGATATATGTATAGATGAGCAAGCAAATGCTACTGAAATTGCGTTTGAGATATCTGGAAATAATGGGGACGAAAATATTCTGCTTATTTCTGATGCGAATGGTATGATCCTAGCCTTTTTTGATGGGAATACTATTGATATTTCTAGCTTAGAAGTAGGGACGTACACAGTGTATAATGTTTCCTATAATACTATTTCAAATGTACTAGATGGTGTCCATGTTACTGATATTCAAGGCTGTTTTGCAATCAGTAATGGCATTACTATCAATATTATAGACCTAGAGCCCATTCAAATCAATATAGATAATAACAGCTTTTGTAAAAGCGAGAGCGATGTCTTAGTGGTAAATCCTGCAAGCAGCATAGCATTTGAAGCTACGTATTTAGTAATCAATGATCTAGGGCTTATTACGCTTATTTCTCAAGATAATACGATAGACATAAGCGCCTTATCAGGTGGAAACTATCAAGTAGTTTTACTTCATAATACAGGTGATTTAAATGGACTTTTTCCAGGCAGTGAATTGAGTAGTGTGGCTGGTTGTTATGAAGCCTCTGAAGCGGTTTCATTCGAGATCATCGCCTTAGATGATGTAAGTATTTCCACCACTGAATCCCTAGCATTTTGTAGTAATTCAATTACAGCAACTATAGATCTCGATATTGCAGGTAATACTAGTAATGAAGGATTTTGGGTTCTTACAGATAATGCTGGAGTAATACAGAGTATTGAAAATACGCCAAACATAACATTGGACCTTACCAATGGCATAACGGGATATACCATTCAATATATATCATTTGAAGGTGGATTAACCGGCTTAGAGCAAGGCGCTACATTAGAAAATATTACAGGCTGTTTTGCACTGTCAAACATTCTTGAAATATCCGTTGATTGCGTAGATAGCGGCGTGTTAGAAGGTGATATCAGTGAGCATATTTGTAGTTCCAATGGTGTAATTGATTTCAATGCCAATGTAGTAGGCGCTAAAGGAAACTTTGGAAGCTATTTAATTACAAATGAAGCGGGTATAGTTGTAGCGCTATCTCAGCAAGGTATGTTTGTTACGGATCTCTCTGGACAAGGAAGTAATTTCCAATTATGGTATCTTTCGTATAGCGATGTGAACGAGGCTCCGCAGCTAGGTTCAAGCGCATCAGCGATTAGTGGTTGTGTTGATTTATCACAACCCATTGCCTTTACTGTGAGCTGTGTAAATGGGGGTGAAATTTCCACCCAAGATCCATTGACCTTATGTAATATCAATGAATCTGCATCCATACATCTGACATCATCAAATGCTAAAGGTGAGAACCAACGCTATCTACTCTTAGATCAGACAGGAAAGATAATCGAGATTAACAATACAGCTGAGTTTACCTTTGATCTTACTAATGGGCAGTTAGGATATTCTATTTATTTAATCAGTTATAACGATGGCGTTACTGGTTTAGAAGTATCTAATACTCTTGCCGATATTACAGGATGCTTTGCTTTATCTAATGCATTGGACGTAAAAGTGGATTGTGTGGATGGTGGTGTCATTAGCACAGATGATCCGCTAGACCTGTGTGGACATGATGCCAATCTAAATGTAGATATACAACTCGAAGAAGCGAAAGGATCTTTTCAGCAAATTGTGATTACCAATGAAGAAGGACTAGTAGTTTACACAGGTTCAGGTACCACTGTAGATATAGTCTTAACTGGGTCTGGGACCCAATACGAAATTTGGAATGTATCTTCTTCGGAAGAGGTAGACCTAGATGAGGGTGATAGCGTGACTTCACTCAATGGATGCTATGATTTATCTAATCCATTAGCCGTATCACTTGCGTTTGTTGATGGAGGCATGATTAGCACTGATGATCCAAGCATTTTTTGTGCGAGTGATGGAGACCAAACCATAGATGTAACCCTCATAGATGCAGAAGGCAACTTTGGTGTATACGTCGTAACAAATGAGGCGGGTGTAGTGATTGGCAGCAGTGAGAACGGTACCATTGACATCAGCATGACAGGGTCAGGGACGGCCAGTGATATTTGGTACATTGCTTCGGATACAGCTTTAGATAATGTAGTAGGCCAATCAGTAGATGATATCACAGGGTGTATTGACCGGTCTAATAATATCCCAGTTACCATCTTAGTGGCTGAGGCAGGTACAATATCCACAGATGATCCTGTGTATTTCTGCGATGAAAATGTCAGCACTAGCATTAGTGTTGAAAGCACGCAAGAAGAAGGTGATCTTAGTCAATTAGTTCTTTTGGATGAATTTGGGAATGTAGTGTTCAGCACTGAAGGGAATATAGTCGATCTAGTTCACGAAGGCGGAGCTAGTAGTTACCAAATTTATCAGATAGTAAGCACCGGGAGTGGAACGGGACTAGACCTTGGGCAGAACATAGAAGATCTTGCAGGCTGCACAGACATATCTAATCCGATTGACATTACTATTGATTGTGTCCAAGGTGGAGATATCTCAACCAATAGCGAAACTAGTTTCTGTGCGACTACAGATATTTTAAATCTAGACATACAACTTGAAAACGAAAAAGGACCTGTACAGCAATTTGTAGTGACGGATGAGTCAGGTACTATCATATACACAAGTACTAATAGCCTATTTGATCTTCCATTGTCTGGATCAGGTTCTGGATTGCAAGTATGGAATGTTGCCAGCGCAAGTACACCATTACATGTAGGTACTAATGTGGGTGATGTAGAAGCTTGCTTTGACCTATCTAACCCAATAGATCTCACTTTTATTGAGCTTGATGCAGGGACGATATCGGTTGATTATACCTCACTTTGTTTACACCCTGGTGAGAATATACAACTGAATGTTACAACTACAAATGCTGTTGGAGATCAGCTTGTTGTGTTGTCCAATGCTACGGGTGAAATAGTACACATTACTGCCTCAGGAGCCATAGATTATCCATATGCTGGTGGCTCACAAACATTCTTTGTTACAAGTATAGCCTCGGATAATATAGGAGCTATCGGAATAGGTGATGCCCTTAATGATCTTTCCGGATGCTTTGATAGTAGTGAATCAATCGAGGTTTCTGTTGCTTGTGTGGCAGGTGGAGAATTGAGTACTTCAGACCCGCTCTCGTATTGTGATAATACAGAGTCGATCACACTAGATCTTGTTTTAACTGGGCAGAAAGGAGACGATCAGTCTTTCGTAGTAACGAATAATACAGGCGATATCATAGCCTTGTCAGAAACAAGCCCAATTACATTTGATGCAAATGTAGGTTCAGCTTGGACGATATGGAATATCAGTTCTACAAACATAAATGGCCTAGGTGTAGGTAATAATGTCAGTGATATTGAAGGTTGTTTTGACTTGTCCAATGGCCTTGATGTAAGCTTATATGACATAACAGCGGGAACCATTTCTACCACAGATCCAACGATAATCTGTAATGAGAACTTCGGGACTTTAGTTGTTGAAGTAGTAGGTGGCTCAGGCGGTGAATCAGTATTTGTGATTACAGATGAAAATGAGAATATTGTTGACATACAATCGTCAAACACGCTTGATGTAAGCAACCTAACGGTGGGACCTTATTTTATATATCAGTTGCGCTATGCAACAGGTATTTCTGGTCTTGCAGTAGGTAATAATATCACTGCTTTATCGGGTTGTTTTGATCTTTCCAATAAAATTGTGATTACGCAATCACAATTAGAAGCTGGAAAGATAAATCTTGAAAACGGAGATATTGAGGTCGGAATCTGTGTCAGTGATTGCGTGATTGAACCTCTGTTTGTAGAAAGCACCACTACTGGCGAATTTGAAGGAGCTTGGTTTATCACCAATGAGGAAGGAGCTATTGTAGCACTACCGGCCGGTCCTCCATTTGATTTTGAAAACGCTGGACCAGGCATTTGCCGAATTTGGTATGTGGTATTCGATGATAACTTTACTGGTCTTACTGTCGGAAATGAAATCCTAGATTTCGAAGGCTGCTTTGATCTGTCGAATAGTGTGACCGTAACTAGATATAGTGCAGGTTATAATGGTCGATCTCTGGCTCATATAGACTTCGATGATTGCGCCTCTCATCCAGACGATGCTAGTCATATAGATTATAGTGAGTTTACCGCTGATATGGACAATGACGAAAATTGTGCAAATCTGACACTAGAAGGGGGCTTCTTGTATAGAAGTAATCCGGACATAAATGCGCACTCTTGTACGCAAGGTGTAAATGGTTCGCCAGCTATGTGTGTCAGCGCTTTGGATGATTGTACGTATGATGCGGGTAATGATCATGCCATTAGGTTTACCTTCTCTGTAGATCCTGCAGAGGGCCAAACAGCTAGTTTAGCTGCCCTTCGTTTTTATGAAGCAGCTCCTGAAACGTTTGATTGGATCAATGGTGCTGATGGGATAAATAACTATCCGACTAAGTACGCTATACGAGTGCTTGTAGACGGGGGTGTGATCTATGAAGAAGCGGATATTAATACGAGTCCTAACTACACCTTAGAAAGCTTTGATTTTAGCAGTATTGAAGCCTTCCAAGTTTCTGAGAAGACAAACTTTGATTTCGAGTTATTACCGTATTGCCTAATTGGAAATGGGGCAGACGTAGCGGCTTGGGATGTCGATGAATTATTCGTAGAAGCTACTTGTTCAGGCAAGCTTTCTGCCGGCTCCTTTACACTTCCTGGAGGTAATGATATTGAGATTTGCTTGGATGAAGAAGATGTAAGTATGATAGATTTCTCATCTGATTACGCAGGAGATTTAGATTATGTCTACCTAATCGTAGATAGTAATGATAGAGTAGTCGCGAGCACGGAGGATAGTTTTGATTTTGGCTTATTAAGTCCTGGACAGTACCAGGTGTATGCTATGGTATACTTAGGCATATTTGATTACATACCGGGAGCCCATATCGACAATCTAGATATAGAAGGTTGTTTTGATATCACGGAGGATCCACTTATTGTGACTACGGAGACTGGATGCTTGATGGTCTTACCTCAGACAGTGGCATTGGATTATAGCATAAGCCCTAATCCAGCCTCAGACTTTATTAGAATAGAATTTGATCAACTGCCTTCAACTTCGTTTGAGGTGCTGATCTTGAATGAATTGGGTCAGAAAGTTAGTATGAACCCATTCAATATAATTGATGCAACAACAGTGAACCTAGATGTAAGGTCGCTGAGTATGGGTAGTTATTTCGTAATGGTGACCAGTGGTGATCAACGAATGACCCAGAAGTTTATTAAGATTTAAAAGGTCTCTTTACACAAGACCTCAAATAATTAACCGGCTTCTTCCTAACCAGAAGAAGCCGGCTAAATGATTTTACATGAAACGAATTTTTACAATGCTCATTTGGGCCTTGCTCTGCGTTGGGGCAATGGCAAACCCTACTTCAACTACTACAGCTAGCCAAGGACCGGCTTGCGAAAACCCATTAGAAGTTATTCATTTTAGTTTAGATGCCTGCGAAGCCATTGCAGGGGTTAATGACCATGATTACAGTGAATTTACGGCTAGTTATCCTATGGGCTCCGATTGTGCCAATTTTGAAGTTTTAGGCGGTCATTTGTATCGTGAAAACCCGTATCTGAGTAAACACTCATGTACACCAGGTTTTGATTCTTTAGCGATGTGTATCTCATCGGCGGACACCTGTACTTTTACACCAGAGCACAGCCGGACATTGTATTTCGATGTGCGCGTATCACCTGAAAACGGTCAGGTAGCTAGCCTTAGTGGCCTTGAGTTTTACGAAAAAGCACCCGAAATTTTCGAATGGGTGAATGGGGCATCAGATGATAATAATTATCCTACCTTATATGGATTGCGAGTGTTGGCAAATGGACAAGAAGTGTTCTTACAAGAAGATATTCCTACGACTACCGATTGGACCTTGGAGTGTTTTGATTTTAGTGATAACCCAGCGTTTAGTGTTACTGAAACCACAGACTTCCAATTTCAACTTTTAGGCTACTGTTTGGCCGAAAATTGGGGTAAAGCAACTGCTTGGGATATTGATGAAATAACAGTCCTTTCTTGCTGTGACTTTTGCCTAGTAGAGGGAGGAAGTATCGAGACCGAAGACCCACTAAGTGTGTGTACGGGTGACGGCGAGCCAGACCTAGTTGATGTAAACTTGGGTGGTGACTTTGGTGATTTTTCAGCATGGGTAATTACCGATGAGAACAAACAAATTTTAGCTGTGCCTAGCGAACCTCCTTTTGATTTTGAAGGTGCTGGTGGGGGTACGTGCTTGATTTATCATATCAGTTATTCCTCACTGTTTACGCAATTAGAACCAGGCGTTGATTTAGATACTATAGAAGGTTGTTTTGATTTGTCCAATGCTATTGCAGTAGAGCGAACAGAGATTTTAGGTGGTGAAATAAGTACAGAGGATAATACCTTTATTTGTTCTGGTGATGAAACGGAAGATATAATCAATGTTAGCTTAGAAGGTAATAATGGAGATAACAATGCATGGGTTATAACGGATGGCATTGGTAACATATTGATCTTTGATGCGCAAGCGCCTTTTGATTTTGAAGAAGCCGGGGTGGGTATTTGCCAGATATGGCACGTCAGTTGGTTTGGAACCTTAGAAGGAGGAACCTTTGGTGCGCATATCGATGATCTAGTGGGTTGTCATGCTTTATCTAACCCTATTGAAGTAGTACGAGAAGAAGTGGCTTCAGGCGAAATTAGCACTGAAGATCCGACAGAGTTTTGTGTGACAGATGGTGTAGCAGACCTTGTGGATGTAGATGTACTATTTAATCTGGGTGAGAATTTTGCTTGGATTATAACCAATGCTTTTGGCGGGGTTATCGCATTTGATGCTGTACCACCTTTTGATTTTGAAGGGGCAGGGGATGGCGTATGTTTTATCTATCATTTAGCCTATCAAGATGAAGTAGGAGATCTTTCAGGTCTAGAAAATATTGATGATCTGGAAGGTTGTTTTTCACTTTCCGATCCTATCCGTGTGATTAGAAACGGGGTTACTCCGGCTGAAATATCTTCTGACATTGCAGAGGTGTGTATCGGTGGGAATGAGACAGATATAGTAACGGTAACGGCCTCGAACTTCGAAGGAGATAATAACACATTTTTAGTTGTCGATGAGAATCAGGAGATATTGGATATACAATCGTCAAATTTATTTGATGTATCGAATTATGATGCGGAAGAATGTAGCATTATACATCTGGTTTACATTGAGATTGAAGGACTCACTCTAGGGAATACGCTTTCTGATTTATCCGGTTGTTTTGCTTTGTCCAATGTCCTTACCATAGAGAAGCTATTGGTTGAAGGTGGAGAACTGTCTAGTCCGCAATCAGAAATATGCATAGGTGATGGATCAGAGGGCACAGTGAGTGTCAGCTTGATGGGCCAGGAAGGTTCAGAGTCAGCATGGGTGATTACAGATGAAGATGGGACCATTTTAGGATTGCCTGCCTCTCCTCCTTTCGATTTATCAGGAGCAGGACCCGGTACTTGTCTGATTTGGCACCTAAGCTATGAAAGCATTATTGGGCTAGAAGCTGGAGCTAATGCTGGGGATTTAGCAGGCTGTTTTGATCTCTCTAATCCTGTAGCCATCGTACGAAACTGTGTAGCGCCCGGCCAATTGATACCGGCTACAGATACCACCATTTGTGATTTAGGCCAAACAATGTCGATTACTATGACCGTAGATGGTCAAAAAGGCGATGAAGGACATTGGACCTTACTAAATGAAGAAGGGCTTATTATCCAGATTCAAGAAACGGGTCAGTTTACGATCCCTTCTAATAGTCAAGATCAAAGTTTTGAAATAGTACATATTAGCAATACAGAAGGTATTATCGGTTTAACGGAAGGAGAAAATATTGATGATCTTGTAGGTTGCTATGTTTTATCTGAGCCAAGAGTGGTGGATATTGAATATGTAGATGGTGGTGAAGTTGTCGCACTAAGCCCTACGGATATATGCTTAGGTGATGCAAATGAACAAGATCTAGTTAACTTTTCTGTGTCTAATACTTTTGGTGAAACGTCCCAATGGGTCATTACAGACGATAATGGAAATATATTGGGATTGCCAGTAGTACCGCCATTTGACTTTAGTGACGCAGGAGCGGGGGTATGCTTAGTCTGGCATCTTAGTTATAATGATGAAATAGAAGGTTTGGCTGTCGGTAATAATGCCAGTCAATTAGCAGGCTGTTTTGATCTTTCTAATCCGGTATCTGTAACCCGGAATTGCGTAGATGGTGGATCAATCAGTTCTAACGACCCATTATTCTATTGTCTAGATGGTAGTGAATACACCATCCAAACCAATACATCTGGCGCTAAAGGAGATAATCAGCGATTAGTGCTAACGAACGATGAAGGAGACATAATACTTGTATCGAATACGGATTCTTTCATTCTACCCGAAGATGAGTTGAATTATACCGTATGGAACATTTCTTATACGGATGGCCTTTCAGGCTTGCTTGAAGGCGAAAATGTGTCGGACCTAGAGGGCTGCTTCGATCTTTCTAATGGCATCACATTTAGTTATTTAGAAGTTGATGGTGGACAGATTTCTACGCCAGGACCAACCGTCCTTTGTCTAGGTGATGATGATGAATCTGATATAGTAGATTTTAGTGTGTCAGAAAATGTAGGATCAGAATCTGCGTGGATTGTAACTGATGAAAATGGAATCATTCTAGGACTGCCGGCCAGTACTCCGATAGACTTTAGTGGAGCAGGGGACGGCATTTGTTTAGTCTGGCATATATCTTACGAAGGTATTTTAGGCGGTGTTGAAATCGGAGCTGATGCCAATGATATAGTAGGATGTTTTGATTTATCAGATCCGATTGCTATCGAACGTCAATGTGTAGATCCAGGCTCATTAAGTGGTCCAGAACTTATCTATTGTGAAACGGGTGAAGGCATTATAATTGATGTGGCATTAGAAGGCGCAAAGGGTAATACTAACTTTGTCGTAACCGAAATTACAGGCGAAATTATAGCGATCTATGATGACCTACCTGTTATTATTCCTACCACTGGATCAGGTACTAACTTTGATATTTGGAATGTCAGCTTTACAGACCTCGATGGATTAGAAGTGGGTGGTGATCTAGAAGATCTTGAAGGTTGTTACGCGGTATCAGACCCATTTACGGTAACTAGAGAATGTGTTGAAGGCGGATTCCTAAGTACGAATGATAACACGGATATTTGTTTTAACGGGACACCTAATTTTGTGACGGTAAATGTAGAAGAAGCTAAAGGGGAAAACCAGCGCTATTTAGTTACTGATCCGACAGGTGAAATTATTGTGATCAGTTCCTCAAATACCTTTGATATAAATGCTCTTGGTAATGATCCAGTCTACCAGATTTGGAGTATTAGTTATAATGAATTGCCATCTGGATTCAGTCTTGGATCTTCTGCGGCTGATTTGTCTGGATGTTTTGAACTATCAAACCCAATAACGATTATTATCGAAGCACCTGATGGGGGCGTGCTATCGTTAGAAGATGGTAGTGAAGAGATTACTATTTGTACAGGAGATTGCATTTCCGATGTATTCGATGTGAATCTATCAGGTGCCCAAGGACCAGAAATGAGCTGGTTTATTACGAATGGAGATGGGGTTATTCTTGAATTGCCAGATAGCCCACCTTTTGATTTTGAAGGTACAGATCCAGGTACTTGTTTAGTGGGGCACGTTAGTTATTATGATATCGAAAACCTCGAAGTGGGTGGTTCATTATTTGATTTAGAAGGTTGTTATGATCTTTCGAATTTGATCATTGTAAATAGAGTGGAAGCCGAAGGGGAAGGAGAGTCTTTTGTTTACTTCAATTTTAATGATTGTAATGCGGATACACAGGAGAATGAGCATTGTGACTATTCAGAGTTTACGCCTATCATTTCTAACATGGAGGATTGTGCCAGTTTTGAGGTGAGTAGCAATGTTGTATTTAGAAACGATCCGCAAAACTTCAAACATTCATGTACCCCAGGTATCCAGGAAACACCGGCTATTTGTGTGAGCTCATTGAATAGTTGTAGCTTCCAGAATGATAGTGATTATGCCTTGCGCTTTTCAGTGGTAGTGACGCCTGGTATTAGTGGTGTTGCACACATTTCAGAATTGAGCTTCTTCGAAAGAGCCCCTGAGCAATTTGAATGGTTAAATGGGGCGACTGGAAACAATAATTACCCAACCCTTTATGGTATTAGAGTTTTGGCCAATGGTACAGAAGTATACAAACAGACTGGAATAGAAACGGGTCCTGATTATTCACTGGAGATATTTGATTTTTCTGATGTTCCTGCTTTTACAGTTGATGAGGTCACTGAATTTAGTTTTGAGTTATTAGGATACTGTTTAATTGGAAGTTTAGCGCAAGCTACGGCTTGGGATATAGATGAATTAGAATTAGTGGCTAGCTGCTCGAACAAAATGTCTGCCGGCCAAGTCAGTCTAATCGATGGTAGTGAAAGTACCACGGTTTGTGTTGACGATGGAACATCTGATATTTTGGTGTTTGAGTCTACGAATGAGAGTAGTGATTATGCCTTTGTAGTTACGGATGATAGCAATATTGTCTTAGGTGTATTACCGGATAATACACTAGATGTTGAAGGGGCAGATGCTGGTTTTTGTCGAGTATGGGGCGTAGCTTATATTGGAACTTTGGACATTGAGGTAGGGGATGACTTATCGAGCTCATCCTTGGCAATAGGTTGCTCTGCATTGTCTGCTAACTATGTAGAAATAGAAAGATTGACCGGAGATGATTGTGGAGATGGAGCAGGGCCTGGCGAGGAAGATCCTGAGGTTGGTATTAAGCAAGGGAAGTTGTTATACACGCTTATGCCTAATCCAGCTAATGATTATATCATCGTCGATCTTCAAGAGATTCCAGGCGACTATTGCGAAATTAGTGTGGTGGATATTCATGGAAAAGTGCTACATGCGGTATCTGCTAAAAAGACGGATCCTCGTAAAATAACGATACCCCTAACGGACCTAGCGGCAGGAAATTACATTGTGAAATTCAGCTCTGGGAAGGTATATCAAACCAGTAAAATCACGAAGGTTCAATAGCCGAAATAAAAAGGAAATACTAAGAGCTTGCGAATTTTTGCAAGCTCTTTTTTATTTTAAGGTAAATTCTGAAGTATGAAATACGTGTACCTAAACCTTTTTCTGTTCCTTTTTTCATCGATTTACGCTCAGATCCCAACGGAAGGACTAGTAGCGTATTATGAATTCTATAATGGCGGGATCACTGATCAAAGTGGTAATGAAAAGCACTTTGATAATTACATGAATGATTTCCTCAGAGCGGATGATCGATTTGGTCAAGCTATTGAAGCCATTGACTTAAATGGAGGGTATTTCGGGACGATTGAACCTACAGATTTTGATTTCAGTGGACAGAATAATGACTTTAGTATTAGCTTTTGGGTATATCCTAATGAGAGTATAACGGATTGGACAGCACTAGTAAATAATTGGTCTGGCTTTGGCGTTGGCGGTATTTATATTGGCGTCAATCCCTATGAACAGGTAGTCCGTTTTAACCCTAATCTGGTATCAGGGAACATCTTGGAACATGCAGAAAGTTTAGTGCCAGAGGTATGGCAACATATTACAGCCCAGGTGGATAGCAATTCTATTCAGTTATTTATCGATGGGGCCCTGTCTAGTGAAATGCTATTTGATGAAGCGCTGCCTCCTAGTCAATCTCCATTTTTAATTGGACTGCAATCGGATTTTTTCTCAGATCACACTTTTAATGGTTTGGTTGATGAGCTTCTTATTTATGAGCGAGCGCTTTCTGCTGAAGAAATTGGTGATATCTATAATAGGACACTGAGTCGATTGGATGAGTGGTCAGAGCTACCAAATATTACGGTATTTCCGAATCCATCGGATAACTATATACATTTGGATGGGGTGGTCCAATGTCCTTCTTGTACATTCAGAATATATGATAGTGCAGGTACTCTTGTGATGAAGGGAAAAGCACAAGAAAGGCTAGAGCTATCAAAGCTTGTACAAGGACACTACACTGCTCTACTATTTGAAGATGGAAAAGTAAAACAGAAAGCCCAGTTTATAAAGCAATAATTAGCTGTAGATGCTAATCAGTAATTTTCTAGGGTTTGCACGATTCCTACATTCACATAGGTAGATACCTTGCCATGTACCTAAATCCAAACGCCCATTCACAATTGGGAGGCTGATATGGTTTCCTGTAAGTACAGCTTTAATATGTGCAGGCATGTCATCAGGACCTTCGATGGTGTGCTTCATACCTTCCATGTGCTCAGGAGCTAGTCTATTAAAATATAATTCAAAGTCATGTAAAACATCAGGATCAGCATTTTCATTAACACATAAGCCTGCCGATGTATGTTTGATAAAAACATGTAGTATTCCAGTGCTTGGTAGTGAGCCAGCAACAGCAAGAATTTCTTCCGTAATCAAATGAAATCCACGAGACCTAGCGGCTAGCGTGTGTGCAATATGGGTAACCATTATAGTATATTCAGTTCGAAGCTATAACGCCTACTGCAATAGATTGATTCCTACTCAGGCAATGAATTATAAATGAAGGAAATAAATGTATCACTGTCAATAAAGTTCCAAGTATATTCTTCATCATAATCCACGGTAATTCCTGCTTCTTGAATAGTGATTAGATCTTCTCCTGCAGCCTTCCTTTTATTTACTTTAAAAGTTATATCGGTCAGCATAGCATGATACGCATACAAATCCTCTTTTGTGGCTAGCGGGCCATGACCAGGTATTATCTGGGTATTATTGTCTGCTAAAGCGAGCCCCTTTTCTACGGCATTGATATAGCCGATAATCTGTCCATTAGAATTAAGATCTATAAAGGGATATCTCTTATGGAAAAAGATATCACCCATATGCAATACATTATGTTCTTTAAAAAAAATGAGTACATCTCCATCTGTATGCGCATTGTGTACATGTTGAAGATGAACCTTTTCTAGCGTGTCAATATGAATGGTCATTTGATCATCAAAGCTTAGATCCGGCAAAGCGGCCGGCGGTGACGCTTCTTGAAATCGACCCATACCTCTAAATTGGCGAGTGCTCATGCGTTCGTAGACATTGGTATGGGCTATGATAGTAGCTCCTTGTTTAGAGAGGTTTTCGTTGCCACCAGTATGGTCCCCATGCCAATGCGTGTTACACACATATTTTATCGATTTTCCGCCAGACAAACTATCGATAGCATACAGAATCTTTGTACTTAGCTCGGCAAATTGATCGTCAATTAAAAATACATCTTCATCACCCACATAGAGGGCCATATTACCGCCAGCACCTTCTAACATGAATATATCTTCAGTAAGGGCAGTAGCCTTGATTTCTACGTCATCAAAAGATTGTGATATAGCAATAAAGGACATTGAAATACAAAAGCAAAAGCAAAGGGTTCTTAGCGTAAAAAGGTAGGTACTCATAAGTAAGGTATTCTAGTTCTTGTAGTCCTTGATGGAAAAGTCGTTAGGTGTATTTTTGATGATAAAGTCTTGCCCTTGGATGGAAACTATCATTTTAAAGTTAGCTTCAAAGGCATTATCATTTTTAGGAAACCACTTTCTATTATTCTTGTCAATCAAAATAAAAAGGCCTGTTTCTGTACCTTGCGCGCAAAAGCTAGTTTTATTGCCTGAGTATTGCACTAAACCGAGCGTGTTTTTAATTTGATCAAAATACGATTGAATATCATCCACAGGCATTCCCATCTCGGATATACCCAAGATATCTGCAATGCTAAAGGGTCCTTCCTTATATATAGATAAATTCTTGCGTGCGATACACTCTACGATATTTTTATCTTGATCATAGAAGTAAATGGCTCGTGCATTCCAGGTGTCAAAATCAAAGATTTCAGTATAGCCATCATTTAAAATATCCACCTTACCTTGAAGAAAAATGTGAGCTTCTTCTATGGCATTGCTAGGAATATTAAATGCAAAATGATAGGGCGTTGTATGAGGGCTGTATAGAAAACGTAACACAGTCTTTCCTGCTTGAAAAGAAATAGAATCTTCATCCCGTTGTAGTACCTTGAAACCAAGCAGATCTCCGTAAAATGCCGCAACATTTTTAATAGAGTCGGTAAAGATCTGTAGTTCTTTAATTACCATATTTTCAGATGTCTATTTCTACTTGACCTCTCAGTAGGTCATCATAACTTTCTCGTTTTCGAATCAAAGAATACCCGCCATCTTTGATTAATACCTCTGGCGGCCGTAATCGACTATTATAATTAGAAGCCATGGTAAAGCAGTATGCACCTGCGTTTTTAAAGACTAACAAGTCCTGCTCTCGCACTTCTGATATCAGACGATCTTCCGCAAAGGTATCGGTCTCACATATATTACCTACAACGGAATAGAGCTTCTTTTCGCCTTCTGGATTAGAAATATTTTCTATTTGATGATACGATCCGTAAAACATCGGACGTATTAAATGATTAAATCCACTGTTAATACCAACAAAGGTACATGCAGTCGTTTGTTTGATAACATTTACCTGAGATACAAAATAACCTGCATCGCTGACCATAAATTTACCCGGCTCAAATCGAAGGGTCAAAGGACGTCCTAATCGCTCACTAAATGCATTGAAAGCGTCCGAAAACGAAGCGCCTAATTTCGTAATATCAGTGTACAGGTCGTTGGCCTTATACTTAATCTTAAATCCACTACCTAAGTCAATAGACTTGATGGTGTCAAATTGTTCAGCAATGCCAAAAATCATATCAGCCACTCGCAAGAAAACATCCTTATCGATGATATCGGAACCTGTGTGTACATGGATGCCTTCCACATTAATCCCTAAGTTCTTTACTAAACGGAGGATATGCGGTAATTGATGAATAGAAATCCCAAACTTAGAATCAATGTGACCCACCGAAATATTACGATTGCCACCAGCCATAAGGTGTGGGTTGATCCGAATGTGGATAGGGTAGTCAGGGTGACTGACACCAAATTTTTCTAATATCGATAGGTTGTCCAAGGTTATCCGACAACCTTTTTCGATCACAGATTCATATTCAGATAAAGAAACACCATTGGGTGTATAAATGATATCCTCTGGCGCAAAACCGGCTTTGAGACCCATATGTACTTCTCCTTGAGACACACAATCTAAACCGGAACCCAAGGATTTAAATAGCTTCAGGATATTTATATTATTCAAGGCCTTGCAGGCATAATGAATCTTAAGGTCAGGTACATGGAAGGCGTCCTTAAATCGATTGTAATTTTCTACAATTCGATTACCATCATAAATAAAAACGGGACTCCCATACTCCCGTGCAATGTCAGTAAATATTGAATTCATAGTATGGTTTCTTACGGGGCTAGTCTTTCGATGGTCCAATGTCCATCTTGTAAGCTGTATTTAAATCTATCATGAAATCGATCTGGACGGCCTTGCCAGAATTCGATGGAAGAAATGACGATTTCATATCCACCCCAGTTAGGCGGTAGTGGAAGTACATCATCATTAGCAAATCGCATTTCGACCTTGTCTCGCATCTCTAGTAAAAAATCTCGGCTATTAACTACCTCACTTTGCGGGGATGCCCAGGCTGAGATTTGACTGGCTTTGGGTCTGGATTGAAAATACATTAAGGACTTCTCTTCAGGAATAACATTGGCCCGCCCTACAATACGGACTTGTCTCTCTACTTCTTTCCACAAAAAAGAAGCAGCTACTATAGGGTTTTGTTCTATATCCTTTGCTTTCGCACTTTCATAGTTTGAGTAAAAGATTATCCCTTGCTCTGTGATTTCCTTAATGAGTACAACTCTAGCTGAAGGTATGCCGTCCCGCACAGTCGCCAGGGTGAACGCATTGGGCTCAGTGACCCCTTCGCTAAAGGCATACTTTAGCCAAGCCTCAAATAAAACTAAAGGTGTGTCTGGGAGCTCAGCTCTATCCAAGCTCCCTTTTTCATATTGTTGCCTCTGATCTGAAAGCTTCATTACTTCCGTCTTCTATTTATCATTTTTGCCAGTCCTAATTTTGAACGTACAGCCAACCAATACATCACAGGTACGACTACCAAAGTTAGGAATGTAGCAAAAGTCAATCCGTATATTACCGTCCAGGCCATTGGACCCCACATAGCAGTATTATCACCACCGATAAATATCTTTGGATCTAACTCACTAATCAAGGTAAAGAAATTAAAATTGAAGCCAATAGCTAAAGGTATCAATCCGAGTATTGTCGTAATCGCGGTAAGTAGCACGGGTCGTAAACGTGTCGCTCCTCCTTCGATAATACATTCCTTTATTTGGTCAAAACTGAGTGAAGACATACTTTCAAAGCCGAGTTCTTCTCTCTTTCGTTTTATCAATAAATTGATATAATCAATCAATACAATCGCATTATTGACAACCACACCAGCCAATGAAATAATACCCACACCCGTAAAAATAACGGTGATCGTTCGACCGGTAAACGCATAGCCTAAGAATACACCGATAGTACTAAATAGAATCGAAAGGATTATGATAAATGGACTTATGAGTGAATTAAACTGGGCTACGATAATGATAAAAATGGAGAAGATCGCCACCAAAAATGAAGTCATCAAAAATGATGAATCTTCTGCTTGTTGTTGTTGCTCACCCGCAAATTCAAAACTTAATCCATCAGCTAATGGGAAGTCTTCCAAACCTGCTTTTATTTCTCCGACGATCTCATTTGGATTGTAGCCATCAAGTACATTAGAGTCAATAGTGATAAGTCGTTTACCATCTTTTCGTTTAATGGAAGAGTAGGTGCTTGAGTATTGAACATCCGCAACGGCTGATATAGGTACTTGTGCAATCCGACCGTTCGCTGGGTTCCTAAAGGTGATCTTTTGATCCAGAAGTGAACTCATATTGTTGCGATATTCTTCAGATAGTCGAACCATAATAGGGTATTCCTCTTCCCCTTGTTTATACTTAGATACTTCCTTTCCAAACACAGAGGTACGTAAAGCATCTGCAATACCAAATGTTGATATTTCATAACGCCGAGCAGCTTCTCGGTCAATATTTACTAATAATTCAGGCTTACCTAATTTCACATCAGCTTTTAATTCCTCAATACCGGGTATCGCTAAATCATTAATAAATGCGATCATTTGGTTTGATTCCTCTAGCAAGGAGTCAATATTTTCACCCCTAAGCTCAATTGTGATAGGCTTCCCAACAGGAGGACCCGATGCGTTTTGGTCCACAAAGATTTGTACCCCTGCATAACCGGAGACAGCCGCTCTGACATCCTCCATAATTCGCTTAGTCGATTTGCCGCCTCGCTCCTTAGTTTCCACAAAAGAAATAGTTATCCTTGCCTTGTGTGGCGTTACCCCAGGCTCTGGTGGTGAGTTAGGGTCCGATGTGTTTTCGCCGATCTGTGTCAAAACCGCCTCCACAATCTCCATGTCAGGTTCTAAAGTTTCCAATACTCTATCTTCAATATTTCTGACAAAATCATTAGTGGCTGCTATATCCTTACCCATCGGCAATTCAATAAATACATTGACATACAATGGGTCTGCCGCCGGGAAGAATTCTACCTTAGGCATGTTTATCGACAACAATACGATCGAACCAATTAGGATTAAGAAGGTAGCGAAAAGTGTCATGGCGGGTCTGAAGCCACCTAATACAAATCGGATGAATTTATCATAAATACGCTCGAGGACAGGTAATATTCTTTCTTGGAAATAAAAGGACGCAGGTCGTAGCAAAAAGAAGTTGACTAATGTCACGATAAATGCGATCCCTAATAAATTACGCATCCACTCCACACCTGCAAAATGGAAAAGTACAGCCGCCATCAACATGACGACAGCGCCTATTAATTGGTTTCGACGACTCCGTTTAATTTCTGCTTTAGTTTCTTTCCGTTCGTCTACCTTCATTAAGCTAGCCGTAAACACTGGATTAATTACCAGCGCTACAAACAAGGATGAGCATAGCACTATAATTAAGGTCACCGGTAGGTAATACATGAACTCACCCATGATCCCTGGCCAAAAAGCTAAGGGAAGGAAAGCAGCTAGAGTAGTTGCCGTAGACGCGATAATCGGCAATGCAACTTCGCCGGCGCCATATTTGGCGGCCTCTTTATTGTTAAAGCCATTTTGCATATAGCGGTAGATGTTTTCTACTACCACGATAGCATTGTCAACCAATAAACCTAAAGCTAATATTAGCGCGAAAAGAACAACAATATTTAATGTAGTACCAGTAAGGTTCAAGATCAAAATTCCAGTCAACATTGACAATGGAATAGCTAATCCTACAAACATGGCATTCCGTAAGCCTAAGAAAAATAGTAAGACTAATACCACTAGAATTACACCAGAGATAATGGAGTTCAATAAGTTGTCGACTTCATTTTTGGTGTATACCGATTGATCATTAAATAATGAAATTTTCAGTTCTTCAGGAAGATCTGGCCGCACCTCGTCTACAATAGCTTTGATACCATCAGCGGCATCAATTAGGTTTTCACCTCGTCGTTTGATAATATCCAAGGATATAACAGGTTGTTTATCAGACCGTGCAATACTGGTCTCCTCTTCATAATTAAAGCTTACTTCAGCGATATCTTTTAGGTAAATCGGCCGCTGATTTTCAGCCTTAACAATCATGTTTTTCATCTCATCAACATCGCCAAACTGTCCAATAATCCGAACAGATCGTTTAAAGTTGTTATTCAGAATTTCACCGCCCGACATGGTTAAATTCTCCGTTCTAAAGGCATTTTCAATATCACCAAAAGAAACTTTTACAGCTTGCATTTTGACCATATCCACATCGATCTTCACTTCTCGTTCTCTGTCCCCTTTCATATCTACTTCAGAGACCTCCTTTAATAATTCGATCCGATCCTTGATGTACTCTCCAAACTGCTTAAGTTCGTCATTCGAATAATCACCAGAGATATTTACGGTTACAATAGGAATATCACTGAAGTTAACCTCTAAAACGCTAGGCTCTGAGCTGAGGTCGTCCGGCAGTTCGCTTTTAGCCAAGTCTACAGCGTCTTTTACTCTGCTAACAGCCAAAGTCATAGGTACATCAGTATCAAATTCAGCAATAATAACTGAGAAGTCCTGAACAGAGGTGGATCGAACATATTTGACGCCCGTTTGATTTTCTAACTCCTGTTCTATGGGTCTAGAAACTAAACTTTCAATTTCCTCAGCTGAATTTCCGAAGTAAGGTGTATTGATATATACTGTTGGTAGAGATGCTTCTGGGAATTGTTCTTTGGGCATGCTTATATAGGAGCGAATCCCAAAAAGCAATACCATAAAAGCGATCAGGAATACACTTGTGCCATTATCGACAGCAAGTGTGGTAAGTCTGAATTCGCGAAGGTTTTTGATTAAGTCTTTCATACCCGTATTATTCTTCGCTTGTTTTTACATCGATTAATTCGCCCTCTTTTACAAAGAAAGCACCTTCTGTAATAATCTCATCGCCAGTATCTAAGCCCGTAGTAATGACAATGGCATCGTCACTATTATCACCCGTTTCGACATAGACTTTTTTGGCAACGCCTCCATCGTTTTTATAAACATATTTTTTACCGCTAACTTCTTCTTGGATTAATTCTGGATTGATAGCAATCACGTCTTCAATCTTATCCGCTACAAATTCTACTTGTGCTAGGAGGAAAGGCTTTACGACACCGCCCTCATTGCCAGTCTTAATCTCCACCTTAAACGTTCGATTACTAGGATCTATGGTTCGGCCTACCATGCTGATCGATTTTTTTCGTTCGATATCTAAAGCAGGATAACGTACCGTTACCCCTTGACCTCTACGTACAGAAGCAATATACTTTTCTGGAATATCCGCCACCACCTTTAGTGCGCTTGTATTTAGAATCTGTACAATGGGCGTACCAGGACCTGCTAACTCTCCTTGAGTCAAGAACTTCTGATCAATTACACCAGAAATAGGGGCCATAACATTCTTTTTTGCAATTTGAGAGCCTAGTGTTTCTAGCGATTTTTCTAGACGCTCTTTACTGTTTTTGGCCTCTAAGTATTGGATCTCTGAACCAATGTTTTGCTTCCATAATCTAGATTGCCTTTCAAAGACATCTGTGGCTAAGGAAAGCGCTGTTTGTAATTCAGCCTTTTGCTTTTCAATACTTTCTAAATCGACGGTAGCGATTAATTGCCCTTTTCTAACATAGTCTCCTTCGTTAACAACTACTGACATGAGACGACCGCCTGTTTCGCTAGATGCCATAGCATAGTCATCAGAAACAACAGACCCTTGTACTTGGGCGGAAAGGTCTATAGATTTCCTTTCTAAAACTTCCGTTTCAACTAATAAGCGCTCCTTTTCCATAGCAGGTTGTAGTTCACTTATTTTTTCTTGGACCATTGCCATTTTTTCGTCTAACTCTTTGGCTTGTTTCTTTTGTTCGGCCAACATTTTCTTAAGGCCAGCTAGGTCTTCTGGGATAGCTGTAGCGTTGTCTGCAGGTGGAGCACAAGAGACAAGTATAAATAGGCTTACAATATATAGTGCGACTTTTTTCATTGGTTTGATTGTTATGATAGTTAAAGGGTTCCCATGATTATATCTAGATCTGCCTTGGCATTGACTAGATTATAAATGGCATTCATATAGCTGGATTGTGCTTGATAGAGTGATGATTCGGCTTGTGTAACTTCAAGACTCGATCCTACACCTTCTTTATATTTTATTTGAGCAGTTCTCAAAATTTCTTCCGTCAGAGCCAGTGACTTTTCTGCGGCATCTAGACTTACTCTTGCGTTTAAAAACTGAGTTTTGGCATTTAGGAACTGAAGATTCATATTGTCTTCAAAGTCCTTCTTATCTAAGTCTATTCGCTCCAATTCCAATTTGGCATTTTGAATTTGTGCCTTCTTTCGCCCGCCGTCATAAATAGGCACATTTATATTAAAACCAACAACAACCGTTGGAATCAAACCCAATTCATCATTGTCGAAAAGATTA
Organism: Saprospiraceae bacterium; assembly: GCA_020629315.1. Lineage (GTDB taxonomy): Bacteria > Bacteroidota > Bacteroidia > Chitinophagales > Saprospiraceae > JAHDDO01. The sequence continues at coordinate 58,571 of JAHDDO010000001.1, read as the reverse complement.
TCTCGCTGTAATGATTCTTGCCCTGATGCAAAAACACTAGCAGTCGGATAGTAGCCTCGTTGGTAGCGTTTTACATCTAACTCTTGCAGTGCTCTTCCTAAGGCTATTTCTTGCAATTCTGGACGTTGGGCTACATCAAATTCTAACAAGGCTATATCGGCATCTGTCTTCAATTGCCCCACTAAGGTTTTCAAGTCATCACTCACAGAGATTTCTTCATCCATAGGATGTTCTATGTAAAATTTCAGAAGATTTTTTGACAAGGCAATCACTTCATCAATCTTAATTAGCTCTGATTGGAGATTTGATAAAGACATCTCGATGCGTTTTACATCTAGTTGTTCGATAAATCCTTCGGCATAAATCGCTTGTGATTCAGCCAGGCTTTTTTCTAGTATTCCAATGTTATTTATGAGGGTCTCTTTATTTATTTCAGCTAACATCACATTTAAATATGCTTTGGTGACATTGGCTTTTAGCTCAGCCATTTTTGTATCCAAATTGGACAAAGTGAAGGCTTCGTATAATCGAGCCGCTTCTAGAGAAACCAGATAAGAACCATCAAAAACGACCCAGTTAGCCGAAATGTCTCCGGTTAAAACGTTTCTTGGCACAAAACCAAACTCAAAGGTTTGAGGGGGTCCCGGGTCAGCAGATGGCGGTAAAAGCCCTGTTCCAATTAAAACACCATAAATGGAGGGTGTTATAAAATCCTCAACAGGACTTACTGGGGGCGCTACGTAATAATTGTAATTTATTTTACCGTTCACCTGAGGTAGTCCAGACGCTCTCAATATTTTAATCTGTTGCTTTGCTTTTTCTACCTCTATGGCATTTCGGCGAATGGATCGGTTATCCTCTTCAACTTTAGCGAGTGCCTCTTCTAAGGTATACGATGTCTGACTTTGTAAGACCAAACCACTTAGACAGAATAGCATTAGCGTGAAGATCCATTTATGCATATTCAATATTTTTAATGTACGAATTATAAATTTTCAATCCTTCGGTATTGACAATACCTCTCATATGGTAGTTTATGAAGGCACGATAAACATCTATCGGCTTAAACTCCTTTTGTTGTGAAATAAATCGGGCGTTATTTATGTAAAATTCACAAATCAAAATCTCATCCATATCACTTTTATAAAGACCTTGTTGTATGCCTCTTCTCAAATTGCCTGACATGGTTTCCTTTATAAAAGAAATGTGATCTACATCTAGCAATTTTGCAACGTCTGGATAGTATTTTCTCAGTTCATAAGACGTGGAGGGTTTTACATTTTTCAGGAACTGAAGAAGATATTGCGAAATTTTAAAGATCTCGTCAATGGCATTTTCAGAATGTCCAATGATCTGTTGAATCATTGTTCTCTCTTGTAGGATATAATCCTCTACCACGGCTTGCAAAAGGCTTTCCTTGGAGTCTACTTCCTGATATAGGGTCTTTTTAGAAATGCCAAGAGATAAGGCAATATCGCTCATGCTGATATTACGTATACCTAATTGTAAGAACATTTCCCGACTTTTATCTATTACTGCTTTATTCATTTCAAATGGATAAAAACTTTGGAAACTCTGAAGGAATTTTGAGTTTCCAAATATATGTACTCTTAACATAAAAAGAGCATGGCGGTTTAGCTTTCAACTGCTTTTTTCTATGTACGAATCGTTTTATTGGTTCAATGCCACTTTTAGAAGCAAAAGAATAAGGATATCTTCGACGAATGGTTGCTATTTTGGGAATAATGACGGGTAGTTCTAAAGATGGAATGGATCTCAGTTTGATGCATTTTCCAAGGCAAGAAAAAAGTAAACCTGCCATTGTTTTTCACAAAATGATCCGGTACTCAGCTTCAATAAAACAGCATTTGCAAGTGGATCAAGAATCAACAGCACTATCGGTTTTTGAAACTGAATATGTATTTACTAAGTGGATAGCTGAGCAGATCAATCCTTTGTTGGCAGAATATAACATTGATTTGTTGTCACTTCATGGGCATACCCTTATTCACAGACCAGAAAAGGGAATCTCTATACAATTAGGCTCAGGAGCAGGCTTAGCAGCATTAACCAATACGACAGTTATTGCGGACTTTAGAGTCCAAGATTTGTATTTAGGTGGCCAAGGCACTCCCTTGGCACCCTTAATTGATAGTTTGCGATTTCCAGAATACCATTGTTGCTTAAATATAGGCGGTATAGCTAATATTCACTTTCAAGATGCCAATAAAAGAATAGCGTATGATGTGGGGCCTGCTAACCAAGTCAATGATTTTTTCGCCCGCTTAGAGGGGCATTCTTTCGATCCCGATGGCGACTTAGCAAAGGAAGGAGTGTTCCAGCAAGAATTAGTGTCCTTATGGCAATCGATGGACTATTTTGAAATGGCGCCACCTAAGTCTTTAGATAATAACTGGATTCAAAAAGCATTTATCCCAAGGACTCAAAAGCTTTCCTTTACGCCTAAAGATGTATTACATAGCTTCAATCGCTTTCTGGTAGAGCAGATAGGCATGGAATGTGAAAAGTATGGATCTGCAAGCATGAAAGTTTTAGCATCAGGGGGAGGTATTCGGAACTTATTCTTTAGGCAATTGTTAAATGATAGATTAGATACCTTGGGAATGTCATTGGAGATTCCGTCAGAAGATATCATTGATTATAAAGAGTCTATGCTTATGTGTTACTTAGCCTATAATCGACTACTGGAGAGAAAGAATGTCTTGCATGCAGTGACAGGTGCCAGTAAAGATTCGCTTGGAGGAGCGATATATGGGCCAAATCCAAGGCAGCTATGAGAGTCTTAATCACAGGAGCTAGCGGTTTTTTAGGATACTATCTCGTAAAGGAGTTGTATGAAAAATCAACAATAGAGCTAGTGATAGCGCATAGAGAAGGTTCGTCACTTCATCAATTATCGCCCTTTGATGATCGACTGGAGTACCATGAACTGGATATCATGGCCATTCATCCTCTAGTCGAAATTATGGATACTTGTGATGCTGTCATACATGCAGCCGCACACATAGGCACGGCTAGCTCCGATAAAGATTTGCTGGAAGAAAGTAATGTGCAGCTGACCAGGAATATAGTAGACATTTGCCTATCTGGTGATATTAAAAAAGTAATCCATATCAGCAGTACCAGCGCGTTAGGTAAAGCTTTTGATAATAAAGCCCTAGATGAGAAAACAGATTGGGAACCTAGTGAATTTAATAGCGATTATGGCAATTCTAAATACTTAGCCGAACTAGAAGTATTCAGAGGCATTAGTGAAGGCTTGAATGCTACAATACTATCGCCTTCACAAATGATTGGGATGGGAGATACCTCAAAAGGATCTCCTGCATTGATTCGACGTATTTATCAAGGACTTACTAAGTTGCCCACAGGTTCTAATGGCTTTGTCGATGTGAGAGATGTGGCTAAGATGGTTCATTACATTCTATGTAATGAAACACAATATGATAAATACATTTGTTCCGCAGAAAACCTATTTTACCACGAAGTGGTTGCGCAGTTTTGTCAGCTGTTCGATAAAGAGCCACCCAATAAATGGGTCCATAAACGACACATATCCGTATTGAAAATAGCAGAGAAACTAGGACTCATTTCCAGTAACACGGCACTTTCTTCACAACGTTTAATTACAGGGCAGCGCCAAATGCAATTTGATAATCAAAGGAGTGTTACAGATTTGGCCTTTACATATAGATCCATCCAAAGCACCATTGAAGAATCGGCCAAATGTTACCTTGCCATGGAAAAAGCAGGCAAAGACCAATTGTATTTACGCTAAATCACATATTAAAAATATGTACCATATAAAATTGGGAGATATGTTCGATTTGTAAAATATATGCTTATCGTTAACCGAGTTAGCAAAATTATTGTTATACTTAGATAAAAATAAGCATATAAAAATGGACGGATCAAAAATAAGAAACACTGTGCTGCTCGGTCACTCGGGCAGCGGAAAAACCACATTTTGCGAAACCATGCTCTTTGAAGCCGGCGCCTTGAATAGAAGAGGAAAAATAGAGGATGGTAGCACAACTTCAGATTATACAAACATTGAAAAAGAACGTGGAAACTCAATATTCAGTTCTTTAATGCATGTCAAATGGAAAGACTCCAAAATTAACATAATTGATACCCCGGGATCAGATGACTTTATAGGCGAGGTGGTTTCTTCGCTAAAGGTAGCAGATACCGGTATAGTCATATTAAATGCAACACAAGGGGTAGAAGTAGGTACCGAAATAATGTGGGAGCATATCAAGCATAATAATACACCTGCCTTAATAGTCATCAATCAAATCGATCACGAAAAAGCCAATTATCAAAATACACTCGATCAAGCACGCGGCAGATTTGGGAATAACGTAGTCGCTATTCAATATCCTTTAAATCAAGGATCGGGTTTTGACACTATAGTAGATGCCTTACGTATGACCATGTATACCTTTGGTCCTGATGGTGGTAAGCCGGAAAAAGTGCCTATCCCTGATGATCAAATTGGTCGAGCTCAAGAAATTCATAATCAATTAGTAGAGATTGCAGCAGAAAATGACGAAGGTCTAATGGAAAAGTTTTTTGATGCAGGATCACTAACCGAAGAAGAGTTAACCTCGGGTCTGAGAATAGCACTAGCCAATGGCGATTTCCATCCTGTTTTTGTTTGTTCAGCGTCTCAAAATATGGGCAGTGGTCGTATTATGGGATTTATTAATGATATTGCACCATCACCAGCAGATAGAGAAGCAGCTGCTTTAGCTGATGGAGGCGAGTTGGCGCTTACAGATAATAATGCATCCATTTTTATATACAAAACATTATCTGAGCCACAGGTGGGTAAGGTGTCTTACTTTAAAGTCTATTCTGGTGCATTAAAGGCCGGTGATGAATTGACAAATGCATCCAATAGAAATGCAGAACGATTTAATCAAATCTATGTATCCAATGGCAAAAACCGCGAGCAAGTTGATATGTTGCAGGCAGGTGATATTGGTGTCACAGTAAAGTTAAAATCAGCCGCTACTAATGATACACTGAATGTAAAGGGTACAGATAGAAAAATACGGGCAATCCAGTTCCCAGACCCTCGAATGCGAACAGCCATAGTTCCAGCGGGGAAAGGGGATATGGAAAAACTTATGAAATCATTATTGTCGATTTCTGAAGAAGATCCAACCTTATTAGTTGAGCAATCGCCAACCTTGAAACAAACCATACTTCATGGCCAAGGTCAGCTCCATCTCGATCTAATAAAGTACCGTGTCGAAAAGGTGAATAATCTTGAATTTGGGTACGAAAAACCGAAAATAGAATATAGAGAAACAATAACAAAATCGGCAAATACAAGCTATCGCCATAAGAAACAATCAGGTGGTTCTGGCCAATTTGCAGAGGTGCATATGCGCATTGAGCCCTATTATGAAGGGATGCCAGATCCCGCTGATTTAACAGTCAGAAATACAGAAGTGGAAGAATTGCCTTGGGGTGGGACGCTCAGTTTTTACTGGTGTATTGTAGGTGGATCTATAGACAGTAAGTATAGTAATGCCATAAAGAAAGGTATCATGCAAAAAATGGAAGATGGGCCACTGACTGGCTCATGTTGCCAAAATATAAGAGTATGTATTTATGATGGTAAAATGCATTCCGTAGACTCTAATGATATGGCATTTATGTTAGCCGCATCCAATGCGTTCAAAACCGCATTCGGCGAATCAAGACCTAAATTGTTGGAACCCATTTATGATGTAGAAATATTATGTTCTGATGATGTCATGGGTGAAATCATGGGAGACCTTCAAGGAAGACGAGCGATCATAATGGGTATGGATGCTGAAGGCCATTATCAAAAGATTATGGCTAAGGTACCACTCAGTGAAATGTATAAATACTCCTCAACCTTGAGATCCTTATCACAAGGTCGTGCAAAGTTCAAACGCAGTTTTGCGGATTACGCTGAAGTACCGCCTGATGTACAAGCAAAAGTCGTAAGCGCAATGGAAGAAGCTGTTGCCTAAAGCAGATAAAGGTCTACCACTACAGTAGGCCTTTATTTTTTACCTTAGCAACAAAGCAATATTCGTGATGAGGGTTGGATTTGATGCGAAGCGCCTCTTTTTAAATAATACAGGCTTAGGTAACTATGCAAGGACGCTAGTTAAGAACCTGCACGCAATGGCACCTGAAATGGAGTTTGTGCTTTTTACCCCGTCTACAGGTTCTTTGCCTGAATCCGATTGGTTTCTTGAAAAGGAAAGGGTAACCATATCCTTACCTAAATCAAAAAGTACATTTTATCGATCCTTTGGACTCACGAAGGACATTGAGCGACATGAACTTGATATTTTCCACGGATTATCTAATGAGTTACCCCTAACAATCGAGAAAGCCAAGTGCAAGAAAGTTCTTACGATTCATGATATGATATATAAGGCATATCCCGCACAATATTCATTTATAGATCGGAAGATATATAGCTATAAAACCAAAAAGTCAGCTAAACAAGCTGATCAAATACTGGCCATTAGTGAAGCCACTAAGGCAGATGTTGTTAGATATACAGGCGCCCCCGCTTCAAAGATTCAGGTTTTATATCAAAGTTGCCGGCGTTTTGAATCTGCAAGCGATAGTAAAAAAGACTTTCTTCTGTTTGTAAGTGCTATCAATGAACGGAAAGGCTTAGATGTATTGTTACATGCGATGGCTTTAATACCTGCAGACAAGCGTAAGCCTCTGAAAATAGTAGGTACTGGAAGCGCCTTTGAAAAATATTGTAGACAATTAGCACAAAAATTGAAAATTGAAGACAGCCTCCAATGGTTAGGTAATGTAAATGGAATAGAGTTAGAAGGCTTATATCGCCAAGCCAATGCTTTAGTGTATCCCTCGTTTTATGAAGGCTTTGGGATTCCAATAATTGAGGCCTTACATACAAGAACTAAGGTTATTTGTTCTGACGTTTCTTCGTTGCCTGAAGCAGGAGGAGATGTGGTATATTATGTGCCACCAGGCGATAGCCAACAACTAGCAAAGGCCATACAATCCATTGACAACTTTAGCTTGAATGAAGAAAAAGTGACAGCTCATCTCAAGAAGTTTGATGGCAAACAATTGGCTAAATCGCTGATTTCAATTTACGATCAACTTGTCTAAATCTTAATTATATATATAATTAATCTATATATATAGAATATTGTTATATTTGCATATTACCCACCGGAATGTATTGTAGAGCCATGAATTTGTGGATTTTACAATATCGATATGCAAAATGCGTACTCCAAGAAAGCATTTGTAATTCTTTTAGTAGGATTACTTATCGCTTCATCTAAGCTTTCAGCTCAAGAAACTTGTTTTATTGGTGTAGTTGGCGAATCAGCTTCATCAGAACAAAATAGGATTGCTCTCCAAGCAATGCAATTTCAGTTAGGAGATGTTGCTTGGTCTGATTTAGAAAATATAAATGAAGCGGATGGTCAAATGGCTTCTATAACCTTGGAGCCAGGAGAGCGATCACATCCGATTTGGTTGCGTAATATGAATGCAGCTATGCCTGATGATGCCATTGTTCGCAGAGTTCAATTGCAAGTCTTTGGTGCACAGATGGGCGAAGGGATTGAAGATCTACAAGTGCAATGGTTCTCAGCGCAAGAAGGATTTATCGGTGAGGATAAAGCCAATGAAATCATTGGGGATATACCACCATGGACTAGCAGACCATCTTGGAAGTATGGATTTGCAGATGACCTTTGGGGATTAGATCAATCTCCAGATTTCTATAATCAAGAGAACGTGGGTATCGCTATACAAATAGTAAATAATGGGACACAAGCGTCTTCTGCTTCTATTGATCTACTTAGATATAATATTGTTTGGAACACCTTATATGATATTTGTGATCATGATTGTGTAAGTTTCTTTATAGAAGGCCAGCCTTCCGATGCTTCGTATGCTTGGACCTTGCCAGATGGCTTTATTGATTTGGATGCTAATATTACTGACCGCATTGCTAATGTTGGAAGAGAAACCGAAGAATTTGGCAATTATGAGATCTGTGTGGATGTAAACACGGGCACCAGTTGTTGTCGTACCTTTCGCTATGCCGAATGTTTACCTTCTTCAGTGGGTGATATAGTTTGGGAAGATAGTAATGGTAATGGTATACAAGATACAGGCGAGCCTGGCATTGAAGGGGTAGAAGTAGCATTGCATAATGATCAAGGAATAGTAATAAAAGAAGCGCTTACCGATGAAAATGGTCAATATCGTTTTGCCGATCTTGAAAAGGGGATCTATAGGATTTCATTAGCTATACCTGATGGGTATTGGCTGACACTCTCTTCGCAAGGCGATAACTCAGAAGACAGTGATTTTGAAAATGTATATAATAATGGAAGTGCATTCTTCTATGTAGATAATGCTGAAGATAAAAATGATATAGATTTTGGTTTAGTTCGACCAGCAAGCTTAGGTGATTATGTTTGGATGGATGAAAATCAAAACGGGGTACAAGACCCTGAAGAAGAAGGTATTGAAAACACAACTCTTCAACTTATTAATGCCAACGGTGATACAGTAGCTACTGCTACTACAAATGCTGATGGTTTTTACCAGTTTACTAATGTTTTTCCTGGCAGTTATGAAATAACTATATCCTTAACCGATCAACATCTCAAGTTGACCGACAGCAAAATAGGGGAAAACAGTTCAGATTCTGATTTTACTTTGGTCGATGACGCTATAACTACAGGCTCTTTCGACATACTATCTGGCCAAAGTGATCAGAATCTGGATGCTGGTTTTGTTTTAAAGTCAGGGACAGTTAATACTGCCCTTTATTTTGATCTGAACGGTGATGGTGTCGTAGATGCTGAGGATGGTTTCGTGGCAGGTATTACCATTCAATTATATACCTGTGCAGGAGAATTATGGGCGACATCAAATTCAATGGATACAGGGGGTAGTTCATTCGAGGACGTTCCTGTTGGAGATTATTTTTTGGCCTACGAAATAGATGAACCGTATATCTTCAGTGAGAATAATTCAGTTATTGCCAATACTGGATCTGGAACAACAGACTGCTTTGCGGTAATGGAAGATGAGACCGTCTCTATTGATGTTCCTATAACTCAATTAGGGAGCATCGGTGATTTCGTTTGGTTAGATACCAATGAAAATGGGTTGCAAGATGTGGATGAGTCGGGGATAGCTGATGTATTAGTTAGTTTGAAAAATGAAAATGGCCAAGTACTGAGTGCGGCCCTCACAGACAATGATGGACGGTACACTTTCGAAGATGTTTACCCGGGAAATTATTACCTCGTGTTTGACGATATATCAGATTTTGAATTTACCTCCAATGTCTCCAGTGATGGTTCTGTAGACTCTGATGTGGATGGCATATTAGAAAGTGGCGCAACATCCATATTTTCCTTGCAAGCGGGTGTTTTGCAATATGATATAGATGCTGGTTATGTACGGTCTAGAGGTGACATCAGCGGTTTTGCTTGGCTGGATGAAAACGAAAATGGACAACAAGACCAAGAAGAAAATGGCTTGTCAGATCTATTAGTTTCGTTGTTTACTTGTTCAGGTACTTTCGTGGCAAATACCAATACAGATAATAATGGCGAATATGCATTTGGCGAAATTCCAGCGGGTTCGTATTACATAGTATTCGAAGAACTAGAGGATGGCATGTTTACTTCAGCTGATTTGGGTGATGAAGCCATTGATTCTGATGTGTACCCAATTACGGGTTCAGGTACCTATGATGGAAATCCTTTTACCGGGCAAGGGGCATCATCTTGTTTCCTAGTTTCGTCTGACGTATCTGCAGAAATTGATGCGGGATATATCGAGGATGTTGCGATAATCTCAGGTGTGGCATGGATTGATTGTGATGGAAATGGATTGATCGGTCCTGAAGCCGGAATGCCAGATGTGCTTGTTTCATTGTATAATGAAGATGACAACTTAGTAGGTACTACAAGCACCAACGGTATTGGTGAATATACATTTATGGTGCCCAATAATAGGATGTATTATGTAGTCTTTGAAAGTCCTACAGATACTGAACTTAGTCCTTTTGGTGTTGACCCTAATGGTTTTGATTCTGATGTACAACGAATCAATGGACAGATTAGATCCACTACTTTCGATCTAGTAGATGCTATGCAAATTAATGCAGGCTTTATTCCACATTCGTTTATTCTAGGAACGATTTTTAGTGATGATAACTCAGATGGTCAAATAAGTAATGGTGAAGCCTTATTGTCTAATGTGCAAGTGGAGGTATTGGATGTTATGGGTAATGTTCTAGGAAGTACCTTATCTGATGAGCAAGGACAATATGTATTTTCTTCTGTGCTTCCAGGTACCTACGTTTTGCGATTCCAAGCGTTAACGGATCTTTCTTTTGGACTTGATTTAGATGCTTCAGGACAATCTTCGTCTTTTAGTCTTAGTTGTGGATCAGAAACGAATATTAACGCAGGGTATATTCCATTTGTGGAGGAGTTTGGTTTGATTAGCGGTTCGGTTTTCGAGGACGATAATGCGGACGGTATTCAGAATGAATCCAATCCTTTATCACAAATTACAGTTGAGCTTTATAATGTAGTCGGTGAGTTAGTGGCAAGTACAGTGACAGATGGATTAGGAAATTACACCTTCTTAGATGTATCTAGTGATCTATATTTTGTTCAGTTCAATGTGAATGCTGAATATCAAGTGAGTCCATTTCAGGAAGGTAATGATGATACGATTGATTCTGATGTTCAAAGTAACTATCGCACGATAGTATTTATGCTATCAGGCGGAGGACTCGTAAATAACTTAGATGGTGGTTTCTGGCGATATGCTTCGATCGGTGATTTAGCATGGGTGGATAATAACGGTAATGGTATACGAGACGCAGATGATGACGGTCTTGCAAATGTAGAAGTCAGCTTGCTTAATGCCGATGGATTGTTATTGAATGAGGCTACGACAGATGCGGACGGAAGCTATACTTTTACCCAGCTGATGCCTGATAACTATAGGCTTAGATTTGGTCAAGTAACTGATTTTAGCTTCACTACAGCGAATGAAGGCACGAACGACTTTATCGATTCTGATGTGATCGATGATCAAGGAAATACGGCTTTAATTAGTGTGGTATCAGGTGAAGTGAATGACCGAGTAGATGCAGGTTATGAGATGAATGACATTGACCCACCGAACGAACCGGGTAGTATCAGTGGACGTATAGTAGAAGATGGATTAGCCAATGATATTCAAGATGGTGATAGCGGCTTAGAAGGCTGGGTGGTACGATTATTCAGAGCTAATGACACGCCTGTAGCCACAGACACAACAGATGCGAATGGTACTTATAGCTTCGAAAATGTAGATGCGGGTAATTACTATGTATTAGTGGATATAGCGTCTGATTATAATAGTTCAATGGCCTTTGTAGGGGCCGATTCGACACTAGATTTTGATTTTGAAGAATCGGGTCAGACACCGATAATTAGCGTGGCTTCGGGTCAGAACATCACGAATGTAGATGGTGGTTTCTGGCGATATGCTTCGATCGGTGATTTAGCTTGGATAGATACTAATGGGAATGGAAAGAAGAATGTAGATGATGCCGGAATCGAAGGCGTTAGTGTGAGCTTATTTGATGGGGGAGGTTCGTTACTAGATGAGACGAGTACGGACGCAGCAGGAATCTACCGATTTACAGAACTACGACCGGGCGATTACCAAGTACGATTTGGTCAAGTTACTGATTTTAGCTTCACTACAGCGAATGAAGGCACGAACGACTTTATCGATTCTG
>JAHDDO010000001.1:0-46629 GCA_020629315.1 Saprospiraceae bacterium | reverse complement strand
CAGGAATCTACCGATTTACAGAACTACGACCGGGCGATTACCAAGTACGATTTGGAGGGGTAGTAGATTTTGGCTTTACGATAGCGAATGAAGGCACGAATGATTTTATCGATTCCGATGTGATAGATGAAGTCGGTAATACATCGATTATTTCTTTAGTTTCTGGCGAAGTAAATGACCGAGTCGATGCAGGATACATAGAAACGCCAAGTATAACAGAAGCACAAATACAAGGACTCGTTTTTGAAGATCGAAATGGTAATGGCATCAATGATGATGATGCACCTATCGCTGGTATTGAGCTAGGACTTTTCCAAGGAGATGACCTCATAGAAAGTACACAATCTGTAGAAGATGGATCGTACGCATTTTCAGAATTAGCGGCGGGTAATTACACCGTTCAAATTATTGATATTCAAGAATACAATACGACACTTTATCAAGAAGGTTCAGATTCATCAGTGGACTCTGATTTCGACCTATTTGGAGCATCGTATAGAACGATTAGTATTGCCTTGGGCGTAAACCAAGTTATCACCAGTATAGATGCAGGTCTATATAGAGAGGTAACAGTAACGGGTTCAGTTTGGCTAGATGAAAATGGTAATGGCATTCGCGATGCGGAGGATGGTCCTTTTGAAGGAGCGACTATTTTCTTAATGGATGAATTTGGAACATCATTTGGAACGACAAGCTCTTCAGCGGATGGAACATATTCATTAAGTGCGAGGCCTAATCAGTACATGATCGGTGTGAACCAACCCACTAATTTTACATTTACCGTAGCTAACCAAGGGACAGATGAGACCCTTGACTCAGACATGACTGGCACTCTTGGCAATTTAGGTGTATCAGACCTATTTACACTAGCATCAGGTGAATCTTTATCCTCGGTAGATGCCGGTTTGGAAATGGAGCTTAGCTCAGGTATAAGTGTGTGTGGTTTAGTATGGGAGGATGACAATGGCAATGGTTTTAGAGAGACACTAGATCTGGGTATATCAGATGTAGAAGTGCGATTATATGATACAGATTCTATGTTGGTGGACATGGTATTTTCAGATCAAGATGGCGCCTACTGTTTTCAAAATGTAAACCCAGGCGAGTACTTTGCCACGGTGGTTTTGACGGATGAACAGGGTATAACTCGATTTGATTTTGGTATTGATGACACTATGGATTCTGACTTCTTTGATGAAGACATGTTTACCCGTACAGAAAACTTTATGGTGGCAGCAAGCAGCATCAATAATCTGGATGCTGGTATTTTCTTCTTTGGTTCTTTAGGGGATTTAGTTTGGAATGATTTGAATATGGATGGTATCCAGGATATGGATGAACCAGGCTTGGAAGGAGTACAAGTGATTTTATTTAACAGTGCAAACCAAGAAGTAGGTTCCGTAAGTACGGATGCCAATGGTAATTACATATTTGAGGGCTTATCCCCAGGTAGTTATAGAGCTAATTTTGTCTTACCTGTCTATTACCTATTCTCGGAAGGTCAAGTAGGTAGTGACGGAACGATTGACTCTGATATCGTGCTAGAGATTGGTGCCAATGGTACGACAAACTTTACCATGATTCGTTCAGGGGTGAATAATGTGGATATTGATGCAGGGACACATTTTGACCCAAGCGTGGATCCAAGAGCATTCATTTTTGGATTTATTTGGGAGGACCTTAATGCGGATGGTACCCTTGAGCTCACTGAGCCAGGAACCAATGGATTGTCCGTCCAATTACATGATGAGGACGGGATGCTTGTCGGAAGTACAGTTACGACAGATGACCCTCAACTAGGTTTGCCTGGCTATTATGAATTTGACATTACGGATGAAGGCAGTTACTATGTAAGTTTTGAAGTCCCTGATGACGTTAGTTTGACGGATCCAGATATTGGCTTAGACGAACTAGAAGATTCAGATGCGATGGTGGATGGTTCTGAGATACGCACAGAAGTGTATGATGTATTATTTGGGGATATCATTCAAGGGGTAAATTGTGGCTACTTCAGGATGGCAGCCATGAATGGTTTTGTATGGTTAGATGATGATATGAATGGCATTCAAAATGATATTGAAGAAGGTCTACCTGATTTCTTTGTACGATTATTTGATGAAGCGGGAGAGATGGTTATGAATACTACCAGTGATTCGGATGGTATTTATGCTTTTTCTGGTCTGCGACCAGGTAATTATTACCTTCAAATCGATATGTTGGATGGATTCATGGCTACTATTCCAAATGTAGGCTTAGATGATTCAGTGGATTCCGACATTGATAATACCAATGGATTTAATACCACTGCAACGTTCTTGTTACCATCAGGTATGATGGAGACCAATTGGGACATTGGAATAATAGAGGAGCCGAGCACTGTGGGTAACAGAGTGTGGGAAGATCTAAATGGAGATGCCATTCAAACAGAAGGCGAACCGGGTATAAATGACATAGTGGTTACGCTTTATACCGAGGAAGGTACTTTGGTAGCTAATACGATTACTAGTACTATAGAAGGTGAGGATGGCATGTACTTTTTCAATGAAGTAGAATCAGGAAAATATTATGTTCAATTCGAATTACCTGATGGTTATTTATTCGTGAGGCCTTTTACAGGAACTAGTGAGTCCACAGATTCAAATGTATCGGAAGGTGTAGCTCCAGGAGCAACGGATATTTTCCAGTTAACCCCTGGTATTCCTAGTCTGGAGATAGACGCGGGTATATACAAGCCGTCTACCATAGGAGATCAAGTTTGGGAAGACATGGATCAGGATGGACGTAGAGATAGTGGCGAATTTGGCGTTCCAGATGTAGCTCTTCAATTGTACAGAGAAGGCGAAGGAATGTATGCTGAAACCATCACAGATACAAAGGGTGAGTATGTATTTGAAGGTCTGCCAAAAGGGACGTACTATGTATCAATCATATTAGATGATGATATGCAAACAACGGTACAAAATGAAGGTAGTGATGAATTCGATAGTGATGCAAATGATGCTGGGAATACAGAATACTTTGATCTTGATTACCACAGTAGTATTGCCAATATTGACATTGGAATACATCATAGTTCAGGCCTAATCGGTAGAGAAGTATGGTTGGATAGCAATGGCAACGGACTTAAGGACTTTGATGAAATTCGCATGGAAGGTATAGACGTATTCTTACTAAATGATGATGGAATAGTCATAGCTACTACGCAGACGGACCATGCAGGGCAATATACCTTCAAGGACTTGATTACAGGTGATTATCAAATCCAATTTGAAGCGCCTGCAGGCTATGAATTTACCAAAAAAGATCAAGGCTTTAATGAAGATCAAGATAGTGATGTAGCCGAAGATGGTATGAGTGATATGCTCTCCATAGATGGCGCCACTCATATCAGGGATCTCGATGCTGGTATCATTGAAGAAGAAAGTTTCATTTCTATAAATGATGATATCAATGTGACTTTGTTCCCTAATCCATTTGCTAAAGAAGTAAATGTTACATGGGAGTCAGACGATCAGAAAGTCTTGTACCGAATTTTTGATCAGCAAGGACGACTGATGGAAGAAGGCGAACGATTCCGACATGATGATGAAATAAATAATATAGATCTACGACATTTAAAACCAGGGGCATATGATCTCTATATGTATCTAGGTAATAAAAGAATTAGTCGAAAGATCATTAAGTTGTAAATCCGCATATTAGAAACGGGCTTCCATTATGGGAGCCTGTTTTTTTTTTTTTTTTTTCTCTAAACAGATCGGTAAGAAATGATCCAAGTAAAAATAGTTCCTATTATTAAAATGAGTTAGCACGGAACTAAATTGCCCGTTAAATTGCTATGTGTGTATAATGTATGGCTGAATGCTAGTCTTGCGTAATGATGTTTGGCTAATAAGGCTTCGATCAATACATTTAATTTTTAGTAATCAAAACAATTCAAAATGGACATTACAAGTATTCTTATTTGGTTAGCTCTAGGAGCTGTAGCTGGATTTATCGCTGGACAAATCATGAAAGGCAGAGGGTTTGGCATCGTTGGGAATATTATTGTGGGCATTTTGGGTAGTTTCCTTGGTGGATGGTTAGCGGGAGTGTTAGGAATTGGAGCTGCTCAAACTGGAGGATTTAATGTAGCAAGTATTTTGACAGCTGTCGGCGGGGCAGTAGTTCTACTATTCGTGGCAGGCTTGATCAAAAAGTCTTAACGAAGGGTATTGAAAAAAAGAAGGCCTGGTGATATGCCAGGCCTTCTTTATTTAACAGTGGACATTAAATGCTTCCACCAAGTTTTCTGCGATCATTTGTGCGGATCGGCCTTCAATGTGATGCCGCTCAATCATATGCACTAATTTTCCATCTTTAAATAATGCCATGGAAGGCGAAGAAGGAGGAAAAGGTAGCATATATTCTCTAGCTTTATCTGTGGCTGCTTTATCTACACCAGCAAATACAGTGACCGCTTTTGCAGGTGTCTTTTCGTTTTGCATAGCCATTTTAGCAGCAGGTCTGGCATTCGCGGCAGCACAACCACAAACAGAGTTAACTACAACCAAAACAGTCCCATTATCATCAGATAAAAGTGTATCTACATCCTCTGGACTAGAAATCGGTTGAAAGCCAAAATCCGTCAGGTCTTTTTCCATTGGTTTTACTAATTCAATTGGATACATATATGATTATTTTTTTATATGTTTATATTTATTAAATAAAAATACTAAAGTACAGTATCTTAAAACCAGTATACAGTATTTTGTACCCTTTAGTTCAAAAGACGGCTATGAAAAATTTGCTATTCCTGTCATTTCTTTCAATTTCATTCATCCTGCTATTTGCTACTTGTACCCGGGATAAATTACCAGAAGTTGTTCCTGGTGAATGCATAGAGGGGGTAAGTTATACCTACGAATCTAGTGCCCGAGAGATTATAGTACGCACCTGTACCCAAGGGTCTGGATGCCACAATGCTGCAGGTAGGGGAGATTACGGTAATTTTTCTATTTTGGAGCCTCATTTGCATGACGATCCTAATGGGTTTAAAGATTGGGTGTTAACTACAGAAGGTATGCCTCCGAATTATCAACCAGATGAATTACAATTGACTGAAGAGGAGCAAAATGAACTTAAGTGTTGGATAGAAGCTGGATATCCACAGAATTAGAAAAAACGATAATGAAACTTCACACATTTTTACTTTTCACACTTTCTTTTCTGATGGTGCATCTACTATCTGCACAAGAGAAAGTATTCCAAACATTTAAGGATACGCGCGTAATTAACACACATTCAGTGGAGACCTTGCGCAAAGGCCACATGGATATACGTATCGGTCACCGATTTGGAGACTTTGCTGGAGAATTAGGAGGATGGCCCACATTCTATGGTTTGGAAAATGCTTCAGACATTTCTATTGGTGCTGAGTATGGTATGTCGGACAATATGATGGTGGGCTTACATCGGGCCAAAGGGGCGGGACCCTTAAAGCAGAATGTTATTGGCTTAGCGAAGTACCGAATCATGCAACAATCTAAAGGAAAGAACGGTTTTGGCCTTTCAGTAATGGGTATGGCTTCAGTATCCACGATGCCTAAAAGTGAATCAGAAGGAGTCCTACATGCTTTCCAAAAGTTTGCTCATCGAGTCTCATACAACGTGTCTTTTCTACTATCTAGAAAGTTCTCTAATCGATTTTCTCTGCAGGCTCATGGTGGATGGACCTACCGTAATTTAGTACCTTCTTCGGATGTAAATGATTTGGTAAGTGCTGGAGTCGCTTTGCGATTGCAGTTGACAAAAAGTCTAGGTATTATCTACGATAGCAACTTTACATTCAATTCGGTTAGAAGCTTAGAGACTGATTATTTTCCATCTATGGGATTTGGTTTAGAATGGGAGACAGGTGGAGGCCATGTTTTTCAAATTAATATGACAAACGCGAGAGGCTTATTCGAAACGGATTACATTCCTTATAATACAGCTAATTGGGGTGACGGAGAATATAGATTAGGATTTACGATTGCAAGACAATTTAAGATATGAGATTTTCAGTGCTATTGGTACCGGTGCTATTGCTTATCATACCTAGTATGTTCGAAAATAAGCATAAAGAAGAAGTAGAGAGAGATTGGGAAAAAGTTAGCGTTTCTAAAGTATTAGAAGCATTGGGTGAAGAACCTTGTTGGGAATTGGATAGCTCTATACCGGGTGTATCAGCACAGAAAGGCTATGACTTGTTTCATACGGGTTTTATAACGTCGGATAAAGGAAACACACGAAGGAAGCAGAGCAAACATTTTGTGTGCACAAGTTGCCACAACATTGAAAAGGAGGATCCAGATCTAAGCGTGTCAGATCCAGAAGCAAGGTTATCATATACATCATCAAAAGGACTTCCATTTTTACAAGGAACGACTATGTATGGCGCAGTCAGTCGCCGTACTTTTTATAATGATGATTATGAGAAAAAGTACGGCGACTTGGTTTTTGAAGCGAGAGAAAATATTAGAAATGCTATCCAACTTTGTGCCGTGGAATGCGCCCAAGGTAGAGAATTGGAAGATTGGGAAATAGAATCCCTTTTAGCTTACCTCTGGACCATCGATTTAAAAATCGCAGATCTAAACCTCAACGCTTCAGAATTAGGCTCGTTGAATACAGCTTTAGATAATGAAGAGCAAAGTGCCGAAATGGCAACACTCATTAAAAGTAAATATATGGCTGGCTCTCCAGCCCATTTCTCCGATCCTAACATCGATAGAGAAATGTATGGCAAATCAGCCGATATGGATAACGGTGAATTAGTGTACAAGCAAAGTTGTCTGCATTGCCATGAGAATGGTAGATACTCTTACTTCCATTTAGACACAACAGCCATGAGCATGAAATACCTGACTAGAAAAGTAGAAAAGTATAATGATCTTTCTATCTATCAGGTTGTTAGATATGGTGTGCATTCCGTTTCGGGTCGTAAGTCTTATATGCCGCATTATCCTTTGGAAAAAATGAGTCACCAACAGTTGCTGGACCTAAGAGCCTACATCGAAAATAAAGGTTAAAATCATTTGGTATACAGATAATTTCGCCAAATTTCATTCTTTATATTCAATAAATAGATATATTTAATGACTGAATATGTCCGATCTTGAGGTTTATCCTCCCGTCTTGTACTCACAACAAATTCGTTAAACCAAAATTCATAGAAAATGAAAAAGTACATTGTTGAGTTCATTGGAACATTCTTTTTTGTACTCACGATTGTTTGCGTAGTAAATAGCGCCAACGTAGGTATGTTTGCTCCTTTGGCCATTGGATCCGCATTAATGATCATGGTATATGCCGGGGGACACATTTCGGGTGGCCACTATAACCCAGCGGTAACTATCGCTGCTATCATGAGAGGTGCAGCCTCAGCTGCAGATGCACCCGGTTATATATTATCTCAGATTCTAGGCGCTATAGCTGCTGCTGTAGTGGGTGCTAGTCTTTTAGATTCAGGTACCTTACTCGGTGGAGGTGATGCTATACCGAACATGGCTGCAGGTATTACAGCTGAAGTATTAGGAACCTTCGCACTGGTGTGGGTAGTACTACAAACGGCAACTACTAAAAGCACATCTGGAAATTCGTACTATGGTCTAGCTATTGGTTTTACTGTAGTAGTGATGGCTTATGCATTAGGCGGATTTGGAACAGGAGGTTGTTTTAACCCTGCCATTGCTATTGGTGCTGCCTTTAATGGTTTGGCTTCTTGGGGAACTGCAATAACAGCACTTGTGGCTGATATAGTAGGTGGTGTTTTGGCCGCTATTGCCTTCAAAGCTGTATACAGTGGCGATTAATTGATATACGAATAACACACATTATACGAAAGCCGTACACTGAATGTGTGCGGCTTTTTTTATGATAAGGGATATATAATGATCCGCCAATCTTCATTTTGATATTTTTCTGAAATACGCATCTCCTGGAATCCAACATGCTTGTGAGCATTCATGGACCGGATATTCTTTGTGGCCACTATCGTAATTAACTGATCAAAACTTCCGTTTACTTGGCTCATAAGACGCGTATACATTGCTGCAAAGAGACCTTGTTTCCTATAGGCCTTATCCACACATATTTGACCCATGATAATATAGCTGTCATTATTATAAAATCGCTTTATACCGTCATCTATGATGGGAAAGAAAGGCGCAAGAATAGGAATGTCATCTTTAGATTCTGCTACCATTACTAAGGCATACGAAATTACTTTTTCTTCATCTAAGCCAATGATATGCTGCCAAGTGCCGCTTATCTTTTTTAGATCTTCTAAGCTGTGATCAACCGTTACAAATCCCTCGATCTTAGCTTCTTCGGTGGCTAAGGCCTCGGGTAAATTTTCCTTTTGTAAAGCTAGAATGCCTTTTAAATGAGCGATGGTGGATGCCACAGTTAACTGGACCATTACTATACTTCTTTTGAAGAAAGGAAAGCCTCCCAATCTTCATAATGATCAATATCTGAAAGGGTAGGGAGTAAATGTATACGCAAGGACAACTGCTTGGCTTTTTCGATAGTGGCCGTCAAAACGGTTTCCGTGCTCCAATTAATATTTTGAAACAAGCTTGGTTCGAAATGACGCATACCCATTAAATAATAGCCACCATCCAATGAAGGTCCTATGACCAAATCGTTTGTTTTTAGTTTATCGGCGGCTTCTTGAAGGATAGTAGACCCTAAGTATGGACAATCAGCTCCAATTATCAGGACCTGTTTTGCGTATTCAAACTGTTCCTTAAAAGCAATGGCCATCCGATCTCCCAAATTAGCACCCTTCTGAATGCGTTGAATAAATTGCTCTTTAGGCCAATAGCCATAATTATAAGAATATAAGTCATGATACAGGACCTTTCGAAAGGGAAGAGATTGGGTATACCCCTTACAAATCGCCAATAGTTCCTTATAAATCTGAAGCGCCTTTTCAGGCCCTGTAGTCTTTGCCAATCGTGTTTTAACTCTACCCTTAATTGGATTTTTGGCAAAAATGATGAGTGTGGTATTAGTTGCTGTTGCCTCGCTCATCACTATTTTCTTCTTTTTTCCGAACCGCTATACCTGAATTCAATTTGTCCGACACAGCAGAATAGGGACCAGTGACGACTTCTTGCCCGACGGCCAGTCCATCCACTATATGAATGTATTCATCGTCTTGTATTCCGGTTTTTATTTTTTGCTGTATAACGGTATCTCCTTTCATTAAGAAAACAACTTCATCATATTTGCTCTTTGGATCGTTTTTATCCTGGAGTCGTGCACCCACTGCCCCTATAGGCAGACTAACAACATCAGCAGCCACATCCGTATATATATCGACAGAAGCCGACATGCCAGGTCTGAATGGATGCCTATCGCTTTTTCCACTTAAATGCTGATAAGACCTTGGGTCCATCCGCACCTCTACTTCAAAATTAGTGACCTGACCAGTGCTATTACTCAACATACTCCCTTGAATATTAGATGCACTATTTGATATATGGCTCACTTGTCCTTTGAATGTCTCATCTAAATACGCATCTACCTCTATATCCACGGTATCAGAAAGGCTTACCGAAAGTATATCATTTTCGCTCACATCGACTTTGACCTGGATAGCATCTAAGTTGGCTATCCGCATTATTTCAGTACCTGCCATTTGCATAGTCCCCACCACACGTTCGCCTTTGCGAACAGATAATTTAGAAATAACACCATCGACGGGTGCTTTAATGGTTGTTCGAGACAATGACGTTCGTAGTTCTTTCAATGTCGCTTCTGCACTTTGCACGTTAAAGCTGGATCCTTGAGCCCCTTGTTGTGCTGATTGTAAATTACTTTCTGCGGCCAATAAATTCGCTTTTGCGGTTTCAAGGGCTGATTCGGTTTGGTCAAATTCTACTCTTGAGATTACGCCATCGGTATACAATGTATTATTTCTATCGTGATTCTTTTGTGCTAAACTGAGTTGTGCCTTGATTTGCTCGATTTGCGCTTTACTTCCTTCGATTTGCGATTGAGACATAGCGTACTGAGATTTGGCGCTGTTTAACGCCGCTTGCCCTCTTTCCACACTAGATGCATAGGCATCTGGATTTATATTTATTAATACTTGGCCGGCTCTTACAGAATCGCCTTCTCGAACAAATAAGTCTACAATTTCTCCAGAGACATCAGAGCTAATTTTAACTTCAGCTTCGGGGAATATCCGTCCTGTAGCTCGTACTGTCTCATAAATGTCTCGTTGCTCAACCTCTTCAATAATGACTTCAATTCTATCATCTTCGCCTCTAAACATAAAGGCGGCCAAAGCAGCCAATAGTACTACGGCAGCTATGATAATTATCCATTTCCAAGATCTTCTTTTTTTTGCCATACTATTTACTGACCCATGTAAAGGCTCATCTTTTTTAAGGTGAATAAAAAATCATATTTGGCCAAGATTACCGATACATTGGCTTGGCGTATTTGGGTATCTGCGGTAATGTACTCCAAATTACTTAGGAGGCCCGCTTGCATTCTTTTCTCCGCATTTTCAAAGGCAACTCGTTGTGCTTGCAGGACTAGCTGTGCATTCTCATAATTGGTCTTGGCAGCTCTGGCTTCAAATAACAATTGCTTGGCTGCAAAAGCTACCTGTCTTGCTTGTTCATCTTTCATAATTTGTTGCATCTCAGTAGATACCTTTGCCCGTGCGATACTCCCCTTTATCTTATAGTTTGAATAAATGGGGATAGAGACGCCTAATCCGAAGCCTAAGGACACATTATCACTGAGTTGATCCCCATAAGCTTTATCCCTGAATATGGGAGAACTCACCGGTAAACCGACGGTGACAGGGTCATTATTGATTAGGATTTCTGTATCCACGAAATCTACCGCAAAACCATCGATATCGACAGCTTGATTTGAGTACGCGGTACGTAGATTTCCGCCTAAAGACACAGTGGGTAGACTTGCTGCTTCAGCTATTTTTTCATTAATCTCGGCTTCTTCAATACGTAGATCGACAATGTTAGTATTGGGATCTCTACGAAGCATATTTTCAAAGAGTTCCGCCTCTGATATAGAAAAAGGATCTAATAAATCACCTACTTCTTCATTATCTGAAATGACTAATGTTTCCGGCTCAATTTGAAGCAACTGAGCTAATTGCAACTTTGATAAATTCAATGAGTTATCCGCTTGTAAAACATCTAAGTTCCGTTGTGCAATGAGGGCTTCGATTTCAAGTCGATCATTAGCGGGTCGAACACCGGCTTCAATTAAAGATTCGAGATCATTTAGTTGTTGTTCCAATGGTATTAGCTGGCTTTCCGACAAGGATTTATTTTCTTCTGCTAATAATATGGCTAAATACAAATCTGTCACGCTCAAGGCAAGGTCAAACTCAGCATCCTTTCGTTGCCATTGGGCAATTTCAGCTCGCTTAGCACTGGCATCGATATTCTTATTTATTCGACCTCCACTGTATAATAGGATAGACGAACTTAAACCTGCATTGTTAGATAGAAATGTTTCTGTTATGAATTGATTACTGGTGGGATCGATCGTACGACCAAAGTTGAGTCCAGCACCCAAGTTTGCGGATAAGTCGGGTAACTTACTGCGTTGGGCTTCGATCAAATTTATATCAGCTAGTTCTTCTTGTAAAGCACTTTGCTTGACAATATTGTTAACGTTTATGGCATGTTCAATGCAGTCTTGCAAAGACCAAGTGTTTTGACCAAGCGTAACATTGGACCACAATAAAAGAATGAAAGATAAACTAATCCATTTCATAATTAAAGGATGCATAAGCAAGTATACAAATAATCGGAAGCAAGGAAGGCCCTCGTTCTATGAATCAGTGATAATAATTGATTAACCGAATAAAAATGCGGGGACACATCAGTCAGACGAACTAAATGTTATAAGGCCGATCACGCGATCTTGATAATCGGTAGTACTTCGATAATATACGATGATGGTATAATCATTTTCTGTTTCGGCATGACTCCCTTCTAAGGGCACATAGTCAAAGTAATCGCCCATATCCAAGCCAAAATAATAATCGTAATACCCTTGCTTCAGTAAGGTTTCACATAGGTAGATACCCCGCTCTGCATCGAAGGTCATTTTAAATTCAGGATCTTTTTCATAATTGTTAAACGCACCAAGGATATAGACATCTTCATCGTAAGGAAATTCTTTAAAAAGATTGAAAATCACATTGGTATACTCCGCATTAATGAGCGCCCGTCTGTACTGTTGGTCGAATGCATTTTGTCGATGCTGATTAATGTAGAACTGACCATTATTGTCATTTTCAAAAGAGTGCGTATTGTATGGACGTGGGGTTGCTTTTTTAAGAAGTACATCGATTCGATCCAGATTTATATCGATAGAATGGATGTTATTAGTTACATATTCCAATGAGCGAGTATCAAAGTTTCTAAATTCATTTAGACCTTCAAAGCTTAGGTTCATGCCCTTATCAAAAAGTACATTTTCTTCCCGTACGTAGCTCGGGATAATATTATGATAGGCTTGATCCCAATTTCCATTTTGCATAATTCGTAACTCAATATTCTCTTGTGGATCCTCCAAGCTCCCATTCAAGATAATAGAGCGAAGATCTACACGTTGGTGAGTACGGACCTCATTAGGTGTGAAGCTGCGTTCAATGCTTACATCAAATTCGGTTTTATTTTCAAATATTACGAATCGACGCGAGAGCACAGGCTTTTCATTTTCATCTACCACAACGAGCAAATAATTACCAGAAAGTAGCAGACGTTGTTCTTGATTTGGTATAGTCAGATCATAGTGAATGTAAGGCTCGGTCGTCTGGCCACTATATCGATAATTTCGAATCTCCTCACCATTGAAGCCATCAAGATAATCCTCTTCATCAATATCACTGTAGTTCCAATCCCGATCCATATGATAGATCCAATAGTAATAGTCATTTTCTTCCCCACGCAGATCGTCAAAGCTGAGCATCAAACTACCTCCATTTAATCGAATGAATGGGTAGGAAAAGCCGACATTGGACACTTTGCACTCCACTGTTTTTATGTAATCCACATAGGTGCGGTCATCGGCTATCACATTTCCTATTTGAGCGAAGCTACTAGTTTGAGCTAGGAAAACGAAAAGGATGATTGGCCAGAATGAATGGTATGTAAACATGATAAATGGTACTTCCTAATGAGAACGAAGATAGTAGGATTATGATGCAATAACGAACGATAAAGTTTTGTTAAGTGCACTTCACACAAGAATAACGGCAGTTCACAAAAAAAGCATAGAAAAAGCTGAGGAGCTTTAGTAAATTAACGCTTGTAATGCGAACCAAACGAATGAAATCAGTAGTACGAATTTCCTGTTTAGTAGCAGGTCTTCTTTTTAGTACCATTTATTTGGTAGGTCAATGTCCTCCTGGGGTTATTACGCTAAATACGCAGGCTGATGTAGATGCTTATTTTACCAATTACCCTGGATGCACGGAACCAAATGGATTAACGATAACAGGATTAGATATTACGAATCTGGATGGATTGTCTGGTATTACTTCTGTTGTTGGAGACTTGACCGTCCTTGGCAATCCAAATCTTAATAACATTGATGGCTTACTTTTATGCAGCAATGTATCCGGAGCTCTTCAGTTTGATAACAATACAGTCTTACCAAACCTCGATGGCTTAGTTGAACTATTTGAAGTCGGTGGACCTGTGTTTATTTCTAATTCAGCTTCATTGGATAATTTGCTAGGGCTTCTGAATTTGCAATTAGTTGGAGGTTCGTTTACTCTTCAAAACCTACCATTAGTTACAACCTTGGATGGATTAGAAAGCTTGACCACAATTGGGAATAATCTTGAAATATTTAGTTGTACTGGATTAAATGAAATTGTTAGTTTGTCTTCATTGACAAGTGTGCAGGCTATTTGGATTCAAAATGCAACA
This sequence comes from Saprospiraceae bacterium, assembly GCA_020629315.1. Lineage (GTDB taxonomy): Bacteria > Bacteroidota > Bacteroidia > Chitinophagales > Saprospiraceae > JAHDDO01. The sequence continues at coordinate 32,668 of JAHDDO010000001.1, read as the reverse complement.
ACCTTGTTCTCTTTAGAAGGGTTAAGTGGTATAAGTAATTTAGGACTATTATCGCTACAAAATTGTATATCACTTTCAGACCTTTCTGGATTGGAAAATCTTACGAGTCTAGGTAGTATTGAAATTGGTAATTGTTTAGAGCTAATCAATTTAAATGGACTAAATAATGTGCAAAATATTGGATCCGGTAGTATTGGAACCATGTATATTCAATTCAACATTTCCTTAGAAGATATTACAGCATTATCCAATGTTACATATGTAGGAAGCAATATTTGGATAGAAGGTAATCCACAACTAAGCTCTATTGAAGGCATACATAATGTGGCTCCAACTTTTGAAAATTTAACATTAATAGATAATGGAATTTTGGATATGTGTTCATTTCCTAATATTTGTGCATATCTCCAAACAGGTAGTTCTAATACGATAGACAACTCTCCACAATTTAATTGCACAGATGCAATCGAGGTCCTTCAGTTTTGCAACCTAGATTGTCAGGACCCTTCCCCAGATTACCAAGCACTTTTAGACTTTTTTACAGCTACGGCTGGACCCAATTGGAATCAAAATGAAGGCTGGATCGAAGGGCTCGGAGAACAGTCCTGTGACCCTTGTAATTACAACGGTAATCCTTGGTTCGGTGTTACTTGTATAAATGGAAGGGTTAGTAGGATTGACCTAAATAATAATGGATTGAATGGTGTTATACCAGAAGGATTACAACAGGTCAATTTCTTACAAGAACTTAACCTTGCAAATAATAATCTATCTGGGACACTACCTATAAGTATTGGAAATCTTAGCTTTTTAGAAGACCTGAATTTGGCAGATAATAACCTGATCGGTCAAGTGCCATCCAGTTGGAATAACCTGATAAGTCTTCAAAATCTAAATTTGGCAAATAATAGTTTGAATGGCGCTTTCCTTCAAGAAATTTCGAATTTTAATTCTTTACGCACCCTTCGCATTAATGGAAATAATTTTGATGGTATGATTCCTGAAGAAATTAGCACATTAAATAATCTACAAACCATTGATGCATATGGAAATGAATTTGTTGGTACCATTCCAGATGGCTTAGGAAATATACCTTCCTTGACCTCAATTGACTTTTCCAATAATACCCTGAGTGGTTGTTATCCCAATAATTTTATAGATCTATGCGCTACAGCCACGTTAAACTTTTTTAATAATGGAGCCCTACCTTGGGGTGGAGATATACTACCTTTTTGCGAGGGTCAGGATCAAATAGGGGCCCCATGTATCGTAGATGGCAACGCGCTAAGTATACAATCAGATTGTGCCTGTGCAATCAGTTCAGGTCCCATGTGTAATCCAGTTGGGGACTCAATAAGACTCGTGCAAGTATTCAATGCCTTAGATGGGCCCGCATGGACCTATGATGCGCTACTTTATCAAGACTATCTTCTATTCCAAATGCTAGATGTCCCAAATGCTACAAATCCTTGGAATCAAGGCACACCGATTTCGACTTGGCATGGTATAGAGACCAATGCGGAAGGATGTGTTACCAAGATAGTATTGAATAGCAATAATTTGACAGGTGAATTACCGTCTTTGAGCTTTTCACATCTGGAAGAAATCCATCTGGATCAAAATGATGTGCAAGGCGCAATTCCATCCCTCGATTCATTACCTAGACTTATAAGTTTTGCAGCAAGCGGTAACGCACTAAATAGCTCTATTCCAATACTGGATAGCTTGGTCAATCTTCAAGCACTCGTCTTGAGCAGTAATGCGCTTACGGGTGAGCTTCCGGCTTTGGATAGTCTTAGACAACTCGTTATTTTTTCTGTAGCAAACAATGCTATTGGTGGTCCTATCCCATCACTGGCTAATTTAACGAATCTTGAATCGTTTAATAGTTCTGTAAACCAGCTGGACGGCCCTTTCCCGGATATCAGTATGAATACCGCCTTGCTCAGTTTTAATATTTCAGAGAACCAGATAACAGGCACCATACCAGACTTAAGCTCCAACGCACAATTAGAGTTTTTTGTCATATTTAGTAATGGTATAACGGGTACGATTCCGGCCCTGGACGCACTTCAAAATTTGATTTTCTTTTCGGCTTTCAATAATCAATTGGAGGGCTCGATTCCTAACCTTCAATCCTTACTCTCACTTCAAGAGTTTTATTGTGATTTTAATCAGATGACAGGTTCGATACCTGAACTCTCTGGCATGAATGAACTTCTAATATTTAGGTGCGCTAATAATCAATTGACGGGCGAAATTCCGGCATTGACTAATGTGGCTTCACTAGTAGATTTTCAGTGTTATTCCAATGATCTAAGTGGCTGCTTACCCAGCTTTGCTTGCGATATATCCATTTTTGATGCAACGAATAATCCACAATTGCCTTGGCAAGGCGATCACATTCCTTTTTGCAATGGGGAATCAGAAGTAGGTGCACCCTGTCAAGATGGTGATATGAATACAGGAAATGATCAAATACAAGAAGACTGTTCATGTCAAGGAATTGTTGAAACCTGTGTGCAACGAGATTATCGGGCTTTACGAAGTTTATATTTAGCTACTGATGGAGATAATTGGATAAATAAGGATGGATGGCCTGATGAAAGTACCTTTGAAATGTTTCCAGATTTCATCCCTGCTGGTTTCGAAAATTTAGAGGAATGGTATGGGGTTACTACGAATGTTGATGGGTGTGTCATCGCGATTGACTTAGACGGGACAGACAATCTTTCGTTTCTATTGATCGAAGGCGTAAACCAAGAAGGGGGCAATAATTTGAATGGGTCCTTGCCTTCATTTGATGAAGGATTAACGTTCCTAAATTTCTTGAGTTTATCAGGTAATTTGCTCACAGGGCCGATCCCAAATAATGTAGGAAACTTGCAACGATTAGTCCAGCTAAATATGGGTGATAATCAACTAAATGGACTGATACCGAATTCACTTTATGATATTGAGCCACTAGCAGTCATCATGCTACCTAACAATCAGTTGGAAGGTGATTTGAGTCGTTTGCCTCAACTGACGAATTTGATAAATCTCTTTCTAGGTGACAATCAAATGTCAGGGCTGGTGCCAAATGAAATTTGCAATTTGAATTTGCAACAATTGGAATTGGACAGAAACAATTTCTCAGGCGCGTTTCCACCTTGTGTATTTCAAATGAGTGAACTCATTGATCTCATTATATATGAAAACAGTTTTACAGGGAATATTCCTTCTCTTGAAGCAATGCCCAACCTACTCTATTTTGGTGTGTCAAATAATCAGTTCTCTGGCCCTTTGCCCATAATGAATACTAATACGGCTCTCAGGTTCTGTAATTTGAGCAATAATGGATTTACAGGCATCATACCTGATATTGATAACCTGGGTGATCTAGAAACATATTTGTGTGTCAATAACCAATTATCTGGTTGCTTTCCAAATTTTGCTTGCCAAATTGAAACATTCAATAGCAACGCAAATACTATGTTACCTTGGCAAGGCGATCATATTCCATTTTGTAATGGTGAATCCACGACCTTCGCGCCATGCGAAAACAATCAAGAACAAAGCTATATAGATCAAAATTGCGACTGCCAGCCATGCGTACCTGAGCCGGTTGTCATTAACCAAACACTTTGCTCATATGAGAGCATTAATGTTAACAATACAGTATATGACATTGATACACCTTCTGGCGTTGAAACACTTACAGCTATTACAGGCTGTGATAGTATAATACAAATTGAGTTAAGTTTTTATCCAGCGATCGATACCAGCTTTGTGGACACTTTAGTCTGTGACCAAACATCTATAAATTTTCAAGGGGTCGAAATTTTCCCAGGTGACCCTATTATGTTTTTTGTTGATCAGAGTATAAATGGATGTGATAGCCTTATCGGGCTTACAGCAAACTTTATTAATGTAGGTGATGCGTGTGATGATGGAGATCCTATTACTCAGAATGATGTTGTGCAAGCAGACTGTAGTTGTGCAGGCTGTATGCCTACGGGCTCTGTGATTGATATGGTGCTCTGTCCTGAAGAAAGTATAGAAGTAAATAATGTTGTGTATGATAGAAATAACCCTATCGGTCAAGAGGTTCTCCTCAATCAAAATGGCTGTGATAGTATAATAGACATTGCCCTAAATTTTTACACTGAACCAGAGATTATCGAACTCGATTCAACGGTATGTAATCTATCAAATCTTACTATTTCAAATGTGCTTTTTACACCGATTGAAAATTCTCAATTTATTGAATGGGAGACATTGAACGGTTGTGATAGCCTAGTTAGCTGGACAGTGTTTTTTCAAAATACAGGCGATGCGTGTGATGATGGGAATGAAAATACAGATAACGAAACCTTGGATGAAAATTGTGAATGTCTAGGTTGTACTCCTTCATCATTTGTCATTGACGGTACCTTTTGCCCAGATGAAGAGATTCTAGTAAATGGTACTGTTTATAATTTATCGAATCCAGAAGGCGAAGAAACCCTAATAAATCAATTAGGTTGTGATAGTACGATTTCAATCTCGATGAATTTCTTTGAGAGTATACCACCAACAGAATTAACACCTATGTTGTGTGATGGAGATACTATTGTCATTGATGGTAATGAGGTAACAAGCAATACCTTAAGTTGGGAATATGCATTGCTTAATGCCAATGGATGTGATAGTACTATACTGATAAATGCCGTACTCTTGGAAAATACCTCAAGCAGCTTTACAGCTTCCGTTTGTCAAGGAGATAGCATTGTGGTACATGGAGACATCTATTCCGAATCCAACCCTTCAGGGCAAACCATTATTCCCAATTTGCAAGGATGCGATAGTATCATAAATGTATCCATTGATATTATACAAGAATCTATTTTCATCCTAGATACCATCCTTTGCAATGTTGAGTCCTTTTTCAAAGGAGGACTTATGTTCAGTCCAGAAGATACCGTTGGCATCATTAGTTATATGACGTCTGGTCAAATTAGTTGTGATAGTTCGGTAGTGGTTAATGCAAGCTTTCTTTTTACTGGAGATCCATGTGATGATGGAAATCCTGATACGGTGAATGATGTACTCGATATTGATTGTAATTGCCGAGGCCAAGAAACGGATTGTGAAATGGCACTTACTGATGATGAAGCTATAGCTGGAGTTGGTGACTATATCGAAGTCGACATATTTAGCAATGATATTGTACCCTTCAATTCGACGTGGCGAATCGCTAAAGTCAGTGAAGTGGTATTCCAAGATCCGGAGATGGACGCTAAGACAGGTGAATTCAGTGCGACAATAATAGAGCAGTTTGGTGATACCTTGTATCTAGACTATGAGGTCTGCAATATAAACTGTGAAACTTGTGATCAAGCTACGTTACGAATAGCTAATAGTGTTTTCAAAGATATTACCTTGGTTACCGCATTTAGTCCTGACGGCGATGGCATTAATGACATGCTGACATTTAGTGATGAAGATCAGATGGAAAATGCGTCACTGACCATCTATAATCGATGGGGAGACAGAGTGTATACTTCTGAAGAATATGAAAACAATTGGGAAGCTAGAGGCTTACCGGGGGGTGTATATTATTACATTCTGGAATTAGAAGGAGCTGTTGTAAAGCGTAGTCTAACCATTTTTAAATAATCTCTCATACCTGCTGATGGTCCAATGTCCTTCCACGTTGGCGAATACCATATTGAATCACATTGAACAACACCCAAACAAAATAAACAATAAAGACCAGGGTGGGTATAAAGCCAGAAATCCCGAACCACTGTTCGAAATAAAGAATATAGATAATCCCGGAAAGGGCAAATAAGACCTCGAATAACACCCCAAGAGGATCGTTATCCATCATAGCCGTATATCCATAAATTCCTATGCATATAAATAGCCCATAGAATAATAGATGGGGATAAGCGAAATACTGAAATTGGTAAAGCAAGCATAGTAAAAAGAAGAGGGTAGTTACAAATCGTATAGCAGCATACCACGATTGTCCTTTGCTAGCTTTTGTTTTATACTTTTTGAAATTATACACGTCCTCGATAGCCATTCGCGGTCGGGATACCTTTACATCTGCAGGTCGCCAGCCAGTCGGCATAAACCATAATCTACACTTATCTTTCCATGATTGTGTGTACCAGGCATCTTGGATAAGCCCCCAGATGTGTTGGAAATTTATGCGAATGGGATTCCAGGTATTTGGCTGTTTCAATACGCCATAAACGGGAGGGACATCTTCTAACTCTTCTTGGAAGGTTCCGAACATTCGATCCCAGATACAAAAAATGGGTGCTAGATTTTTATCGATATACTCAGGGTTAATGGCATGATGAACTCTATGTTGTGAAGGTGTCACAATAATATATTCGAGAAACCCCAACTTCCCAATATAGCGAGTATGATACCAAAATTGCATAAAGAGGTGGATAGGTGCAATCAGCAAAATTACGTCACTTGGTACCCCTAGGATAGCCGCTGGCAAAAGGAAAACGGCGAAAATACCTACTAAATTCGATACAGGTTGGCGAAGGGCGCAAGCTAAATTAAATTCTTCGGAGCTGTGGTGAATGACATGTCTATTCCAAAACAAGTTTACCTTATGACTCACCCGGTGAATCCAATATTCCGAAAAATCGATAGCTATAAAAGCGACCACATAGACTAGCCACGAATTAGGGATTTCATAGACTTGAACGTATTGTAATAGGAGAGGATAACTGATCAGCACTATGGCAAGACCTAAGGAGTCTTTAATGCTATTCGTGATGCCCGAACTTAGACTGGATATTGTATCATAAAGGTTGAAATGAATTTCTTTTTTGTAGATACCGTAAGCTAACTCAGCGAGAAGCAAGAGCATAAAACCTGGGATAGCAAAAAGTAAAGCCGTAGTATAAGGTATCATATTTTGAAAATACTAAACCCTAGGGAAGGAAATAAAAAAAGGAGCTGAATTATCAGCTCCTTTTTCACATCTTCATTACATCATACCAGGCATTCCTCCACCCGGCATACCACCGCCGCCCGGCATTGGAGGATGATCCTCTGGCTTATCATTTATAACTACTTCTGTCGTGAGTACCATACTCGCAATAGAAGCCGCATTTTGGATAGCTACACGTGTAACCTTTGTAGGGTCAATTACACCTGCTTTCTTCAAATCCTCATACACGTCCGTTCTTGCATTGTAACCGTAAGCTAGTTTTTTATCCTTGATTACGTTTTGTAATACAACTGAACCATCTACACCCGCATTTTCTGCGATAGTTCGTAAAGGATACTCTAAGGCCTTTCTTACGATCTGAATACCCATATTCTGGTCTTCATTATCACCTGAAACCTTATCTAAGGCTTTGATTGTGTTAACTAAGGCAACACCACCACCTACAACAATACCTTCTTGAACGGCAGCTCTTGTTGCATGCAATGCATCATCCACTCTATCTTTCTTTTCCTTCATCTCTACTTCCGTAGGAGCCCCTACATAAAGTACAGCTACACCACCAGCTAATTTAGCTAATCGCTCTTGCAGTTTTTCTCTATCATAATCAGATGTAGTCGTTTCAATCTGTGACTTTATTTGATTAATTCTAGAGGTGATTGCTTTTTTAGTACCGCTACCGTTTACAATAGTTGTATTGTCTTTGTCAACAGTAATTTTCTCTGCAGTTCCTAAATGCTCTACATCCACTGAATCCAATTTATATCCTTTTTCTTCAGATATAACTGTACCGCCAGTAAGGATAGCAATATCTTCTAGCATTGCTTTTCTTCTATCTCCAAAACCAGGCGCTTTAACAGCAACTACTTTCAATCCACCGCGTAATCTATTTACTACTAATAAACCAAGTGCTTGTGACTCCACATCTTCAGAGATGATCAATAAAGGTCTTCCAGCACCGGCTGCTTTTTCAAGGATTGGAACGATATCCTGAACGTTAGATATCTTTTTATCATGGATAAGGATAAATGGATTTTCATATTCCGTTACCATATCTTCACTATTGGTAATGAAGTATGGAGACAAATATCCACGATCAAACTGCATACCCATAACTTCTTCCACATAGGTATCTGTTCCTTTGGCTTCTTCCACAGTAATTACACCATCTACAGATACACGCTGCATTGCATCAGCAATTAGGCTTCCGATTTCATTATCGTTATTCGCAGAAATAGATCCTACTTGTTCGATTTTTTGGAAATCTTTCCCAATAACATCACTCTGCTTTTTCAGGTTTTCAACTACTTTTTCTACAGCCAGATCAATCCCTCTTTTAAGGTCCATTGGATTCGCTCCGGCAGCGACGTATTTCATACCCGCATTTACAATAGCTTGTGCTAATACAGTGGCAGTAGTCGTTCCATCACCAGCGGCATCAGCTGTTTTAGAGGCTACCTCTTTCACCATCTGAGCGCCCATGTTTTCTACTGCATTTTCTAATTCGATTTCCTTAGCAACGGTAACCCCATCTTTTGTGATGTTAGGTGCACCGAAGCTCTTTTGGATTACTACATTTCTTCCTTTAGGTCCCAATGTAACTTTAACTGCATTTGCCAATGCATCGATGCCATTTTTTAGAGACATTCTGGCATCTGAACTAAAATTTATTTCTTTAGACATTATTATTTATTCTTTAGAAGTGAATGAATGAGTTCAGTAAGAGTACTACTCTTCTAAGATGACAAGGATATCATCTTCTCTCATAATAAGGTAATCAACACCTTTATAGTTAATCTCTTGACCGGCATATTTACCATAGAGTACAATATCACCAACAGCGGCTGTCATAAGGTTCCCGTCTTTTCCAGGACCTACAGCGACTACTTCCCCTCGTTGTGGTTTCTCTTTTGCCGTATCTGGGATAATGATTCCTCCTGCAGTTTTGTCATCAGCTGGTGCAGGTTTTACAACGACCCTGTCATTGATAGGCTTCATCATAATTGTTTTAGTTTTTATTAGTTAATGAATGAAAATGTCAAATACAAATTGCTTTCTGCATAAGCCATGCCATCTGCTTTTTCATGTCAAAATTTCATGGTTTTGGAAAATTTTGGCAGTATAAATAGAACGGATGGAAATATTGGCAGAAAAAAAAAGCCTGCGAATTTCGCAGGCTTTTTTTTTATAATTTATTCTTACGAATTCATCTTTACAATAATGGCTGTAAGTATACATAATACAAACAACGCTATCGCGAGACCCCACGTCAATTTTTCAACAAAGTCGGTGGATCGAGCTGCACCAAACATCTGATTAGCAGCTTGACCTCCAAATGTAGAATCTACACCTCCTCCCTTAGGATTTTGAATTAAAACCACTAGCATTAGAAGCACACAATTCAGTCCAATTAAAATGGTCAAACTTGTTACTAAAGGATCCATAGTTATAACTTTTTCAGTTTTTCAATTTGAGTCGCAAAATAACTACTTTTTTCTGGGAATTTCAAACGCAACCTTTCGAACATATCAATAGCCTCAGTAATGTGTCCTTGTTCAGCCAGTATTTGAGCTAAAGAGGCAGAAATAATGTTTTGATTATGTTCTATGCTATTGTCTACTTTACTTTGAAGCATTCGCTTCTCATGCAGTGGATCTTTTTCGCTAGAAAATTGATTTATCCATCGCGTAAATGGAGAAGGACCCACAGGCTCAAAAGATACAAGAGCTTCTTGTTCCATAACATCGCTATCTACAACTGGGTCGCTAATAGCCTCTTCTTGGAAAGATGGCTCAGTATCTAAATCTATGTCCAATTCTTCAATCTCAAAGATAGTCTCATCTTGCGATGTAGCATCGACATCTTCCTCAATGTCAGCCGGCTTTTCCTCTTCTGTTTCAATAGCTTCGACTGCCGGAGATTGAATAGATGTCACCTCATCAGGAACTTCTATACTTTCTAATTCTAATACTTCCTCTTTTAATAGCTTTTCTAATTTGTCGACCTCATCTATACTTTGCTCTTGGTCGTGACTTTGGGTGTCAGCTAAAGGGAGGATTACCTCTTGACTATTATTTTGTTTTTTCTTCTTTTTCTTAAGTTTAATCATTTCGATCTCAAACACATCCTCTGGCGCTTCTGATCTGAAAAGGGTAGAGAGCCCTGAAATATGTAAAGGTCCATTGGAAAGGATTTTTACTTTTTTCATCGCTTCAAAACCTGTGTCTTTATCATCATGATAAAATCCTTTCACTAGCAATAAGATGTTGCGCACCAAATCCATTGGCTTTTTTGCCAATCGATATTGTATCCAAGCTGCGTCCCAATCGTTTGGGTTTTTTTCTCCGTTAATGGGGTTTAACCACTTCATTTATCATTGTTGTTACACCTTACAAAGGTAATGGCTTACCAATTGGTATACGTGTCATTAAATACTTTTTCGATAACATCATTGAATATAAGGGTAATCAACTCATCCTGAAGACTTTGAAAATCAGCATCCGCATCAAAATCTTCAAATTCAGTGAGTGTTTTTTCATAACTGTTATCAGGGTCAATGGTATCCTCATACTTGACCATAACTCTTATATTCAGTCTATTTAGAGCTACATCATCATTACCTGTTGCAGAAGCTATGCCAATATCAAAAGCGGTTATCGAACCAGAGAACATAACATGAGGATCTACGTCATCAAATCGCAATCTAGCTTCTTCCCTTAATTTTTTTCGCAAGGCTTCAGTAAAGTCAATTTCGATATTGGCTGGCGCATTATACGCACTTAAGGTGAAGTTTTCGACATAAAAGGTTTCAACCCCCTGAGGCACAGCAATACCCTTAAAAGAGTAACAGGAACTTACCAATAACAAAATGCATAGTAGAAGAATTGCATTACTCCTGAATACCATATTCTTTTATTTTACGATATAAAGTACGTTCAGAGATACCTAAATCTTCAGCGGCTTTTTTACGCTTATTATTGTGTTTCTTTAAAGCTTTAATGATTAATTCTTTCGTCTTATCGTCTAGCGAAAGACTTTCCTCAACTTCTTCTGAAGAATCAAAATAATTAGGCGTCTTTATTATGAGTTCTGGATTGTCATCTTCATTATGACTAACAATCACAGGCGATTCCATCGATTGATTGGAGAATATAGGCGTTACACTTGCTTGATTTTGCAAAGATCGCAAGGGTTGTGAATTACTGACATTAAGATCATTTGATTGGATAAGCTCAAAGACTAAACTTTTTAGATCGTTCAGATCATTTTTCATTTCAAACAAGAACTTATATAAGATCTCTCTCTCTTCGAGTCCAGGCCCAAAGCCTTCTTCACTTTGATTAGTTTTAGCAGGTAAATTGCTTTTAAAAAGTTGAGGTGTGAGTTCATATAATTTATCTGCGTTCACATATTCATCCGTATGTAAGATAGACAGTTGCTCGACTACGTTTCGAAGTTCTCTCACATTACCTGGCCATCTATATTGGAAAACGACATCCTTGGCATCGGGCAGTAGTCTGACTGGCTCACTATGATATTTTTCAGCAAAGTCAATGCTAAATTTTCTGAATAACAGATCAATATCTTCTCTTCTTTCGTGTAAGGCTGGAATATAGATAGGTACCGTATTGAGTCTGTAGTAGAGGTCTTCTCTAAACTTTCCTTTTTTTATTTTATCAAGCAAGTCTACGTTTGTGGCAGCAACGACTCTAACATCGGTTTTCTCTACTTTAGAAGAGCCTACTTTAATAAATTCGCCGTTTTCCAAAACACGTAATAAATAGGCCTGAGTGTCCAAGGGCATTTCTCCAATTTCATCTAGGAAGATGGTACCGCCACCGGCTGTTTCGAAATATCCTTTTCTTTCTGAAGTAGCACCTGTAAAGGCCCCTTTTTCATGTCCAAATAATTCAGAGTTTATAGTGCCTGCGGGAATAGCACCACAATTGATACCAATAAATGTATTGTGTTTTCGCTTACTATTATCGTGAATGATCTTACTTATCGCTTCTTTACCAACGCCACTTTCTCCTTGGATAAGCACGCTTAAATCCGTGGTGCTAACCTTTAGTGCAATATCAATAGCTCGATCTAATTTTTCTGATCGTCCAATGATCCCATACCGTTGTTTTATGCCTTGAATGCTCATGTATTTCTTTACCCATTTACAATATGACCTTTCAGCGTTGCGCTAGTGACATCGGTGACCTTAACAAATACATAGTCTCCTGGCTTGTATCCAGCTTGCTTTTCAAAAATGATCATCTTATTCTGACTGTTTCTTCCCTTAAAGTCCTGGTCTGATTTTTTAGAATCCCCTTCAATAAGAACCTCGTAGGTTTTTCCAATATCTTTTAGGTTATGTAATCTGGAAACTTCAGATTGTACTTCAATAACTTCTGCCAACCTTCTTTTTTTGGTAGGCAGGGGAATATCATCGGTATATTTTCTAGCAGCCAAAGTGCCAGGCCGCTCTGAATAATAGAACATGTAAGACATAGAATAGTTCGCCCATTTGATCATTTCAAGCGTATCTTGATGCTCTTCTTCTGTTTCTGAACAAAATCCAGTTATTATGTCTGAAGAAATTGCGCAATCTGGGATTATTTGATAAATAGCAGACACGCGTTCTTTGTACCAATCACTATCATAGGTTCTGTTCATTAGTTCTAGGACTCTTGAGTTACCAGATTGAACAGGTAAATGAATGTAGTTGCAAAGGTTATCATACTTTTTTATGGTATAAAGTACCTCATCGGTTATATCTTTTGGATGAGAAGTACTAAATCTAATTCTAAGCTTGGGATGAACCATAGCTACTCGTTCCAATAACTGGGCAAAGTTAACCACCTCACCTGTTTCAGGATTCTCCCACTTAAATGAATCTACATTCTGCCCAAGTAAAGTAACTTCTTTATATCCTTTGTCATACAGATCTTGCGCTTCTGCAACAATGGTAAATGGATTTCGACTTCGTTCTCTACCTCTAGTAAATGGAACAACACAAAACGAACACATATTGTCACACCCACGCATGATTGAAATGAAGGCACTTACCCCATTACTTCCCAATCGGAGTGGTGAAATATCTGCATAGGTTTCTTCTCTGGAAAGTAGGACGTTAATACTTTTTTCGCCCTCTTCTGCTGTTTGAATTAAATTAGGAAGGTCTCTGTACGCATCTGGCCCTACAACTAGATCTACAATCTTTTCTTCTTCCAAAAATTTCTTCTTCAATCGCTCAGCCATACAACCGAGGACACCTACAAGTAATTCCGGTTTATTCTTTTTGTGTTTATTGAAAATATGCAAACGTTGCCTGACATTGTCTTCCGCTTTTTCACGTATTGAACAAGTATTGATCAATATCAAACTAGCATCTAAAATATTTCGGGTAGGAGAAAATCCTGCTTTTGAGAGGATAGAGGCTACAATTTCAGAATCACTAAAATTCATGGCGCAGCCATAAGACTCAATGTAGAATTGTTTAGCAGAAGTACCGCTCAATTCCGCATTATAATAGGCTTCTCCTTGCTTTTTTTCGTCAATAACTTTATCTATCTGATCCAAGGTTGGATTATCATTATACATATGCACACAACATTAAAGCACAAAAATAAGACAATAATGACAGAATGACAGGTATTCTGGCTAAGGCAATAAAAAAAGCGGCTCAGAAATGAACCGCTTTTTTTCACGTACTATTTAGATAATACTATTTATCGTTATAGTGACTTTTCTTTCTCAAATTCACAGCAAGCATGTAGTAGAACATAGCTCTGAATTTGTTTCGGTTTCCTTTACCAAAAGCAGCTACCACATCTTTGATAGCATCATCCAATCTTGGTGTATCTTTCAACCCAAGTTTTTTGATTAGGAAATTTTTCTTTACTCTTTCAAGTTCTTTTGGATCACCAGAAGAAACTTTTGATGCATCAGCGCTGTAGATAGATGGTCCACAACCTTTAGCTACTTTTCTAAGAAGGGCCTCGTCATATTTGACTCCAATTTTATCGAACTCCTTCTTATACCGAGCTATACAATCCTCGAATTTGCTCATTTTCTTTGTTTAAATTGTGACGTGAATAATGATAATCACGCCGAAGATAATATAAATAAAATTATTAATACATTAATTTACTTTTTCAAGAATCATCGCTGATGCGCCACCGCCTCCATTACATAAAGTGGCACAACCAAGAGCCGCAGATTTTTGATCCATGGCGTGAAGTAGGGTAGTTACAATCCGCGCACCAGAAGCACCTAATGGATGGCCTAAACTCACTGCTCCTCCATTAACATTTACAATATCATCCGTTACTCCGATGTCTTGCATAAAACTCATTGGAACTACAGCAAATGCTTCATTTACTTCATACAGATTTATATCGTCTTTAGTCAAGCCAGCGCGTTCCATCGCTTTAGGTGCGGCCTTCGCTGGTGCTGTAGTAAACCAGTTAGGTTCATGTGCGGCGTCCGCAAAGGATTTAATTTCTGCTATTGGTGACAAACCAAATTCTTTCACTGCTTTCTCACTTGCCAATAGTAATGCTGAAGCACCGTCATTAATCGTACTAGCATTTGCTGCGGTGACTGTGCCTTCTTTGGTAAAAGCAGGACGTAGTTGAGGAATCTTTTCAAACTTTACTTTTTTGTACTCCTCATCAGTATCCATGATTATAGGATCTGATTTCCGCTGAGGGATTTCCACAGGAGCAATTTCATTTTTGAAGTGTCCAGCGGAAGTAGCCGCTGCCGCCCTTTCGTATGATTGAATAGCATAGGCATCTTGCGCCTCCCGACTTATGCCATACTTCTCTGCCGTAGCGTCTGCAAAAATGCCCATAGCTTGTTTGTCATAAGCATCCGTTAAGCCATCATGCGCTAATCCATCAATAATATCTCTATTGCCATATTTGCTCCCCCAACGTTGATCCATTAAATAGTAGGGAATATTGCTCATTGATTCCATACCACCTGCTAAGGCAATATCATTAAAACCAAGCATAATACTTTGGGCTGCCAACATTATGGATTTCATTCCAGATGAACATACTTTGTTGACAGTAGTACAAGGTGTATTCATCCCAATTCCAGCTGCCAAGGCAGCCTGCCTTGCCGGGGCTTGTCCTAGACCAGCTTGAACTACATTCCCTAAATACACTTCTTGTATTTGAGAGGCATCAAGGGCAGCTTCAGCTAGACTTGCTTTAATAGCTATACTACCTAATTGCACAGCAGAAAAACCTTTTAGCATGCCTCCAAAAGATCCCATTGGTGTACGTTTAGCAGATACGATATATACTTTATTTCCCATTGTTTTTTTGTGCAAAAATAATATTCTTAAGCACTCCAAATGAGCAAAAAAAGGGCTTTGACTTTCTAGGACCAAATTTTGGTTTCATTTTTGATGTCAAGTATTTATACATTACATTATTTCATAATGTGTATTTAGGTTTGTTAAAATTGCATTAAATGGAATATTCTGAAAATTATCATTCATTCAAATATGTTTTGTTTTAAAATTAATATCATGAGACTGATCCTACTATTATTTCCACTTCTCATGCTGCCAGCATTAGCACATTCACAATCTGTCGAAGATGAGGTAGGCTTTATTTATGTAAAAGCGGAGTATTTATACCAAACAGAAAGGTATGCCGAAGCTATTCAACAATATTCAAGTATTATTTCCGCAGATCCTACTTATGAAGATGCATTAGAAAAAAGAGCGGCATCTAAATATTATACAGGTGATTTCAGAGGAGCTAAATCAGATCTGATGGAAGCGATTCGCAATACAGGGGTTACAAAAAACGTAGTTTCATTGTTGGGCTTGACTGAATTTGAATTAGGAAATTACGCCGCTGCTGCTGGATCATTATCCTTATCGTATGAGTCCTCTACTAATGACATAAACGTCGTCGAAGCATTGGCACAATCATATTATAATATGGACAAAATGGATGAGGCATGTCAAATGGCAAAGCGAGCCAAAGCATTGGGCTCAAGGAATGGATCATCATGGGCTCGTAAATATTGTGATCAAGTAGGCTCTGGTGAGGTAGTGCAGGCACCTAAAAGCGGAAAGAAAGAACTTCCAGGCAAAACAGGAAAGAAGGATATACCCGTAATTGATAATGAGGATGAAATCTTAATTGAGGATAGTGAAGATGAAAATAAAGATGAAATGGTTGTGGATGATACAGAAACAACCATTGATGTGGATGAAGATCTTAAATTGGTTATGAAGAATGGAATTGGAAGTCGAAAAATTATGGATCAACCCAATATTTTAATTCTTTCAGATCAAACAGGGGATGTGGCTGTCGACATTTGTATTTCTAAAGCAGGACGTGTAGAGTCTGCAGAAATTAATCAAGCGGAATCTAGTATTGAGACCCCATCGCTACAAAACTTAGCCGTCCGAAAAGCAAAAGAATTTTGGTTTGAACGCATGGGTACAAAATCCATGTGTGGTACCATAGTGTTTCAAATTACAGGAAGGTAATTCGAACATAGCATATCAGTAAATAAAGCGCGCGTGAACAATGTGCGCTTTATTTTTTTTCAACATCATATCGAAATCCAACATAAAATTCTCGACCTCTTGTTGGGCCCCAATTAAAGGCAACATCAAAATATTCTCCAAAGGGATTTGTAGGATCAAGGATAGGGTCTTCTTGGAAAAAGTTGAGCATATTTTCTACACCCGCATATACTTCTACACGATCCCATTTTTTAGTTAGCTGCAAGTCTATGAGTGAGAATGGGTCAGATACATTGGCTCGCTGAAGATTTTCGGGTAAGTAAGAAGTGATCGGAAGCGTTTTTTCACCAACCCATCGATAGTTGGCATCCATTTGCCAAGTATCTAAAAAGGAGTAGCTCCCATTTACTAGAAGTCTATGCCTTGTATTAAAAGGCAAGCGCACTGGCCCGATTTCGCCTTGCAGATAAACATCTTGATAATTATAGGCCCATTTTACTTCAAAGTCTTCTGTAAAGTTCCATTTGTTTTCTATTTGTAAGGTATTTGATACACTCTTAGAAGCGAGATGATCAACCAAGACGTGAGTTGGGTCAGTATCATAATCAGCAAACACTTGATTGTCAAATCGAGTGTGATATACATCTATAGACCAGGTACTTAGAATATCATTTACAAACAGTTTATACACTATATTGCCGCCCATGTTAATGGCATCTTCAGGATCAAGATCTGTGGCAATCATTAGTTGTCGTTGGTTAGCCAAGATAAATGGTCGGTCCGCAATGGGCGTTGGAATTCTAAAACCGGAACCTGCAGAAACTCGGATATCTAAGTCATCCAAAATTTTATAGCGAACTAAAAATCGAGGCGTTACCTTAATACGAATAGCTGAGCCGAAGTCTGCACGAAGGCCAGTATTTACAGTAAGCTTTTCCCATTCAAAACTATTCTCGATAAAGACACCGGGTATTACATAATTGGTAGTAAATGACAGGTCTTCATCAAAAGAGTTCGCACTAGTTATTTGCTCATCTAAATTATTAGCGCGCAGACTTACACCGTATTTTATATTATGATTTCCATCACCACCATAGTATTGATCAGCAAATGCATTTCCATACATGTGATATTGTTCTGCCCTATATAATCGTCTGCCAAAATTGCTTTCCTGGTGGTGGTAAAACCCGCCAAACTCAGCAGCAAGAGAAAAGTCAGCATCTAGTCTGTATTCATTTCTTGTATATATATCTGCATGTTGTATATCGACGGTCTGTCCATAGAATGCTGAGCTCATGGGGTCCATTCCTTTTTCATAACCTAATTCGCCACCGAGCCTATTTTCAGACCAAAATCGAGCACTTATTTCAGTTTTCCACTTTTCATCATTAGACAGTCGAGTCCATTTATTAAATAAACTAATTCGTTGAGTGAGAGGCATATCTAAAAAGCCATCTTGATTAATATCTCTGCGCATCGCGGGCGTTGCAACATGGACAAAGAGGAAATTGTCCCACAGATCTTTTTGGATATTATAATTTACATTAACATTGGTAACCCCAAAAGAACTAGCAAAACCATTAATAAATAGTTGCGGTCTGTCCAATGCCGTCTTAGGTATTATGTTTATTTGACCTGCTATATTTTCAAACCCTTGCAACACTGAATTGGCCCCTTTAGAAACAAAAATGGTTTTCACCATGGGCCCTGCATAACTGCCTGTAATGTAAGGGTAGGAAGGTCCATGCAGGAGGGGTAAGCCATCTACTAATAATTGATTATATACACCAGATATACCAAGCAATTGAAGTTCTTTAGAGTCATTGACTACATTCGTAGTTCTTGATTGTACGCTAGCCTCTGTATTAAAACAGCCAGCTAGGCTACAACATGCCGCACGTTCCAATTCTCGACTGCTAATGCTTTCTATTTTAGCAGGTCCATCCAAATATCCCGTGGCTTGTTTTTTTGCGACTATGTCTACTTCAACCAATGTGTAATCTTCAATAAGTTGGATATTCCAATAGTTGATAGTTCCTGCTGATAAGGTGTCACTTTTATAGCCTATATAGGAAAAGACTAGTCGACGGTCGCCTGCTATATCCTTAATTGAGAATTCTCCTAGTTCATCCGAAACAACGCCTTGTGAGCCATCCACCCAATATATACTAGCTCCTACCAATGGGTTGCCTGCAATATCTGATACTTTACCACCTATCTCTTGCGCAGCTAAATTAGATATGCCTGCCAGCAAACAAATCACATATAAGTATTTCATATACCAAATGTAAATCTTAACGGCAATACTCTTTGAAACATTGTTGCAAATCATCATACATGTATTTTATGTGAGTTAGTTACATATTATTAAAAAGTTTAATATGTGGCATGTGTTTTGCTATTTTTTTTGGTAGCCCTACATCGTAAACACACATAATATGAGATCTACCCGCATTTTTTACCTAAGCCTAATAGTTGGCTTTGTGTTTATTTTACAGCACCAGCATATCTTACCATCTTTTCCATTTTCAAAATCTAAGAAAGTCGAAAGGATTGCGGACGCTGGTTATCAAGAATGGTTGTATACACGCAATCCTCTTACTCAAGAAGTGGATAAATCTGGGCTAGTCGCCTTGGATTTAGAATCTTCTTCCCGTTCAACAGCCAATTTATTTTGGGAGAGTGTTGGCCCAGAAGATGTGGCGGGTAGAGTTCGCGAATTATCTATTGATAAATTAGATGATGGTACTAAAAAAGTATGGGTAGGTTCGGCGTCAGGTGGACTCTGGACTTCTGAAGATATATACGATGTGAATGCACAATGGGAACCTGTTGATGACTTTTTAGCCTCACTATCTGTTTGTGCTATCGCCCAGAGTCCTCAGGATAAAGATATTATGTACTTCGGGACGGGGGAAGGTTACTTTGATTATGAAGCCTTTCCAGGAGCTGGGATGTACATGTCAGAAGATCGGGGAAATAATTGGACCTATTTGCAGAGTACCAACTCAGCACCATTCAAATACATACAAGATATCCTAATCTTGGCAGACGGTAGTCTTTTGGTGAGCACCTTACACGGTGGTGTCATGAAATCTCTAGATAATGGGGCTAATTGGCATGCTGTGCTAAACGAAAATATGTATGCAACATCAAATACGGCTAATAAAATTATTCAGTTAGCTGATGGCCATTTAATTGCTTCCATGGGAATACATGAGCAAGATGGTTTGTATTTGTCTACTGACAAAGGTGAAACTTGGGTAAGTCTTGAATTAGACAAATTTGTCAATGGTTTTACAAGAGTGGAATGCAGTGTGTCATCGACCGATCCCAATATCATTTTTGCAGTGCTAGCAGATGAAGATGGAAGGACTGTAAAGGCCTTGCTTAAATCCGAAGATAAAGGGGGCACTTGGAGAAACCTACCACTTCCAGAAGTGGGTGCAGGTAAAGAAATTGCAGGCTATCAAGCCTGGTATAACTTAAGCCTAGCTGTCCATCCATCTAACCCCAATAAAGTTCTTCTAGGAGGTATTGACCTTTTTGCTTCTACAAATGGAGGCGATTCTTGGGAGCAAATTAGTAATTGGTCAGGCACGGGTGTTTTGCCTAAGGTGCATGCAGACCAGCACACAATTGAGTTTGTAAATAATAAAGATGCATTAATTGGAAATGATGGGGGTGTTTACCTTTTAAAAGATGGTTTTACAGACCAACGTCAATTTATTAAGAAAAATAATGGTTTGAATATTACGCAATGCTATGATGTAGCAGCGCATCCACAAAGATCGACCATTCACTTTGGAACCCAGGATAACGGTACGCAACGTATTACGGATTTTGATTTGGTAGAAACTGAAGAGATAACAGGAGGTGATGGTGGTCGTGTTTATTTTGATACGAATGATCCTAATATACAGATTAGCTCTTACCTGAAAAATCAATATTATGTCAGCGTAGATGGAGGTGAACAATTTTATTATCGATCATTCAATAATGATGGATTATTTATAAACCCAACAGATTATGACCCCAGCAGAAAAATACTTTATGGAGCTGATGAAAAAGGGGTATTGTTCCGTTGGAATGACCCGGCTAGTTTAGGGGTCAATACTGATAAGGTGGTCATAAATAATATTTATGACCAACAAATTACGGCAGTTTCTGTGTCAAAGACGAATGCGGACAGAATTTACATTGGAACAGAACATGGAGATGTGCAACGACTAGAGTTTGCTTTTATTGGTACCAATAGAACAGGATTCAATACATTGGATTTACCGGATAATCATGTCATTTCTGATATAGCAGAAAACCCAACAAATGGCAATCATTTAATTGTATCCTTGTCTAATTATGGGGTGACCAGTCTTTATGAAACCAAAGATCTAGGCAAAAATTGGACAGCCATTGAAGGGAATCTTCCGGATGTCCCGGTCCGAGATGTCTTATTTTTACCCTCTGCAAATAACACAGTGTTAATTGCCACCGAAATTGGAATTTTTATGTCTGAAAATGTGGATGGCAGCAATACGTTTTGGACATTGGAAAACCTAGGCATGGCCAATGTGAGAGTGGATAAAGTGCATTGGCATCCACATAGAGAAACAGTTCTAGCAGCCACCTTTGGCAGAGGTATTTATGAAGCTTCATTAGATAAGGATATAAGCTTCTATTTTCAAGAGGATGCATTAGATCTTTATGAAGAAGCTACTTTAGAAGGCTCAGGAGTTTGCAATGCCTATCATACTGTTATTGTTAATGTAAACGCCTCTAGACCTGTCGCTGAAGAAACGAACCTCGAAATAGAACTTGATCATCTTGAAACCAACCCTAGTGATATCCGATTAGTAGATCACATTCTTCATTTTCAGAAAGGGGAGTTGCAGGCCAATGTCCTTCTTGAAGTCGCAGATGATCTTATGGTGGAAGACCAAGAGCGTTTTCGCTTGACTTTGGGAGATGAACAAGGAACGGCTATTGAAGGTATACTGGCCAGCAATGATAAAGAGCCTGCTTTTGATGGAGGTGGTGGTAGCTTCAATTTAGGAGTGCAAGAAAAGAATTCGCCTCATTTTCCATTTAAAGGGTATTATGAAGATGCTAAATCACAATGCATCATTACTGCAGATGAACTTAAAAAAATGGGACTATCGGGTGAAAGTCATTTAGGTGGTCTGAGCTTATTTGTAGATAAGAAATACTCGAGTAAGCCCTTTGAAGATTTTAGTATTTCAGTGGCTCATACAAACCTTGCGAACTGTGGTGAAGTAGGAGAGTATCTAGCTGAAGAATCTTTTGTCAATTGCTTTTCAAGCACTATACAAACCCATGAAGGTTGGAACGACTTTAGTTTTGCCACACCATTTACCTGGGATGGAATAAGTAATATCATAGTCCAGTTTTGTTTTGATAATAGCAGATGGTCAAGTAATGATCTTGTTGCTACCTATGATGCAGGTTTTTATTGTACGCAATATGACTATCGCGATTCTCATAGGGGTTGTAGTTTGGATAGGATTAGGAGGAAAACAACTAAACGGCCGATTATGAAATGGACTACACTCCAGACGGGAGAGGAGATTTGTACCGATCACTTATACTTACGGTCCACAGTAGAGCCTGACGAAATAGCTGTATTTGCAAATAATGACCTAGGCCTAGCAGCTTCGGTCATAGCTGAAGTGGAAGATTGTGTTAGTTTGACTATAGATGGTACCGGAACGCAGTTAGTAAAAGCTAATTGGGATCAAAATGTGCAACGAATTGAAAAAAGCTTTTTTGTCGAACAAGAGGCAAATGGCAATCATGCACTAACACTATATTTTTCTGATCAAGAGTTGCAACACCTTGATACCTATGGGCATTGGTATCTGGCGGAAACAGAAGGGCCAGCAGCTTCCGCCATAGATTTGACATATACGCATCAATCAGAGTTAGATTGGGCCTTAATACCCGGCCAAGGAATCGCTATTAATGTATTATCAAAAAAGAACACAGGCTATACTTTAACGCTGGAGGCGTTTGAAGAAAAACATACGACAACTCGGAATAAAAGACTTCATTTATCCAATGTAACAGTGTACCCTAATCCCTTTCAAGATAGAATTACCATTGATTTTTCTGAGGTAGAAGCTACAGATAAGTGGGTTTCAATCTTGTCACCCGAAGGTAAAGTATTAAAAAAAGTAAGCCTTGATAAGAATCAGAATCAATGCCAACTTGACTTGGATTCATCCTGGCCACCAGGGTCCTATTATTTGCATGTGGATGCTGGAGAAGGTGCTTCTTGGGTAAAGAGAATACTTAAGCTATAAGTATCCTAAATAATAAGGGGCTTAGCTTCTCATAAAAATGAAGAATATGAGGACAACTAATATAGCCGTCACAGCAAATGCAATAGTGAAAAATTTACGCTCTTGCGCTTTATTTCTTTGTTGTTCTCTAAGTTTCTTTTTAGTCTTTGCCATATCGATTAAGGTTAAGTGATTGTAATATACCAAAGACATATAATTTTACCAATAGTAACGTTGGGAATCATAATATTCTACTATTCGCTGGTCGGTTATAATATCCTTTGGTGTGATCTTTTTTTTGAGGAATATTCCTTCTAACGTTCGACATCTGGAGAGAGCTACGTAGGTCTGACCAAATTCGAAAGCCCCTCTTCCAAGGTCCAATACAACTGTGTCAAAGGTTTTCCCTTGGCTTTTATGAATGGTTATTGCCCAGGCTAGTTTCAAGGGGTATTGCACGAAACTCCCAGTTACCTCGGTTGTAAATCGATTTGGATTTTCTTTATCGACGGCGTATTTAATAATTTCCCATTCTTGTTGCTCGACATCTATGATTTCTTTATCTCCATTCTCTTTTTGTACTTCCACCTTGACGGATTGATTCGTCGCGGCAACTACAAAACCAAGTGTTCCATTCACAAATCGCTTCTCGATATCATTTTTGACAAACATAACTTGAGCCCCTTCTTTCAAATGTAAAAATTGATCTGTAGGGAAAACAGACGGCTTGAAGTTACCGCTGATTTCTGCTTTATACTCATATAATGGAGTATCTAATGCTGCTAAAGCATCCGTATTTATACGATTGGCTGTAGCATTAATACTGCAAAGCTGTATATGGGGTATATCGGATTCTGGCATATTGCCAAAGCGCTCGTTAATCGCGTCTAGATCATCCATATCCATAGTATTTGTTCGAATACTATCTAATAATCGGATAAAGTATCTATCCTTTTGACGGTATACTTCGCGCAACTCAATCATGGGCATTTCTAAGCCTCTTGAAAATACCTGAGCACTAAAAAAATAAGGAGAAGGATAGTGAGTTCGAAAGTATTGTCGCTCAAAATTGGAAGAGATTACAGGTGGCAATTGGAATAGATCACCAAAGAGTATCAGTTGCACACCTCCAAAAGGTCTACTGTCTTCTCTATTCTTTTGTAAAAAGATATCGATGTTGTCAAAAATATCGGCTCTTACCATTGATATTTCATCAATGATGAGTGTATCCATTTTTTTATAAAGTCTATGATTCTTTCGTTTAGTTAAATCACCTGGATGAACCATTTTTGGAGGAAATCTGAAAAAAGAATGAATGGTTTGTCCTTTTACATTTAGTGCGGCAATACCCGTGGGAGCGACTACAGCAATGCGTTTTTTGCTCGTTTTACGGAATAGTTGTAATAAGGTTGACTTTCCTGTTCCTGCCTTGCCGGTAATAAAAAAGTGGTCCCGAGTGTTTTCAAGCTGATGTAAAAGATCCTTAAATTCCTTACTCAGGACTAAAGGTTGTTTGTCTAATTTTCGTATTCCTTTAGATTCCTCCAATGGTGTTATATATCCTTAGTAATGTAAAGATATACAGGAAAATGGTCGCTGTAACCTCCTTGATATTGACCTCCCGCAAAGGTTCTATATGGATAGCCTTTATATTGGCCATTGGGATTCTTTAAATAATTTGGATTGAAAATTTGAGTTGTATGATATTTATATTGATTTCCTCGAGCATTAACTAAAGGAGCTGAAATAATAATCTGATCAAATAAACTCCAAGTATCCCTCCATGCTGTAGTGCCTCTTCCGTTTCTAAATATAGATGTCATAGGATTGTACATATCTTGCTTGCTAAGGTTTTTGATCTTAGACATACACATTAAATCCTTGGTTACGCTTTTGTTATTTGGATTATCATTTAGGTCACCCATAACGATGATTTTGGCATCAGGGTCCACTTTGTAAATAGAATCAACAGCTACCTGCGTTTTTTCTCCTGCCATACGTCGCCCTGGCTCAGAACGTTTTTGTCCACCAGATCGAGAAGGCCAGTGATTTACTAAGAAATGAAAACGTTCCCCATCAAAATCTCCACTCACGACTAATATATCTCTTGTATAATTGCGGTCTCCATCATCATCCATTAGTACTAATTCTACAGTCCGACTATTATCAGGGGTAAAATGATTAGCTTGATATAACAAAGCTACATCAATGCCGCGCTCATCTTTAGAATCATAATGTACAATCTCATATTTGCGTTCAGCTAAAAGGGGATGTGCAACTAGATCTTCTAAGACTTTCTTATTCTCAATTTCACAGACACCTATAACTGAAAGGCCTGAAGGACATAACTCCTTACCTACTTCAGAAAGAACAAATGCCATGTTGGCTAATTTCTCTTGATATCTGTTTTCGTCCCACAGATTTTTACCGTCGGGGGTAAACTCCGTATCTCTTACACCTTTTGTATCCTCGGTGTCGAAAAGATTTTCTAAGTTATAAAATCCAATGGCAGCTACTTTTACTTGCTTTTCTTGAGCTATAGCGGAGCTTATGATTGAGCAGCTTAGGATAAATAGAATGTACTTTTTCACGTCTTAATCGTATTAAAGTGTAAAATTGAGTAAAGCTTTACAATTTATTATCACTTGAATTAAAAAATCATGTAATCAAACTGTTACTTTTACTACGTTACAATAAACGCACTTTCTTTCATAATCATTCTTTTGTAATCATTAAGAAAGTGTTAGGATCATTAAAGTATGAAAAAAACCAGCCTCCGCTTTTCACTTTTCCTGCTACTAGTCATGCCTTTTGGTTTGATGGCTCAGATATATGAAGGAAGTATTATTGATGCAACAAATGCTCAGCCAGTTATAGGCGCTGTTGTCGAAATTATGAATACAGACCAGCAAGCAATTACTAATGCTTCGGGGGTTTATCGGTTTTATGACCTCGAAGCGGGTGAATATAACCTTCGTATTCGATCTGGTGGATATACCGAACAATCTCAGCAGATTCAAATTTCACCTGAAAATACCACCATTCAAACCTTCTCTTTGGAAAGTAGTGGTGAAGAAAAAACAGTGTATGGTGGCTTGGATATCAATGTGATTTCTGAAGCTCAATTGGATCAAGTAGAGGATGATAGCCAAGTATCTTCATTATTAACAGCGGGTAGAGATCCGTTTAATAATGCAGCGGCCTTTAATATGCAAGCGGCTAGATTTAGAGTTAGAGGCCTTGATCTGGCTTATAATCAGACGTTCTTAAATGGAGTGCCCTTCAATGACTTAGACGATGGCCGGGCATTTTGGGCTGTATGGGGTGGATTGAATGATGTGTTTAGGAGAAGAGAGTCTATGGAAGGTTTACGTACATCTAACTTTAGCTTTGGAGGAATAAATGGAGCCACTAATATTGATTTAAGACCTTCTGCTCAGCGGAAACAAATTAAAGCCGTTTATAACTTAGCCAACTTTGCGTATTCTCATCGTGTAATGCTAACCTATTCGACAGGGCTTTCCCAGAATGGTTGGGCGTTCAGCTTTTCAGGATCTAAACGATGGGCACAAGAAGGTTACATAGAGGGTACTTTTTATGATGCATATGGTTATTTTGCGGCTGCAGAAAAGAGATTCAATCCTCAGCATGCAGTAACGCTGACAGTATTTGGAGCCCCATCAAAAAGAGGTCGCTCGACAGCAAGTACGCAAGAGATGTATGATATATCGGGAGACCCATTTTATAATCCTAACTGGGGATACTTAAACGGAGAAAAACGCAATCCAAGACAATTTAGAGTGCACATGCCAGTAACTATGTTGCGATACGACTTTAATCCTACTCAGAATATTAAGGTGGTTAGTTCAATGGCCTTTATGACAGGAAAGAACGCAAGCACAGGTATTGACTGGTTTGACGCACCTGATCCTCGTCCAGATTACTACAGGAAGTTGCCAAGTTTTCAAAATAATCTTGACGTAGCTAATCTAGTGGAAGCACATCTAACAGAAGATAAAGCGAATCGCCAGCTTGATTTGGATGCCATGTATGCTGCGAATGCCTCAAATGAAACACGTATTGAAAATGTAGATGGCATTGAAGGAAATGATGTTACTGGCAAATTAGCTTCATATCTTTTAAATGAAGATCGATTTGATCAAAATAAATTTGCTTTTAATACCGTCGTAAACACAGTTGTTAATAGTTACTTGAACGTTAATGGCGGTGTGCAATACATCTATGATAGAAACAAATACTTTCGGGTAGTTGATGATTTAATGGGAGCAGACTTTTCTGTTAATTGGGACAAATTTGCTCCACAGCAAGGTATTCCAAATGCCATTATAGATACACTGCAACAAAATGATTTAAATAACCCAAATCAACTTATATATGAAGGGGATGTATATGGGTATAACTATCTAATTAATAACCAAAAATTAGGTACATGGGGAACGGCCGAATTTGTCTTTCCTAAAGTAGATTTCTTTGTTGGAGGTCAGGTAAACTTGTTGTCATATCAACGGGATGGAAAGTATCGAAATGGGGCCTTTCCAGAACAGTCTTTTGGGCTGGGAGAAGTGAATAGCTTTTTAACAGGTATGGTCAAAACAGGAGTGACCTATAAAATCAATGGCCGGAATTATTTATATGCTAATGGCGCATATGGGACTGAAGCGCCTAATTCCAGAAATAGTTATATCACGCCTAGAACAAGGCATGCGATAATCCCGGGCTTAGTAAACGAAAAGATATTTTCTGGAGAGGCAGGTTATAATGCTCGTTTTCCTAGATTCAAAGCAAGACTGACGGGTTATTTTAATCAAATTAATGATCAATTCGAATCTAGAAACGTATACGTTGATAATGTAAGACAATTTGGTAATGTTATTCAAACTAACATTGACCAACGCTATATGGGCGTAGAATTCGGATCTGAATACAATCTGACATCAACCTTAAGTGGTGAATTTGCCATTGGACACGGACAGCACTTTTTTACCGATAGACCAAACTTATCTTTTGCGATTGATGATACAGAAGAGATTCGAGAACTTGGTCAAGTGTATATCAATAATTATCGAGTTAATTCAGGTCCACAAACTGCGGCCACATTAGGTCTAGAATACAGAAATCCTAAATTTTGGTCGGTGTCTGTAAATGCGAATTACTTCGATCATAACTACTTGAATGTAAGTCCTTTTAGACGGTATGGTGGGATAGCCAATGAGCCTGTAGTAGAGTACTCAAATATCATATCAGACTTAGAATCCACTTCGTCGCCTGCTCAGAATATTGATGATCTAGAAGCAGGGTTTGAAAGTATTGGGGTGGATATTAATGAAATATTTCAGCAAGAACGTTTTGACAGGGCAATGACATTTGATATGTATGCTAGAAAATCATGGAAGCGAGACGGCTTTTATGTAGTGGTAAGCGCTAGTGTCAATAACTTGACGGATAATATCTTTAGAAGTGGCGGTTTTGAGCAGTTACGAACTCGTTTCTTAATAAGAGATAGAGATGGCGATGAAATGTATTCATTGGATGATCTCTTTCCGCCTCGATATTACTATGCTTATGGACGGTCATACTTTTTGACGTTTAGTGTTAGTTATTAAAAAAAATCATAATCATTAGATAATGAAAAACATACGGATTTTTCTACTCCTATTTAGTTGTGTCTTACTATTAACCAAGTGTATAGATAGTGATTTAGATGCACCTCCTTTAAATGGTGAAAGCCCTAATATTCCTGAAGATCAAATAGTTAGCATTACTGAGATAGTAAGCCTTTGGCAAGCAGGGATTAATATTGAAATTGGTTTAGACAAATATATAAGAGGTATTGTGGTAGGAGATGACCAGACCGGTAACATCTACAAAACACTTTTTGTACAAGAAGGAGATAGAGGTATTTCCATCGTTGTTGATGAAACAGATCTATTTAATACCTATCCAGTGGGTCGAGAAGTATTTGTGCACCTTCAACATCTATGGATTAGTGATTTTAATTTCTTGCCACAATTGGGCATGGCTCCTGTTGATGGGGAGCTTAGTAGGATACCTCCTGCTTTAATTGAAGAAATCTTATTACCTGGTGAAATCTTTAACCAAGTAGAAGCTAACACCATTCGAATTTCAGAAATCAATGAATCTCACTTGAATACATTGGTTCGATTTGAAGATCTTGAATTTGCGGGTGAAGCATTAAATAACACTTTTGCTGTTTCTACACCCACAGAAAATGTATCCGTTAATCATCCATTGGAAGATTGTGATGAAAACGTATTAGACTTACGTACAAGTGGCTTTGCTGATTTTGCAAATAGGACAGTACCAAGCGGCAATGGGGTAGTACATGGCATTTTAGGACGCTTTGGAATAGATGGTTGGCAATTAACTATTCGAGATTTAGAGGATCTCGATATGGAAGCAGAACGATGCAATGGTGGCGGAGGAGGAAATACCGGCGGAGAAGGCTTAATAGAGATTGAAGAGTTATTAGATATGTTTAATAGCGGAAATACAATTATAGGTGATAATTATATCGAAGGAATTGTTATCTCTGATGTATTTGCAGGGAATATTAACAACCAGAATTTACAGATTCAAGATGGTAACTACGGTATAACTATTCGATTTGATGAACCTCATGGATTTCCGTTAGGTGAAAAATTGAGAATTGATTTAGGAGGAAGAGAGCTTAGTGAATTCAATGGTCAATTGCAGGTGAGTGATTTGTTTATTACACGTGCCGAATCACTGGGCCAAGAAGATCAACCAGAACCAAGGGTGGTAACTATTGCTGATATACTTGAAAACCACGATGAGTGGGAATCGACTTTAGTTCGAATAGATGATGTAACGGTTTCTGGAGGCACTACTTGGGAATCAATAAACACGTTTTCAGATGGAACGGGGAACATTACTACATTTATTCGAGGTTCAGCGGATTTTTCAGGAGACAGTGCACCATCAGGTCCAGTGAGCATAACTGGAATAATAGGAGAGTTTAATGACCCGCAAGTGTTACTTCGAAATGAGGATGATATAGAATAATATCTGACTATCTACAGAGATAAAAATCCATTTTCATTCAAACGCTTCTGCATTCACCATCAGAAAAGTGCTTTTAAAGTAAATACAGATGGTGTATTGCTTGGCGCATGGGCGCGTGCACAAGTAAACGATTGTCGCTCGTTCCTAGATATAGGTTGTGGCAGTGGTGTAATCAGTTTTATACTAGCCGAACATTTCTCAAAAGCAATAGGCATTGGAGTGGATATCCATCAGGATTCCATTTTTCAAGCCAAGATCAACGCGGTTGAAAATAAGCTTGATGAAAGACTCACATTTTACTGCGATGATGTTAGGACATTGAACCTCAAAAATAAAATAGAACTCATTATTTCTAATCCGCCCTTTTTTGAAGAAAGTACCTTACCGAATGACTCAAGTCTTCAATTAGCAAAACATACTAAAACACTTCAATCAAAAGATATTCTTGGATTAGCTCAAAAGTATTTACAAGATGAGGGGGTACTTTGTATTGTGGTACCCATTCGAGTAAAGGAAGCGCTGATAAAATCGGCTAAGATATTGAGCTTATTTCCTTTGGAAATAGCTGAGGTGAAGAGTTTTCCAGATAAAGACCCTTTCAATGTATTAATAGCCTTTGGAAAACAACAAAATAGATGCAATTTGAAAACCATTTCACTTCGAGAACGAAATGGACATTGGCACAAAAGCTACACCCATTGGGTAAAGGATCTATATCTTAAAATGTAAAAAGCCCCGTATTTACATACGAGGCTTTTTTCATTCTAATTCATGCTGCCAGCTTCAGCAATAATTGCCTTAGCTGCATCAAGAATAGTTGTGTCTTCTAACCTAACGACACCTCCATCCGGTCCTGGCTCAATATTAATTGCTGCGATTTGACCCTCGCGGTATTTCTGTGCACCAAAATAATTACGAATCGTTTGTTCGTCTACGTTTAATCGTTGTGCAATTCGAGAAACACTACCAGTAGGAAGGCTATGCTTAATCCTCCTCAATTCATTGTAGGAAATATTCATAAATGAAGGCATTTGGTTTATTAACAAAATATTATTTCAAGTCTTATAAACTTAAAGAAATATTTTAATAATCAAAACCAAATCGGCAAAATTTTAATTAAGCCAAAAATTGTTGTACATCGTGGTACTCATGACCGAATGCATCAGACACTCCTTTGTGTACAACTTTGCCATTAATGACGTTTAATCCTGGTGTTAATTCTTCATTTTCCTTACATGCTTTTTTCCATCCTTTATCTGCCAATTGAATGGCATAGGGTAGTGTAGCATTTGTTAGCGCTATGGTAGACGTATACGGTACAGCACCTGGCATATTAGCCACACAATAATGAACCACATTATCAATCACAAAGATTGGGTCTTCATGTGTAGTCGGTTTGCATGTTTCTATACATCCTCCTTGATCTACAGCTACATCAACAAGCACAGTGCCTGAACGCATGTCACGCAACATATCTCTGGTTATTAAGTTAGGGGCTTTTGCACCAGGAATTAAAACAGCGCCAATAATTAGATCATGATTCTTAATCAATCTTTTAATGTTATACTCATTAGAATATATGGTTCTAACATTTTCTGGCATAACATCCTCTAAGTATCGTAGCCTCGAAAGACTTATATCTAAGATAGTCACATCAGCACCTAAACCAGCCGCCATCTTAGCCGCTTGAGTCCCTACAACTCCGCCACCTAAGACTAAAACTTTACCCGGAGGAACACCAGGTACCCCACCTAATAAAACGCCTCGGCCTCCCATTGTCTTTTCTAAATATTTTGCCCCTTCTTGCGTAGCCATTCGGCCAGCTACTTCACTCATAGGTACTAATAAAGGTAATGAGCCGTCTGCTGCAGTTACTGTTTCATAAGCTAGACAAACAGATTTATTAGCAATCATCGCTTCTGTCAAAGGCTTGTATGAAGCGAAATGGAAATATGTGAAAACGAGCTGATCTTCTTTAATCAGATCATATTCTTGTGCGATAGGCTCTTTCACCTTCATGATCATTTCTGCAATATCAAATACCTCCTTGGCTGTATCTAATATAACTGCACCGGCTTCCTCATATTCTTCATCTGAAAATCCAGATCCTACACCCGCATTTTTTTCGACATATACTTTGTGGTTTCGCTTTGTTAATTCTAACGAACCTGCAGGTGTCAATGCCACCCGATTTTCATTGGTTTTTATTTCTTTAGGTACCCCAATTATCATTGTAAGACAGTTTTGATTATTTAGGATGGAAAAATACTAATATTCAACAGTAAAATGTGTTACGGAAAGGGGAATTAAATTGTCTTTAGAAAAGGGCTAAAAAGAAAAAAGCCCGTGAGAGGATCACGGGCATACTCAATTTAATAACCAAAACTCATATTCATCCATAAGGATGCAAGTACTGTGCCAAATATGTACATATAAGGGTATATAACCATCTTTGTACTAACCAATGTTTGGGTTCCCTTTAGATAACCCATGATAATTTATGCTAAGTTGTAAGTGCTTAAAAATTAGCGATAATCAATGAATATGGGAGTCTGAGGGGTTACAGATATGAAAAAGTATAAGGTGTGACCTTACGATTTATGGTAGATATTAGAATTAAAATACGTTTATTTAGTAACTCAAAATTGACATACTAAACAAGAACGAAAGGATAGTAAATGTGATCTTTTTACTCAAAAAGCCACCTAAAACTCGCAAAATAGCTTCTGCCAAGAGAAATTATGTTTGAACAGACCTAATGCACATCAAAAAGAAAATTCATCTACCCTTAACTCAGAAAGTGATGAACCTAGTATAATCAAGCTTTAAAAATTAGATTTGATATCGGATAGTAAGAAATGCACTTCTTCC
>JAHDDO010000057.1 GCA_020629315.1 Saprospiraceae bacterium | reverse complement strand
AGAATTCATTTTCTTAAGTCGTACTAAGAGAGTCAATCAAAATTGAACAAATCTTATCAAAACGTCATTAAAAAATATAAACCATAAAACAAAATAGCCCACCTTTCTTACAAAAGATGAGCTATTTCTGTGATCGCTCTGGGGCTCGAACCCAGGACCCACGCCTTAAAAGGGCGTTGCTCTACCAACTGAGCTAAGCGATCTCCACTTAAAAAGCGAGTGCAAATATACAAAGCATTTTATTTTAGCAAAACCCTCGCATTGAAATAAATATTTATTTCTAAAAAGGAAGAATATTTCATTGATCAAACCACTCAAATACATAGCTCAATTAAGGTAGTTCAGTACAATTATCGATTAATACACATTAATTAAATGTATACCCTGTTCAAATAAAATGAATGTTTACCTTTGTGTCCCATATTGGAAAAACAAGTTTCTTAATATGGCAAAACACATCTTCGTAACAGGCGGCGTTACATCTTCTCTCGGAAAGGGTATTATTTCAGCATCTTTAGCCAAATTATTGCAAGAAAGAGGACTTAATGTCACTATCCAAAAATTCGATCCTTACATAAATGTAGACCCTGGAACCTTGAATCCATACGAACATGGTGAGTGTTATGTAACCGAAGATGGAGCCGAGACTGACTTAGACCTTGGACACTACGAACGATTTCTAAATAAACATACCTCTCAAGCTAATAATGTAACTACGGGCCGAATCTACCAGACCGTTATAAATAAAGAACGAAGTGGTGATTACTTAGGTAAAACGGTGCAAGTCATACCCCATATTACTGATGAAATAAAACGAAGAGCTAGATTATTAGAAGCTAGCGATAATTATGATATTATCATTACTGAGATTGGGGGTACTGCCGGTGATATTGAGTCATTGCCATATCTGGAAGCGCTGCGACAATTAAGGCAAGAAATGGGTTCAACAAACTTAATTTGCCTACATCTTACCTTGATACCTTACCTACGTGCAGCTAAAGAATTAAAAACAAAACCCACCCAACATTCCGTAAAGGAGTTATTACAAACGGGTATTCAACCTGATATCTTAGTTTGCCGTACGGAACATCCGATTACAGATGAGATTAGGGCTAAGATTAGTCGATTCTGTAACGTGAATAAAAATTCAGTTATTGAAGCCATAGATGCAGAGACCATCTATGATGTCCCTTTATTAATGCTCAAAGAAAAACTGGATGTCATTGTACTGCGGAAGTTGAAATTGAAAGTGGGAGAGGAGCCAGAAATGAAAGCATGGAAGAAATTTCTGGGCCGTTTAAAGAATCCTACAAATGTGGTAAATGTAGGACTCATCGGAAAGTATAATGAACTACAAGATGCCTATAAGTCTATCTATGAAGCCTTCGTTCATGCCGGGGCACATAATGAGTGTAAAGTCAATGTTACACCTATACATTCGCAAGATTTGGAGGATGATAGATTTATCCAAAAGATAGAAAATTTGGATGGGGTTCTGATTGCACCTGGTTTTGGCGAACGAGGGATAGAGGGGAAAATAAATGCCATCAAATACGTGAGAGAAAATAAGATTCCATTTTTTGGTATTTGTCTAGGTCTTCAATGTGCTGTAGTGGAATTTAGTCGAAATGTATTGAAATTAAAAAATGCCCAATCGGAAGAAGTCAATGAAAATGCAAAACATAAAGTAGTTCATTTTATGCCGGATCAATTGCAAATAGAGCAGAAAGGCGGCACTATGCGATTGGGCGCGTTTGATTGTAAACTCAAAAAGAATTCTATTTCTGCAAAAGCCTATGGCTCATTGGATATTTCGGAACGCCATAGACATAGATATGAAATCAACAATGAATATGTGGCTGATCTCCGCAAAGCTGGGCTGATTCCCGTAGGTATTAATCCAGAAAATAAACTCGTTGAAATCATGGAGCTCAAAGGTCATCCTCATTTTGTCGGGGTCCAATTTCATCCTGAGTTGAAAAGTACAGTAGAAAATCCGCATCCTTTATTTATGGCATTTGTTGATGCATGCCTTCAATACAGAAAAGGAAATAGGTGAAAAAGCTAAAACTGGAAGAGTTAGGTAGGGTAGATGTTCCCACGTTTAAAGCTCAAGAAAAAGCGCCTATTGTTCTAGTGGCCGATAATATTCGTTCTGGCCTAAATGTGGGTTCACTATTCAGATCTGCAGATGCGTTTAATATTCAAAAGATCATCTTATGTGGAGTAAGTCCAAAGCCACCCCACAAAGAGATTAATAAGTCTGCTATCGGCGCTACATTTTCAGTGGATTGGGAGTATGAAACATCCATAGAAGATTGTATTCGTAAGCTTAGGTCAAATGGATATCAAATCATAGGCGTGGAACAAACAAATCAGTCTATACCTCTTGCTGATATTACGCCTAATTTTCCGATAGCGATAGTTATGGGCAATGAAGTTGACGGAATATCAGAATCTATTTTAGGCTTACTAGATATAGCTAGCGAGATTCCACAGTATGGCACTAAACACTCTTTAAATGTATCTGTCTGTGCAGGTATCTATCTTTACCAATTAAGTGAAGTAGCGAAGCAGCTATAAATTGATTATCGCCACATGCTACGCTTATCTTTTAAATAATCAGGTCTGAAAGAAAGTCGGATGGCAGGTAAAAACTGAGTATAACTACTTTCGGAATCAACGTTATCTACCGTATCGTCAATTCGATCTAATTCATTTAGAAGATCCCAGCCCAAGGAAGTACCCAAAGCATAACCTAATTGTGGGGTAATCGTGATAAGATCACCAATACCAAGGTCTAGACCAATGCCTATTGTGGCTCTAACATTTACTCCCGTATTATTGGCACTCACTTCTTCACCCATACCAGCAATCGTTGTATCTGAGTTACGGCCGTCTAATAGATGATAGCCCACAGCTGGGGTTGCAAACACGAAAGCACCCTTCTCTATGACACTGCCTTGCTTTGAAAAAGTAGGGCAGTTGCAATCTCCCTCGAAGTCCAATGGATATATTTGTACAGGCAGTTCAACATAAAAACTTTGCCAATCATAATTATAGTTAGGTCCGTCAATGGTACTTTCTGCACTAGTACTTGTGGCGTATATAAGCCCTGGATGAAATTCCACTCTTCGTTCCTTAAGTTTAAACCAATAGGCAAGCCCAATTTCGTGCGCTTGACTGTGCACTGCGTTACTTTTGCCCAATCTAGCATGTTCATCCTGCCATTTTGATTTGGTTACATCATATCCATATTTCACAGAAAACTGAGAGAAAACACTGCTTGATAGGAATAGACCTAAAAGCGTAAGAAAAGCAAGCCTCATATTTATACCTTTGCGTTTGTAACGGTTTACATATTGTAGAAGTTTTGCTAAGAACGTAAAAATTTACTTTGAAAACAAAGAGAATAGAAAATGAACGGGTGAATGTGATCACCTTAGGTTGCTCCAAAAACTTGGTTGATTCTGAAGATTTGATCACTCAACTAGAAGCAAATGATGTTGATGTTCGACATGACAGTAATGAAAATGCTGAAGTAGTTATCATTAACACCTGTGGCTTCATAGATAGAGCAAAGGAAGAATCTGTAAATACTATACTGGAATATGCAGAGCGAAAGAAGAATAAAGAAGTAGAACGACTCTATGTTACAGGATGCCTTTCAGAAAGATATAAAGAACAGCTAGAGGTAGAAATACCTGAGGTAGACGCCTATTTCGGGACCATGGAATTGCCTGCACTCTTAGCTCGATTTGAGATAGACTACAAACATGAATTATTAGGTGAACGAAAAATAACTACTCCAGCCCATTATGCTTATGTCAAAATCTCAGAAGGATGTAATAGAACGTGTTCTTTTTGTGCGATTCCGTTAATGAGAGGCAAACATATTTCAAAACCCATTGAACAGTTAGTTACTGAAGTAAAAGAACTTGTAAAATATGGTGTGAAAGAGATCATGCTTATAGCCCAGGAGCTAACGTATTATGGCTTGGATCTTTATAAAGAGCGTGCCTTGCCTTCACTTCTAGATGCCTTTTGCGACATTGAAGGATTGGATTGGATACGACTCCATTATGCCTATCCTTCCAAGTTTCCATTGGAAATATTTGAAGTGATGGCCAGGCAAGAAAAGGTATGTAATTACCTTGACATTCCATTACAGCATGCTTCGGACAAAGTCTTAGCGGATATGCGCAGGCAAATTACCATGAACGAAACCAAAGAACTGATAGCTCATGCCAGGAAAGTAGTGCCAGATATTGCGATTAGAACCACTATGTTGGTTGGGTTTCCCAATGAAAATGAAGAAGATTTCAATACGCTTTGTGACTTTGTCCAGGAAATGGCCTTTGATAGACTTGGTGTTTTTCAATACAGCCACGAAGAGGACACAACGGCACATGACATGGAAGATAATGTGCCTCCAGAAGTGAAAACACAGCGAGCCAATGATCTTATGGAAATACAGAGGGACATTGCCCTACAAAAAAACTTGGCAAAAGTAGGTAGCGTATGCAAAATTCTAATCGATAGAAAAGAAGGCCCTTTTTTCATTGGACGAACCGAACACGATTCTCCAGAAGTAGACAATGAAGTACTTATAGATGCTTCAAAATATTATTGTCGAGTTGGCGATTTCGTTACTGCTAAAATTACAGATGCAGAAGATTATGATTTGTATGCAGAACTGGTTTAATCCAGCTTAATAAAAGACCGTACTTCTCGACCGTCCACTGATTCTATGATCATGTAATACATTCCTTGCGGCAGTTCTTGCAGAGGCCATTGGATTTCTTTTTCGTGCCCCGAAAACCATTGTTCATGTATTCCTTGACCCTGATTTGTACATAATCGCACCCTAATATCCTGAGCATTGTTCCAAGATTCTGATAAATGAATGTACAGCATATCTTGTGCAGGATTAGGATAAAGCTTGACATCCCAGTTTTCCTCTTGGTGATCTACTGAGGACGAAATGCCCACTAAAAATGGATCTGAAATGATCGTGCAGCCTTTTGAGTCTAACATAGTCACTATATATTCACCCGCGGGCAAATCATAAATATTCTGATCATTGGAATATAGCAGGCCATCTTTTTCCCAAATAAATCCATAGGGCGGGGTGCCACCAAATAGATCGATTTCAACAAAGCCATCATCGACTTCATTATTAAAATCGAGTAAAGTAAACTCAAGTAAAGGGGGTTCGTCTAATTCTATTTCAAGCACGCGCTCACACTTAGTTTTATCATTAACGGTAAATGTGAATATACCTGCCGTCATATTTTCAATATCTATCGTCTCATCGTAGGTCACTTTAAATGGTGGGTTCGTGCCATCTGGTTCGAACACAATTTCACCATCATCAAAGCCAAAACAAGTTGGATGAAAAACAGTATAATCCACATCTAGCCTAACTTCATTTAATATGACTATCTCTTTTGTGGTCATGTTACCTGAAATATCTGCTACGCTAATTTCCAATTGGCTAATCCCTTCTGGAAATGGACCAGTAGCTACTTGAGGGTTAGTCCAGTTAAACTGAGCAATCGCACAATTATCTGTAAAATCTTGCATCGAAACTATAAGATCCACAGTGTCACAAGAAGAAATACGAATCGTATCCAATAGTATTTGAGGTCGGATAGTATCTCGAATCAAAATATAACTTTCGCCTATATCAACATTACCTTCACTATCCCGCCCTGCAATAGTGACAGAAAGAGAGTCTGTACTTTCACAAGAAAAAGTAGTCGGCTGATCGTAGTTAAAACTGATGTCAGAACAGTTATCAGTGGATGCCAAATCAAAATCCTCGGCCAATGGCCAAGATACATTACCATCAGCATCCAGATAAATAGTTAATCCTTGCAATACCAATTCTGGTGCAATATTATCAAAGTGTTCTACTGCTATTTGCTCAAAAGCGCTACATTCATTTAAATCTGTTACCGTGAGACTATAGTCACCGGGTGCGATATTATCTATGTTGGGCGTAACCGCTCCATTACTCCACTCATAACTCTGTATTTCTTGGCCAAATGTGTTAGAAACGATACGACCCGTTTCACTATCTAAACAACTTGGCTGTACATCGACCAGTAACTCCAATAACACTTTATTGGGTTCAAAAATATCAGTAGATACCGCATAAGTACAATTGGCTACATCCTGAAAAGCAAGTTCATACGTACCTACCGTAAGATTCGGAATGGTAAGTTGAGTCTGATTAAACTCAGTGTTGCCCATTGCGTCCGCATATAGAACATCGTTAACCCATACGCGATAAGGGGGTATTAAATTTGTGAGTGATATGTCAATCTCTCCATTAGATTCTCCAAAACAGGATACATTCTTAGGAGTCAATAATGCGGTAAGCATACAATTTCCTGCACTTACTAAAAAAGTAGCCGTCTTAATGCACGCTTCTTCATCTGATACCATTACAGTATACTCTCCAGGGATCAAATCCGTAAGTGTATTACTATTCGAACCATCTTCCCACATAATAGTATATGAATCTCCAGTACCTCCTGTAATCGATATTTCGATACTACCATCGGCAGCTCCGTTCAAACTTTCATTTTCTATAACCGCTTCTATTTCTATTGCGGAAGGTTCTTCTATTTCAAACGTCTCCGTAATGGTACATTCTAAATCATCTATAATATTCACCGTATATGTTCCAGCAAATAAACTGTCTAACTTTCGTCCGTTCTGCCCATGGGTCCATTGATAGGCTAGCGATCCTATACCTCCATTTGCAATTAAGTTGAAAGCACCTGTATTTTCACCATTACATAACACATCATCAATCTTGGCTTGTGTAAGGATAATCGAATCCGGCCCCGTCATTTCTAAGGCGAATGTATCTAAACACATATTTTGATCTATGACCTCAATGTCATACATACCTAGTGGTAATTGGGTAACAGAGTCGCCTGGTAAAAACTGCGATTCCAGTGTATTTTGCACGGTTTCATTGAGCCACCGATATCTAAAATTACCAACGCCACCATCTGCAGCAATACGTACTTCATTATCTGTGGTATAAAAACAAGTTTGCTCCCGCAGTTCCAGTACCTCGAAAGTTATTGGACTGGGTTGTTCGATGATAAAACTCGCCTCTGCTGAACAATTATTTAGATCTGAAACTGTTACCGTGTATTCACCTTCGCTCAGATTATTAATTAATTGATTTGATGATTGATTAGACCATTCATAAAAGAAGAAGCCATTTTGATTATTTACTTCTCCTTCCACAGCTAGTAATCCATCAGACCCATTATGGCACCGGACATCTTCCTTGTTAAGTAGAATAATATCTATATCATCAAAGCAGCCAACCTCGATCTGGGTGATATATTCACAATTATTTAAGTCGATATACCCTAAGGTGTAGTTGCGATCACATTCAGAAATTTCACGAATAAAATCAGTCGAACCATCATCCCATTCTACAGAAATAACGGATGGATTATCAATAAAAAGAGAACCAGAACCATCCTTGCATAATTCTGTGTCTCCAGTAATATTTACAATTGTTTCTGGATAGTTGAATACCGTGAATGAGCTTGAACCCGAACAGCCTTCTTCATCAGTTGCACTCACTATATATGTCCCAGATTCTGCAACGGTAATGCTAGCACCCGTTTCAAATGTATTCCAAACAATGTTTGAATAGTCTTCTTCATCAATGGAAAGGGTAGTGCTTCCTCCAATGCAAATAAATTCATCACCAGTTATACTAGGTGCCTCAAAAGAGCCTGCTTCCACTATAACGCTTGTTTCGCCTGAACAACCATATTTATCCGTCACAGTTACTGAATAAAGGCCAGCTTCCGTTATCTGTAGGACGCGTGTTTCTTCTCCGGTATTCCATGTATAACTATCAAAATCATCTTCAACCATCAAGGTAGACACTTGGCCTGGACATATGCTTTTGTCGCCTTTAATTTCAGGATCTAACTCCTCCGTTTCTAATATCTCGATGTATCCTTCCACAAAACAGCCATTGGCATCTTTGGCTTCCACTTTATATTCTCCTGGGGTGACTATAAGTAAGGTATCACCTACGACAGTGTCTTCCCAAAGTATGTCATTATATATTCCTTGATCAAGAAAGATCTTGCCTACTTGTCCTGGACATAAGGTACTATCTCCTCGGATTGGAATGTCAAATGTTTCGAAATAACTAATCTCAACCTCACCAAACACAGTACATCCGTTTACGTCTGTTGCAGAAACACTGTATATGCCTACTTCATCAATCTCACGCTCTGTAACTGTGTTACCATCATTCCACATAAACCCAATTAAATCAGAGGTATCTACACTCAGCACCGTCGAACCATCTTCACAAATAAATAGATCACCGATGATCTCTATAGCTTTTGTTTCAAAATAATCCACTCTAAACGAAGCTGTAAAAGAACAGTTGTTACTATCAACACCATTCAATAGATATTCACCCGCTTCTTCAACAAATAAACTATCTTTTGTGCTACCATCGGCCCAAGTAAACTCCTTTATTTGATCAGTGTTAACACTAATAAATGTGGAGCCGCCTTCGCAAATTAAAGTATCACCATTGAACAAACTGTCAAGATCAATAGGCGTAAAAAAGTTGGCTTTATATGAACTCTCAATTTGACATTCATTTGTATCCACACCGGTTAAGGTGTATTCTCCTTCTTGAAATATGATTCGTTCTACATTGATGGTGTCATTATCAAACCATCTGAAAATGCGCAATAAAGACGTATCGGCTGTAATGATAGCTTGACTCCCTTGACAAAAGGCATCTGGACCTTTTATATAGACATCCAAAGAATCATGGAAAGCAACTCGCAAACTATCGTATGCCGTACATCCTTTTTCGTCTTCCACCCGTAACACATACATTCCTGCCGTATCAATCAATAGTTGATTGGTAGTATCAGCGGCTAAAGACGAACCATTAGGTAAAAACCATTGATACGCTTCATACTGTTCTTCATTAGTTCTCAGCACCTGAGTATCCTCATCACACATCAATGGAGACCCATCTATGGCAGGTTCTTTCAATATAAAATCATCTATCTCTTGCGCTGCTTCGCCCCAATCTCCTGATTCATCAACAACCGTAACTGAGTATATACCTGCTTCTTTAACATATATACTTTGTGTAGTGTCTCCAGTCGACCAAGAAATTTCGGCATAAAGACTATCTACAGATATCAACAATGAGTCTACTATGCAGAATTCATGTCTCGTATCAATACTGGGAATAAGGGTATCTACCGCAATACTATGCAGAGAGGTGGCACTAGCTGATATGAGGGTCAGCGCAGTGAGCAAGCATGTAAGATATGTACCTTTAAAAATGTTCATGTATGACTATTCATTCCTGTTGCAAGAAAGAATAAAATCGCATTTTCATGTATTGGGGTTTTAACTATTATAAGAACGAATGAGACAGTCAATCCGTTTCCTCATCTTTCTCGATTTATCATAAGACAAATCCAAGGTATTTGTCCACTAGCCTAAAGATAGGTCTTTATACAGGCTAAACCTTTCAAAATTAGCACTATATATCTCAAATAACCGTCGTAATAGATTACAATTGCCAATAATATAATTTTACAATGCCACCGCATTTTATAGTCATTCAGAAAGGGAATTTAATTAGATAGACTATTTTTGTGCCGATGCAAAAAGGACGAGTCATATTAGATAGCCATATCTTTGGGATAACCCTGGCAAGACTGGCTCATCAACTACTCGAGCATTGTGAAGATCATGAAGAATTGTGCATTGTAGGTATCCAGGAAAAAGGAGTCATCCTGGCCGAACGGCTTATTGAAATAATTGCGCCACACAAGAAGGATATCGAATTTGGCAAACTAGATATTACCTTTTATAGAGATGATTTTAGGATTCGGAACCTACCCTTAAAAGCCAGTAAAACTGAAGTTGATTTTTTGGTAGATAATAAGCACGTTATCCTTGTCGATGATGTGGTCTATACAGGACGTACCATTCACGCAGCTATGTCCGCCTTACAAGACTTTGGACGACCTTCGAAAGTAGAACTTCTATGCATGGTAGATCGACGTTTTAACAGACATCTTCCTATAACCACTAATTATGCTGGAATATCTGTAGACTCCATAGACGAATCGTATGTACGCGTCCAATGGAAGAAAACAGATGGACAAGATCAAGTATTAATTTATTCTGCTAAAAATAAAGATGAATGACTAATCAAGCAGATGGATTCTTATCAACTAAACACCTTTTGGGCATAAAATACATCCAAAAGAAAGATATTGAACTCATTTTTAGAACCGCTGACGAATTTAAGCAAGTCATAAATCGCCCCATTAAAAAAGTACCTTCTTTACGTGATATTACCATAGCTAACCTTTTCTTTGAAAATTCAACGCGGACTAAATTATCATTCGAACTCGCCGAAAAGCGTTTAAGTGCTGACGTAATCAATTTTTCTGCAGCAAGTAGTAGTGTCAAAAAAGGAGAGACCTTATTGGATACGGTCAATAATATACTATCGATGAAGGTCGATATGGTTGTTATGCGACATCCTAGCCCTGGCGCTCATTTCTTCCTCTCAAAGCACATTGATGCTAATATAATTAACGCCGGAGATGGCACACATGAGCATCCAACACAAGCGCTATTAGATGCCTTTTCAATGCAGGAAAAATTGGGTAATCTTTCTAAGAAAAAAATTGTCATTATAGGGGATATCAAGCATAGTAGGGTAGCCCTAAGTAATATTTTCTGCCTCCAAAAATTAGGGGCCGAAGTAAAAGTATGCGGGCCACCTACCTTGATTCCAAAAAACATTCATCACTTAGGCATCGGTGTAGAGTACGATATTGACAAGGCCTTAGCTTGGTGTGATGTGGCTAATATACTTAGAATTCAATTGGAACGACAGGACATAAAATACATTCCATCGCTCCGCGAATATGCCATGTTTTTTGGGGTAAACAAGGAGCGGCTTGATCGACTAGATAAAGAAATCGTGATCATGCATCCGGGGCCCATAAATCGAGGTGTAGAGATAACTTCTGATGTTGCCGATTCAGATCACTCCATCATATTACAGCAAGTAGAAAATGGGGTTGCCGTACGAATGGCTGTATTATATCTACTCGCCAACAAAAGAGGAAATGTTTTAGGAAATTGAGACGTTATAAGTGCATGAGCAAGTATTTTTTATGTAGCCTATTTATAATTAGTTTGTGGTCCAATGTCCTGATAGGGCAGGAAGGCCATGATATTGAATTTGACCTGCCTGCGTATGACAACGATACGCTAGTCGCAGGCTATTTTTATGGCACACGACAATTAGTATTAGATACCTTATACAGAAATAAAAAAGGCCTTTTCATTTTGGAAGGGGAGGAGCATCTTCATCCAGGAGTCTACCTATTCCTAAGTCAGATTGATAATAGTGTTCATCAGTTTTTAATTCCTGATGATGATCAAAAATTTAAAGTAACTAGCACACTCGCAGACTTTTCTGACCTCAGTTATAAAGGCTCAGATGAGAACCAACTCTTTGACGATTATGTGAGCTTTCTAGCTGAGAAAAGACCGCTAATCGAGGGCTTACAGAACGCCCAATTAGAGGCAAGCACTGATGAAGAGAAGGATAAAATTCAAGGTGAAATTGAAGCCGTAAACGC
Source organism: Saprospiraceae bacterium (assembly GCA_020629315.1). GTDB lineage: Bacteria > Bacteroidota > Bacteroidia > Chitinophagales > Saprospiraceae > JAHDDO01. The sequence goes on along the minus strand of JAHDDO010000057.1, from coordinate 4,247 downwards.
AGATGTAGAAGCAGAACAACAGCGAATAATACAAGAGTTTCCAAACAGTATTACCACTATTCTACTTAAAGCGAATCAACCTATCGACGTACCAGAGTTTACCGAATTATCTGCAGAAGAGCGAAAGAATAGTCGATATAGATATTACAAAGAGCATTACTTTGATCACATTGATTTATCGGATTCTGTGACCTTGTACACGCCTTTCATTAATGATAGAGTGCGGTACTACATGGACAAATTGACCTTACAAACCGCAGACTCAATTGGAAAAAGCATGGATTATCTCTTAGCCGAAATGGGCCCCGGCTCTAAAATGTTTAAATACTACTTAGGAGACTTCTATAACTATTACGCAAAGAGCAAAATGGTAGGTATGGATGGGGTAGTCGTGCATTTGGTAGATAATTATTATGCTAAAGGGCAAGCACCATGGGTCGAACAAGAAACCTTGGACAAAATCATAGATAACGTAAATAAAATGAAACCCAGCTTGATGGGTAAAATAGCTCAGGATATTACGGTATACAAAGAAGATGGAAGTCCGATCTCTTTAGACTCTATAGATTTTGAATATCTAGTGCTTCTATTTTGGGCTCCTGATTGTGGTCATTGTAAAAAAGTGATGCCTAAGATTGTGGAATTTGGTGACAAATTTCAAGAAAGAGGGGTAGAAGTATTTGCGATCTGTACCAAGCATATGGATAAGGTTGGGACTTGTTGGGAAAGCATTGAAGAGAAAAATATGACGGGTTTTATAAATGCGGCAGACGAATACCACAGATCTCGATTCAAAACCAAATATGACGTGCGAACAACGCCAAAAATTTTCATCTTAGACAAGAATAAAAAGATTATAATTAAAGGAATCGGTGGTGAACAACTCGATGAAGTCATGACCGACATTCTGGCTAACCAAACTGGAACCCCCAATGAGTAAAAAATTTAATGAACCAAACGCACTGAGCGATGTAGCTCAATTTCATAACACCTTCAAATTACCAGTCTTAGATGATCCGACTATCCCCTCTAAAGAGCGGTGCGCGCTAAGAATTAATCTATTGGAAGAAGAACTGAAAGAGTTAAAGGAGGCCATTGAAAATGATGATCTTGTAGAAGTAGCAGATGCATTTTGTGATATTCAGTACGTACTTAGTGGTGCGATCCTAGAGTTTGGTTTAGCCGATAAATTCAAATCCTTGTTTGATGAAGTACAGCGCAGCAATATGAGCAAAACATGCAAATCAATGGAAGAGGCTGAAGCTACCTTAGCGCATTACAAGGAAACTAAAGGCACAGAAGGTCATATAGAAAAACAAGGCGATGAATTCCTTGTCTATAGGAATAGTGATGGCAAAGTGCTAAAGTCTATAAATTACTCTCCTGCTGATATCAAAGCTAAACTGGGTGAGTAATCCTAAGATTTGAATTTGACCACACCATCAATGATGGTGTACCTAACTTTTGTATCTAAAATTTCCTCGTCAGTACAGCGTAACAAGTTATTACTTAAAATCACTATATCCGCTAATTTACCCGGCTCAAGACTCCCTTTGTCAGCTTCTTCAAAGGCGGCATATGCGTTCCATATGGTATATGATTTAAGCGCTTCTAATCGACTCATTCGTTGCTCAACAAAAAATGGAAACCCATTATCCTCACGCTTGCGTGTAACAGAGGCATACACGTTTTTTATCGGGTCTACGTCTTCAACAGGGGCATCGGTCCCATTAGCAATATGAGCGCCTGCATCTAGTAATGATCGCCATACATAGGCCCCTTTTTGAGCTCTCTCCTTACCCAAACGCTTCTCTACAAAGGGCGCATCAGAGGTGCAATGAATACCTTGCATGGAAGCGATAACATCTAAAGCATTGAACCGTGGAATATCTAAGGTATCTAGGTGTTGAGCATGCTCTATGCGCCAGCGATGATCTGACTTCAATTGACCTTGCTCATCTTGTAATTTAGCTTCGAAAATATCTAAAACGACACGATTGGCACGATCGCCAATGGCATGGACACAAAGCTGCATATCCAAGGAATTAGCCAAGTCTGCAATGGCTGCTACTTCAGCTACATCTGTTGTGTTTTGGCCTTCAAAATCAGGCTTATCATGGTATGGCTTTAATAGCCAAGCCCCAAAAGCACCCAAGGCACCGTCTACCTCAGATTTAATAGCATTGCAGGTATAATAATAATTGGCACTGTTCACGCGTCGATGTGCCTTCATCTCAGCTTGTAAGTTTTGAAGACTATCACGCCCCATGACCCAAAGACGCAAGTCCAATTTACCAGCATCTGCGTAGGCTTCATATTGATCTAATTCACGCATCGAACTACCGGCGTCTTGAAAACTGCTAACACCTTTCGAAATACATTCTTGCTCAGCTAAACGAATCGCTTCTTCCCATTCCTTTTGAATCTCGTCAGGGGAGAGTGAGGCCCTATATTGCTCATAAGCCAACTCAATAACTTTCATAGCGCGCTCTTCAAAAATACCTATAGCCTGTCCCTCTTCATCACGGATTATTTTACCGCCTAAAGGATCAGCCGTTTCCTTGGAAATGCCTGCTAAACGCATAGCTGCTTCATTGGCAAATAAGGAATGGCCGGAAGCATGTGTAAGCATAATAGGATGGTCAGCAGAAAAAGCACTCACGGAAGCATGAGTAGGGTAACCATCTACGGCAGATAGGGGAGTCTCATCCCATTTCTCCTGATGCCAACCTCGCCCCGTAATCCATTGCCCTTTTGGTGTCTTAGCTACCCTTTCTTGTAAGGCGGATTCAATCGCAGACCACGATGCAGCGCCCAACACATTTACATTCAATAATTGATAACCTATACCGGAAAAATGACCGTGACCTTCGATGAAACCGGGCATCAAAAACTGCCCTCTAGCATCGATAACTACCGTTGAAGGACCGGCCATTTCGATCATCTCTTCTGTAGAACCCAGAGATACAATCCGTCCATCTGTAATGCTTAACGCGTCGTTAGAACTAGCGGCATTACCATCAAAAATATCAGCATTAATTATGACGGTATCTGGCTCGTTGGCTTGCGTACATGAGTACAGCAACAAAAGCAACAAAATGGATAGTTGGCAAATTTTCATAGCAGCATATTCTGGCAACTAAGATAATTTATGCCTCGACTTGATAGGGGACTATTCGCTATTTTCCTTTGGGAAAATTAGTCACACTCAGCTAATAATGCGTGGCCTTGAACACTTGATTCTGTCTTGATTGTACGGTCTACATCCGTAATTTTACCTGGGCATCCGTATTTAGGCGCACAGGATGTCAGTAAAAAAATGCTAACAAAAGAGAAGGCTAATAGAATTTTGAATGATTTCATAATACAAATTTTAGTCATTTGGTAATCACGTATCATAGGATACGAACACATAAACGCTAAATGACATCACATATAGTATGTTAGAAATCCTAAATATATGTTACCCTTTATTCGCGACGTTTTGTAAATAACAATTCTACACCCGTTATCGTAGATATAACCAATACATTTTCCTTTTGTACTAAATGATACGCACCACACATTAATTCAAAATACTTGCCTTCAATATGTTTCATTGGACATCCAACCAAAGTAGCCGTAGCTAGGCTGCAATCCATGGCAATATTATGATCAGCGTCATCCGTAGTTACTTTAATACCGGACATTGAATTACAACCCGAATATATCGAGGCCAGTGTATCTACAAATTTTACATTCGCATTGAACTGATGCACATTGCGGCCATCCATTTCAACCAGATTCCAAGCACCTTGCAAATTTTGTAATATCATCGCAGCCTTATCTGGCGCCTTGTCTGCCATTCGATCTTGACGCTTGCAGGCCGAAAAGAAAATAAAAAGAGCAAGCACAATTGTATAGTAGGGTATTCGCATACAGCAAAGATACAATGCCTATATGTATATAACTGCTATTTTCAAATATCTCTATTTAACATAATATTAATTATAGGCATTTTTTATATTATGTTGTTTAGGGCGTATCCTGAATGCTTCAGGACCGGGTCTTACGCTGTTTCGCTAAGCTCATCACTTCGTGAGATCAGCAAAGCTGATCCAGCTACAACCCCTTACGCAAAATATTGTCATGGAGACATACTCCATAAACTATTTCATTTTGAATAAAGAGTATTCAGCCATTTTTCATAACAAAAAAAAGGAACTGATCATCGACCAATTCCTTTTTATATATTCATTTTAAAGAAT
>JAHDDO010000056.1:6235-16310 GCA_020629315.1 Saprospiraceae bacterium | reverse complement strand
TCAGCATCGGAACGCCTTCAGCCCTTGCGCAGCGCTCCTGCAATTATCATATTCTTTCTAGCACCTAAATGGACATTGGACTAAAAAACCGTCAGAAATAGGGATAAAGAGGCTACCTTAGTGAATATAGACCGCAACTTCCGATCTATACAAGTAATGCAAATGAATCAGTTCACATCTAAGGTCCTCCTTGGCCTTTGTATATTCTCTATACTTGGGATCACAGCATCTCCTACATTACTATTCTCTCAGTCCAAAGCGGATTCAATCCTACAATTGATTAAAACTGAAGAATCTGACAGTTTGCTAATAAAGCATTATGGGGCTTTAATCAAAACCAAGACAAAGAAAGAACTTACTGAAATTGAAGACTTGTTTAATGTGGCTAGTCAGATTGCAACTAAAAATAGCGATCCTAAACCTGCTTATTCCTTGCAGTTTTTGACAGCAGAGCATCTTTACTCAATTGGATTACTCGATAAAAGCATAGACCTATATAACTCGATACGAGAAGCAAGTACTGGCACTACACATAATCGATATGCGCTACGAAGCCAGATTGCTATAATTGACATATTATCTAAACAAAGTAATCATGCGGAAGCAAAAGACGAGGCCTTTGCACTCATTAAGTCCGCAAAAGATGATGAGTTCGTAAGCAAAGCCTATGAGTCACTGGCTAGGATATGTCTGAAGACAGGTGAGCTAGACCTGGCGCAAGCATATATTGACACTTGCATTCAAACAGCACAGGAAATTTCGCTTGGCGATGAATTAAGCAATGCCTTTCTAATTAAAGGCAAGGTGCACAGAGCCCAAGGAAATTACGACTCTACAAGTCACTACTACCACAAAGCCTATGACCTCTCTAAGGATAAGGGTACAGATAAAGAGATAGCCACTATTCTAAATAATTTAGGAAATGCTTCTCAATTAGCCGGAAATTACGATAAGGCCATCGAATATTACGTAAAGTCCTTAACTATAAAGGAGACCCTCAACGATCTCAGAGGATTGTGTATCGGATACCATAATATCGGGACGATACAAAATGACATGAAAGAATATGAAGCCTCAAAAGAGAACTTCGAAAAATCAATGGATATTGCTATTGAGATTCAAGATAAGCCGCTTGAAATACATAACCTTTTACGACTTGGACATGTGGAAGAATCCTTAGGTAATTTTGATAAGGCCATTGAACTAAATAAAAAGGCTCGTAAGAAATCTGAAGCACATTCTTTTACAAAAGGCCTAGTCAGTTCTATATATAATCTGGGCGTTATCCATATGAATAAAGGGGACCATTATCAGTCCTATGAATACCTGGTAGATGTATTAGGTCGAGTAAAGAAAATAGGCAGTAAACCATATGAGGCTGCGACGCTTTCTGCCATAGCTAAGAATTATACGCTTGAACTTAAGCATAAAAAAGAGAATATAGAATTAGCCAAAGATCCATCCTTCTTGAGCCCCAAAGATGTCCAAGCCTATCTTAAACGTGCCAATACGCTGGCAGATGAAATGAATTCAACAGAGAATAAAATTGACGTTTTGGAAGCCTTGTCCATGTTCCATCAGGAGACTGGAAATTATAAAGAAGCGTCAAGCGCATTGCGTGCATTCATGACCTTAAAAGATAGTATCTATCAAAAGGATCGTAGTGATGCGATTGCCAGTTGGGAAACGAAATACAATGTCGCAAAGAAAAATCAAGAAATTGCAGAATTAGATTTAGCTAAAAATATTGCCATCTTCAAATCGAATCGAAACCGAACACTTTTTATTGGCTCTATTCTGTTTTTTATCGGGCTTATCGGCTTTTTACTGACGTATCTGAGACAGCGAAATGCCCGTATGGAATTAAAACGTAAAGAAGAATTTCGTTCTAAGTTATCGTCTGACCTGCATGATGACGTAGGTTCAATTTTGACAGGTCTTTCTATGCAGACTGAGCTGCTTCAAATGCAATCTGATCCCTCAATAAAAGATCAATTCGAGAAGATAAATGAAATGAGTCGTTCAGCAATGAGCCGGATGAGGGATACCGTTTGGGCGATTGATGCTAACAAAGATAGTGTTAGAGATTTAGTAGATCGCATGTTAGATTTTAATGAAGACACCATCGCTCCTACAGGCAAAAATGTGGTCTTTACATCTAACCTAACAAGCTCGGAAGAAAGTATAAAACCAGACATTAGACAAGCATTATATCTCGTATATAAAGAAGCTATTACGAATGCCATGAAATATGGAACGACTGATAAAATCCAAGTCGATCTGCGACGCGAAGGCAAAGCACTCAAGCTAAGTATCAAGAATGATACAGACATAACAAAAGATCAAATGAAAACGTCTGGACTTGGCATGCGTTCGATGGCTAAACGGATGGAAAAAATAAATGGCACGTTTAGTTATACTACTGATGACGGCTTTACTGTGTTAGCCTCGGTTCAAACAGACTGATTATCGGGAAGCTCAATTAGAATCTGACTCACGCCATTGTTATGTATTTTCACTTGTGCGTGGCTATCTCGAATGGCTTTCAAAAGTGTAGTGCTTTTATATTGCTCAATATCATTGTATGGATGTTGAGCAACAAGCGAAAGCACTATGTGTCGATCCATCTTATTTAAAGTAACCCGGATTTCTTTCTCCCCTTTTGATTCGAAATACTGGAGATATTCCTGAAAAATAAAGATCAGATATTGTCTTTGAAGAGGATTTATAGTTTGTGATAATGTTCGGGTTTTATTCTCTATCCGAATACTAGCCCTGTTATTTCCTTCATAGATGGCGGCTTGTTCATTCAAGTATTGAATCAAGGCATCAATATTATCCTTAGTAGGGTCCGACGCCCAAGATAAGTCTTGGATTCGGTTAATAGCCCTATCACCAATATTCTTAATCTCTAGCACATTCGACCGAAGCTCTTCAGGAACCTTAGTGCTGATCAATTCGGCCATCATGTTCATACCCGCCAAGTAGGTGCCTACAGAATCGTGTAAGTTTCCAGCTATCTGCGCTCGGAGTTCTTGGTAACGCAGCATTCGTTTCATTCTCCATTTGTATAATGCATAGATTATCGTAGCTGCAATTATCCAATACAAAATAATCATAGCCCATGTTCTGTACCAAGGGGGAATGATTGTAAAGCTAAGCGCATTTAGATGTAAACGTTCTTCACCTTGCAGATTTGTTGCTTTTAGTGATAAGCTATATTTGCCTGGCTGTAAATTGGTATAATCAATGGTGCGATCCGTCTCCGATATTTGCCAATCGTCATCATATCCTTCCAGATAATGAGTATACTTTATATTTCTATCCGTTTCCAATGGGGCGCCAATGTAAATATCAATATCTCTTTGATTGTAAGGAATCGCCAAATCTCTTGACACAACATCGAAAGTATGATCTTTTGAAAATGCACTCAAAACCAATGGTTTCTCAGGCTTTGAAAAATCAGCCAATGTATCTGGGTCGAAATATCCTATACCTTCCTTACATAAGAAGTAAATCTGACCTTCGAAAAGAGCCAGCTTCATACGCACTTCTCTAAGATTGATTTTAAATTCTTTTGGCAATGGTATTTTGACCACACTACCATCTCTCCCAACTCGCACTATTTGCTCATTATGAAACAACCATACATTCTCAGCTTCATCCTCTTGCATCCCTAAAATCTGTGAGAATTGCAATCCATTGGACGAATCTAAGTATTGTGTTTCTGTTCGCTGAGGCATGATAATATTAACCCCTTTATCCGTAGCTATAAATAGTCGACCATCCGTATGCTCTAGAAGTAAATGGACATTGTTACTGTTAAGGTGACCTTTATTCATGTCTTCATACTCCCATTGGAAAACCTCAGAGCGTTCTTTGTTAATCTCGAATACACCATCTTTAAAACTGGCCAAAAGTATATTCCCATTTTCAAGTTCTAGAAAATGATTTACACTGTAATCAGGATAGGTCTCATCCTTGATTTGCTCAACGATCTGACCTCCAAAAGCAATCCTGTAGTTTTGGATAGAATCTACTAATCGACTGTCAACTACAATATCGCCATTAGAGAGCTGAGAAAGGTAAAAGAATAATCGTGATCGATATTCATCAACTATCTTATTTCGTTTCTTAGACCAAAAGCTAGTAAAGCTAGAATATGAATTTTTAATTTGATTATTAATAAGATAAAGGTCTTCATCTAATGGTAGGAAAGTATGAATGTTCCGGTTAGGCCTTGCCATGTACAATGGGTCTTTATCGGAACCTTTCAAACGAAATATGCCCCCTTTATCAGCGATCAAAAGATCATCTCCGGCAAATTGAAAATTCCGCACATCACCTTTATATCTCCACTGAAAAACCTCAGTCTTTGGGATAAAGTACCCCCCTCCTTTATGGTTAGTTAAAAAGTGCGTTTTCTCTCCGCAGCCTTTATGTATAGCGGCAACTGAGTGCGAAGGCAAGCCTTCATAGCTCAATGGCAAGGAAGCATCTATAGAAATTGAAGTACCAGTCCAACTATATATGCCAGAACCAGTCGCAAAAAGAATCTTATCATTTCCTACATTTTGAATATTGAAAATGGTGGAAGATAATTTGGTGAATACTTCATGAATCGACCACTGTTCAATATCAAAAAGGTATAACTCATCACTAGCATACTTACAAAGTAAGAGTTGAGATGCAGAAACGAAGGACCCACTATACACATCAACATTTGGGATAGGAAAAACAGGAGAGTATTTGTTATTCTCCTTAATGACAATCCCATTATAAGATATCAAAGCAATCTTGCCATCTGGCAAAATTTCGAGCTTATTGGGTACAATATTAGAACCATGAACCGGATTTACTAAGCCCTGCTTGCTCAATGATTTACTCGGAATATGATATTCAAAAAAGCCCTGAAATGGGGCAGAAATATAGAGTGTAGAATCAAGGTGAATGATGGCGTTGATCTGAGTGAGTTCATATTCACTACTCTTCATTATGTCTTTCAACTCAGTGAATGTCCCATTCTTTGGATTGAACCGTATTACCCCTTCTGTGGCACTTCCTAACCATAGGATGTTAGCGTAATCCTCACATACTGCGGTTAACGATTCATTAGGCAAGGTAAACGCAGATGGTCTACCGGTTCTATATTGTTTTATTTGATGGCCGTCATATTTTACTAGCCCGGAGCTTGTAGCATACCAAGCTACACCAAGACTGTCTACATGCACGGCATGAGGAGACCAATTGGTAATTTCCAAGGTATCTCCATTCTGGTTCAAGAAATATGGATCTATGGAATCTTGTGAATTACCAGACAAGGCAGTCAGCCCTAGGATAAGAACCCAAAGTAATTGAATGATTGGATGGCTCACGGGTTCTCAGCTTACGACTGGTTGTACAATTTAAGCAATTGCCCTTTTGAGTTAATTTGTAGCAGTTCGTAAATATTCTTAATGTGCGTACGAACGGTATTGATAGAAATGTAGTTCTTATCGGCAATTTGTTGATAACTGAGTCCATCAGCCATGCTCTTTACAATATCCATTTGCCGATCAGAAAGTTTCCCATCTAAGGCGGATCGCTTGGGAACAAAATGATTAGCTATTTTTCGTGCTATTGAAGGTGACATAAATGATCCGCCACGGCTCACAGTAAATATGGCATCAATAATCGTTTGAAGGGATACCTTCTTTGACAAATAAGAGCATGCCCCTGAGCACAAGGCTTGAAAAATCTTTTCCGATTCATCATAGGTTGTTAACATGATAATGTCAACTTCTGGTAATTTTTCTTTCAGCACAGGAATGGCTTCTAATCCAGTCATACCCGGCAGTCCAATATCTAGAAGGATGATCTGAGGCGTCTCGCCATCATCTATCCGCTCTAAGGCTTCCTCAACAGAAAAAGCAGAGAAGCAAGTATGCATTTGGACTTGCATATCTATAGCCATGCATAAACTCTTATTGATTGTCGGGTCATCTTCTATAATCGCAAGACGGATCTCTTCCATAATATTACTTCAGCATGTTTTCTAATATACTAAAGGTAAATCATAGTCAAAGAGGCCGCATCACATGAAAATGTGATTTTTAGAAATGAATTAGGGCCACCATCCAAGATAGTAGCCCCATAAAAAAGTTGCTTAGCGTTTATTAGTTTGCTTTTACTACGTCTGATAACTTGGATTCCTTGCCATCTTTACGAATCATTTTTACTGCGTAACTATACGTAGTTTTATCCTTGATGTCAGTATCTAAAAAAGTGGAATCACCTGTTACTTTTTCATAGCTCAATAACTTACCCTCCCCTACTTTTCGGTAGATCATGAAAGAAGCATCAGCTATAGACTCACTTTCCCAATTAAGTGCTATCCCTTCTTTTGTTCTCTTCGGTTTATCTAACACAGGTGATGGAATGTAATACGGTCCTATGGCCTTTAATCTGAGTTTCTTAGAGGTTTCAGAGCGGTTGCCAACATCGTCCACTGCCACAATTTTATATTGATAAAACTGGTCGGATGCTAGATCTACATCTGTATAACTTTCCTGTCCCAAGGGAATCTCATCCACCATTAACCATAGTCCATCATCAGGATTACGCCATAATTCATGGCGTACTACATCATCGCTTTTACTTGCTTCAAAATCTAGCCTAATCGCATTGGACCAGTTTTCATAATCTAAGAAAATGGGCATAGCTGGAGCTATCGTGTCTGGCTTTTGCACGCGCGCAATTTTCGACGGAGACGATTCATTAAAGTTCCGGTCAAGCGCGACTACATAGTAATAGATATCTTCAGTTAAGGTTTTTAAAGTTAGGCTATCCCTAAATGTGGCATCGTATAGGTAATCTTTAGATCGATTGGTATACACTGTATTTTCTTTATTCGAAAAGTAGACTTGGTATCCTAAAAGGTCAGCCTCTTGATTGTTTTCCCAAACCAACGATACAATGCCAGAAGAATCAATGGTGCCGACTAAGCCAGCAGGGGGATCCGGTGGAATACTATCAATTAATGAGGTGAATAATCGAATGGATTTAGCCACATTTCCTGAGGTATCTATAGCACTAACATAGTAATAGTTATCCGCATCCACAGATGGATTGACATGTGTATAGCTTCTTGATTTCCGCGGTAGTCTTTTCTCATTTAATTTTTCGAAATATCCAGTAGGATCTGTACCCCAGTACACATCGAAACCATCTAGGTCGTTGGCTTTATCTTCATCTAACCAAGTCCAACTAATTTCTAATTCACCTTTTTTATTTTGGCTAGCTGTCAGGTTTCTAGGACTGTCAGTCGCAGTAAGATCTCTAGTCATAGCATTGATGGGTTTACTCCATGGACCCAGATCTCCAAAAGGATCAATCCCTCTTACCCTATAGATATGCGTTTCGTATTGAGTAGCTAACGAATCTTGAAATAATACAAAGGGTGCTTCTGCATTCATCTCTGATTTCAAGTCCTTATAGGGTACTTCATGCAAGGCTTCGAAAGTGCTTCCGTCAGTAGAACGCTCCACGTAATAGCCACTGTATTGCTTATTTGTCACATCATCCCACATGATGTTTACATAATCTTCGAACTCACCAGGGGGTAATAATACCGGTGGGGTTAATTCATATGAATCATCTGAGAATACAGTAATATAACTTGTATCTACCCTACCTTCTATAGGTTCAGCCAAATATATCTTATACTCATACATATGAGCACTCAATACTTGTTCATCCTTGTAAAATAAGCCCGAAGCATTGGCACATTCTGTCGAGTAATCAGCGGCTAGTAAGGCATATCCAAACCTGTTCGACAAGGAGATATCTGCTTGGACAAAACTGTTTACATTAGGATTTACTTCCTCTTCACCATAAATCGCTTGCGCAGCGATCAATGGGTATTCATCAGCTTTATCAGCAAATACTTTCCAATCATCGAGTGGCCAGGGTTTTATAGGCGTATTGGTCATTTTTTCAAAGCCTCCTTTTACCATTGGCTTTCCTTCACTCAAATCATATGCTTTTCGCTCTATGATATATCCATAAGCATTTCCATAAGTCCATACTAATGGATCTGTGGGTGCCCATCGCAACAATAAATTCCCATCCTTCATTTTGTGCAAGACCCTGAGCTGGGGAATAGCTTCTTCTATCTGCGTCTTCTGCTCATCTGCTTCACTGCGCTCATCTTGGGCCATTGAACCAAAAGCCATCAATGTCAAAAGCAGTGTAAATACATAGGTTTTATTTTTCATCATCTTGAATGTGTTCAGCATTTTTATAAATAGGTGAAGTTCACTTTAGGCTTTGAGTAATAATACCATCCACCATCGATGGATCCACGCTTTAAGAAAGGTACTTTATACATGATTTCGACCTGACCTTGTTCACCGGATCTTTCATTTAGATATTGATTCAATGACCATTTAGCTTTAAATCGATTTTGATTAAGCCAATAGTAATCTGATTTATCGATGTCATAGTAATCATAATATTTCACCCAGTTACTTCTAATTATATTTTGATTATGACCAAGCAATCGCTCTTCGATATCTGATTTCATCAATTGACCTGTTTGATACCTGCTTAAACTATATGTATCTTTTTCATCTTGACTAATCTTGGGTCCCCAACCCCAAATACCTGTATTCCAATCATCGTTTTTCAGTTCGTCTTCCAGTTGATATCCTAAACCTCCAGGAACCCACTTAAAGGTAGCGTCCAATTTATTACCTTCTTCTACCAACTTGCTTACATTATTGGCATTCTTATGATCTTTCCAGTTGCCATAAAATGGCCTATACAATCCTTCTTTCAACCATTTAGCATACCCTTTTTCGTAATTCACTTTTACGGATACCATCTTACCAAACTCTTCTTTACCGTCTTTCTTAAAACCGTATTGTTCGATATGGTCAAATAACTCCATACCTTCAAATCTAAGGTCGATCTTTTCGCCATTACGGCTTGCTTTTACATTAGCTGCATTAAGTTTCTCTCCTATAGTATTATACTTACTTGTAGCAAAGTACCATTCATACAAAATCCGTTCTTCCCCTGTTCTTTCAGATATTATAGCATCCTTATGCACCTTAAACATTTGAATGTTTCTGACAGCTACTGAACTCAGATTCTGCTGATCATAAACCTCATCCACTTTAATATCACTATAATCCATAGGAGCCAACTTATTAGAGATCAATGATACTCGGTACAAAGCGTTATTATCTAAGGTAGGCGTCCTAAACACTAATCCCTTATTCTCCAAGTTTATCATTGGCGCAGAAGTAACGGCGCCCGTCTCTACGTTTGTAAACTTGAAGTAGTAAACTTTATCTTTCCCTTTACTTGTTTTATCCTTGAGCACTTCCGGAAATGCCTTCGTCATTAGCAAATATCCTTCTGATGCTTGGTCTTGCAGGTAATATCGCATATCAATAAATGGATACGTTTCACGCACAATGTTATCTGGAATATTATGTGGTGCATTTGCGGTTTTGAATGTATTCTTTCGCACTTCTTTCCATTCCACCCAATTGCCATTCTTATCTTTTGTTTTGGCTGGGACCCCATTCTTTCCATCTGTATAATCACGAGCTTTTAAAACTACCTCGATACTGTACCAGTCTGTTTCTTCAAGGGCCTCCGTAGTTTGTACTCGGTATAATAAATTATCTTTTACATTACGAACAGGTGTAACTGTGCTTACCTCTCGCTCGTCGGATCCATCAGATTTATGCTTTGTCAGTTTAAAACTAGCGATGTAAGGCTCTACGATATAACTCCCTTTTGATGGCTCAACTAAACTTTTAGGTATATGGTAGCGCTTGATCTTATTTCGTAAATACAAATCAAAATCTGTAAATACACCTACTGGGCCTTTCTGCCCTTTTTTAATATTTGGTGTAGCGTGTGGTGTAAGATCTTCAATAAAATCCAATGCCGCAAAGGCGTCTTCATTATAAGGGGTACACTTCTCACCAAAGTCCATATCAAATTTAGCTGACCCTTCAATTAAGCCGCCAAGAACATCATAATTTACTCGAGCTCTTCCTTCTATCCAGACCGGATTAGG
>JAHDDO010000056.1:0-6135 GCA_020629315.1 Saprospiraceae bacterium | reverse complement strand
CTAAGGTATAATCCAACTCCATGCCTATAGCAAAGCCTTGACCGTCGCTATACAACTCTGCATTACTATGCGTTAAGGTAGGCTTAGTACTCATAGAGCCAGACGCTTTGCTAGTTCTTCGGATACCACCATTTACGGGTTTTCCATCCAAAATATCTGCAATAAACTGCGGTAATTGTGGCGGTTTAGTGGATATGCCATGACCTACCATAAAGTAGCCTGACATCCCAAAGCTCGCACCACCCAACTTCAATAATAATTGCCCTCGAGCATCCGGTTTACCCATATAGAAATACCACTTGTCTGCAGAGATATGCATGTCGGCACTGACTAAAAGATCTTTTTCGCCAGCCATATTTCCTACAATGATATCTTCCACATTCATGTAGACTTTAAGCGAACCACCAAAGACCCATTTGCCCGTTTTGTTACTTACGCCTATAGACCCATTTGCCTTGACTTTAGCATTGTCCCTATTATTGCCAAAGCCACTCATGAAGTATGCATTTAAGACTAGCTGCAGATCTACGTATCCACCACTACTAGAGAATTCGCCTGCCAAGGTAGCATCAGCATTGAAGGTTTCTGACGCCCCTGTAAGTCCAAAAACAACGGTTGCTTTTAAGCCAAATCGACTGCCATTAACTGGAGCCACAGGTGTAAATGTAAAACCTGTTGAAGAAGGATCTGACTTCTCATCACTATACGACTCTTCACCACTTGGCAACTTCGCATTTTTATCCATGGTCATATTGTACCATGCTCCCCCACCAAAACCATATAAGCTTTGCCCTGTTTGGAACGCGCCGACACCGATAGGAATACCTGCCTTACCTAATTTTACCAAGCCCTCTACCACCCAGTATGAATAATAATCCTTACCTCCATAGCTAGGATTTGAAAGGTTTTCATTTTTATACACGCCAAACTCAGCCAAAAGGTCTACGCCAATACCTGAAGGTATCTTAATGGCCAATTGTCCTTTGGCTCCCTTGTATCCATAGTTATTATAAAACTCAATTTGGCCATCGAATTCAAATCCACCTGTTTTTGCATCTACCTCCATGGCTTTAGGATTAACCGCATCCAAGGAATAGTACACCTTATTGTTAGCGTTACGTTGAAGAGAGCTCACAAATTCTACACTAGCAGAGGCTGTAATACCATTCTTATTTCCTACAATTGAAACTTCAGGTGAAAATGTAAATTTGATGGTAGTTCCTTCTGAGGCAGGCGTATCATCTCCAGAATTATCATTGGACACCACCTTCATACCTTCTGTAGGATCGTCATTTATCGGGAATCCAGCCAAACTACCTGTCCCGCTCAAGAACTCAAAAGTGGGTGCTTTAAATTTCTTGTGCGTACCAAATTCCATTCCTTGGAAGCCGATACCTGGCATACTCACATCGACTTGATTGGCTACCGCTTGCATATCCGCTGGCAATAGTTCATTACTCATCGTTAAGCTGCCACTTAGGTTTGCTTCTACACTTTTTCTATATTTTGAATAATAGATCTTTATCTCACTATTCGTAAATGCTAGATCAGCCATGAATAATGGCACGGTCAATGATTCTTCCGGTCTCACAGAGAATTGGAATGAAACCGTGTCTTGCTCTTGATCGAGTAAGCCTGTATATTTTAATGATTCACCTTCTGTTAATATAGGCATGCCTACCCGTCCACCCATACGTCCTTGACGGAAAGAACTTTGTACAATTTCAATTCTGAATGTGTCAACAGAAAACGCCCAACCTTCCAGATCACCTTCCTCCAAATTCAATATCTGTGTGGTCTGGAAAGCACCCGTAACCCCTGATTTTTCTATAATCAAGTTTTCCAATTCTACTGACTTCCGTGTGCCATCACTCGCCCAATCATTTGGGGTACGCATAGCTACTTTCTTAATATAGAATCCTCTCCATAAATCGACTTCATCTTGGTTACGTAAGCCTAATGCTTCGTCGATAAATGCAAATTCAGGATCACCACTAAGGCTAGCATGATCAAATGGACTTGAGAGATCAGAGTGATCGTAACTGGCTTCTTGCACTTCCCAACTAAACCCATCCAAACCCACGATTTGGAAAGGGTCAATGCTGGCCTGCAACATAAAGTGATTACCCTTTGAAAGTATGCCACTCATGGTAGCGGTAACTTGCCCTGATCCAGTGGTGCCATCTGGCATATCAGGTACCAACATCGTTCTAGGAAAACTGAGTTCAGCTGTTATTTGCCCTTCTTTAAATCCATTACAATCAAGATCTATATAACACCCCGGCTCATTACTTTGCTCATCAATGCCTTTTAATACTAGAGGAGCATCCGCAGCACCTGTGCCTGGAATCTCATAATCATTAGCCAAAAATAATTGCACTTGTTTGTCAAAACCATTAGGCGAAAACACAATCTTCCCTGCTCCTAAGGTTGGAATATATTCGCCCCATTCAGGATGCTCAATACTAAAAATGGCACTCATTTCACCCGATTCAACACCAAAATTCATTCGATCAATACCTATTACCATTTTTTGACCTTCCACCTCTCTGTCCCAACCTATGGGTAAGGTAATCGCCGGAGCTCCTGGTAAGAAAGCGGATATATATTTTTGCCCATTCTTTATGGCGTCCCGTATTTCGCCAGATGCTTCTTCGCCTATCTGTGGAATATGCGCACCAGCAAACTCAGCGAATTGGGCTTCATGCGAAATGCCTTCATCTACTACTGCGCTTGCTTCGCCTTCATAGGCCTGAAAGTGCCCGCCTACTTTTGTTGCTTTCAAGCCTTCAAATGTCACTTTTACCTTAACATCATTCATAAATTTGATCGCAATCTCTCCTTCTCCATTGTATCCATTTACCGCATTGCCATTAACGATCTTGGTGATATCCATGATAAACGTACCCATGAAAACCACATCTTTTTTCTTGAGCGCTTCAGAACTTGGGTTTGTGGGTAAGGTTGCTGTACAGTTACTAACACAAGCCCCTTCCTCTGGCGCCAACTCGCCATAACTGAAATAGATAAATTCACCTATACCATTATTAGGAATACTGATGGATGCATCCTGTTCATTTTTCTTTTTTACTTGTATAAATGCGGCATAAGAATTTCCTTCAATCAATCGAGCACTAGGACTAGAATTAAAGCTAAATGTCGTTTCTGGATTTGGTTTTTCAAGTAAATAAAAAGGTGGATTCTCAGTTATGCCATCGACGCTCAACTCACTCAAATTCTGCGTAGTTAGATCAACGAGATAGAAGCTGTAATCCAATTTATTTTTAATATCCGGTGTGGCGATATGCGTCCACTCGAAGTCTATTTTTTCTGTATCCGTAGGTAAAACGGCTTCTGCCTCAGGACTGGTAATCTCAGGAAAAACAAAGGGCTCTTCATAATCCACCGCATCTTTAGGATCACCATATGTAAATACTACGATCTCACTATGTCCACCATACTGGTACGCCGTTTCACCTTCTGGATCAGTAGCCGTGATTCTGGCCGCATAGGTATGTCCTATTTCCATTGGGAGATCAATGTCATCTTGCAATTGAGTAGCGTTATTGGCACCCACATTTTCTTCATAGGCTGCAGCCACGCCCGGATTGAACATAGCACTTTGTACATTAGTAATATCCTCCTCTGTTACGTCTAGCACTTTTAATGTGTACTCCGTTCTACTAAGTACATTTATATCATTGATGTTATGCAACCATGTGAAATTCATGAACCCTAGGGTATCTACTTGTTCATCAGTCATCGGTCTGATTAACATGGGACGTTCTGGATATTGCGCATTGAAATTAAAACATGATGCTGGCGGTCCAGCAGAAATAGGATTGCCTAATGCATCAAAAGCTTGGATACACAAATCATAATCGCCTTCTGGCAATTGGCGGTTTAATAAAATCGCTTGCAATTCATCGTCGGATAAACCATTGATTATCGCATCCTGATCGGTCATGCCAGCAAATACATCTTCGATATCCGTTGGCGATAATAAGGTGGGTCCCGGCTCGAAGGTTATGGACTCATTGGTAATCCCATCAGTAGAGACTAAAAATTTACCACTGGTCTCCTTTAGTTCGGCTACAAAGAATGCTTCCACATCATTTGTGGTAGTATTATTTACAGAAATAAGTCCCGTTTCTAGATAGCTAGCATACTCATCCAAATTTGTTGGATATGGCGGAGGCATCACTATGGTAATCTCTAGTTGATTTTGTGCTGAAAGTCCAATACTAACTAAGAGTAGCAAAAGAGCCGCGGACACGATTCTTTTGCATGTAGCTAGTGAAATTAATAGGAATTGATTTGACAACATGGCAACTTATTTTTTACTATTGATCTTTTTGGGTTTGAATTGATAACTGAACTTTGTCGATCCACGCACTTCTTCAAAAGATTCAATACCACCTCTGCGTTGTAGATAATTCGCTCTGAATGTGATTTGATATTTTCCTTTGACTCTATACTTCAGATCTATACGACTTGTTATTGAATAACCATCTTCTTGGTAGTTTAGATAGTTCAATGCATACCCTCCACCAAAGCGAAGACTAAGTCGTCTATCCATGAGTTTTTTATTGATATTTGTATTGATACCGAATCGTTGGGTCGTACGATCATAAAATTGATTTTCAACACCAAGTGCCGCTACAGTAAAACCAAATTGAGACCCCTTAAACTGTTTTGAAAAATTGACATTCCCGGTGTAATTATCAATATTGCGATTAAGGTCTTCATTACTCAAGACATCTTGCAACTGCTGGTAATTTCCAGCGAATGTGAGTGTTGTAGGGTTTTTCTTAGCCAATAAAAACCGAAGGGTTCCGCCTTGAATAGCCGTGGTTTGAGCATACCTGACTGTATCATTAACATTGAAAAAACCAGGCGTTCTATCTGTTTGGTAATTTGCATAATTCGCCACGAAGGTCATCCAGTTTGTTGGTATGATGGTAAGACTACCATTTCCTATCGTACGCTTATTTGTGTAGCTTCTAAGCTTGTTTAGGTTGTTGCGCTGTTGGCCTCCATTACCATTAAACCGTAAACGTCCGCCAAACACAGAAAACTGAAGTCTTAGGGTTATATTTTCAAAGTCTTCTTGAAAGTAAAATGTACCTAGACTCTTATACTGGGGATCTACCCTCTTATATTCACCTCCTATGCTAAAGTGTTTGAATTTCAGGTCAGCTCTTACATCTCCAGCCACCTGTAATCGAGTAGATATATTTACTGTAAATAGATCATTCAATCGTTGCAAATTAGGATCACCACTCTCTGCGACAAAAGCCCCAAACGCTGATTGGTCAGGCGTAATAGCGCTAGCTGCTACGTTAGATGCAATGACTAAATGATTAAATAAACTCAATTGAAAAGCAGAACCTAAGGCTACATTCTCAGCCGCTTTCACTAGTTCTGTATTTATATCTCCGATATCTCCTGGTTCAATTCTATCCTTTGCTCGCAACGCAGTCAATTCAAAAAAACTCTTTTGCCCTCCGATCCCTACTTTCAATGTAGCTGCATCACGCTTATATGTTTCGAGTAACACGGCGCCCGCTACAATAGTATCCAACTGAGCTAAGGGATTTTCTAGTTCACCGTACGCCGCTGCGAATCGAAATTTACCTGGTGTAAGCTCTAAAGCGCCACCCTTTATTACCTGTCCACTATACACATAAGGATGCAATTCTAAACTAACATTGCCAGCATGCGCCGAAATCCATCGCCAAGAAGGGTTTATGCTGTAGCGCTGGAAAGGATTGGATATACTGCCTTGTTGATCCCTGTAGGTAAAGCTGATTGGAATATCAAATCCATAAATACTAATCACTGGATTAGCGCTAACAAAGTAAGATAATGGACTTCGACGATTCTCAATACCAAATGCTTGGTACACAGTTGTTCCTGCCGAAAATGTACCCGATAATTTTAATGGATTTGTTCGATCAAAATCCTCCAGATTTTGAGCCTGGATGATCGAGTATGATCCTAGCAACAATAGCAAACTAAGAAGATAGGAATGAGTGAAGATTTTCATTATTGATCGCATTACTTGTAAAAGCTGATGCAAAAATAAAGTGAGGCTCCCCTCGCGGTTTCACATGAAAATGTGATTTTGGGGTG